>JAKSMB010000001.1 GCA_024400875.1 Bacteroidales bacterium
CGTTTGCTGTGCAAACTCGCGGAATGGGGTGCGCGGGCGGGTGGGAAAATAGGAATGGGCGGCGGCGCCACGCGTGTGCAATGGTATGATGCGATTTGCCGCCGCCCATTAGGTTCTGTCCCGTGCACGCATCGCCCCATTCCGCAAACGCAGTGCTGCGGAATCTCCAACCCGGGCGGAAAGTGCAGCGAGCACGGAACCCCTGAAAAGCGTGACGGCGACGTTAGGAGCCGGGCCGCCCAAAGAAACATCATCTTGTACGCATAAAAAAGCGTTCCGACAACCATTCGTCATCAGAACGCTTTTTTTCTATATCTCGTAAGACGTTTTAGTTCAGTGCTTCAACGGCAGCCTTGATGCGGCGGCATGCCTCTTTCAACTTGTCTTCCGACGTTGCATAGGAAAGACGGATGCAGTCTTCATCGCCAAAGGCACTACCTTGTACCAAGGATACGCCAGCATCGAGCAAGAAGTAGAATGCCAGGTCTTTAGAATCGGCAATGGTAGTTTTACCGTACTCTTTAGCAAACTCTGAATCGGCTGGAACATTTTTTCCAAACAAGGATTTCACCTTCGGGAAGAAGTAGAAGGCGCCCTGTGGCAGACATACTTCAAAGCCCGGAATCTCTTGCAACAGCGCATATACGAGGTCTCTTCTCTGTTTGAAGATATTGCGCATGTTGATGATATCCTCAGACGTTTTAGGGTCGAGTTCCATGGCGCGCAAAGCAGCCCGCTGGGAGATGGAACCGGTAGCAGAGGTGATTTGTCCTTGCAACTTGTTGCAAGCCTTAGCCACGTCAACCGGAGCGCCGATGAAACCGATACGCCAGCCGGTCATGGCAAAACCCTTAGCCACACCATTAACGGTGATCACCTGGTCTTTAATGAAATCAAATTGAGCAATGCTTTCGTGACCGCCTACGAAGTTGATGTGTTCGTAGATTTCGTCCGACATCACCATCATCTGAGGGTGTTTTGCAATCACTTCAGCCAGCGCGCGAAGTTCTTCCTTGGTGTAAACCATACCGGTTGGGTTGGAAGGACTGCTGAACATCATCAGTTTGGTTTTCGGGGTGATGGCAGCTTCGAGTTGTTCCGGAGTGATCTTGAAATCGTTTTCCAACTTGGCAGGAACATACACGCATTTGCCTTCAGCCATTTCGGCAATAGCACGGTAGGAAACCCAATATGGGGTTGGAATAATCACCTCGTCGCCTGGGTTTACCAAAGCCATAACCACTTGGTAGATGGCTTGTTTACCACCCGTAGAAACGACGATTTGGTTGGTGCCGTAATCCAGACCGTTGTCGCGTTTGAACTTGTTGCTGATGGCTTTCAAAAGGTCTGCATAGCCAGGCACTGGAGGATAGTGGGTAAAATTATCATCGATAGCTTGTTTAGCATAGGTCTTAACATCCTCAGGAGTGTTAAAATCGGGTTCGCCAATGCTAAGGCTGATAACGTCCTTACCTTTTTCTTTCAACTCGCGTGCGAGGGCAGTCATGGCCAACGTTTCGGATGCGGCCATTTTGGTTACTCTACTTGATAATCTTTCCATATAATTGTTATTTTTTTGTTCGAAATTTTGGGGCGGCAAAGATAGGAAAAAAGGGCGTAGAATCTAACGATTATAGACACAACGAACAGAATATCCTTCGTACCCGATACACTGGTGGTTGTCGAGGTAGAGACTTTGGTAGCTAAGTTCAAAATACATGGAGGCGGGCAGTCCACATTGGTAGTAGCGCGACGAAGACCAGAAGTCGGCAACTTCGCCGAAGTTACCGTAGTTTGACACGCCACCATAGCCGGCCGGGAGTGCCGAGAATCCCGTTGCATTGTTGGTGGACGGCGCACAACCCACCTCTCCAGAATAAGGACTTTGCGCCCATCCCGTGGTGGAAGCCAGCGCCTTGCCCACACTATATTGTTCGGTTTGACACTGATAGGCAGGGTACACACTTACAAAGGCTACCAGGTCGTTCCACTCGCCACTGCTGGGCAAGTGCCAGCCCGCAGGACAGATGCCCTGCACCCCACTCGGATTGGCAAACGACTCGGTTTCCGTACCCAGCGCACCCCGCCAATTATACAGGTAACCATAACTCCCCACACGTGTGCTATCGTTGTTGGGGAAAAAGCGCGATGGCTCATCCGGCGACGCAACGGTTCCCATCTCCACGAAGGTTCCGTTGCTGTAGTGCGTCGTTTTCAGATTCTCCTTCATCCAACACTGGCTGCCTATCAACACCGTGTTGTAAACATTACCATCGTAGTCCACCACAGAAGTTGGACAAGCCAGCGTGTCTTCTGTATCAAAGTATTTCACCGCTCCAAGGATAGTGCCAGAGATGGTGTTCAGATAAGCCCTATAGTAATAGCGACTGTTGGGTAGCAAATCGTAACAGGCCGCATTGAACTCCTCGTCATAGTACGTGGAGGAAGTGACCTGAGATAGCAACGCATTGGAATCTATTCCATAATAGAACCCTTTTTCCAGAATATAGTTTTCATTGCCATAGCAGTTGCCATTGAACACGGCCGAGGTTGTTCCAACGCTGGTGGCATTCAGGGTGGTTACGCGCTGCACCGGAATGGGAATCGTGAACGTCAAGGTTTCGTTTCCGGTTTGTTGTTGCACAATAGGATTGCTGGCATGATATTCTCCAAAGAAATTACCCGCCAGATAGACATAGCCCACATAGCGCATCGAGTCGTTCAAGGAAAACGGATAGGGACAAGCGCCTTTATCGTCGAGCGGCAACGTCATCGACAGGTTTTCGCCCACATACTCGATCGTGTTGTCCCTCCCCTTCCCCACGTTCACCATTTTGATGTGCGCAGTGCCGTCAGGGGTAGTTGCCTTCAGCAAATAGGCTTGGGGCATACCCAGGGAGGCACGAAAACGGTGCTGTCCCGGCGGCAGTTGGGCATGCCAGCGTGTCACGGGTTTTCCATTAAGATCGTATATCTCGAGCACCACCGGTTGCAACTTCAACAGTTGCAACACAAACTCCGTGGTTCCCTCAAAAGGGTTGGGCATGTTGGGGAGAAGTTGCACCCCGGAGGTCTGCGCCGGGCTGTGTACCCCCACACTGCCTACATAGTAAACCGTGTCGGGATAATAGAGCGTGTCGCACCAATTGCGGGTGAGGTTTTCCACCTCCACCATGCTGAGCTTCAACCAGGTATGATCTTGTTTCTGTCCTGTGAAGGTGAGCGATATGGTACTTTGTGCATTAAGGAAAAATGTTACACCCATAAAGAGGGTGAGGAAAAGGAGTGGTTTTTTCATGTTACGGGGTTAAAGGGCAGTAGAGCGGGAGCGTGTTAGGGGTTACTATTCTGTAGAAAAGGGTGAACAAGGTGGGCGTAGGCCGGGGTGTATCGGTTCTGGGCATCCCGGATGGTGAGTTCGTGTTCTACGAGGGGGGCAACGGGCCGAAGGGCATATTCCAGCACCACACGATGAAAGGGCTTGGTGGGGGTTGGACGGATAAACACACGACGCACGCCATGCAGCCGTTCGCACGCCATGCGGTGGAACGCTTCCCCCTCAATGTACGGCAATATTACGACAAAGCGGCCCTCCGGATGGAGCAGTTGGCATACCCCATCAAGCAATTCGGGGAAAGGGAGTTGTCCATCGCGGTGTTTGCTTTTGAGGCGGGCTGTGGTGGAGGGTTTGAGGTCGTTGCCAAAAAAAGGCGGGTTGGAGACAACCAAGTCGAAGGGTCCGGGAGCCGAGGGCACAAACTCTTGCAGGCGTGTGGGCACAAAGTGGAAGCACTGGGGGGCGAGCAGCGGGAAGCGGGAAGCATTATCACGGCATTCGGCGATGGAGTCCTCGTCGGGGTCAATGCCGTAGATAAGGGGGTGTTGTGTGCGGGCGGACAGTTTCTGTGCCAAGCAGAACGCCACCACCCCGCAGCCGCAGCCTATGTCGAGCAGAGACTGTGCGTTGCCCACGTCGGTCAGCGTGGCCAGCAGCAGTGCATCCGTGCCGATCTTCAACGTGCTGCGTTCATGGGAGAGCGCAAACTGTTTGAAACGAAAGTCACCCATTAACAATACACCTCAAGCATGCGGGCGTTCTCGCCCGGAACAAAGGTAACCTCTTCCATTTCCGCCGGAATCAACACCACGTCGCCGGTCTTGAATACGATATGTTCATCCCCGTATTCCAGATGCATGAAGCCTTCCAGGCACATATAGATTACAAACGAGTCGATTTGTGCGAACGACTTGGTCAGCACTTGGTCAAACTCGATGAGGTTTGTGTTGAAGTATTCGGAATGCACCAGGGGTATAGTCTTGTTGAGCTCGGGTTTGTAGTCCACCTTGAAGGTGCCGAGGTTGAGGTCGAAGTCGATGGCTTCCAGGGCTTCGGCAGTATGCAGTTCGCGGGGGTTGCCCTCGTCGTCCACGCGGTTCCAGTCGAAGATGCGGAAGGTGACATCGGAGGGTTGTTGGATTTCAGCGAGGAGCACGCCCTTGCCGATAGCGTGTACAGTGCCTGCCGGAATCATGAACGTATCGCCCGGTTGTACGGGGTAGAACTTGAGCAGTTCGGCGAGCGTTCCCTCTTCCACGGCCTTCACATACTGGGTTTTGGTCACCTTCTGGTTAAAGCCCACATAGAGGCCAGCGCCCGGTTCAGCGGCAATCACGTGCCACATCTCCGTCTTGCCACTTTGACCATATTTACGTTTTGCCAGTTCATCGTCAGGGTGTACCTGCACCGACAGGTTGTCGTTGGCATCGATGAACTTAATCAGCAACGGGAACCCCAGTCCATATTTCTCATAGTTCTTTTCACCTACCAAATCCGTCATGTAGATCTCCAGCAACTCGTTGAGGTTGTTCTCAGCCAGGAAGCCGTTGGCTATCACCGACTCGTCGCCTACCAAGCCCGACACCTCCCAGCTTTCACCGCAATGGTTCATGGCCTTATGGCGGAGCACGGTTTCCAAGCGGTTGCCGCCCCAGATTTTTTCTTTCAAAATAGGGTCAAATAAGAATGGGTATAAAGTACTCATAACTATGATGCTTTAGGATTATAGATTTGTCGAGGTTTATGTTCGTAATTCGGTTTCACCTTGTCGGGATTGGAGCCACGCACGGAGGGCATAAACAACCACTTGCCATCCTCTTCCACGAAGCCCTGGTTCAAACTGGATTCGGGCACCATGTAGGCGGCACTCTTCATCCCCTCTTCCATGGGTATCAACTCGTCGAAGATGATCATTGGACAGCTCATACGTTTGAAGTCGGTCTGGTGGGTTTTCGGGTTATATTTGCCCGTACTCACCTCGTACTCTTGTTCTTCGTAGTTAAGGTGCAGCGTGGCATTTTTGGAATATTCGAAAATCACACGACTTACCTTCTCGGGATAGTTTTTAAACATGCGGGCACCAAAGATGGGTGTCATCTCCTTGTTGAAATGGAGAATCTCTATCACCTTTTGGTTGGTAAACAAGTTATTGCCATTCCATCCCAACAATGTATAATAGGTTAGATTTTTTTCTTTGGTTTGAATAAGTTTGTAATAAACGGAGCCATACCAGCGGTTGTGGTTTCCGATCTGGGTTTTGGGGTAATCGATGGTGCTGCGTTTATCGTACAGAGGGAAGAGCACGAACTTCTTTCTTCCTTCGTTATAGACTTGCACGAAACCGAAATTCTCGACGGAGTAATCGTTTTTCACCACATACCAGGTAAAGATTTTAAACACCTGGTCGGGGGAAGCCAATACAGCAAAATTCCGGACGGAGTCCCAGGCGTGTTTAAACGAGTTGGGCATTTGCAGTACTTCCTCCAAGAGCGTCATAAACTCCTCATTCAGAGCCAGCCGCGAGGTTTCATCAGGTTCGTTCATCACCTGGTCGCGCAAGGTAATCAAAGAATCCTCCCAAAAGCGGAATTCCGAGTTCTTTTGCGCAAAACTCGTCATACCCACGAAGGCCAACAGGATGTAACAGAGGACTCTTTTCATAAAGCGGCAAAAATAGCAAAATATACGCAACTACAAAATTAACGCTATTCGCTTAGCAATAGTATGAATCTTCTGTGATTGGCATTTCCCTGGTTACCGGAACGAAATGCCGATGGTGGCGCTACAGACTACAATATCCACTATGCGCATCCACAAACATAATTGCTCCCAGTATCCATAGGATTGTAAGAAAAAGTTTTCTCATAATATTTTAGGGTTAAAAAGATGTCTGATAAAAATAAT
The DNA here is from genome assembly GCA_024400875.1 of Bacteroidales bacterium. Lineage (GTDB taxonomy): Bacteria > Bacteroidota > Bacteroidia > Bacteroidales > WCHB1-69 > F23-D06. The sequence goes on from JAKSMB010000001.1 coordinate 6,242, forward strand.
TTTTTTCAAACTGCTTTCTGCTTACTACCTTTAGCTTTCCGCCTACTGCTTACTGCTTTTTGCTTACTGCCTACCGCTTTTTTTCCTATCTTTGCGCCCTTAAAAATTAAAGTATTATGACCTCAACAGAAATTCGTGCTGCTTTTTTGAAATTCTTTGAATCCAAAGACCATCATATCGTACCATCTGCACCGATGGTAATCAAAAACGACCCGACCTTGATGTTTACCAATGCGGGTATGAATCAATTTAAAGACATCTTTTTGGGCAACAACCCGGCGGAATTTCCGCGCGTGGCCGACTCGCAGAAGTGTCTCCGCGTGTCTGGTAAGCACAACGACCTCGAAGAGGTAGGTCGCGACACTTACCACCACACCATGTTCGAGATGCTCGGCAACTGGTCGTTTGGCGACTACTTCAAAAAAGAGGCCATCGACTACGGTTGGGAGTTCCTCACCGAAGTAATGAAACTCGACAAAAACCGTCTCTATGCCACCGTTTTCGAGGGCGACGAAAAAGACGGTACTGCCTTCGACCAAGAGGCTTACGACTTCTGGAAGACCCACCTTCCTGAAGACCGCATCCTCAAAGGCAACAAGAAAGACAACTTCTGGGAAATGGGCGACACCGGTCCGTGTGGTCCATGTTCCGAAATCCACATCGACCTTCGCGACGATGCCGAACGCGCCCAGGTGCCGGGTCGCGACCTCGTGAACAAAGACAACCCCCTGGTCATCGAGATCTGGAATCTCGTGTTCATGCAATACAACCGTATCGCCTCCGGCGAACTGAAACCGTTGGCCAACAAGCACGTGGATACCGGCATGGGCTTTGAACGTCTCTGCATGGCTGTTCAGAACAAGAAGTCGAACTACGACACCGACGTTTTCCAACCCATCATTCAAAAGATTGCCCAACAGGCACACGTCACCTACGGTGCGAAGAGAGACACCGACGTGGCATTGCGTGTAGTGGCCGACCATTTGCGTGCGGTCACCTTCGCCATCGCCGACGGTCAACTGCCTTCTAACACGGGTGCGGGCTACGTTATCCGCCGCATCTTGCGCCGTGCCATCCGCTACGGCTTCACCTTCCTCGATTTCAAAGAACCGTTCATGTTTGCGCTCGTTGCCGACCTCGTAGCTCAGATGGGACATCAGTTCCCAGAACTGCAAAAGCAACGCGAACTCAGCAGCCGCATCATCCTCGAAGAAGAACAATCCTTCTTGAAGACCTTGGCTAAGGGTATCGCCCGTTTTGAAGAGTACGTTTCCAAAAACGGCACCAACGGCGTCGTTGACGGCGACTTCGCCTTTGAGTTGTTCGACACCTACGGCTTCCCTATCGACCTTACCCAACTGTTGGCATCCGAAAAGAACCTCAACGTAGATATGGAAGGTTTCCAACGCGGTTTGCAACAACAGAAAGAACGCTCACGCGCTGCTGCTGCCGTTGCTACCGACGACTGGCAAGAACTGATTGCGCAGGATACGCCAACAACCTTTGTAGGCTACCGCGACAACCAATGCGAAAGCAAGATCGTGAAGTTCAGAAAGGTAACCGCCAAGAATAAGACCTTCTACCAAATCGTGCTCGACCAAACCCCATTCTACGCAGAATCTGGTGGCCAGGTGGGCGACACCGGCGTTTTGGAAAGCGTTAACGAAACGGTAGAAATCTACAATACCACCAAAGAGAACAACCTCACCATTCATCATACGGCTAAGTTGCCAGAGAATCTCACCGCAACCTTCACCGCCAAAATCAACGTGGAGAAACGTCAACTTACCGCTAACAACCACTCCGCTACCCACTTGCTCGACTACGCACTGCGCTCCGTATTGGGCACACACGTAGAGCAAAAGGGTTCCCTGGTTACCGCTGAACGTCTGCGTTTCGACTTCTCCCATTTCTCCAAAGTAACCGACGAAGAAATCGTTAAGGTTGAGAAGATGGTGAACGACATGGTACGCAGAAACATCTCCCTGCAGGAGCACGTGGACATGCCTATTGATGAGGCACGTGCCATGGGCGCTATGGCCCTCTTTGGAGAAAAATACGGCAACCTTGTTCGCGTCATCCAATTTGGCGACTCCATCGAGTTGTGTGGTGGTACGCACACCTCTGCCACCGGTAACATCGGCCTCTTCAAGATCGTTTCCGAAGGCGCCATCGCTGCCGGCGTTCGTCGTATTGAAGCCGTTACAGGACCTGCTGCCGAAGAGGTGATGTACGAAAATCAAAACCTGCTGAAACAGGTAAGAGAAATGCTCAACACCAACAATCCATTGCAAGCCATCCAGAAGTTGAACGACGATAACACTCAATATCGTAAGAAAATGGAAGAAATTGAAAAACAACAGATCGTCAATTTCTGCAAGGATATGGAAAACAGCGCTGAAGAGATCAATGGTATGCAAGTAATCACAAAGATCACGGAGATGTCGGGCGATATGTTACGCCAAGCTGCCATCAGTTTGCGTACAGCCGAAAACCGCGTTATCGTATTCGGTAGTGTATTCGAAAACAAGCCAAACCTGGTAGTAGCCATCTCCGACGACTTGGCCGGCAAGTTCAACGCTCCAGCCTTGGTACGTGCTGCTGGTAAGCACATTCAAGGTGGAGGTGGTGGTCAACCAACCTTGGCAACGGCAGGTGGCAAAAACACTGCTGGCGTTCCCGACGCCGTAGCCGAAGTGCTGAACACGTTGAAGAACTAAGATAATAAGAGATCTATATCCATCTCATCCAACAACTCCAGACCTCGTTCGTTTAACAATGGCAACAGCGTATAACGGACGAGGCCTGTTTGTTTTTGCTCTTGCATAATATATCGTTGTATATTGGAAAAGAAGAAATCTATATATACTGAAAGATCAACATCTTCCTGAATGTGATAACATTGTCGGCCCTTATCCACTATAGATTGGAATACATCCTTGAAAGGAGCATAGTCAGACGAAAAATGCCCCCTTTCAGCATCATATAAGAAGAAAATGCGACGCTCCCTATAATACTCCTGAAGACACCATATTAAGATAACCAACTGCTCTACCGAATGGTTGCAATGCATAAAACGATCCTTAAAAATATCATTCAAACGACGATGCTCATATCCAAGGACCATCTCTATGGATTGTTCCTTACCTTGATAACGGTTATAGAAAGTCTTACGCTCAATTTTCATCATATGTGCAATATCGCCTACCGTATGATCAAATCCGTATTGCAAATAGAATTCATACAATTCTTTTATTTTCAGCTCTTTGAGCGTAATTTTAATCTTTTTCATTTTCTATTTTTATTTGAAAAAAGAAAGCACCGACTTATCGTCCAGCATTCTGAGATTCAAGACCTTGACAACTTTTCCATCCTGTAGAAACAGATATAATGGAAGAGCCCCTTGCGTTATGTTCAATTCCACATACGGATTAATGGAAGAATAGGCATATTCCTCCGTTCCCGTCGACTCCTTGAAATATTGTACAGAACGATCATTTCCCATAATGAAGAAATGCAAGTTACTAATATCTATGTTATTATTAGAAAAAATATTTTGAATCTTCATCACACTGGTCTGACAATACTGACATTCTGAAGACAAAAAACCGATGATACGTTTACCTTCATCCAAAGACAAAGGTTGTACCAAAGAATCCTGCAACAACAAGTCGAACTGTTTTGGATTCCACGACATCTCCTTCTTGTCGATGTTCTTATACACGGCGTCCATTGGGAAAAGTGCAAACGGAACGCCCAAGGCAGCCACAATCAAGGCAACAGTTACCCATACTTTACCTCTAAAGCGGATCTCTTTTTCCTTGCGTATACACAACAGTAAGGCTATTGTCACCACATTTTTAACAATAGACCAAGCCGGATTCAGCTGCACAAAGTCGCCCATACAATGACAATTGGCATCATTACGAAACAGGGCTGTATAAACAAGCAAGCCTGTGAATCCCAACATCATAGCCATCGTACACCACCAGGCTGGTTTGTAAAGAATACGGGCAATCAGCAACGAGCCCAGCAACAATTCTGCTGCGATAACACAACGGGCGACGAAAGTGCTGAACGCATAGCCAAACAATTTGAAACTATAGATATAGATTTCAAAATGATCTAAAGACAGCAACTTCAAGACAGCTGTTGAGATAAAGAAAGCTCCTATCAGCAATCTAATAATCAACTTGACAATCCGTGAGATCTTTTTTTCCATTTTATATAAAATTAGTGCTACATCAACATGCCTTTCGCACGTTCAACAGCCTGGATAAAGGCATCGATTTCTTCCGTGGTATTATAGATAGCGAAAGAGGCGCGAACAGTTCCCGGTATGTGGAAGTGGTCCATAATCGGCTGAGTACAATGATGTCCGGTACGAACAGCAACGCCCTGATGATCGAGGAGGACGCCCACATCGTAAGGATGACTATTGCCCACCAGGAAAGAAACGACGGCAGCTTTTGCAGGAGCGGTGCCAATAAAACGGATATCTCCGAGTTCTGCTAAACGATTGGTACAATAACGTCTTAGTCCTTCTTCGTACAATGCAATGTTTTCAACACCAATACGTTGCATATATTCAACTGCTTTTCTCAAGCCTATCACATCGCCTACGGCCGGTGTGCCAGCCTCAAATTTGAAAGGCAAATCGTTGTAAGTGGTCTTTTCGAAAGTAACCGTGCTGATCATCTCGCCCCCGCCCTGGTATGGTTTCATCTGGTTGAGCCATTCTTCCTTGCCATACATAATGCCAATACCCATTGGGGCATACATCTTGTGCCCCGAAAAACAATAGAAATCGCAGTCGAGGGCTTGTACATCCACGCGGGTATGTGCAACGGCCTGCGCACCATCCACCATCACTGGCACGTTATGCGAATGGGCAATACGTATGATTTCCTCAATAGGATTGATTGTTCCTAACGTATTGGACACGTGTGTAACAGCCACTATCTTTGTACGATCTGTAAGCATCGACTCCAACTGATCCACACACAAGACGCCCTCATCATCAAACGGAATCACCTTCAGCACAGCCCCACGATCCTCGCATAAAAATTGCCAAGGCACAATGTTGGAATGGTGTTCCATCTCGGAGATAATGATCTCATCGCCTTCCTTAATAAAGGTTCTACCAAACGAATGAGCCACCAAGTTGATAGATTCAGTAGCTCCACGTGTAAAGACGACCTCGTAATCGTGCTTTGCGTTAATAAACTGTTGCACCGTTTTACGTGCCAACTCAAACTCGTTGGTTGCCTGTTGACTCAGACAATGAACCCCGCGATGGATATTGCTGTTGATGGTTTCGTAGTATTCCGACAAAGCATCAATTACCTCTTGTGGCTTTTGCGTGGTTGCCGCATTGTCAAAATAAATTAAGGGTTTCTTATATACCTTCTGATCTAAGATTCTAAAGTCGTTTCTATTCATTATTTTCTAAGTCAATGTCATTATTATTGTCCATATCCGTTTGCTTTTCCTTTTGTTCTGAAGCATCATTAAGATGCTGTATGAAACGCAATTGCAAAGCATAAACTATAACAATCATTATCGTCCAAATGATTTCATTCCAGCCCATTGCCAGTTTTCCACCTATGATAAGGTTGAGCACACAGAAGCCGTAGATCTGAGATATTGTATAGAGATGGAAGCCCAGGGGTTTCAACTTCCAAAGCATAATCAAAGCACCGGCAAAGGCCATTGCACTCATCACAAAGAGCAGCAGATATTGCCACGGCGCAATGGAGAGATACGTTTCAAAGGCCTGCCTGTATTGTTCGTTGTCGAACATCGGCATATTGCTCATCACCTCAACCGACTGGCGAAGCACCTTTGGGAAAAGGCCATAGAAAAAATATGTCAACCCGCTCATCGCATTGTTGAGCATCGTGCATATTGCCAAAAACCAAAGCATAAACGTTCGCTTGGGCAATTGCTTACCATCTGGATTAAAACCTATGTTCATATTGTGTAAGTTATTTTGTAATAATCTGTATCTTTGTCTGTTATCTTATAACGATTATCTGATCGATGCCCCACAATCCATACAATGTCCTTTCCGATGCAAAATAAAGGAATTTGTTGTTTCGTAAAACAATCTATCTTATGATCGATAAAATAATCGCTCAATTTTTTCTTTCCCTTGCCACCTAAAGGATAAAAGAAGTCGCCCTTTTGCCAATACCGTATTGTCACGGGCCAGGTAAGCAATCGCTGTGGCAGATAGAGCACCTTGTTGTCTCTTGCAAATTGTATTTTGCCATCTGCGTGTACTTCTTCAACACGGAAATAGCGTGTCAGTTCCTCTATAGAAAAGCACTCCACGTTAAGGGCGGCATCTTGGGAAGGAGATTTGATGATCAGTTCATCGCCGTGCACCAGCAACACAAGATCCTGAGAGAGGAACTGTTTGCCCGATTGTACTTCCCGACATAGTGCATCCGCCACGGTTGCGGGGAATCCATAGTCTTTCAATATCTCATATAGGATAATGTTCTTATCCGGGTCATTGCGCAGGGCAGCATAATCCACCACAACAGCGTTGTCCCTTTGTGTCACGAGCGTGCGCTTTTTGGATGCCATCTGTCGTTGATAGAAAGCATATTGCTGTCGCAGCACCTGACAATCGTGGGTAAGCGTATTGATGAGATTAGGGTTAAGTTCTGTGAGCACCGGAATGACCGAATGGCGGATTCTGTTGCGTTTTATCGTCTCATCCGAGTTAGTGCTATCGACAGCAAAATCGATATTTTGCATACTGGCGAACGAACGTATCTCCTCGGCGGAAAACACAAGCATAGGTCTGATTATCTTTCCATTGCGTTCGGGTATGGCGCAGAGGCCTTTCAGACCTGTTCCGCGCGACAGATTCAGCAGCAACGTCTCCGCCGCATCATTGGCGTGGTGCGCCGTAACAATAAAATCAAACGCTTGTCCAAGCTCCTCAAACCAATCGTAGCGGAGCTTCCGGGCCATCATTTCCATCGACAGTCCCGATTGTTCTTGCAAGGCAAGTGTATCGAATTCACGAATATGCAAGGGAATATTTCGTTGAGATGCCCACGTTTGCACCAGCCGCATATCCTCATTCGAAGCCTCACCTCGAAGATGGAAATTACAGTGCGCCATTTCAAAGTCCAACCCTAAATGATGACATAGATGTGCCATCACGATGGAGTCGGCGCCCCCGCTCACCGCCAGCAAGTAACGGTGACCTTTCGGCTCCCCCACCAAATGGGTCAATGACTGAATAAAGCGTGAAATCATTACAAGGCTTGGCTTTGGCTCGTCAGACTAAAGTAGCGTTTGATTTCCATCTGTAGATATTCCATACTACCGAAGTGGATACACTTAGGCTCTCCATCCTTCTTTATCAAAACCATACCGGCAGTATTTGTGCCGATATATGGATTGATATCCACGGTGATGACATTCTGCAAGTTGAAATCGCGAACCACAACATTGTCATAGTTCTGATAAACAGACTCATAGTATATGTTATTATCTTCACAGAAAGCCTGCAGATAATCCACACAATCGTCCCAGGAAGCAGGTTTCTCATTCTTGTTGTAGAAGAAGATGACGGTGCGATGATCTGGGATGGAGTCTACAACCTCCGTATATTCAAAGCGTCCAGATTCATTGATGCTATATTGGTCCACATAGAGTGAGCTCTTTCTATACTTATCCGGATTGGCGATATAGTCTTGTTTGGTTGCTTTCGTCAGGGACTTGATCCACTCATACTCCTTCGTGATGATGAAAGAGCCATCTGGTCGGCGGTTCATTTTCCATTTTTCAGTTTCGAGAACATCATTGTTTTGCACCGACACATCGATTGCCACCGGGATAAGATCGAGGATACGTTGTGTGCCGAAGCCAGATGTTACCACCAGATACATCCATTCGCGGGATTCAGACTGTAGCAGCAGCAGTTCTCGTCCTTGGGGAAGGCGTTCCAAACAACGCACGCCCCACTTTTCGGGGAAGGGCACGCGTGCGGTAATCTTATGTCCTGCATAATTGTTGCATTTCTCGACAAAAGATTCCATAAACTCTTCTGACAAAGGATATAATGTTGTATTATCCATAACGTCCACCGACAAGCTGTCGGGCAGGATGGTGACAGGATAATTATAGCTTTCTGTTTCTTCAACGTCGGCTTTACTTTTTGATTTGCAGTTCGAAAACAGCAAGGCGATGGTTATAAAAACCAGAGCAACAAGTGTTCTGTTCATAGGTTACAGTTTTATTGCGGCAAAAATACGAAAATAATATGTGTTATATTAAAATAAAGTGTACTTTTGCCGCACGAAATTCGTGGACAGATTTGTGATGCTTGCAACCACGCGAAAAAATGCTAAAATGTAACCATTTTCTCCCACGTCTTTCTGTATTCAATTAATTATTAACAAATTAAAATGTTAGTTATGAGCTATCTATTCACATCTGAATCAGTATCTGAAGGACACCCGGACAAAGTGAGTGATCAAATTTCAGACGCTTTACTGGACGCTTTTCTTACAAACGATCCAGAATCTAAAGTGGCTTGCGAAACTTTAGTAACCACAGGACAAGTAGTTTGTGCCGGTGAAGTAAAAACCCAATCTTACGTTTCCGTTGACGACGTTGCCCGTAAGGTGATCGATGAAATCGGTTACAACAAGAGCGAATATCAATTCGACGCTAGATCTTGCGGTATCTTTTCATCCATCCACGCTCAATCTCCCGACATCAACCAAGGTGTTGAGCGAACCAATGTTCAAGACCAAGGCGCTGGCGATCAAGGTATGATGTTTGGCTACGCCACCAACGAAACCAAAAGTTATCTTCCTCTGACATTGGAGCTTGCCCACGAATTAGTATATCAACTCTCCCTCATTCGCAAGGAGGGTAAGGTGATGACCTACCTTCGTCCTGACTCCAAGTCACAGGTAACCGTACGTTATTCCGACGACAACATACCTGAAGCCATCGATGCCATCGTTGTCTCCACCCAACACGACGATTTCGACAAGGATGACGACAAGATGTTGGCCAAGATTCGTGAAGACGTTCGCAATATTCTCATTCCACGCGTTATCAGTCAATATCCAGAACAGATCCAAAAGCTGTTTACAGATTTCGACTACGACAAAAAGTTGTTCGTAAACCCAACTGGCAAGTTCGTTATCGGTGGTCCTCACGGCGACACTGGTCTTACTGGCCGTAAGATCATCGTCGACACCTATGGTGGTCGTGGCGCACACGGTGGTGGTGCATTCTCCGGCAAGGATCCTTCCAAGGTTGACCGTTCTGCTGCCTACGCAACCCGTCACATTGCCAAGAATATGGTTGCAGCAGGCCTTTGCGACCAGGTATTGGTACAAGTAGCATACGCCATTGGCGTGGCACAACCTGTTGGCTTATATGTAAACACTTATGGTACCGCCAAAGTTGATATGACGGATGGACAGATTGCCGACAAGATTGGACAAATCTTCAGTCTGCGTCCTTACGATATCATCGAGCGCCTGCAATTGAAGAACCCGATCTATCAGAAGACCGCTTCTTACGGTCACTTTGGTCGCGACAGCTATGAAGCAGAAATCGAATGTGCCAATGGCAAACGCACGGTAACCTTCTTCCCTTGGGAAAAGCTGGATTACGTGGACAAGATCAAGGAAGACTTCAACTTGTAAAAAAATACAACACGTTAATATACAGAGTGATGCATTAATATGTGTCACTCTTTTTTTTGCATTTATTTCATTTTTCAACAATGAAATATCAATAAACTATTAATATTGTGCAGAAAATGAAAAAAGGGGAATAATTTTGTAAAAAGAGAGCAGAATGAATAAAGCACTGATTGTCAGTGTTAAAATTTATTAACCATATTTTGTTAATAATAAATATCAACATTACACACTTGATAACCCATCATTTTTCTATTTTTACAACCGTGAAATGAAAGTCTAAACTACGAAGCAACTCGTTTTTACTCAATTAGTTAGAAGAATAGATTCAAAATTATTCGCTGAATGGCGATGGCTTTCGATAAACAAGTAACCTATTGTAATAACTTTATAGAGTGTGTCTATGGATAACGAGCTTTCCCTTTTCAGTTTTCTTGAAGAAGAAAACACTATAACGGAACCCACTGTGGGGACGGAGGTAACGAATACATCCTCCTTATTGCAGAAGCGAGAACAAGCTTTCCAGAAGATGGCTGAGAGAATGGAAAGCGTCTCTTTTGGGATGGCCGAAAGTCAGGACACACCGGAACAAAGACCAATGACCAACACACAGAATAACGTTAAGACATTTTATAGCAAAGAGGAGATCTTCCCGGATGTCGTAGCCTATTTTGGCGGGGACGAGCTTGCTGCAGGCGTATGGATCGACAAATACGCATTGAAAGATGGAGATGGTAACATTCTAGAAAGAACCCCTGAAGACATGCACCATCGTTTGGCAAGTGAGTTTGCCCGCATCGAGAGAAGATATGTAAAACCTATGAGCGAGGAGTTGATTTTCTCACTCTTCGATCATTTCAAATACATCGTTCCTCAAGGTAGTCCGATGGCCGGTATTGGCAATCGTGACCAGATTGTCTCCCTGTCGAACTGCTTTGTCATTGGCAACGATGGCAACTCCGACTCCTACGGTGGCATCATGAAGATGGATGAGGAGCAGGTGCAGCTGATGAAACGCCGTGGTGGCGTTGGTCACGACCTTTCAGACATCCGTCCTGCCGGCAGTCACGTTCAAAACTGTGCGCTCACCTCCACAGGCGTCGTTCCTTTTATGGAGCGCTATTCCAACTCCACCCGCGAGGTGGCTCAAGGTGGCCGTCGTGGCGCCCTGATGCTCTCCATATCTGTGAAACACCCTGATGCTGAGAACTTCATCGACGCCAAAATGACGGAAGGTAAAGTTACCGGCGCCAACGTTTCTGTTAAATTAGATGATGAATTTATGAAGTGTGCCCAAAGCAACACTCCATACATCCAACAATACCCTATCGCATCTGAAAATCCTACCGTGAAAAAGGAAGTTGATGCAAACAAGTTATGGAAGAAGATCATCCACAATGCATGGAAATCAGCGGAACCAGGCGTTCTGTTTTGGGATACCATCCGCCGCGAGTCTGTTCCAGACTGCTACGAAGACGAAGGTTTCAGAACGGTTTCTACCAACCCTTGTGGTGAGATTCCTCTCTGTCCGTACGACAGTTGCCGACTCATTGCCATCAACCTGTACAGCTATGTTGAAAATCCTTTCACCGACAAGGCCTACTTCAATATGCCTCTGTTCAAGGAGCACGTACAATACGCTCAACGTTTGATGGATGACATCATCGACCTGGAACTTGAAAAGATCGACCAGATCTTGAACAAGATTGACAGCGACCCAGAGGATGAAAACGTGAAACGCGTTGAAAAGGAACTCTGGTTGAAGATACGCAAGCAATCATTGAAGGGTCGTCGTACCGGCTTAGGCATCACCGCTGAGGGAGATATGTTGGCAGCACTGAACATTCGTTATGGCTCCGACGAAGGCAATGCTTTCTCTACCGAAGTTCACAAACAATTGGCATTGGCAGCCTATCGTTCTTCCGTCAATATGGCTAAAGAACGTGGTGCTTTCCCTATCTACAGTTGCATTAAAGAGGGTAACAACCCATTCATCAACCGCATTCGTCAAGCAGATCCAAAACTATACGATGATATGGTTCGCTATGGACGACGCAACATCGCCTTGCTCACCATCGCGCCTACAGGTAGTGTAAGTCTTTGCACTCAAACCACTTCCGGTTTGGAACCTGCTTTCAATGTGGTATATAAACGTCGCCGTAAAGTAAATCCGAATGACATGGCCACCAAGAAAACCATCGTGAAGGATGTAGTAGGCGACAGCTTCGAAGAATATTTAGTATTCCATCAGAAATTTGTCAAATGGGCAGAAATCAATGGATATACATACGAACAGATGTCTGCAATGAACGAAAAGGAAATTCAACAATTGGTTGAAAAGTCTCCTTACTACAAATCCACAGCCGCCGATACCGACTATGTGAAGAAAGTAGAATTGCAAGGTTCTGTTCAAAAGTGGGTAGATCATTCCATTTCCGTTACTGTAAACCTGCCAGAAGACGTCACCGAGCAGATTGTAGCCGATGTTTACCTCAAAGCGTGGGAAGTTGGTTGTAAAGGCATGACCGTTTACAGAGAAGGTTCTCGTAACGGCGTATTAGAGTCTTTGAAACCTAAGAAAGAGGCTCCAGCAGCTGCCCCAACTCCTAAGAACTTCAAACGTCCGAAAGAATTACAAGCCGACGTCATCCATTTCAAGAACAACAACGAGGACTGGGTGGCATACATTGGTGTATACAATGGCATTCCATACGAAATTTTCACAGGTAAGACAGGTGAAGACAGTCTGCAGCTTCCAAAATGGGTAGATCGCGGCGTCATCATCAAGAACCGTCACGAGGACGGCACCAAATCATACGACTTCAGATACAAGGATAAAGCAGGTTACGACGTGCTCTTGAGCGGTCTGGACCGTTGTTTTACCCAAGAGTTCTGGAACTATGCCAAGATGACTTCCGCATTGTTGCGAAACGGCATTCCTGTCGACAACATCGTTAACATCATATCTGGTTTGAACTTCCGTCAAGAAAGCATCAACTCTTGGCGTAATGGTGTATGTCGTGCCTTGAAGAAATTCATCAAGGACGGCACCAAGAAGAAAGGCGAAGAATGTCCTCATTGTCATCAGATTGACACAATGGAATTTAAAGAAGGCTGTCTGGTATGTACCAGCTGCGGTTATTCTAAATGCGGTAACTAATTGAAGAACTATGTCAAGCGAAGATAGCAACATCATCAATGTTTTTATCCCGTGTCAGATGGACATGTTTCAGACCAACACGGCTTTCAGTGTTATGGAAGTCTTGTCGAAACTGAACATCCATTGTCAGTATATGGACGAGCAGACCTGTTGCGGTCGCCGCCTATTTATGGAAGGCGATATGGACTCTGCAAAGACCTTGGCAACGCAGGTCGTTGACCAACTCGGCACCGTGCAGATGATCGTGATTCCTGACAGCTCCTGTGCCGGATTCATGCGTTCCTACTATCGTTCTATGTTGGTAAACACCTTCCAGTCCACAGAGCTGACAAAGTTCAAGAATCACATCTTTGAATTGTGCGACTACATCGTAAACATTCGCAAAGTGGAATGCCTGGGCAACACCTTCTGTCACAGAGTATATTACTTCAAATCCTGTTCCGCACGAAACCTTTATCCTCAAAATGATGCTGCAGAAATCCTTTTGAGAAACACGGCGGGATTGGACTTGGAAACCGACAACGATTACCACGGCTGTTGTGGTGCTCACGGCCGTTTCCCTAACAGCAACCCACAGGCTGCTGAGAAGATGGCCCTAGACATCCTGAACAAGGCCTACAACTCCGGCTCCAGAATAATCACTTCTACAGATATCCATTGTCTGCAAATGCTTGACGCATACGCCTCCAAGCACGGCATTGACATCGACGTGATGCACATCGCCGATATTCTCAACGGAGAATAATAAACTTACGAAACAATCATTAAGCTATGTAAATTTATATAAACAGAAAAGGTCGGGAATTTCCCGACCTTCTTCATATATATAATAATGTAAAGATTATTCGTTGGTTTCGAGTTGGCTATTCACCAGCTTGTCGTCAATGAAGATACGACCACAGGCTTCGCATACGATGATTTTTTTGTGCAAAGCGATGTCGAGTTGACGTTGAGGAGGAATCTTGCTAAAGCAACCACCACAAGCATCACGTTGAATCTTAACGATAGCGAGACCGTTGCGTGCGTTTTTGCGGATACGTTCAAAAGCAGTGAGCAAACGTTGGTCAACCTTAGCCTTAAGGATTTCAGCGTCAGCGAGCAATTGAGCTTCTTCCTTTTCAGTATCAGCAACAATCACTTCCAATTCAGCCTTCTTCTGACCTAAGATTTCTTCCAATTCAGACAATTTGATTTGGGTATCGGAGATAAGGCGTTCCTTTTCTTGAATCTCATCTTCAAATTTGGATCTATGTTTGTCGATAACCTGGATTTGAAGCTTTTGATATTCGATTTCCTTGCTCAAGGATTCATATTCGCGGTTGTTGCGAACATTGTTTTGTTGTTCAGTATAACGTGCGATGGAAGCAAGAGCTTCTTCCTTTTCACTATTCTTAGTCACGATCAAATTGCGCAAGTTGCTGATTTCATCAGTAAACTTGTTGATACGTGTGCGTTTACCTTCACATTCATCCTCTTTGTCGCGAACTTCCTCTGGCAACTCACCACGAATCATTCGGATATCATCAATCTTTGTGCAGATCTGTTGAAGATTGTACAAGGAGAGCAACTTCTGTTCGATAGTGATTTCCTCTGCGTGACTGGAGCTCTCTTCTTGTTTCTTAACCTCGATGACGCCATCAGCGGTTTTTTCAACAATTACACCTTCTTCTTCAATAGTTTCTACGACAGGAGATTTTACTGGCTCGGTTACAACTGCCTCTTCTTCTGCCTTCTTGGCAGCAGACTTTGTGCTCTTTTTAGCTTTAGATTCGGTTGCAACTTCTTCTACTGGAGTAATGATTTCCTCATCGGTGACTTTTTTCTTTGGCATAATACTATGTGTTATTTTCTTTTAACTATCTGTTTTACAAATACATAACCTCTAAAATATCCATTTTAGAAATTGAGGCGGCAAAGGTACTAAATTTTTCTTTAATTACCTTATAAATAATTTCTTTAATAAAGAATTCTCCTTCATAATGTCCGATATCGGCGATCAGCATTTTTTCATCAGCTCTGAAAAAATCGTGATACTTGATATCACCGCTCACGTAGGCATCTGCGCCGGCAGCGAGTGCATCTTCAATAAAGGACGAACCGCCCCCACCGCAAACAGCTACCGTACGAATAGGCTTGTCGTTGTTGCCACGATAGCGTACAACCTGCAGATCCATCTTCTCCTTTACATATTTCAGAAACTGTGGCATAGACATTTCCGTCGGCAAAGAGCCGATGCGGCCGAGTCCGTTCTTATCAGCCAAATCACCGTGGTGCGTAGGTACCAGCACACGTGTTTCGCAAAGTCCTAACTTTTCTGCGAAGAGATCATTGCCACCGCCTGCGGCACTATCGAGATTGGTATGCATAGAGTAGAGCACCATTCTGTGTTCCAAAGCTTTACAGATCACTCGTCCCACCCTATCCTTAGGCTCTATTTTACAAATCCCGCGTTTAAGCATCAGCGGATGGTGTGAAATCACCAGGTTAGCATTCATCGATAACGCCTCTTCTATCACCTTCTCTGTCATCTCAAAACAGACTAATACACCAGTGATATCCTGTTCGACATCGCCACATTGAACACCACAATTATCAAAATCCTCCTGCAATCGCAAGGGAAAACGTTCTTCCAAATACTGGGTAACCTCTTTTATCTTCATATTTTTAGTTTACAGGTGCAAAACTACTAAAAAAGGATGAAAATGAAAGTCTTGTTGCATTTCAAATTTTACTTACTTTTGCATATTCATTTTTCACAAACACACCTATGAAGAAAATATTCGGACTTTTGACCTTGTTACTTTCCTGCGTATACCTAGCATCCGCTCAAATCAACGTAGACTCTTTGTTTCAACATTTTGAATCGGAAAGTGGGAAACAGAAACACAAAACAGCATTAACTTTAGCGCAGCATTTTGTAAAAGAAAACTACAGCGACTATCCCTCTTCCATTCATAGTACTGACAACAAGAAACTGATAGAAACGGTTGTTTACTTAGGAATGTCGAACTACTTCTACGAAAATGGGAATTTTCAACAAGGCATACGATGTGGCAACACCGCATTAAGCACCATCCCGGTCAACATCGACAGTTCCGATTATCTCACTGAAAGTTGCTACGAGGTGTTGAGTGCCATCTATTTCCGATTAGGAGATTACAACAAATCACTGAACCAAGCTGAGATGCAGTATAACCTGGCGGAAAAGTTGAAAAATGCCTCTATGAAAAGCAGCGCCTTAAACATTTACTCGGCCATATACCTTGTAACCAATCGATTTGAAGAAGCCGAAAAATACGCTCAGAAAGCCATAGATATTGAACGCAAAACAAAGAATGACAAGGCCTTAGCCATTCGATTAGGTATGATGAGCGACATTAAGCTCAAAGAACGCAAACCCGATGAGGCTTTGATTTACATTGAAGAAGCCCTTGAACTCGACAAGAAAGCCAAACGAGAAGAAAAAGTGGGCATTAGACTATCTCAGAAAGCGGACATTTTGATGGCAAAAAGCGATTGGAAGCAAAGCCAAGAAATCCTGCTTCAGGCCAAAGAGATCTTCAAAAAGACAAACAACATCGTCTCCTACACCATCACGCTTAAACAATTGGGCCAGGTAGCGATGAATCTCAACCAATCACAAGATGCCGAAAAATATCTTCTTGAGGCCGTAGACATTTGCAACAACATCGGATTCAAGCAGATATTACCTATCCTCTACAACAATCTCTATCATCTTTATCTTGACAAAGACACCCAAAAAGCGCTACATTATCTAGAGAAATGTGACGCCTTGAAAGACACTATCAACTCGGAAGAACACATGCGCCAACTTAGCGAGTTTGAAATCAAATTTGACACGCAGGAAAAAGAAAACCAACTCACCATCCAGCAGATGAAGAACGCGCGCAAGATGAATATGATCATCGTTATGATTTTAATTGTCGTACTGCTGGCCATATTGTTGGTATCCAACATCAAGCTTAGTCGCACACGCAAAAGACGCAATATCGAATTGGAGGCCATCAACGAAACCAAGAACAAGTTCTTCTCCATCATCTCTCACGACCTTCGAAATCCTGTTGCTGCTCAAAAACGGATGTTAGACTTTCTTCACACCAACCACGACAACATCAATGAGAAAGACCTAAAGGAAAGCATCTATCAGCTCAAACTCTCCAACGACTCCTTATCAAGATTAGTGAAAGACCTGTTGCAATGGGGTTCCATTCAGAGTGGGCGTTTAACTTACAACCCTGAACAGCTGAATCTGAAATTAGTAGTAGAGAACACCATCAACAATTTGCAAACGCAAGCCAACAACAAAAACATACGCATTGAACATAACATTGTTCCTGGCACTTACATCAATGAAGACTTGCACTTCACGGAATTCATTCTGCGAAACATCCTTTCCAACGCTATAAAATTCTCACATCCGGATAGTTGTATAAACATCAATTTCTCCACACAAATTGGCAAAGGCACCTTGTCTGTCATCGACCACGGTGTTGGAATGAACGCTGAACAGCTAGAAAAACTCTTCAAGTACAAAGTTCACTCCACCCAAGGAACCGAGGGAGAAATGGGCACTGGCTTAGGATTAATGGTTTGTAAAGAAATGGCCAACTTGGGCAACAACGCACTGACTGTCAAGAGTGAAGAAGGAAAAGGAACCACCTTCTCCCTTTCGGTAAAGCTCTAATTCCTACTCTTTTTTCGCAAACACGTTGCGAACATAATAAGATATTTACGAACTTTGCACACTATATTAATCATAACATACACCCTATTATGCCAAACATACTATTAGTTGAAGACCACGTACTGATGCGTATGGGATTACGAATGGCCTTAAATGCAGAAGACACTGGTTGTAAAGTAGTTGCAGAGGTCGGAACTGTAAAGGAGGCCAAACAATATTACAACCGCAAGCCGGATATTGACCTCATCATTCTAGACATATTGCTACCCGACGGCACAGGTATAGATGTTTTAGAACATATCCGAAGTTTAGACAGCGAAGTAAAAGTTCTTGTCATTTCTTCCGACACAGAAGAACGGCACATTCACCAACTTATCAACTTAGGCATCAATGGGTTCATCGACAAAAGCTCAGAAATCCCTGTTCTCTTAGATGCCATTCACAACATCATGAATGGCTTTGAGTATTACGGGCAGGATATTGCCGTCATTATCAAGAAGATATTGACCATCAACAAATCCGACGATAAGATCTTTACTCCACGGGAATGGGACATCGTAACGTTATGCACCAAAGGCTATAGCGTAAAAGCCATTGCGGAAGAGTTAAATATCAGCACAAGAACCGTAGAAACACACAAAAACAACATTTTCAAGAAATTAGGATTTAACAGTACGGGTGAACTGGCACGATATGCGCTCTCCCACGGATTTGTTAGTCTATAAAACTCCCGAATGAATATGTACAGTTTAGGTATCGACATTGGTTCTTCCTCCATCAAAATCTCAATGTTGGACATCCAGACGGGTAAATGCGCCACGGAGGTAACCTTGCCAGAACGTGAAATGCCCATCAACGCCCCGCACAAAGGGTGGGCAGAACAAGACCCTGACCTTTGGTGGGAATATGTCTGCCAAGGTATCCAAAACATAGGCAACAATTATGATTTACAACAAGTTGCGTGCATAGGTATCACCTATCAGATGCACGGATTAGTTTGCTTAGATGCTTCTGGCGCGCCCTTGCGGCCATCCATCATCTGGTGTGACTCGCGCGCTGTTGAAGTAGGACGAGCAGCCACCGAAGCGCTGGGGACCGACTGGTGTCAACAACACCTGTTGAACCACATTGGCAATTTCACAGCCGCTAAATTAGCCTGGGTGCAAAAGAACGAACCAGACATATTCGCCCGCATACATCGGATAATGTTACCTGGCGATTACATCGCCTACAAACTCAGCGGCGCAATGACCACTACACAAAGCGGGCTTTCGGAAGGCATCTTTTGGGACTACCAACGTAAGGGACTTTGCAAAGAGGTATTTGAAACACTGAATATCAACACCGAACATTGTTGCGAAGCAGGGCAATCTGTTGAGACATTGGCTACAACCTCCCTCGAAACAGAAAACCTATTGGGCATACCTGCAGGCGTACCCATCAGTTATCGAGTAGGTGACCAGCCTAACAACGCATTCTCACTCAACGTGATGGAGCCGGGCGAGGTGGCTGCCACCGGTGGCACCAGTGGCGTTGTTTACGGCGTAACCGACCAACCCGTCACCGACAAGGCCTCACGAGTAAACCCCTTCCTGCACGTAAATCACACCACTAACGATCCCCGTTATGGCGTACTGCTATGTCTCAACGGCTGTGGCAGTGCCAACGCGTGGGTGCGCAGGAACTTCGCGTCTGAGCTCTCCTACGAAGAGATCAACAGCCTTGCTGAAACCGCCCCTGCCGGCTGTGACGGTCTGACCATCATCCCTTTCGGCAACGGTGCAGAACGCGTATTAGAAAATCAAAACATCAAAGCACAGATCCACCATCTAGATTTCAACAGACACAACAGAGCCCATTTACTGCGTGCCACACAAGAAGGTATAGCCTTCGCTTTCTGCTACGGTATCGACATTATGAAATCAATGGGACTAAAAATCAACGTTATACGTGCTGGACAGGCAAACCTTTTCCTCAGTCCGCTATTCTGCAAAACCCTCGCCACGGTAAGTGGAGCAAAGATTGAATTATACAACACCGATGGCGCATTGGGTGCTGCTCGTGGCGCTGCTATGGGAGCAGGATTCTATACAAGTCGTGAGGAAGCCTTTGACTCACTACAGTTACAAGACAGCTACGAATTGGACAACACCATGGTTGAACCTCTCAAAGAAGCATATCAACGATTCCTATCCAAATTAAACATAAAAAACTGATTATCAATAGAAAAAATTATATTATGGCAAACAAAGAATACTTTCCACAGATTGAAAAAATCAAATTTGAAGGACGTGACTCCCGCAATCCATTGGCTTTCCGCTTTTATGACGCAGAGAAAGTCGTTATGGGACGTAAAATGAAAGATTGGTTCAAATTCTCTATGGCATGGTGGCACACCCTTTGTGCTGACGGCTCTGATCAATTTGGCGGAGGCACGATCCACCAACCTTGGAAAGAAGGCAACACCCCTTTAGAACGCGCCAAAAACAAGATGGACGCAGGCTTCGAATTCATGCAAAAATTAGGCATTGAATATTATTGTTTTCACGATGTTGATCTCATAGAAGAAGATCCAGACATTGAAAAATACGAAGCCAACCTTAAAGAAATCGTAGCCTACGCAAAACAAAAGCAAGCCGAGACCGGCATCAAGTTACTGTGGGGTACTGCCAACGTATTCAGTCACGAGCGCTATATGAACGGTGCTTCCACCAACCCTGACTTCAATGCAGCTGCCCGTGCGATGGTACAAATCAAAAACGCCATCGATGCCACCATTGAATTAGGAGGTACCAATTACGTATTCTGGGGTGGTCGTGAAGGCTACCAAACCCTGCTCAACACCGATATGAAACGCGAAAAAGAGCATTTGGCTACAATGTTGAAAATGGCTCGCGACTATGCTCGCAAAAAAGGATTTACAGGCACATTTTTGATTGAACCCAAACCAATGGAGCCAATGAAACATCAATACGATGTTGACACTGAAACCGTTATCGGCTTCCTGCGTGCCCACGGTTTAGACAAAGACTTCAAAGTGAATATTGAGGTTAACCACGCCACCTTGGCAGGTCATACCTTCGAACACGAATTGCAATGTGCTGCCGATGCAAACATGCTCGGGTCCATCGATGCCAACCGCGGCGACTACCAGAATGGCTGGGACACCGACCAGTTCCCTATCGACAACTACGAACTTACCCAAGCTATGCTCGTCATCCTTCGACACGGAGGATTTGAAAGTGGCGGTACCAACTTTGATGCCAAAATCCGCCGCAACTCCACCGACCGTGAAGATCTGTTCATCGCGCATATTGCCGGTATGGATGCATTCGCACGCGCCCTGGAAAGCGCCGCTGCTATCTTAGAGCAATCTCCTATCAACCAAATGGTTAAAGACAGATACGCTTCCTACGACAATGGTATTGGTAAAGATTTTGAAGAAGGCAAACTCACCCTTGAAGAGGTTGTTAACTACGCCAAATCGCAACCAGAGCCTGCACAAATATCTGGGAAACAAGAACTTTATGAATCTATCGTAAACATTTATTCACTATAATGGAACAGACTACGCAAGGCTCAAGAGCCTATTTGATATGGATAACTTTCGTTGCCGTCATCGGAGGCTTGCTTTTCGGTTACGATACGGCCGTAGTATCCGGTGCCGAACAGGCACTGCAGCAATTCTTCCAGAGTGCCCAAGATTTCAACTACACCTCCTTCCTGCACGGAATAACCTCCTCCTCAGCCTTGATAGGCTGCGTTATCGGCGGCTTCTTGTCGGGCTGGGTTGCCAATCATTTTGGGCGACGCAACGCTTTGATATTGGCATCCGTCCTGTTCTTCCTTTCAGCAATGGGTTCCTACTGTCCGGAATTCCTGTTTTTTGAGAAAAACACACCTACAATGGGGCTGTTGATAGCCTTCAACGGCTACCGCATATTAGGCGGCATCGGTGTAGGATTAGCTTCCGCCATCTGTCCAATGTACATCGCAGAAATAGCTCCCGCCAAAATCAGAGGAACATTGGTATCGTGCAATCAATTTGCCATCATCTTTGGTATGCTGGTCGTATATTTCGTCAACTATATGATAAAAAACAGCTTACCAGCACAAGAAATGATGATAAGCATTGGTTGGCGACGTATGTTTGTCAGCGAAGCCATCCCAGCTGCATTGTTTGGTTTGTTGCTGTTAGGCGTACCTAAAACACCACGTTTCCTGGTTATGACAGGCAAAGACGAACAAGCCCTGAAAGTGCTCACCCGCATCAATGGCACGCAAGAAGCAAGCGACATCCTTGCGGAAATCAAATCCACACTAACGGAAAAGCAAGAAAGGGTATTCTCCTTTGGCTTCATCGTCGTATTGGTAGGTATGTTGTTGAGCTTCTTCCAACAAGCGGTCGGCATCAACGTCGTGCTTTACTATGCACCACGTATTTTTGAAAATATGGGTGCTTCCGGTGATGTGGCTATGTTACAAACCGTTGTGATGGGCATCGTCAACATCGTGTTCACCTTGGTTGCCATCTTTACGGTAGATAGAATTGGACGTAAACCGCTGTTGATCATCGGTTCCATTGGAATGATGACAGGCATGGTGGCTTTAGCAGCACTCTCCTTTGCCGATACCATCGGAATTGCTGCCTTGATTTTCATCATCATTTACACCGCCTCCTTTATGATGAGTTGGGGTCCTATTTGCTGGGTGCTCATCTCCGAAATATTCCCGAATACCATTCGTGGCAAAGCTGTGGCCATTGCCGTAGCTACGCAATGGATTACCAACTACTTGGTATCCTCCACATTTCTGCCATTAAGCGAATGGAGTATTGGTGGCACCTACTTAATCTATGCGCTCTTCTGCCTGCTATCCGTACTATTTGTATGGCGTATGGTTCCTGAAACCAAAGGCAAAACCTTGGAAGAAATGACACAATTGTGGAAAAGAAAATAACCAATACTCACAAACATCAAAAAGGCCATTTGCATTTAGCTTTTGGCCTTTTTTATTTTCACTAAAATTACTATCTTTGCACGTTTTATAAAATCATTAAAAATGAAAAAGTTCTTTCTTTATAACTTGTTGTTTTTCTTCACTTTAGCAATTTCTGCACAAAGTGTTAAAAATGTTATTGTAATGATACCCGACGGTACTTCTACGAGTGTTCTTGCTGCCGCACGCTGGTATAAGGCTTTCTTAAATCCCAATGATGCCTATCTGAACATTGATCCATACATTAAGGGACTGGTTATAACGAACTCATCGGATGCTCCTATCGGCGACTCCGCGCCAACAACCTCCTGTTACATGACAGGATATCCAACCCAAACACAATTCGTTTCCACTTATCCTGTAAAAACGGATCACGACTTGGTGCAAGTAGAAGCAACCCGTGCCTACCAACCGCTCACCACATTGTTGGAAGCATCCAAGCAGCTTAAGGACAAAGCCACGGGTTTGGTTTTCACCTGCGAATTCCCACATGCAACACCTGCCGACTGCGCCGCACACACCTACAAACGCAGCAAATATGGTTGGATTGCTCCACAAATGGTACACAACAAAGTGGACGTCGTAATCGGTGGTGGCGTATCCTATCTTAACGAACGCGACAAAAACTTCCTCTTGGAAAATGGTTACACCGTACTCTTGAACGATTATCAAGGTATGAAACAATGTAACAAAGCGCCTTTCTGGGCTTTGTTCAACGATTATGATATGCCATACGACTTGGAACGCGACCCTAACACCACCCCTTCATTAGCAGAGATGACTCGCAAAGCCATCCAAGTGCTTTCTCAAAACGAGCAAGGATTCTTCTTGATGGTAGAAGGTAGCAAGGTAGACTGGGCTGCCCACAACAACGACGCCAAAGCTATCCTTACGGAATTCATCGCTTTTGATGATGCCTGCGGCGAAGCTTTGCAGTTCGCACAAAAAGATGGACAAACTCTCGTCATCATTCTCCCTGACCACGGCAACAGCGCCATGACCATTGGCGGCTCTCTTTCTAAATATGGCGGTTACGACAAAGTTTCTCTTGAACAAATCATGAAACCTATCGTTGATCATAAACTTTCCACCAGCACAATGGCGGGCAAAGTGAAAGATGCCGATGAAAAACAAGTACGCGCACTCTTCAAAGAATACTACAATATTGACCTCCAAGATGCAGAAATGGCCTACCTCAATTCTGCAAGCAACTACAACAAGTCAACTATTCCTTACGAAGAACGCAAAAACAATCTTGGTCTCGACAAGATGATCTCCTTGGTACTGAACAACCGCACCTACTTCGGTTTCACAACATACGGTCACACAGGTGAAAATGTATTCTTGGGTTGCTACAATCCAGCAGGTAACGAACTCACTGGCGTACATACCAATGTTGAAGTAAATCATTATTTGCGTCAACAACTCGGATTGGCAGAAGACGATTTGGAACGTCTTACCGAAGAAAATTTTGCCGATCACCACGTTGTATTCGCTGACTACAATTGCCAAATCGACAGCCTGAGTCCAAACGACTATCGATTGACCGTAAAAAATAAAAAAACAACTTTGACCGTTGATAGTTACACGAACTACGTAACCGTTAATAAGAAAAAATTCGACTTAGGTTCTGTTGTCGTATACATGCCTGCCAACAAGACCTTCTACCTTCCAAGAAATTTGGATATGTATTTGAATCTTAAACAGAAATAAATAAAATCACATAATCATCGAAAAAACATTTAGAATGGAAACGACAAGCAACTTTCAAAGAAGCAGCAGTCAAAATGAAAACAACCCACTGAAAAAATGGGTTATCCTGTTGGGTATTCTTGCAGGCGTGTTCTTTTGCACAACCCTTTATTTTGGATTTTTTGCAAAACCGACTATGAATAAAGAATTCGTAAAGGTTGAAGAATCCAACAATGAGCTACAGAGTGAACTCGATTCTCTCTTGGCAGAACACGAAAAAATCAAAGCTCAATATGGTGATCTTTCCGACAGATTGAGCGAAAAAGACAGCATCATTATGGCTAACGCTGCTGAAATTGAACAACTCATCAACACTCAAGCAGACTACAAGAAAATCAAGAAACAGCTGGCTCGTTTGCAAAACATCTCTCAAGAATACGTAAAAGAGATGGATAAACTTTATCAAGAAAACAAGGCTTTGAAAGACGAAAACACACAGGTGAAAGCCGATTTGGAACAAGAACGTCAAGACAAAGCTGCCGTACAAAAATCCAACGACGACCTCAACGCCAAGTTGACAACGGCTGCCGTATACAAGGCATACAGCATCAAGAGTGCCGGTTACAACGTGAAGTCAAAAGGCGAGGAAGAGGCTACCGACAAGGCTAATCGTGTTAAACGTATCAAGACCTCTCTCGTTTTGGGCGAAAATTCCCTCATCGAAGCTGGTCCTGTAAACATCTACTGTCGTATTGCCGTTCCTGGTACTGGCAAGGTGCTCACCCCTGGCTCATCCAACACCTACTCCTTCGTTCACGATGGACAACGTTTGCAATATTCCACCAAGAAAGTTGTCAACTACAATAATAAAGCTCAAAACGTTACCTTGGATTGGGATTTGATGGCTGACGACAAAGCTATCAAGGGCAAATATATCGTTCAAATCTTCACCGACGATCAACTGCTCGGCGAAACATCATTCACCTTGAAATAGTACACAATGATTAGTAGAAGATATTTAAGAACAAAAACCATGCAGGCTCTATACGCTCACAGTATGAGACCTGATCAGGATATTTTCGCTGCAGAAAACGAAATGATCCACACCATCAAGAACTGCTACACCCTCTTCTTGTGGTTCTTTTCCATCCTTCCGGAAGTGGCTTATTATCGTTCAAACAAGTTGGAAGACTTAAAAAACAAACATAATCCAACTCCTGAAGACCTTCACCCAAACACCAAGTTTGTGGACAATGAAGTGATTATGCAAATCGAGAATAATGAAACACTTAAGAAATTGTTCCCGAAGTACCATATCAACTGGTCGGAAGACACCGACTTTATCGTCAAGATTTTCCATCAGATTGAGGAATTGGATGAGTATAAGGCCTATATGAACAATCAAGAGGGTAACTACGAAGAAGATCGTAAGTTGGTGTTGACCATCATTGAAAAGATTTTCGCCACCGATGACCACATCCGCTGGTTCTTTGGCGAGAAAGACCCTAACTGGATTGATGATTATGAAGAAGCATTGGGTATGCTTTACAAAAACATCGTGGACTTCAAACAAAAGAAGGGCAACGAATGTAAGATTCTAACACTCTCAAAAGATCCGAGAGCAGATGAACAATTCTGCAGAGATCTCTTCAGTAAAACATTGAAGAACGATGAAGAATATGAAGCATTGATTGAATCCAAGCTTCAGAATTGGGAACTTGAGCGTGTTATCGGTATGGATATCCTTTTGATGAAAATGGCCATCTGCGAGCTGCTCGAATTCCCTGAAATCCCAGTGAAAGTAACCTTAAACGAATATATTGACCTGGCAAAATATTACTCTTCCAGCAAGAGTAAAGTATTTGTGAACGGCGTGCTCGATCGTCTGATCGTTGACTTGAGAGAACAAGATCGTTTGAACAAAACAGGTCGTGGATTATTTCAAAATTAAGATTATGAAAAAGTTATCATTATTGACCATTGTCTTTGGACTACTTCTTTGCAGTGGATGTGGCCATAAAAACCAAAACCAAGAAGGCGGCTTCAAGACCTCTGACGTACATTGCCCACAAACCGCTCAAGGTATGTCTAAAAAGGAAAAAGAGAAACTGCCCGTCATCACTTTCGAACAAACCACCTACGACTTTGGTGAAGTAATTCAAGGTGAAAAGCTGACCTATTCCTTCAAGTTCAAGAATACGGGTAAATCAAACCTGATCATCTTCTCTTCAGAAGCCACTTGTGGTTGCACAACCTCCACTCCTCCAAAGGCACCTATCCGTCCAGGCGAAAGTGGTGAAATCTCCGTTACATTTGACTCTAAATCTCAAATGGGCAAAGTAACCAAGCGCATCCTCGTAGGTGCCAACACCTACCCTGCAGAGAACATCCTCACCATCACCGCCAACGTTACCAAACCTGAATAATCACAATTTGTAAACTATAACTTAATCATTTAAAACGACTATGCTGAATTTATTAACATTATTACAAGCTAATGCAGCTGCACCAAAAGATGGCGGCAGTATGACCATGATTTTCATCCTTCTCATCATCGTAATCTTCTACTTTTTCATGATTCGTCCTCAACAAAAGAGACAAAAACAAATGGAAGAGTTCAAGAAAGGTCTTGAAAAGGGTGATAAAGTGACTACTATCGGTGGTATTCACGGTAAAATCGTAGAAGTAAGAGATAACACCTTTATGGTTGAAATCGCCAACGATGTACGCATCGAAGTTGACAAAGCTGCCATCGCTGTTGATGAAGCTCAACTTAAGGCAAAAAAAGACGCTTCTAAATAATATTTGAAGTTTCCGAACTTTTAAATCAGTAAATAATAGTGTATTATGACGCAAACAGAAAAAAAGCATAAGTTGAAAAAGCCGACAATGTCGTTCCTGGTTTGTCTGCTTATTTCTACAGCCTGCTGGGCCCTTGTAACTTTCTCCAAAGATTATAAGGTTACCCAAGACTTTCAAATACAATGCTACAATCTGCCGGAAGGCAAAAAGTCTGTAACCGTGTCCGACACTGTTATCTCGCTGACATTTCAACAAAAGGGACTCAGATACCTGATGAAACCTTTCTCTTCAAAAGAAAAAGTCATCTTTATATCCGTGACGGATCTTATCAAGACGAAAAACAAAGTGACCGTATACTCCTTCTCAAACAGAGATATGCGCGAATATCTGTTAACACACGTCTTTGGTCCTGAGCTGGTTGCTGTTGAGTCTCCTGAAGTTATCACCTTTTACCTAAGATAATGTATAAAATAGCGCTCACCGGAGGCATTGGCACTGGCAAGACTTACCTGTCGAAACAATTTGTACAGATGGGTATTCCTGTGTTTTATGCAGATGATGAGGCTAAAAAGATTTATCAAGACCCCAAGGTCAGACAATCTCTGTGTCAAGTTTTTGGCACAGAGATTCTTTTTTCTGACGGCTCCGTCAACTTACCTAAGCTATCAACTATTGTCTTCTCCGACGAGCAACAGCTGCAACGTCTCAACGCCTTGGTACATCCTTGGGTGATGGAACAGTTTGAGAAATGGGCGGAGCAACAAAACGCTCCAACCGTGATGATGGAGTCGGCCATCATCTTTGAATGCAATCTCAACCATCTATTTGACAAAATCATCGTTGTGGATGCCCCCTTAGAGCTCCGTATCCAACGAATATCCAAACGAAATCCAGAACTAACACGCGACGACATTCTTCAACGTATGTCGCGGCAAATGCCACAAGAAACAAAATGTCAGCAAGCCGATCTTGTGATCTGCACAGGCGAGACCTACGGTGAGGCCTTGAGGCTACAAAAAGACAGTATTTAGGCCTACTTTGTTATTTGAACAGGCAATATTATCCGCGACGCAAGAACTTACCTACGATTTTTTTCACCAACGCACGCTCTGCATAAAGCAACACAGCGACGTATACCAACAACAACAGCGTATTGAATGCCAAAGCAAGCACGGTATTGTTGATGTGTACGAATGCGCTAACGATGTACAGTACAACGGCCAATGCGAAATATCCCAGGAGCGTTGCAAGCTTATAAGGTATAGGATTCTTCACCTGGCCCACGATATAAGACAAAACCATACATATTCCATAGCCCACGAAACCACCCCAGGCGCAAGCCATATAGCCATACTTTTGCACGAAGAGGAAATTAACGGCCAACATAGCCGCGCATCCTAACGTGGAGAAAATAGCGCCCCACCAGGTTTGCTTATTCAGCTTATACCAGAACGACAAATTGAAATAGACGCCCATAAATATTTCTGCCATCATCACGATAGGTACGGTACGTAAACCGGCCCAGTATGAACGGTTGATGATGTACTTGAAAACATCAAGATACAAGGCCACAATCAAAAAGGCAAGCATTGTAAAGATGACATAATATCGCATCACCTCCGCCTGCATCTCCTTGTTGTTTTTGTCGTGCTGTCCACCAAAAACAAACGGTTCATAGGCATAACGAAATGCCTGGGTGAAAATGGCGATAATCATTGCAATCTTTACACACGCACCGTAAATACCCAACTGCACCTCACCCTCTTGACCTGGAACAATAAACTTATAGCAAATCTTGTCAGCCACCTGGTTAAGGATACCAATAAGACCTAACAATAGCAAAGGCCACGTATATTTCAACATCTCCTTCAACAGATTTCGGTCGATGCCGAATCGCAATCCCCGCAGTTCCGGCAAGAAACCTAACATAATGGCAGCTGTACATATTAAGTTGATGATGAACACATAGCCCACCTGATAGTTAGGGTCATACCAGCTCATCAGTTGTGGGTGGCTTTCGGCAAAGCCCGGAGCCACACAGAAAACCAGAAGGTTAAGGCCAATATTACAGATGATAAATGTCAGCTTCAAAGTCACGAACTTCAAAGCGCGGTTTTGATTTCGCAACTGGGCAAACAGAATAGCCTGGAACGCATCCAATGCCACCACAGAAGCCATAATACGTATATACTCAGGGTGATTAGCATAATTCAAAGCCTCCGCGATATTGACGCCAAAGACCATACAAACCAGCCAAAACAGTAAAGAAACAATTCCAACTGCACTGGCCGCAGTGGAAAACGCCTTCTTTGAATCGATCTCCTCGCGGTTGGAGAAATAGAAAAATGTGGTCTCCATACCAAATGTCAACAACACCAGCAAAAGAGCTGTGTAGGCATAGATATTCGTAACCACACCATAACCCCCCGATGCCGCTGCTATCTTATAGGTGTAAAGTGGCACCAAGAGATAATTCAAAAAACGGCCAATGATGCTGCTAAGTCCGTATATTGCAGTCTGGCCAACCAATTTCTTCAGAGAATTAGCCATATTAAGATTGTAAAAGATTTTGCTTATGTTTACTATTAATTACGGCAATAACCGCAAAAGCGCCCCAGAATGGAAGCGACAGTTTATCCGTATCCAAGAAATTGTTGAGCGAACCATGTACGAAATAGGTAATCAGTGCCAAGGTCATCATCAAACAAAGGAGCTTGTCCGTCTTATCCTGACAATGGTTATATGTACGAATACCTGTAAAGAGGCTTACGAACAGGAGTCCAAAGACCGTCAGCATTCCCGGAATTCCTGTTTCAGCGCAAGGTCCGATGTATTCACTATGTGCATTACCACCATCTCCGAAATTGGTGGTGATGATGGTTTTGAATTGCGTTTTCTGAAAGGGTGCATACGTAAACTGATAACAACCTGGTCCCCATCCCACGATAGGACGTTCCTTAATCATTGAAAAAGCAGAGTTCCATCGGTTCAAGCGCTCCACATTGGAAGCATCCGTACTGATATTGGAAATAGACTGTACCAACTCTACAACACCGCCCTTGGCATCTTGGCTATTGCGACTCATCTTATAAAGAATCTCATCTGCAGAAAAGTAGAGCAACGAACCTACAAGTCCGCCGCCAACAATCAACCAAGAAAGCTTAATACGCAACTTCAGCACAACAAAAACACCAATTGCCACCACTAAGCTAATCCAGGCTGCTCTACTGTAAGAGAAATAGAAGCCAACAAGCATAATGGCTGTTAATACAGCATAGAAGATCTGGTGCAAGCGATTATTTTTAGGCAAGAAAAAGCAAGAGGCTGTAATAGGGATGAAGAAGGCCAACACACATCCATAGGCCGTATGGTCATTATAGAAAGGACTCATCACCCAGTGGGCATATTGGTCATCAAAACCACTTAATGCATGCTTATATGTAGTAATGAGCACCACAATCGCCAAACTTATGGCATAGCAATTGAAATAGCGCAGAATGTTTCGATTGTCCTTTTTAATAAATTGTACAACAACCCAATAGCAAGAGGTGGTAAACCAAATCTTTGAGAGCCAGAATTTAATGGAAACCACTGGTATCTCACTGGTTATACAAGTGAAAAGCATCCATCCCAAATAGACATACATCGCTATAGAGATAGGATGCACGGCAAGTTTACGATCTATCTTAACATCTATAAATACTCTACAGATAAATAGTAACGTAAGTGCTATCATAATGATCTCTGCAGGGAAAGACAAACCAAGATGGATATCCTTGCTTTGCATCGCCAACGAAAAAGGGGTACACAAAGCCATTAGATAAATGGCCAAGTCGACCCTGAAAATCAACAGATACACCAATAGCATTCCACCCGTCAAAATTGGAACTATAGGAAATTCCTTGACGATGGCATAGCCATTGATAAACAGCGCCAACAAACAGAAGCACAAAAAGATGATCTGTTTGGCAGAGAGTTTATTCAGCAGTGTTTTGATTTTTATCAGAAGGTTTGATTTCAATTTTTTCAATCATTAATAACACAATGATAGAAAGGATAAGCACAGAGATGGTGGATATCATCACGATAAGCGAGCGCTTAGGATAGCATTTCTTGTCGGCCACGATAGGACGTTCAACCACGAACTTCACAGGCATAGAGTTTTCCATATCCAGGCGAGCATCCAGCATTTTTTGCTTGCAGAGCGACTGATATTTGATGAAGTTGTACTGATCGTTGTGCAAAGCTTCCAAGCGAGGACCCCAAACAGCAAGTTTTTCCTGTTCCTTAGCCAATCGCTCCATAGCGGCATTGTTACCTTGTGCCACTGCGATAGCATACTGCTGCATCACTCTTTCTGATTGAACCTCAACATCAAAGACACCATGTTCCATACAGATTTTGATAGAATCCTCAACACGTTTCACTATCTTTGTAATAGAATCCAATTGACGGCACAGCGCATTGTATGCAGCAACTGCACGTTCGTGTTCCGTATGATTCTTAACTGTATCCAGCAGACTCAAGATCGAGTTGGTCATATCGCAGGCCATCTGAGGATCATTATCTGTTACAGAAATCGCAATGGCGCCAAAATCGGTACGTTTGATTGAGATATCGCCATTCATTGATTTCAGAATCTTGGAATACCAACCTTTGGAGTTCGGATCAATGTCGTAATGTTCAGCAAGGTTGAATCTCTTAATCAAGGAATCCTTGATTTCGCGGGCATTCAGCAATTGCATCATCTGCTCGGTCTCCTCTTCGATGGCGTATGCCTTAATGTCGAGGCGTTCGTTGTAGTTCTCCTCATTCAAAAGGATCTTAGCCACGGAATTGGTTCTCGGACCATAAATTACGGCCGTGGATTTGTATTTCGGCTTAATAAAGAGTGAACAGATGGCAGAAACCACGATAGTGGCTGCACAAAGGATGAGCAACCACTTACGCCATTTCCATATAAATGTTACTAAGCTAAAAGAATTATAGCTGTTATTATTTTCCATTATTGATAGGTTTGATGTCAATGTTCAATTCTTCCAATTGTGCAGGTGCGATTGGGGTTGGGGCTGGCAACATCGTATCACGACCGGAGTTGTTCTTCGGGAATGCGATGAAGTCGCGGATGCTGTCGCAGTCGGACAATACA
The DNA here is from genome assembly GCA_024400875.1 of Bacteroidales bacterium. GTDB lineage: Bacteria > Bacteroidota > Bacteroidia > Bacteroidales > WCHB1-69 > F23-D06. Next base: position 38,437 of record JAKSMB010000001.1, read on the forward strand.
GCGCACAGACGGTCGAAGCCAAAAGCGATACCACCGTGAGGAGGAGCACCGAACTTGAAAGCATTGATGAGGAAGCCGAACTGGCTTTGAGCTTGTTCATCTGTAAAGTTGAGGGCCTTGAACATACGTTTTTGCAATTCAGGGTTATGAATACGGATAGAGCCGCCACCGATTTCAGAACCATTGATAACCAAGTCGTATGCATTTGCATTTACAGCACCTGGATCACTCTCCAACAAAGCTTCGTGCTCTGGTTTTGGAGCGGTGAACGGGTGGTGCATAGCATAGAAGCGTTGGGTTTCTTCGTCCCATTCCAACAATGGGAAGTCAACCACCCAAAGAATCTTGTATTCGCCAGCCTTGCGCAAGCCCAGGCGATTACCCATTTCCAAACGCAACGCGCAAAGTTGTTGACGAGTCTTCATAGCCTTACCTGACATGATGAGGATAAGGTCGCCAGGTTGTGCCTCAAAACGAGCGGCCACCGCTTTCAGATCATCTTGATCATAGAATTTATCTACAGAAGACTTGAATGTACCATCTGCATTGCAGAGGATATAAACCAAACCACCGGCTCCCACGTGCGGACTCTTAACGAAGTCAACCAAACCATCCAACTGTTTGCGAGAATAATTGCCGCAACCCTCTGCCTTGATACCGACTACGAGTTCAGCTTCATTGAAAACCTTGAATTCTTTGTGTTGCATAAGGTCGTTGAGCTCCACAAAACGCATACCGAAACGAGCATCTGGCTTATCGGAACCATAATATTTCATAGCATCTGCCCAAGTAATACGTTCAACGGTATCGATGTCCATACCCTTGAATGTTTTGAAAATATGTTTTACCAAACCTTCAAACAAGTTGAGGATATCTTCCTGTTCGATGAATGACATTTCACAGTCGATCTGGGTAAATTCCGGTTGACGGTCAGCGCGAAGGTCTTCATCACGGAAGCAGCGTACGATTTGGAAATAACGATCCATACCTGAAATCATCAAAAGCTGCTTCAAAGTTTGAGGAGATTGTGGAAGTGCGTAAAATTCACCTGGATTCATACGGGAAGGTACGAGGAAGTCGCGAGCACCTTCAGGAGTACTGTTAACCAAAAATGGCGTTTCGATTTCCAAGAAACCATTCTCGCTCAAATATTTACGGATTTCCAATCCCAACTTATGACGGAAGATGATATTGTTTTTCACAGGATTGCGACGCAAGTCGAGATAACGATATTTCATACGGAGCTCGTCACCACCATCAGAAACATCTTCAATGGTGAAAGGAGGGGTTTGAGACTCACAGAGTACCTTCACACTCTCCACATTGATTTCGATATCTCCGGTTGGGATATTCTTGTTCTTGCTATATCTTTCAATAACAACACCCGTTGCGCTGATCACCCATTCGCGGCCCATCTTCTCCACCTGTTCGCAGAGTTCAGGTCTTTCTTCGTGGTTGAACGCCAATTGTGTGATACCATAACGATCACGTAAGTCGATGAAAATCATTCCGCCCAAGTGGCGTACTTTTTGAATCCAACCGCAAAGCGTAACGGTTTGTTGAACGTTGGCGATAGTAAGCTCGCCACAAGTATGAGTTCTGTACATATTATTATATTTATTTATTTTTCTAAGAAGGCGCAAAAATAGTAAAATAAGATGAATTGAGAAGGGGGTATTTTGAATAAAAAACAGGCAACCGGATTTTTGAATAATGAGTAATTGCCAAATATTATTATAGGAGGGAAATATTTTAATTTTCAATAGGTGGGACATACCGGTTGCCCTGTTTTTTCTGCAGCAAAAATACAATTTTATTAAATGAAATTATAAATAAATCATATATTTTATTAACAAGTTATTAACATTTAAAAATAGAAAAAATAGTACTTTTGCCAACTTTTAATTTATGTATGACAAGAGAAGAATCTATACTATCTGAACTTAACGAACAACAGCAAATTGCTGTTAGACAAATCAATGGACCCGTAATGGTATTAGCTGGTGCCGGATCAGGGAAAACGCGCGTGCTCACCTATCGCATTGCTTTTATGTTGGCACGCGACATCAATCCTTACAAAATACTGGCGCTCACCTTTACCAACAAGGCGGCTGCCGAAATGCGTGCCCGTATTGTGTCGCTCGTCGGAGGCCAGACAGCCAAGGCCGTAACGATGGGTACATTCCACTCCGTTTTTCTTCGCATCTTACGTGCTGAAGCCGACAAATTAGGTTTCACCCACAACCTGACCGTTTACGACACCGACGACTCCAAATCTTTGCTGAAAAACATCATCAAGGAGCTCAACTTGGATCCCAAGACATACACGCCCTCCTACGTGTTGAACCGCATCTCCATGGCCAAGTCGAACCTTATCTCCGCTCAAGAATATGCACAAAACAACGAAGTCGTACAAGCTGATGCGGCATCCGGGAAACCACTCATCTCACAAATCTTCGAACGCTACAATGCACGTCTGCGAAACTCCGACGCCATGGACTTCGACGACCTGCTTTACTATATGAACGTGCTGCTCCGCGACTTTCCGGACATGCTCTACAAGTATCAAAATCGTTTCCAATACATCCTCGTTGATGAGTACCAGGACACCAACTTTGCACAATACCTTATCGTGAAGAAGTTGGCGGCTGCACACTGCAACATCTGTGTGGTTGGCGACGACGCACAGAGCATCTACGGATTCCGTGGTGCCGACATTCAGAACATTCTCAACTTCCGCCGCGACTTCCCAGGAGCGCAAATCTGCAAGTTGGAACAGAACTACCGTTCCACCCAGAACATCGTCAATGCCGCCAACGCCATCATCAAAATCAACAAAGACCAGATGCCTAAGGACGTATGGACCGACAACGAAGAGGGTCCAAAGATCACGCTCATCCACGCTGGCAGCGACGAAGAAGAAGCGGCAACTGTGGCCAATGCCATCTTCGAAACCAAGATGACCAAACACGCCAGCAACAAGCAGTTTGCCATCCTCTATCGTACCAACGTGCAATCACGTACATTGGAAGAAGCTATGGTCAAACGCAATATCCCATACAAGATTTTCGGAGGATTATCCTTCTACAAACGTAAGGAAATCAAAGACGTGCTCGCCTACTTCCGCATCATCATCAACCACTATGACGAGGAATCCTTGCGACGTATCATCAACTATCCAATTCGCGGCATTGGCGACACCACCATTTCTCGTATCGCCACCACCGCACAGGAAAACAACTGTCACTTCTGGGATGTGGTGAACTTCCCACAGAAATACAACCTGCAAGTCAACAGCTCCATCATGAACAAGCTGATTGAATTTGCAGACATGATCAAAGGATTCACCGTTCGATTGCGCACCACCGACGCCTACGAATTGGGCAAAGACGTGGTCATCAAAACCGGTATCGCCAAAGTGCTCAAAGAAAACACTGACGAACACGAACGCGTTGACCATCTGGAAGAACTCCTTGACTCCATGAAAGGATTCACCGAAAAAGATCCTGAAAGCAGCATTGACGAACGCACTGGTGAAGTCATTGAAAACTACTTCCCATCTTTGGACCACTTTATGGAATCCATCGCCCTACTTAGCGATGACGAGGAGAACAAGTCGGATGAAGAAGAAGACAAAGTGAAGATGATGACCATCCACGCCGCCAAGGGCTTGGAGTTCGACTATGTTTTCATCACGGGTATGGAGGAAAACCTATTTCCATCGGCCATGTGTGCCAACTCACGTCAGGAGATGGAGGAAGAGCGCCGCTTATTCTACGTAGCTCTCACTCGTGCACGCAAGAGCGTGACCCTCACCAATGCGCAGACGCGCTACCGTTTTGGGTCACTACAATTCTGCGAAGACAGTCGTTTCCTGGAAGAAATTCCGGACCGTTTTCTGAACGTATCCACCAAAGCCTCACAAGGTCGCGGTTCCTTCTCTCGTCCCAAAGCTCAAGAAACCAGCTGGGGTAATGGCAGATTCCATTCAAGAACACCATCAAACTCAGGAGGTTACAGCTCCACAAACACCACAACACGTCCAACGCTGCAACGCAAAGCCCCTCAGGTAAAAACCAAGGAGGAAGTTCAACTCGACCAGATTGGACAAATAGCAACTCCTCAACAACTTACGCCGGGTACTCGCGTTTATCACATCAAATTTGGCTACGGTAAGATTATCGCACTCGATGGTATGGGTCCTGACGCCAAGGCACAAGTGGCTTTCGACACAGTAGGCACCAAGACCCTTATGTTGAAATTTGCGAAATTGATAATACCAAAATAATTGATAATATGCAATTTAGAACAAATATACCTGCTCCGCAGTTCCCTTTCAAGATTGAATACGGCAACAAGATTATGCTGCTCGGATCCTGCTTTTCCGACAACATCGGCAACTACCTGTATCGCCATCGCTTCGACGTTTGCTCAAACCCCTTCGGCGTACTCTTCAATCCGGTGTCTATCGACCACGCCGTTAGAATGTTGTCTGACCCCGAGAGCTTCGACAAAGACCGCTATTTCCTAAGGACCCGCGACCTTTGGGTCAGCTTCGCACACCACGGGAAGTTCTCTCGCGAAAATTTCGACAGCTTCGAACAGAACATCGACGAACAGTTAGAAGCTGCCGCTCAGTTTCTTCGTGAAACCGATTATCTGTTCATCACCTTTGGCACGGCCTTCTGTTACAAGTATATTCCTCGCGACCTGATTGTTGCCAACTGCCACAAAATTCCAAACCATCAGTTCGACAGAATAAGACTGGACGTTAAGAAGATCGTATCCTTATGGAACAACACCATCAAGTTAGTGAAAGAGCTCCGACCCGACATTAAGATCATATTCACGGTCAGTCCGGTTCGTCACGCTGGCGACGGCATGCACGAAAACACCTTGAGCAAGTCTATTCTTCAACTTGCCGTTGATAAGTTGGTGGACAACGAAACCACCTTTTATTTTCCTGCATACGAGTTTCTTATGGACGATTTACGGGATTACAGATTTTATGCAAAAGACCTTTCCCATCCGAACGATTTGGCCATTGACTATCTTGAGGAGAAGGTATCAGAAACCTTCTTCACGCCGCAGACCATTGAGCGCGTGCGGGCCATCAGTCAGGAGAATCGTTTCTTCAACCATCGTCCTCTACGCGGGAAGCAATAATCGTCAAAAATGCTCCCTGCGCAAAACGCAATATACCGTTTGTTAAGCCCCTGATTTCTGCAAAAAAAAGGACTTGACAAACGGCTTTTTTTATTGTATCTTTGCCAGCCAAATTATTTACAATGAAATTATCAGAATTTAAGTACTATCTTCCTCAAGAATTGATCGCATTACAACCGACGGACGAACGTGATGAAGCCCGTCTGATGGTGCTTGACAGAAAGACAAAAACTATTGAGCATAAGCTCTTTAAAGATATCATTGACTATTTCGACGAGGGAGACTTATTCGTAATGAACAACACCAAAGTCTTCCCCGCTTTGCTTTATGGTGAGAAAGAGCAAACGCGTGCTAAGATTCGTGTTTTCTTACTTCGTGAATTAGATGAAGAGAGCCGATTGTGGGACGTGTTGGTTGACCCAGCCCGTAAAATCCGTATCGGAAACAAACTTTGCTTCTGCGAAGACGACAGTCTTGTGGCTGAGGTGATCGACAACACCACCTCCCGCGGCCGCACCTTGCGTTTCCTGTTCGATGGCGACCACGATGCCTTCAAGCAAAAGTTGATGGACATCGGCACCACTCCGATTCCTGACGACATTCAACGTCTTCGTGAAATCACTCCGGAAGATGAGTTCGACTACCAAACCATCTACGCCGTTGAAGAAGGTGCTGTAGTAGCTCCTGCTGCCGGCTTCCATTTCAGTCGCGAATTGATGACCCGTATGGAACTCAAAGGATTAGAAACCACGTGCGTAACTCTCCACGCTGGCTTGAGCAATTTCACCGACATCGACGTAGAAGACCTCTCCAAGCACAAAGCCGACTCCGAAAGAATGATCATCCGTTCCGACGTAGCCGACAAGATCAACCAGACCAAACAAGATGGTCACAAGATCGTAGTCGTAGGTACTACCACGATGAAGGCTTTGGAATCTTCCGTTTATGCCAATGGCAACGTGAAGACCACAGAAATGAACGGCAAAGAAGACGTTTGGACCAACAAGTTCATCTATCCTCCATACCGTTTCATGGTTGGTGACGCAATGATTACCAATTTCCACGCTTCTCAAAGTTCCATGTTGATGATGGTGGCTGCTTTTGGTGGTTACGACTTTGTGATGCGTGCTTATAAAGAAGCCGTCGCTGAGAAATACAGATTCCTCACCTACGGTGATGCAATGTTGATTATTTAACTTTAAAACAAGCTCTTAGATATTATGGCTAAATCTTACGAAGATGCAGGTGTGCGCCTTGAAGCAGGTTATGAATCAGTACGCCTTATTAAAAAACATATTGCAGCTACCAACCGTCCAGGTATGATGGGCAACATCGGTAGTTTTGGTGGTATGTTTGATCTCGCCTCCCTGAACTATAAAGAACCGATTTTGGTTAGCGGTACCGACGGTGTTGGAACCAAACTGAAAATCGCCTTTATGATGGACAAGCACGACACTATTGGACAAGATGCTGTTGCTATGTGTGTTAACGATGTTCTCGCACAAGGTGCTGCCCCTCTATTCTTCCTCGACTATATCGCTGTTGGCAAAAATGAACCTTCCAAGATTGAAGCAATCGTCAAGGGTGTTGCCGACGGATGTGTCATGTCAAATTGCGCACTTATCGGTGGTGAAACCGCTGAAATGCCTGACATGTACGACATTGACGAATACGATATCGCCGGTTTCACAGTTGGCGCTGTCGAAAAATCAAAACTCATTGATGGAACAAAAGTGAAAGTGGGCGATTTACTCATCGGCCTTGCTTCCTCCGGCGTTCACTCCAATGGTTTCTCTTTAGTTCGTAAAATCGTCTTCAAAGACAATCAATTAGATTTGAACAAACAATACGAAGGTCTTCCTGATACCTTAGGCAATGTGCTTTTAACCCCAACACGTATTTACGTAAAACCTGTTCTTGAAGTACTTAACAAGGTTGACATCCACGCTATCTGTCACGTAACTGGTGGTGGTTTCGATGAGAATATTCCTCGCGTATTGCAACCAGGTCAAGGTATCTATGTAGAAGAAGGTACTTGGGATATGCCAGCCATCTTCCCATTCCTGGAAAAATATGGTAAAGTTGACCACCGCGAGATGTTCAACATCTTCAATATGGGTGTAGGTATGGTTTTGGTTGTTGATCCTAAGGACAAAGACCAAGTTCTGGAGATGTTTGCCGCATTGGGTGAGAAAGCCAGCGTAATTGGTCACGTAACCGATAAAGAAGGCGTAGAAATCAAAACCAAATAGCGACTTTATCTATTAAAATATTGATATTAAAATAATTGCAAAAACAACCACCAAAATACTTATTAATATAATTTTTGTATTTTTGGCGGCTTAAAAAAGGAAATTATTAATTAATAAATACTAGTATGAAAAAATTTACCATTTTAGTCTCTTTAGTAGCAATGGTTGTATTGGGTTTCGCATCTAATGTTATCCCAGTAGAAACTGCTATGAAAGCGTCCAAAAACTTCCTTTCTGAAAGAATGGGTGTTAAGAACGCAAACAATTTACAAATGACGCTCGTATATACCGAGTACGCAGAAAACGGCGAACCTGTTTTCTACCGTTTCCAAGTTGGTGAAAAAGGTTTTATGATCGTTTCAGCAACAGATTTGGCAACTCCAGTATTGGCTTACTCTTTGGAAAGCAACTTCAAGGCTGGTACAGGTGCTGACTTCTACTGCAACAAATACCAAAAACAAATTTCTTACGTAAAGGCTCATCCATCCACAGCTGTTAAAACTGCTGACATGTGGAAAAGCTATGCACGTGACGACTTCCAATTGGCTCCAAGAACCAAAGGTACTCCTTGTGTTGAACCATTGGTAACAACCACTTGGACTCAGGAAAAATACTACAACAGCTACTGCCCAGTAAGTTCTTCTCAAAAATGGGATTGGGACAGCCGCGTTCCTGTAGGTTGTGTTGCATTGACAATGTCAAACCTTATGTACTACTACCGTTATCCAAACACTGGTCACGGTGCTATCTCTTACATTCCAAAGGAATATGATGATGAAACTGGTGAATTGCTTTACACCTACCCAACAGAATCTTGCAATTTCGGTGCTCAATATTACAACTATGACGCTATGACCAATGACCTTTCTGAATATGATGGCGAATTGGCAAAAATGATTCACCAACTTGGTGTTTCTGTTAGAATGGGTTACGGTGCTGACGGTTCCGGTACACAATCTGCTTATGCAATCGACGCTCTCCAAAACTATTTTGATTACAACAGCAACGCTCAACACAAAGCTATCACCGACGTTGTTACCTCTTCTTCATTAGCTCACGAATGGGTTGAACTCGCTACAAACGAACTCGACGGTCACCGTCCAATCTTCTTCTCAGGTCGTAACGCTCAAGATGGTGGTCACGCTTGGATCGTTGACGGTTACACAACTATCACCACTCCAACTTCTGACTCTACCTCTACATCAGCTACTTATTTCCACGTTAACTGGGGTTGGGCTGGCTATTGCAACGGTTACTATTTGATCACCAACCAAAATACTGCTACCGGTAACTTCAACGTAGAAGGCTCTGAAACTATGATGGTTGGCCTCTGCCCACTTGATACTTTGAATATGAAACCTGTAACTGGCGACTCTCGTATCACCGCTTCTATGGGTACTATCAGTGATGGTGCTGGTAACTTGAAATACCAACCTAACACTACCCGCAGCTGGGTTCTCGCTTGTCCAGGCGCTACCGCTTACAACTTGAAGTTCGCGAAACTCAAAGTTAAAGCTGGCGACAAAGTTACTATCTACAACGGTGGTACTACAGGCAGCCCTGTTTATCAAGAATTCTCAGGCGACTATTTGATGGCTGCTTGCGAAGATTATGCTCAAGGCATCAGCGGTCAAGTTCACGGCGACTACACTGGCCAATCTCTCCCTGGCGCTTTCACCATCAGCAAAGATAGCGTTCTCGTTGTTTTCACCTCTAATGGCGACGATGAAACTGATTACGGTTTCCTCTTGGAATACAAAGTTTCTAACTATGCAAATACTTTTTCTTCTTGCGCTGCTAACAGCATCATCGACAACGGTACTTCTGGCGTTCTTACCGACAAAGCTAACAACGCTATCGCTGACGGCAACTACAAAACTTCACAAGTTTGTAACTGGCAATTGAGACTCCCTGGTACATATAACTATACTTTCGATTTCGAAAAATTCGACCTTAAGGCTGGTGACTTCGTAGAAATCTACTCTTTCGCAAACCAAAACTCAGCTTGGTTGTTCCACCGTTTCGACATCGACAACATGCCTGATGGTCCTGTTACCTTGAGTGCAAGCAGAGCTTACGTAAGATTCGTATCCGACAACTGGCAAACCGGTGAAGGTTTCGTTCTCAACTACTCTCAAGCTACTGGTATCAATGATAACAGCGGTATTGAAGAAATCAACATCTATCCTAACCCAGCATCTAACAATGTTAACGTAGCTATCACAACAGAAGAAGCTCAATCTATCAACGCTGTTGTTTACGACATGGCTGGTAAGATGGTTTACGCTGATCAATTCAACCACATGGGTGGCGAACAAGTATTCTCTTTCCCAGTTAACAACTTGTCAAAGGGTATTTACTTCCTCAACCTCCAAACCAAGGGTGGTAAGATGATTCAAAAACTCGTTGTTGAATAATCTACACACAACATATTTACAAAAGAGGATGGTCGCAAGATCATCCTCTTTTTATTTCACTAATATAACCAATATGAAGATTGTCGCTATCAACGGAAGCCCCAAAGGCGACTACTCCATTACACTACATACTTGCCTATTTCTGCAAAATCAGTATCCCCAACATCAATGGAAATACCTGAATGTTGGAAAAACAATACATCAACTGGAGAAGGATTTTACACCTGCACTGGAAGCGATCCAACCAGCCGATTTGTTACTGTTCTGCTATCCTGTATACACATTCATGGTGCCTTCTCAATTGCACCGTTTCATTGAACTAATGAAACAATACGCAACAGAAGGTAAACTGAATCTTCATGGAAAATGGACCTCTCAGATTTCAACATCCAAACATTTTTATGATCTTACAGCTCACCGTTTCATTGAAGAAAATGCTCAGGATCTGGAATTGAGAGTTTTGCCAGGCCTCAGTGCAGACATGGAGGATATCCTAACGGAAAAGGGTAGAAAAGAGGCATCCCAATTTTTTGAGTTCAAAATATTTGAGATGCAACAATCCACGAACAGAGATTCTTTCTATAAAGAAAGAACAAAGTTCAAAGTAGCTATTGTTGCTGATTTTCTTCCTGAAGATGAAACACTTAATCAAATGGTAAATCGTTTTTGCGAGCGTTTTCCATACAGCTACAAAATCATCAATATCCGGGAATTCCCCTTTAAAGGAGGATGCATCAGTTGCTTCAACTGTAGCACAGATGGTCAGTGCATATACACCGACCGATTCGATAATTTCCTAAGACAAGATATTCAGACCTGCGATGCGATAGTGTATGCCTTCAGCATTCAAGATCACTCCATGGGCTCTCGTTTTAAGATTTACGATGACCGGCAGTTCTGCAATGGCCATCGTACCGTCACCATGGGTGCTCCAACAGGCTACTTGGTCAATGGAGACTACCTCAGCGAATCCAACTTGCAAATGGTATTGGAAGGAAGAGCCAATGTGGGCGGAAACTATCTTTGCGGGGTGGCACTAAACGACGGCACAGAAGAACCTATCCACCGAACGATGTCCGTAGAAAAAATGGCTGACACATTAGCATACGCTCTAAGCAAAGGGTATAAACAACCTGCCAATTTCTTAGGCGTAGGCGGCATGAAAATATTCCGAGATCTTATCTATCAAATGCGAGGCATGATGCGTGCAGACCATAAATTCTTCAAAAGTCATCAGCAATACGACTTTCCTCAAAAGCAGTGGCGCATGTCGCTAAAAATGTATCTCGTTGGCTGGCTTATGGGCAACAAGACCATCAAATCAAAGATGGGCAACAAAATGAATGAAGGAATGATAAAGCCCTACAAAGAGGCTATCAAAAAAAATTAAACACAAATCCTATTTAAGCGGAATACGACGCGTTTCGGCGGCCGGATAGTATTCGTATGCCCCAAGGTCCGGCGCGCCATTTCTTTGGCGTCCTAAGAGGTCGGTGGATATGCCCATATCAAAGCCTGCATCTATGGCTGGCGAATCTTCCTTCAGATTGTAATTCTGACCAAAATCTGCCACAAACTTAGGATCTTTGTTGAAGCAGTTGATGAAATGACCATCCAAAGCGTCGGTCTTAACCAAACAATTCTTGAAAGTATAATCAATGGCAACATCTTGCAAACTGGAAACTGCAAATTCGCGAGAATTGTAACCATAGATAATTGAATTGTTGCAAGTAAGTGTAGAATTACCCATCACATATACATTTTCGTATTCCCCGTCCGCATTTGCCTGAACAGTCTTATAGTAATTGCTGAAAACGAGCGCAGGGTTTTTACGTTCCGATTGGGAGAAATAATTACCTACTGTTACGTGATTCAGCTTGAAGTCGCCCACCTGAAGCAGCATACTATAATCGCCATTATTGCTAACCTGACAATTGTTCATCTCTAAGTTGGCAGCCCAACCCAACACACCTGTGCTTTTATTATTGTGAATAATCGTATTGTTTACGATTGTTTTGTTACCTAAGAATTCATCCAAAGCAGCCACCTGCAAACCGATATTTGCATTGGTAATAACCGCGTTGTTGATGATATTATCTTCCGTACCTTCATTAATCCAGATACGATCCCATTGAGCATAATCGGTATTATAGAAGGGATCCAATTTATCTCCTCCAATGTAAACAGGCTGGTCGGGAGTACCATTTACGAAAATATTACCATAGCGATAAACCCAAATACCACCACCGCTATGAACATACACGCGCGTACCCGGATCAATGGTTAGTTTGCCCAAAGAATCCACAGCCGCCCATCCGTAAATCACCCATGGCTTATCGTTAGTCCAATGCACATCTTCGTGTTCGTGCGCCACAATCTTATAATTCATAGAGTTGGTAAAATGGTCAGGTACAATGAAATGAGCATCCTGTCCAAAGGCTACCAACTGAACAGCCTGGCGACGCTGGGTATTACAGAAGACCACAGAATCCGTTACCAAATATGGATTATTTTGGTTCGTAGGATCAATATTTACCTTTACAAAGACGAAGATACTATCGTGAGGGGCAATTTCCACATTATGAAACTCCGTACCCGAATGTCCATCTACATTTATGCTATAGTATGACTGGTTAGCGCCAGCAAGATAGATATCCAACTTTACGCTTTCGGAACTTGGATTTGTAACAGTGAAATTCTTCGTGATAGAAGAAATCGTGGTAAATACAGTATCAAACATCAGCGTGTCCGTGGAAAATTCAAGCTTCACTGAATCATCATATCCATGTGGATTACAGCCAGTTAAAACAAATGAACATATGCTGAAAAGCATCATCAGCACTCCATAGAAAGCGGTAATTATCTTGTATCTATTCTTCATTCGGTAAAAGATTTTGCCAAGGATAACGTACATCTGTTAAAAATAGTGCACAAGCTGGAACTGAGGTACCTGCTTCGCAACGGTTTTTCTGATCAATGATATTCTGAAAATCGGAAACCGTGATTTTTCCCAATCCCACCTCCAGGAGTGTTCCCACTACGGCACGTACCATATTACGCAAAAAGCGATTGGCAGAGATGGTGAAAACCAAATCATCGCCTTCATAATCCCAATGCGCTTCCGTCACATGACAGATAAAGTTATTCACTTGCGTATGTACTTTTGAAAAGCTGGTGAAATCCTCGTTTTTGAGCAGCAATGCAGCTGCCTCATTCATAGCCTCTACATTCAGAGGTCTTGATAAAAACATCCTATTTAGGAAAGTGAAAGGATTTTTCTTTGTTGAAATGTAATAGTGATAGGTGCGAGCATCGGCATCAAATCGGGCATGTGCCTCATCCTTGACTGCAAAAAGACGATAGATGACGATGTCTTTAGGTAAAAAATTATTGAGTTTGGCAACCAGAGAGGAGCACTCCGCTGGAGTAAAAAGCCGGTCAACGTCGAAATGTGCATAGAAACATGTCGCATGGACGCCGGTATCTGTTCTACCGCAACCCGTAATGGCAATACGTTCTTGGTGAAGCATCAACGAGAGGCAACGCTCCAGCGTTTCCTGTACGGAAGGATGATCGGGCTGGACCTGCCATCCGAAATAGGATGCACCATTGTATGCCAAATGTAAGAAGTATCGCATCTTTTCAACAATAAGGCTGCAAAGATAATAAAAATCAAGGCTGGCACACGATGGTTTTTTTGCTACCTTTGCCGCCTATGTCAAAGCTGCTGGAAATATCGGATCTATCGCTCGACCTGAAACAAGATGGTCAATGGAAATCCATTCTACACCACATCAACTTCTCCATTGGAAGAGGTGAGACGTTAGGTATTGTGGGCGAGTCTGGTTCTGGAAAATCCGTCACAGCCCTCTCTGTGATGCAGTTACTGAAAGAAAACCAATCTCGATACCCTTCCGGGCAGATCTTATTTTACGACAACGAGGAGCATCCAACCAACATCATCAACTGCTCAGAGCAGAAGATGCGTCAGCTGCGAGGCAACCGTATCGCAATGATCTTCCAGGAGCCGATGACCTCTCTGAATCCTGTCCTCAAATGCGGAGAACAGATTACAGAACAGATATTGTTGCACACTCAGGCCACCAAAGAAGAGGCCCAAAAGCAGGTCATCGAACTTTTCAAGGAGGTGATGCTTCCCCGTCCAGAGCAGATCTTCAACGCCTATCCTCACGAGATTTCAGGCGGGCAGAAGCAGCGCGTGATGATCGCTATGGCGATGAGTTGTCAACCCGACCTGCTCATTGCCGACGAGCCCACCACCGCACTCGACGTTACCGTACAAAAAGGCATTCTCGAGCTCATCAAACGGCTGCAGGCAAAACACGGAATGAGCGTGCTTTTCATCACGCACGACCTTGGCGTAGTAGCCGAGATCGCCGATAAAGTACTTGTACTTTACAAAGGCAATGTGGTGGAGCACGACAATATCCGCAACATCTTCCTTTCTCCAAAACATCCTTATACACAAGGTCTTTTAGCCTGTCGTCCTTCCCTAACCGAGCGATTGAAACGGCTCCCTACCGTGGATGATTTCCTACAAGGGAAAGAGAAGATGATGGAAGAATGGAGGTCGTCGCTTTCCATAACAGTGGAGGAACGGGAAGCTGAGCACAAGCGCATTTACGCACAGGAGCCACTTATCGAGATAGAACACCTCAACAAGTTGTATCCCGTTAGAAAGCAGAAACTATTTGAAAAACGCCAATATGTTCATGCTTTACAAGACATAAACCTGACGGTATATGAAGGTGAAACCTTGGGATTAGTAGGCGAATCGGGGTGTGGCAAAACCACCCTCGGGCGCAGTATGATACGATTGATAGAGCCCACTTCGGGCATTATCCGCTATCAAGGGAAAAGTCTTACCGACCTCAACGCCAGCCAGATGCGTAAGATGCGCAAAGACTTACAAATCATCTTGCAAGACCCCTACTCTTCTCTCAATCAAAAATTAACCATTGGTGATGCATTAATGGAGCCGATGAAGGTACACGGCATTGGAAACAACGACCGTGAACGCAAAGAGCGGGCTTTGGCCTTGTTGGAGCGGGTAAGCCTGAACGAATCGCACTTCTACCGCTATCCACACGAGTTTTCCGGTGGTCAACGCCAGCGCATATCCATCGCACGCGCCCTCGCCGTAAACCCTAAATTCATCATCTGTGACGAATCCGTCTCAGCCTTGGACGTCTCTGTTCAAGCACAGGTACTTAATCTTTTGAATGAACTGAAGGAGGAATACCACTTTACCTACATCTTCATTTCCCACGATCTGTCTGTGGTTCGGTTTATGTCAGACCGTATTGCTGTGATGCAACAAGGACGTATCGTTGAATTAGGCGATGCTGACGAGGTGTGCAGCAATCCTCAAACCACATACACACAGACCCTTATCAACGCTATTCCCAAAGGTATTGAGTAGCTTATCTTACCATACTAATAGAGCAAATTCAACTCTATCTTGGCGCTTTCCGACATCATCTCAGTATCCCAAGCCGGCTCGAAAGTGAGTTCAACCGTCACATTGCCAACTCCAGGAATCTCCTTAACCTTAGTTTCCACTTCCGTAGGTAAAGTTTCTGCTACAGGACAATTCGGCGCTGTCAACGTCATCAAGATATAAACGTCATTGTTTTCGTTGACCTCCAACTTGTATATGAATCCCAACTCCCAAATGTTGACTGGAATTTCTGGATCATAAATGGATTGTAATACTTCTGTAACTTTTTCCTTCATATCAATACTGTTCTTACTATCTGCTCACCACTCTATTCAAGCGGGTCGCAACCTCTTTTCTATATTTGTTATATTCTGAAATCTGGCCTAAAATACCCATCACATCATCTTCAGAATAGATTAATTGTCCCTTTTCATCTCTTGCACTCATCTCCTTGGTTAAGAAAGAGATATGATCCTCTAAAACCCTCAATTTCAAAGAGAGGATATTATTTTGCACCTCTTGTTGCAAATTAACAATGTTGTTATCGGCAAAATGAGTGAACATATCAAACTTCTTTTCCCATTGTGAACTATAGCCAATAGGGTCAGCTTCTATGTTTTGGAGGGCAAATTCAACTTCCTCTTGATCATCACTGAAGAGAAAACAACGTTGGATGTCGGTTTGGTCGCGTAAAACCTCCACGATGCTGGCATAGTGGTTATAGATTTTGCGAAGCAACGGATCCTTTATGATGATGCAATCGTTATAAAGCTCATCAAATACGTACTGGTCCACCCGCACATGTTCTATCAACGAGCTATCAAAAGAAGATATCTTTCGGATTTCAAACAAGCCATACTTCAAGAGCATCATAATGATGTTCTTCTCTGCCACATAGCGCAAATCGACGGCCGTAGCAGGTTTAATTTGCGGAAGGCTTGGCTGGCGTTCTAATTGCGAGTGGCCATGCATAGTCATCTGCTCTTTCTCGTTGGTTGCCTTCACCAACAGATCTCTCATTCGGCCACGGAGTTGCTCAGACAAAAAATCCTCTTTATAGCCAAATATGCCCGCACAAACGCGAATATATTCCTGTTGCAGAACTGGATTTGCAAGATTCAAAATGTTGTCGAGCGCATCATTGATAACATTGGCTCGTTTGGAAATATCATCACCAGCCTCCTTAAATAACACCTTCGCCTTAAACAGGATAAGATCTTCCGCATGGCTATCGAGATACTCTTTCAGTTCGCTGTCGCGATGATTTTTAGCAAAGGAATCTGGATCCTCACCATCAGGCAGCAGGCATACGCGAACGTTCAGTCCCTGGCTGAGCAACATATCCGTACCACGAAGGGCCGCATGAATACCCGCCGCATCACCATCATATAATACCGTAACATTCTTGGTGAGCGCTGATATGATCTTCACCTGGCCCGGTGTTAACGACGTACCTGACGAAGCTACCACATTGCTGATTCCAGCTTCGTGCATGGAAATCACATCCGTATATCCTTCTACCAAATAGAGATTATTTTCCTTACGGATACTCTGCTTGGCTAAATAAATATCATATAAGGTATCACTCTTATGGTAGATTTCGCTTTCCGGAGAGTTGAAATATTTGGCAATTTGCTTATCTTGCTTTAATGTTCTACCACCAAAGCCGATCACTTTACCCGTTTGATTGCGAATAGGGAAGATAACACGTCCACGGTAAAAGTCGAACAACTTGCCCGAATCCGTCTTTTTTGTCAAGCCCAAACTGATGAGGTCTTCCTCTTTAAACCCCTTTGCTAAAGCTGCTTTCGTAAATCCGTCCCAATTTTCCGGACAATATCCCAACTGGAATTTGTCTATAGTAATTTCCTTAAACTGGCGTTTTTGCTGAAAATAGGCCATGCCCACGAGTTTACCCTCTTCCGTTTTACGAAGTTGCTCTCTAAAATAATCTCTGGCAAATTCATTTACCGCATAGAGTCTATCTCTCAGCGTATTCTGTTGCTTAAACTCTTCTGTCTGTTTTTCATGTTCCAGCACGATATTATACTTATCTGCCAAAGCTTCAATGGCTTCTGGATAAGTCATCTTGGTGTACTCCATCAAAAACTTGAGCGAATCCCCAGCAGCACCACACACAAAGCATTTGTAAATGCCCAATTTGGGATTTACATGCATAGAGGGATTTTTGTCGTTATGGAACGGACAAATACAGACAAACGAACTACCTTGGCGCTTGAGCGTCAGGTGCTCGCCAACCACCTCCTCAATGCGGGCGGCGAATTTCACATCCTCTATGGACTTCTTGGTAATCATTATTCGTCGTCGCTACTACTGCTACTGTTATTTTTGCCAGAGTAGACTTTGAATTTCTTGAAAATCTTCTTGTTGTGCATCACCTCAACAGCCTGTTGGAAGGTGTCATCGGTTTCCAGGAAGATACGGTAAGCGTCGCCAAAGCCATACAAGCCGCGAGCTACTTCATAACGGAGGTAATCTTTGATGTATTCGCCAGCGTGCGCTTCATTGCGCAAACGCATAGCTTCGTTGTAGTTCTTCTGTACATAATTGTTGAACATCGTATCCAAGGTCTGCATATCCAAGGCACGAGCGGAAGTGAACAAAGAGTCTAACTTCGCTTTGTTCGTCTTCAAGAAAGCTTCTGCATAGTTGCTGAATGTGAAAGAAGCACTATCACTAACGCCCTCTTTTTTAGCATATTGCATAAATTCATTGTAGAATTCATCCGAGATCTTATAGTTTTTCTGGAAATCCTCGAAGGTGGCATATTGGCTTTTCAAGCTCTCGCGGTTGTTCTCCAGATAATCCACCACGAAGCTGCCAAAGATACCCTTGCGAACGATCTCGTTGTAGAGGGTAGAATACTTTGTTGTATCCAATGGAATGAAGATATCAGGCATAATTCCACCACCGCCATAAACCACACGTCCGTGAGGTGTTTTGAATTTCAATGAATCCGGAAATTTGATTTTGTCAGCCGTATAATATTCGCCATTGTTGGCGCGGGTTTGCAAGTCCTTGTAGTAGGCGTCCAGACCATCGTTATACGGTTTCTGGATGCAACGACCCGTTGGGGTGTAGTAATGAGAGATTGTAAGACGAACCTGTGATTGATCGTAGAGATTCAATGGTTTCTGTACCAAACCCTTACCAAAAGTACGACGGCCAATAACCAAACCACGATCCCAATCTTGGATACAGCCGGAGGTGATTTCGGATGCCGAAGCGGAATTTTCGTCCACCAACACAATCAACTTACCCTCTTCAAACAGGCCTGTAGCAGAAGAGTAGTATTTCTCACCCGTCTTACGGAAGTTGTCGGTATAAACAATCATTTTCTTGCCGTCGATAAACTGATCGCAGATTTCGAATGCTACATTGAGGTAGCCACCGCCATTGCCGCGAAGGTCGAGGATAAGATCTTGCATACCTTTTTTCTTCAAAGCTTTGAGCGCAGTGGTCAGTTCTTGGGTAGAAGTGGCAGCGAAACGTTCAAGTTTCACATAACCCGTTGTTTCATCTGCCATAAAATAGACATTGATGCTGTGCATAGGGATGGCGCCGCGGGTGATGACAAAGTCGATGAGCTTGTTGCTGCGACCCCGTTTTACGGTCACTTTTACCTTAGAGCCCTTTGTACCACGAAGATGTTTGCGCACCCAGTCGTTGGTAATCTTGTCGCCCACGGCCAGCGTATCGTCCACCTTGATAATCTTGTCGCCTGCCAACAGCCCCACCTTTTCGGAAGGGCCATCGATGATGACTTCCATCACGTTGATGGTATCCTTTATCAATTGGAAAGTAACACCGATGCCATCAAAAGAGCCTTGCAGAGGCTCATTCATCGCTTGAACATCTTTCTTAGCAATATAGGCCGTGTGTGGATCCAGCTCCTTCAGCATCGCATTGATCGCCTTATCCACCATCGGATCAAAATCTATCGTGTCCACATACAGTTGGTTGATAGCATTGATCAGCTGGTCCATCTTGACCTTGCAATTCTGATAATTCTTGTTTTGTGCAAAAATTGATGATGCAGCTAACAAACAGATAATCAAAGCAATAAATCTATATTTCTTCATTTTTTTCGATTTTTTTCAAGATGGCAAAGATACGAAAAAGGGAAGAAACATTCGTTATGGCTGAGTCACTTTATATATAAGTCGTGCTGTAAAAGGAACATTTTCTCTGAAAGGAACAATTTCTCCATTTTCGAAAAACGAACCTTCACGCGTTAATTCTGGAAATGAAGAAGGCACAAAATGCTTATTTTCCGCATAACAACGGTAGTCCGCTTCCGACATCATCTCAGCCACTATCCGCAGATGCTTCTTATTGTTGGGATCATTAACGAAACTCTGGTTAAGAAAACGGATATAAGAATTCAACTGTTGGACATTAAAACCTATTACAGAAGAATTTTGAATCTCTTTCCATTCAGGCGTTACAGGCAGAGTAGATTCCAAAAAATAATATTGCTTCCACATTGTAGAATCAACCTGATAGTATCGTGCCTTTTCTACAGATAGAGAATCTTTATTCTTCATATTCCACTCGAATACCATCCAGTCATAGTTAAGGATACTTTTATTAGAAACGTACACGCTTGTATCTTGAACAATGCCAGCAACAAAGACATTGTAAGGCGGGCGACGGGTGATTCCGAAGGCCGCACATATTCCCAGCACACTAAGCACCAAAGTCCCAAGAAATCTCTTCAGCCTTATATCTCTTGCCATAAAACGATAAAGGGACTTCTATTCTCATTTTTCTTATCGACACCTTAGCTTTGGGAAGTCCATTAACCAAAAGCTAACGGAAATCAGTGAGCAAATATACAAATTTTACAGGAAACAAAAACGCCTCGAATTGCTTCGAGGCGTTTGGTGGTGCTGGCGGGAATTGAACCAGCGACACACGGATTTTCAGTCCGTTGCTCTACCAACTGAGCTACAGCACCGTCTCAGTTTTGAGGTCGCAAAAATAGAAAAAAATTTAATACCACCAAACATTTTGAAATTTTTTTTGAAAATGTTATCTTTGCATCTCCTTTTGAAAGGGATTTTCGAGTCAAGTTAAACAATAAATTTAAACATAAAATAATGAAAAACAATCTTTTACAACGATTTTCAAAGTACATCTCCTACGCTACTACGTCGGATGAAAATTCCACCTCCTACCCTTCCACACAGGCCCTTATGGACTTCGCCGACGTGATGGTTGAGGAGTTAAAAGCCATCGGAATGGAAGAAGTTTCGAAAGATGAGTACGGATATGTGTCTGCATTGCTGCCTGCCAACAATGGTGAAACCGCCCCAGTAATCGGGTTTATCGCCCACATGGACACCGCTCCCGACATGCCCGGCATTGCCGCTCCGCGCATCATCGAGAACTACGACGGCAACGACATCCTGCTCGACGCCGAGAGCAACACCGCCCTCACGCTCGCCGACTTTCCAGAGTTGGCCGACTATAAAGGGCAGACCCTCCTGACCACCGATGGCAAAACGCTGCTCGGCGCCGACGACAAAGCCGGCGTGGCCGAAATCGTGTGCGCCATGGAATACCTCATCCAACACCCGGAAATCAAACACGGTCCTATCAAGGTGGCCTTCACCCCCGACGAGGAAATTGGCCAAGGCGTGAAGTACTTCGACACCGCCAAGTTTGGCTGCGACTACGGCTACACCATGGACGGTGGTGCCATTGGCGAACTGGAGTACGAGAACTTCAATGCCGCCAGCGCCTGCATCAAGATACAAGGTCGCAACATCCACCCGGGCTACGCCAAGAACAAGATGGTGAACTCCCAACTCATCGCCATGGAGTTCAACAGCATGCTGCCAGAGTTCGAGCGTCCGCAATTCACCCAGGATTACGAAGGTTTCTTCTTGCTCGTCCACATGGAGGGCAGCGTGGAGAACAGCCAGCTCAACTACATCATCCGCGACCACGACCGTGCCAAGTTTGAAGCCAAGAAACAGCAATTGCAGCAGATCACCGACTTCCTGAACGTGAAGTACAACAACCGCCTCACCTGCGAAATCAAAGACCAATACTACAACATGCGTGAGATGGTAGAACCGGTATTCTACGTGGTGGAACGCGCCATGAAGGCGATGAAAGAGGCCGGCATCACGCCAAAGGTACAGCCCATCCGTGGCGGCACCGACGGCGCAAACCTCTCCTTCCGTGGTCTTCCCTGCCCGAACATCTTCGCCGGCGGCCACAACTTCCACGGCAAATACGAATACGTGCCTCTGGAATCCATGGTGAAAGCCACCGAAGTGATCATTAATATCGCCAAAGCGCAGTAGATTAGACCATTGACCCTAACCATTGGCCATTGGCATTTAGCTTTTAGCTTTTGGCATTTAGCTTACTGCCTACTGCCTTTAGCCTACTGCCTTTAGCTTACTGCCTTTAGCCTACTGCTTACCACCTTTGGCTTACTGCCTAACAAAAGGGGATACTGATGACGGCATCCCCTTTTTTCGTGTATGTGGTGCGAAGTTAGGATAAGGAATCCAAAAAAAGCAAAATTTCTTTTCTCTCGTTATCCGACAAATTGGTAAATGTTACCTTCTTCACAGAATAATTAAATAGTGATATGCGAACAGGTTCTTTTAATAAAAGATACTGATGATCTATATTTACCTCTTGAATATTATCCAGCGAAATTGCTTGTTTTTTATAAAACAAGCTGTGATTTAAGATCAAAACCGAGTTCTCAACTTTAACAGCAAATGAATTAAACCATTTCATCCACAATATTGCACTTTTTATAATAGGTAATGTAAAAATCACTATTATCGGGATGAAAATCACATACTGTTGGGTATTTACCGCCAATATTATTGCGGTGATATCTAATATCACCCACAACAAATCTTCTGCTGTGTGATTGTTTTTATAAATGACCAATTTTTTCATATACTTTTATTTTGCAAGAAAAGACCAATAATCAGTGCTATATAAAGCAACACTCATTGCACAATTTAACGTATTCACTTCATCATCAGTAAAATACATTGAACCTTCTTCATTTAAAGCAGGTATTTCGTAGTCCGCTGCAAAAAGATGAGATTTCCCTGCAAGGGCTTCTGTTTCCTCCACCGCCGGCGCACGCTCTGCGGCAGAAGTGCTATCCAAGGAATCGGTTCTTGCCCAACCGGAACATTCCGTTTCGATCGGGAATTTTTTCTATGCTTATGTCGGGAGTTACCATTAGGTTCTTTCTGTTTGATAGTTTGACACCGCAAAGATAGGAAAAATTATTCACTCTTACACTCTGCAACTCTTACTGCATCCTGCTTTTCTCTCGACACCACTGCCAAACGGGAATGAGATCTATCTGTCGACCGTTTTCAATCAGGGTATCTTTCTGATTCAAGGTAAGTATAGTACCCTTCTGTAGTTCAAATGCCTCCATTGCCAATAGCAAACCACCCACCTCACGGCTTCGGTTCTCATCATCCATCTCCAAGCATACTTGCATGGCTTCGTCCACCTTGTTCTTGCGGCTCACTATGAAATCGCACTCTCCTTTACGCTCAGCATAATAATATATATCTCCTCCACGACGTAACAGTTCGAGATATACCATGTTCTCCAACCTGCGACCCGCATCTTGCGAGAAGGAAGTGGTAAGCACCGACTGCAGTCCCGTGTCAATACAGTACACCTTTTTGGGGTTGAGTTGCTGACTCCTGTAGGAGTAGCTAAACTTGCTTACAAACTGAAAAAGATAGGCATCACTGAGGTACGAGAAATAGTCCAACACCGTTTGCGGGGATTTCACTCCGATAATATCCTTCAGGTTATTGGCACTGGTTAAACGTGCACAGTTGCTGGCGAGGTATGAAGCCAACTTTTTCAAAGGCATACTCTCCTTGATACCATAACGAACCATAATATCGCGATAGAGTACGTCCTCGGTCAGCTGCGCCAACACCTCCTCGTCCCTATGAATGAGGTATGCCGGAAAGCCCCCGTCAGCAAGGTAATCGCAAAGACTGTCAACACCATGCTCCTTATTGCGGTATCCCACATATTCGTTATATGAGAATGGGTATAACGATTTAGCAATATGTCTGCCTGTAAGACGCGTTCCGAGTTCTCTACTAAGCATGGTAGCATTACTACCCGTAACCACCACATTGTAACCCTCATCAAGTTTGCCCAGCACATATACTTCCCATCCCTCCACCACTTGAATCTCGTCGAAGAATAGGTGCTGAGGTTTTTTTTCAGCTATGATTGAATCCAAAAGACGAAAATGCTCCATTGAAAAACCATACAAACGAGGAGTATCAAATTTCACATAAAGGGATGTGTCCATCCCAAAGCGAAGGAGCTGCCCTACCAGCGTGCTTTTGCCACACCGTCGGATGCCCGAAATGATATAGGCATAACCCCGATATGGGATTTTTATTTCCTTCAGTTGTTCCCTCGGATAAGATTCCACCGACGAAATCATATTCATCTGTTGAACTATAACATCTTGTATATCAGATTTTGTAATCATATTTAACTCCTCTTTTCAACATGCAAAGATACAAATATTTTCTTTTTACATAATTAATTTCCATTAATAATGGAAATATATTTCCATTGACAATGGAAAACTATTTTCATTGCTAACCGTTGACTGCCTAAATTGAAAAAGCCCGAACGCATCGCTGCATCCGGGCTTCGTTTATGTTTGTGTTTTTGACTATTTTCCAATAATCTCGGCCATTTCGTCCACGCCCTTAGGCAAGTGCGGACCCAATACGCGGTGACCTGTTTCGGTAATCAACAGATCGTCTTCGATACGGATACCACCGAAGTCTTTGTACTTCTCCACTACATCGTAGTTGATGAAGTCGGCAAACTTGTTCTCTTTTCTCCAGATGTCGATCAAATGAGGAATGAAGTAGATGCCTGGTTCAATGGAAACTACGAAACCCGGTTTCAGTTCGCGTGCCATACGCAGGGAAGCCCAGCCGAAGATGTTGCTTGGGCGAACAGTTTCGTCGTAGCCCACGTGGATTTGTCCTAAACCCTCCATATCGTGAACATCCAAACCGATTTGGTGGCCCAAGCCGTGAACCATAAAGAGGGCGTGAGCGCCCAACTCAACGGCTTCCTTCACATCACCCTTCATCAAGCCGAGGTCTTTGAGTCCTTGGGCAATGATTTCGCAAGAGTAGCGATGCAGTTCCTTGTTGTACATACCCGGTTTTGCCACATCGATAGCGCCCATATTGGCTTTCAGCACGATTTCGTATATCTCCTGTTGTTTGGTGGTAAAGCGTCCGCCTACAGGCATGGTACGGGTGTAGTCGGAACAATAGTTCATCAAACCTTCGGCGCCGGCGTCCATCAGCAGCATATTGCCTTCTTTGAGGATACCGTTATGCAGATGGTTGTGGAGGGTTTCGCCATGTTGGGAAAGAATTACTGGGAAGGAGATGCCGTTACCGTAAGAGAGGGCGATACCTTCAGCCATGCCGGCGAGTTCATGTTCGGAAGCGCCAGCCACACAGCGACGCATCACTGCGGTGTGCATTTTAACGCCGATTTCGCACGCTTTGTCCATCTCGTCGATTTCGCATTGCTCTTTAGTAGAACGAAGTGCCACAATGCCCTTAATAAGTTCCAGAGAGGCAGCCTCGCGGATGTTGTTCACGTTGATACCCGTCAGGTTGGACATCCAGATCTGGTTGTCGCCACGGTATTGCGGGGTAAAGTGTACCTTGCGACCCTTGTCTTGCGCCTCCTTGATGTAGTCGGCCAACTTAGCCATCGGCATAGTTTCGATTACACCCACCTTTTCAGCCAAAGAGGCGATGGTTGGTTGGTCGCCCATCCAGATGATGTCATCGATTTCAAAATCGTTGCCGAAGATGATGGAACGATTGGCATCGAAGTCGATAACGGCAGCAATATCGGCGATGGAAAGACCGAAGAAATAAAGAAAATCGCTATCCTGACGGAAGTTGTAGGTGTTGTCGGGATAGTTCATGGGCGCTTCATGGTTGCCCAAGAATACGGCAATGCCATTACCTACAGATTGGGTGAGTTTTGCTCTACGATTCTGATAAACAGAAGGTTCAAATAAAGGATTCATATTTTTATGTTTTATATTATTTTTAATTTTAGGAGGTGCAAAGTTACAAAATTATTCAGTAATGACCCACGTTCCGTAAGTTCTACCACCTTGTCGTTCAACTATTCCCTTTTCACGAAGTTCTTTCAATTCTCTTTGGACCGTTTTTATTGAAACACCAAGTTCTTCAGATATGCCCGCCAAGGTTATATTATTTTTCATTCGTATTAAATTCAATATAATCAACTGTCTATCTGATAGTTTCTTTTGGACATCCTTTTGGACATCCTCATGCACTGACTTTAAATAATTCTCAATATTCAATTTCAAATGATTGAAATCCAAATTCATCATTTGCTCATACATCGTACGATTACTTGATGTTATTCCTTCATCAAATAACAATTGTGCTTCTAATTCTGTAACAGTACTACCTTCTATTGCTGTACTATGAGTAATAATTGAATACAAGTAGAACTTATCGTAATCAATTTGATTCGATATATCATATTGTTTGTATTCTGCTAATAGACTAACTAATAAGTCCTTATTTTCTTGGGTCATATTAAATACAGCTTTATTGGTACTGCTACATCTTCACAAACTTTTTCACTATGCGACCTTTATCGCTAAGGCACGACAGCGTGTAAACGCCCGTCGGCAGGTCAGAGACATTGAGGGTGTAACGTTCGCCGTCCATATTCCACGTCTCCTGACGCAGGAGCTGGCCCGTCATACTCCACAACTGCACGGTAGCCACTTCTTGCAACTCCATAGGAGCCAGCAACGTAACCACATCGTTAACCGGGTTCGGGAAAAGCATCCAATGGTCAGCCATCGACCAATCTTCCACGCCATTCGGGTTGAAGGCATTCATCGTATCGCTGCCAAAGATTCTGTCCACCAATTCTGGAAAATCGATGAACGGGTTGCGATTGTTTTGCAGGGCATAAACGGCATTGTTGCGGTTGATTTCCTTTTGACTAACAGGATCATCGTGGTGCCAGCGCAGCAGCATTGCCAATGCCCAAGGTTTGAGATCACCACCGGTGAACATTGATTGTGTTTCCGCGCCCAAGTTCTTATCCATATAGCATACGGCCATATAGAAGTAAGTGCGCGCCAAATCGCCCTTATAAGCATCATTCGGTTCAAACACCGTACCGGAATACCCCGAAGTGGAGCAGTTGCCCAGCTTCGAGTTATTGGTGCTGGTCCACGTTGCGGCGCTCACCTCCCCCAAGGGGAGGTTGCCGCGGCGACCATTCACATAGCCATCTGTAGGGTATAGATGGAAAAGATCGGTGTACATCGGCGAAGCATCGTTAAACCAACTTTTGGGCACCGAGTGCTCGCGGTTGTAGCAGTCGCCTTCGGAGTTGTAGTTACCACACTGGTTGCTGCCAAGCGTATAGTAATACGCCGTAGTACCTCCGGGATTGTCGGAGTAGATATCCCACACCTTGCCATTGTCGGGGCGCACGTCCGTGGTGTAGTAAGCGTCCCACAACGCGCTATACGACAATGAGGTATGACTCTTGATAATTTGGTGCAACGCTACACGCAAGGCATGCCCCTGCTTGTTGTAGGCATTGTTGTAATAGTTGGCAGGTGCCTGCGCACACAAGACCCAACCCATACACAGCATCGCCACCGTAAGTAGTTGTCTTTTCATCTTCCTAAGCATTAGCAATAATATCGTTTATTCTCTGGGACAAGTCATCAGTTGACACGCTTCCACGGCCTCCTTCACGTCGTGTACGCGCAAAATGTGCGCTCCTTGCATCAATGCGATGGTGTTAATGACCGTAGTGCCATTGAGCGACTCTTGCGGAGTGCAACCCAAGACTTTATAAATCATCGATTTTCGAGATACCCCTATCAACAATGGCAAGTCAAACACCTTGAAGGCATCTAGGTTATGAAGGATGAAGTGGTTTTGTGCGGTGGTTTTGCCGAAGCCAAAACCGGGGTCGATCACGATGTCGTGAACCGAGGCCTGGTGCAGTTTTTCAAGTTGTCGTCCAAAGAATTTCAGCATATCGGCCAGAATATCCTCATAGTCGGTACACTGTTGCATTTTATCGGGTTTTGCGGTCGTATGCATCAAGCAATAGGGCACCTGCATTTGTCCTACCAGCGGGATAAGCTTCTCATCGAAGGTGCCGCCGGAGATGTCGTTGATCATGGAAGCGCCGCAGTCAACGGCCACCTTGGCCACTGACGCGCGCCACGTATCCACGGAGATCGGCGCATTGGGGTAGGCCTCGTGTACCAATCGTACAGCGTGCTCTATGCGGGCGGTTTCCACCTCATCGGTAAGCTCGTCCGCCCCCGGACGGGTTGACATAGCCCCGATATCGATAATGTCGGCACCCTCGTCCAACATCTGCCCCACCCGATCCAATGCAGCATTGTCGGTCACATAACTACCACCATCAAAAAAAGAGTCGGTGGTGACATTCAAAATACCCATCACTTTGGGCGTCTCCAAGGAGATCAATTTCCCCGAAAAATTCAATTGTTTCATATACAAAAACAAAAAAAGGGACACATACGTATCCCTTTTTCATATTATGATTCTAATTATTTCAAAAATGGATAACCGTAATCGGTTGCAGGAACGAAGGTTTCCTTGATACAACGAGCGCTTACCCAACGGGTGAGGTTGAGCATACTACCAGCCTTGTCGTTGGTACCGGAAGCACGTGCGCCACCGAATGGTTGACAACCTACAACAGCGCCTGTTGGTTTGTCGTTGATGTAGAAGTTACCTGCTGAATGACGAAGCATTTGTTCAGCAACTTCGATAGCGTAACGGTCTTGTGCAAAGATAGAACCTGTTAAAGCGTATGGAGAAGTGGTGTCGCAAATGCGCAATGTTTCTTCATACTTGTCATCTTCATATACATAAACGGTGATAACCGGTCCGAAGATTTCTTCACGGATAGATTCGTAATCGGTTGTTTTAGCCACGATGATGGTTGGTTCAACGAAGTAGCCCACAGACTTGTCGTAGTGGCCGCCAAGTGCGATTTCAGCGTCGTTAGAAGCCTTTGCGCGGTCGATGTAACCAGCGATGTTGTCGAAGGATTTTTCATCGATAACAGCATTTACGAAGTTGGAGAAGTCGCGAACATCACCCATCTTAACGGTCATCATCATCTCTTTGATGTGGCTGAGGGTTTCATTCCAGATAGAAGCAGGAACGTAAGCGCGAGAAGCAGCAGAGCATTTCTGTCCTTGGTATTCAAAAGCACCACGAAGGATAGCTACAGCGAGTTCGCGTGCAGGAGCGGACTTGTGTGCGAAGATGAAGTCCTTACCACCTGTTTCACCCACGATCTTTGGATAGGTGTTGTAGTTGTCGATATTCTGACCAATCAATTTCCAGAAGCTCTTGAAGGTAGAAGTGCTACCGGTGAAGTGGATACCTGCCAAATGAGGCGATTTGAAAGCCACCTCGCTGATAACGGAGCCACTACCTGGCAAGAAGTTGATGACACCATCAGGAAGGCCAGCTTCTTGCAAAAGTTTCATCAAGTAATAGTTGGACAAAATAGCGGTGGTGGATGGTTTCCAGATGGTAACGTTACCCATCAAAGCAGGAGCCACATTCAAGTTCAAAGCAATAGAGGTGAAGTTGAACGGTGTGATAGCATAAACGAAGCCTTCCATGCCGCGGTATTCATTGCGGTTCAATGTTGCGTGGTCGGAGATTGGTTGTTGACCATACAATTGAGAAGCGAAATAGGTATTGAAACGCAAAAAGTCGATAGCTTCACAAGGGCAGTCGATTTCAGCTTGCATAGGGCTTTTACCCTGACCTAACATACAAGCGGCATTCAAGATGTATCTGTACTTGGTAGCCAACAATTCGCCAGCCTTCATCATGATGGAAGCTCTTTGTATCCAAGGCATCTCTTCCCAATCCTTCTTGGCAGCCATTGCAGCATCGATAGCCATCTGAACCTCCTTGGCACCAACCTTGTGGTAATTAGCCAAAACGTGCGCATGTTCGGTTGGCATAACCACCTTACCCATGTCGCCTGTCTTGATTTCCTTACCGCCGATAATCGGACAAATTTCAATTACTTGGTTGTATTGTTTATCTAATTCAGCTTGCAAAAGCGCTCTCTCTGGAGTGCCTGGTGCATAAGAGTAAACAGGTTCGTTCAGAGGTTCTCTGAAGACATAATTTGCGTTGTTCATAGAATTTTTTTTAGTTTTTAAAATTTATAAAAAGCCACTGCGTGGCATAAGTATTCGTTTTGTGCAATGGGCTATCGAATTAGAAGAGACGCTGAACGTCAGCCTTCAAGGATGCCATAGCTTTATTAACTACCGGCTTTTGAGCCGCAGCGATAAGCAATGCTTCTGCAAATGATTGTCCATCCATAGGATCTTCTATCTGTTCTGCAACAGCATTCACGATATCAATGATATCATCCTTGGCATTGCAGATGTCGTTCCACACTTCGTTGGAAATATAGATCTGCTGTGATAAGTTGTGTTCGAATTCGGAGCGGATAGCAGTGAGCAACAGGTTTTGTTCCTGAGGTACTGACAATCCATTGGCATGCACGCGCATCACCAGCTGGGTGGGTTCAATGCGTTCCAAGTACAAAGCCATACGCTCGTAAGCCTGCAAACGCAACGGCAACACGATGCCCTTAACCGTTTTACCATTGTCGAGGGCTTGGGCCTGCAGATTACGTCCGATAAGCATCTTCGTGATAGCGATAACGCCTGCGAGGACGATAACAGCGATAATTATTGCAGTCGTGTTCATAGATTAGCCGCAATAGAAGTGTTCAGCAACCAAACGATCCATTACAGAAGGATCTTTTTCAATCTCCTTGCGGATGTTTTGGTCATTATAGGATTTCAGTTGTTTTACGATATCGTCAATCATTTCCGGATTGAAAACGCCATGGTTTTCGAAAATGGCGCGATGGCGAGCCAATTCATCAGCAGAATCCCAGCAAGATGCAGGAAGTTGAGCCAACTTTTCAACCAGTTGTTTGTTTTCTGCACGGTGGATGTCAACGTCAACATACGTTTCTTTAGCATAGTCCAAAGCGCCTTCCATTTCGAAGCCGTGACGAGCGGCGCAAACCAAACCTGCGAGCAACAAATAGATGTCGGCAGAACCATCCGGACAACGGAATTCTACCGTTTGCTTTTGTGAACGGTCTTTGTTAACCGGTTTTTCCAGTGGGTTAACCTCAGCCACGATATCATTCTTGTGTGTCCAGCCCAGTGGCACGCGGATGAGGACGGAACGGTTGCGATCGCCCCAGCATACGGATGTAGGAGCTTCCTGATGAGGAACCAAACGGAAATAAGAGGTTGGGTTGGTGTTACCGAAAGCGGTCAGTGAGCTTGCGCAGGTCATATAACCAGCAATAGCGGTTTTAGCTACAGCGTTCAACTTGCCGCGGGTAACATATTGGTTTTTGCCTTTTTCATCTACGATGCAAGTGTGGATATGCAAGCCGCTACCAGCCTTACCTGCAGTGATCTTTGGAGCGAATGTTACATCCAAACCATATTGATATGCCAAGTTACGGATGATCCATTTTGCCAATACGAGTTGGTTAGCTGCATCTTCTACGTCGTCAACCAGGAATTCGATTTCGTTTTGTTCGTAAATCTTACCATCTTGGGTGAAGTTACCTACTTCAGAGTGACCGTATTTGATCTTACCACCGGCGCGAGCGATGTTGTACATACATTCAGCACGGAAGCTTTCAAACTTGGTGAAAGGAGCTGACTCGTGGTAACCACGTTGATCAGGAATGGTGTAGAACTCTTCTGCATCACCGATAACGTAGTATTCCAATTCGCCCATGGCTTGGAATTTGAAACCCGTAACATCATTGAATGCTTTGTGAGCCTTACGAAGGATATACTCTGGTGAATTTTCCAATGGCTTACCATCCTTGTTGAAATAAGAACAAAGGAAAGAAAGCGTTGGGATTTCAGCAAATGGATTGATAAATGCTGTAGAGAAACGAGGAACGACATAGAGGTCGGAAGAACCAGCGTGGATAAATGCTGGGAAAATGTTGGAACCATCTACACGCTCACCATTTGACAAGATTTGATCCATATATTCACGGCTATGAAGGATGAAGCCTAAAGTTTTAATACGGCCATCACCAGCCACATAGTGGAAATTGATCATACTGATGCCGTTCTCTTCCACGAACTTCATCATATCTGCTTTCGTAAATTCCTTTGGACTTTTTTTCAAATAATTTACCAAAGGGTTCAAACTCATTGTTGTAGTTTCTTTCATATTTATATTTTTTTTCTTGTTAGCAAATTTTGAGCGGCAAAGATACCCATTTTTTTATTCTTCCCAAACTCCAAGCAACAAAAAAGAGGGTGACGAAAACGTCACCCTCTTGAAGTTTATAAGAACGTATGTTTTAATTATTTGGTCAAATATACCTTGTAATTAGACATACCTTGTTCAGTTGACAATCTTACTACGTAGTTGCCGTTAGCAACATTCATAGAGATAACCTCTGTGGTGCTGTTTACATTACCGCTGTAAACGAGTTTACCATAGATGTCAAAGATTTGAACATTGTTGATTTGAACGCCGTTGTTGTTTACGATGTAAACGTTGTTGTGTGAAGCGTAAACATTAACGTCAGCGTTGTGATCTTCGATACCAACACCAGGAACTACAGGTTCATCCACTGTACGGAATGAAACGGCATTTGACCAGTCGCTGTAGTTGTTAGCAGAGCAGAGAGCGCGAACTTTCCATACATAAGCCGTACCAGCATTCAACAATGACAAGTCATAGCTGTTAGCGTTGTTAACGGTTACGAGTGTGTAAGTAGCGTCATCTTGAGCCTTGTATTGGATTTCGAAGGAAGTAGCTGTTGGGTGATACCATACCAAAGTAGCACTGTTACGATCGATGTTGATGGTTTGCATGTTCGTAGGAACGTTGCAATCTTCCATTCTGAAGGTAGCGTTGATGGTGTGGTTTGCAGCTACATTGGTGAAGATGTAAGAAGAAACAGCACCAACAGTCATACCGTCAACAGTTACATTGTCGATTACGTAACCAGCAGCAGGAGTGATCGTGTACGTTTTGTTTGCACCATAGTTAACGGTTGAAGCACCAGCAGGAGTTACAGTACCGTGTGAACCAGCAGTAGCTGTGATGGTGAAGGTCTTCAAGGTCATTGTTGCAGACAAGGTTACATCGCCAGTAACAGCAGGCATAGTGTAAGTATAAACACCATTGTTGCTTGGAACATTGTTGATGTTAGCAACGCCAGTGATAGCAGTTACAGCATATCCTGTGTTCGGTGTAATCACGAAGGTAGGAGTTGCACCGTAAGCAACAGTCATTGTACCAGGAGTGATGGTACCGTTTGCAGGTTGGTTAACAGTAACGGTGTATTCGTTAGCAGCAAATTCAGCATAGATGCTGTGGTTGCCATTAACGTTGGTGAAGTTGTAAGAAGTAACTGCGCCAACAGAAGCACCGTCAACGAAAACGTCAGCTACGTGGTAGCCCGTTGCAGGAGCGATGGTGTAAGCTTGGTTGCCACCAGCAATCATTGGGGTAACACCAGCAGGAGTAATCGTACCATTGTTACCAGCAGTAGCGGTAATCGTGTAACGATATTGAGCGAATGTAGCTTCGATAGTGTGATTTGCAGTCAATGATGGGAAGGTGTAAGCGGTTGTAGCGCCAACAGATTCGCCGTCAACCATTACGTCAGCAACGCCGTAACCAGCAGCAGGGTTGATGCTGAAGGTTGGAGTAGTACCATAAGCATAGGTAGAAGTACCAGGAGTGATAGTACCATTTGTAGCAGCGTTAACAGTAATAGTGTATTGATAAGTTGCAAATGTTGCAGAGATGGTGTGAGCTTCAGTAATATTGTTGAAGTTAACCGTTGTAGTGGTCATATTGTCAGCTTGTGTGTAGTTGGTGGTTTCACCATCAACCGTTACAGAAGCGATGTAATAACCGAGGTCAGCAGTGATAGTATATGTAGCGTTTTCACCGTATGCATAACCAGTTGCAGCAGCAGGAGTGATAGCACCATTGTTGCCAGCAGTAGCGGTGATGAAATAGGTGTTAGGTTCGAAGATTGCTACATAGTCGTAGCTGCTCAAAATGTTGGTGAGGGTTTCAGTGTAACCAACTTCTGGAGCGGCAACGTTTACAGCAACTTGGTTGCGTGTAAGGCTTGCGATGTGGTGACCAACAGCTGGAGTTGCTTCGAATACATATTCATGTTCTGGATCATATTCGAATGTTTCGCCAGCAGATACAGTACCATTGCCGTATGCAGTTGTAGTGATTGTGTAAACATCCTTTTCGAATTCTACGGTGAAGTATTGTTCGCCATCGAGGTTTACGAAGTTCCAACCAGCGATTTCACCCTGAGCAACACCATTCAATGTTACGTTAGCAACGTGATAACCAGGAGCTGGAGTGAATACTACATCATAGTTTGAACCATAATCTACATAATGTGTGAAGTTTGCAGGATATGTTGTGTTACCATCTACTGTGTAGATGTCAACAACACCGTTACCAGCAAGTACATTGTAATGAATACCTACGGTATCAATTCTGAAGATAGCGTTTACATATTTATTAGTATATACATTAAATGTATAGTTATATGTATTGCCATTAGCAACTACGTCTTCGATAACATCAGTACCAGCAACATTTTCTACATTGCTGATCATGAGATGTGACAAATGATAGTGTGCATCAGCAACTACCTTAATATTGTCGGATTGACCGTAAGCTACAACATCGTTGGTTGCAGGTACGAAGTGACCGTAAGGAGTAGCTGGGTTAACAGTCTTAACAACAATGTAAGAAGAAGGAGCAAATGTGATGTTTACGTTTGTATTAGCTGTTACTTCAGCCAATGTGTAGTTGTAAGCATTACCTTGGTTTTCATCTTCTTCAGCAACTTCTTCACCATTTACGGTGATGCTTGCTACGTGATAACCAGCGTCAGGAAGAACGGTGATGTTGAGATCATTGCCTTCTGCTACGTAAACGTTACCGTTTGGTGTAGCAGTACCATTGTTGCCAGTAGTGATATTTACATCGTACAATTTAGCAATGCTCAAGTTGTCGAAAGTAATACCCATATTCGCCATTCTTGAAGCTGCTTCAATGATGATGTAGTAAACACCAGCTTGTTCGTTGTTGAAGTTGTAACGAGCGGTAGTAGCTTCAGCAGTGTGCGTGATGTTGCTGTGTTGACCAATCAATACCCAAGTGGTAGGATCTTCGATAACAGGAGCGATGTAAACGTTGAGATTTTCATTCAATACATCCAATGCATTGTAATCGTAAGAAATTTGATAGAGACCAGCAGGGATGTTGATACATGGAGAGAGCATGCTAGAACCTGCATCCATAGTATCGTTGAATGTGTAAGTAGGTGTGCCATTGTTGATAATCCAATTAACATTGTTGTAGTTGCTTGAGATACAACCCCAACCATCACGGCCCATAACTACGTTAGAGAAATCTTCAAAGTAAGGAACATCCAGCGGAGTGATCAAGTGGATAGGACCAAGTGTCATAACATTGTTGTTTACGTTACCATCACCAGGATAGCTTACCACAACTTCAATGTTGTTCACTTCTTCTGTCAAAGCAGGAGCTTGTGCAAAGGTATAGGTGTAGGTTTCACCCATAGCAATTGGAGTAGCTGGAGTAACCGTTTCGGTTACGGCAGCACCACCGTTTACGCTATAACTTGCAGTGAAACTGCTGATAGAACCTGAACTGTTGCGGTTGTTAACGGTGATTTTAACACGAGCATTGCTAAGGTCACAAGCATCATAGATAGGTTCAACATCAACGAGTTCGATATCTTTGTTGAATACAACTTGTTCAACGGTGATATCATCAACGTAAATGTTAACGTATGCATAGTTGGATGTTGTGTTGGATTCTGTATAATCTTTTAATGCTCTAAAGGCGATACGACCAGGAGCACCAGTGTAGTTAGCAAATGAAACGGTCATTTGTTGATATACATCATTTGCAGGAATCATATGTTGTTGTACTGGAACGAAAGAACCTTCTGGATCAGATGGATCTGTTACAACACCAACATCGAAGAAACCAGAGTATGTAGCAGATGTAGAACTACGACGAGCATAGAATGTCATACCCATAACATCGAGGTCGCCTTCAATTTCAGGAAGCATAGCGATAGCAGTACCGTATGAAGCTGAAGTTGAAGTAGTTTGATAGTTGTACAATCTCAAGGTGTTTACACCACTGCGAGCATACGTTGAAGATGCGTAAACGCTGTTACCATAAGAGGTAGAAGTACCACTGAAGTAGCTTGACCAACAAGCAGGGAATACAGATGTAGAAATAGTAGTTGTAGAAACAACACCGTCGAAGTTTTCTGTATATGGCAATGAAGCAGGACCACATTCGGTTTGGAATGCATAAGCATTGCTCCATGTGCTTTGGTCGGTTTCAGAACAGATAGCACGAGCGTAAACCAGATAATTGGATGAGTGTTGCAAACCTGTTACAACAGCAACGTTGTTAGCACCAACAGCAACAGGAGTAGCCGTTGCAGGATCGGTACCAGCAGGAACACAAACAACTTCGTAAGATGTTGCATTGCTAATTGGACTAACCGTTACATTAGCT
This sequence comes from Bacteroidales bacterium, assembly GCA_024400875.1. GTDB lineage: Bacteria > Bacteroidota > Bacteroidia > Bacteroidales > WCHB1-69 > F23-D06. The sequence continues at coordinate 74,540 of JAKSMB010000001.1, forward strand.
GTAGTTTGAGTAGCCGTAACACCAGCAACAGCAGGTCTTGGACAAGTTGGAATTTCTTCAACATAGATGTTGTCAATTGTACAGCACCAGTAAGAAGAAGAATATGACCACAAGAAGGCGATTCTTGCACCTGCAGGAATGTTGTGACCTGTCAGCGTCATTTCATAATCAGTACCTGTAGTGTAGTTGGTTGGGTTAGCCAATTGTACGAATGTGCTTGCATCTGTAGGATTGGTTAAATAACCAACATAAAGTTTACCTGAAGAAGCACTTTCCATTCTATATTTGAATGACATTTGAGCATTGTTCAAGTTGCCATTGAATGGAGGAAGGATAGCGTAAGCGTTGCTACCATAAGAAGCAGAACCAGCTGTGAATACCAAACATTTTGAACCAGTTGCATTGAAAGATGAACCAGAGTAAACGTGTGGTCTGTAACCTTGGTTTGTACCGTTGAAGATCATATCCCAGCAGTCAGGCATCATGCTGAATGAAGAATAGGATGTGTTTGCAGTATAGCTTTCGAAATCTTCATAATATGGAAGGTCTTGTGCACATTCAGATGGTGTTGGATCATCTGGTTCATCACTACCACCACCAACTTGGCAACCATTTTGAGTGAAGAATGTACCCGATTGTGCACCAGCACCTGAATAAACGGTTTCACCATCTTTTACTACACTATAGGAACATTCGCCATCGTAAGAACCATTGTGCCATGCCAATGAAAATGCTTGGTTGTCACAAATGGCTACAGTAGCTGTGTTAGAAGATGTACCTACGGTATAGTTGCCAACGAGTTCGCCGTCAACCAATACATCGAGAGAAGCACCATTCCAACCATCACCATAGCTATCAACCATGTTAATGGTGAATGTACATTTGTCAGCATCATCACAAGCAACAGTAGTGAAGGTGTAAGCACTGCTCCATTCGCTATAGTCGTTGTTGCCACATTTAGCGCGTACATAAACGTCGTAAGTAGTGTTAGCAACAAGGCCTGTCAAGGTGAATTCCGTTGCATTGGCATTAACGATAGTGCCTGTGCCTTGTGTAAAACCAGCAACACCGTATTCTACTTGCCAAGCATGTTCTTCATTACCTGCATTCCAAGTAAGATCAGCTGTTGTTGTGGTTACGTTTGCAGAAGCAACACTTGTAGGAGTAACACATTCTGAAATCAAAGTAACATTGATGTCGTCGATACCGAGATAATAGTTTTGAGCTGTACCGTTTTCATATTTGAATGCGATGTAACGACCATTCAGACCCAAAATGTTTTCAGAAACCTGAGTCAAGGTTGTAACTCTGTCAAGAGTACGAATAGCGGTAAAGGTAGAAGCATCCGTAGGATCTGTCATTGTACCCAAAACCAAAGTACCGTTAGAAGCACTTGTACCTTCATTTCTATAATAGAAGGAAACGGTTACGTTGTTAGCATTAAACAATGGCATAACAGCATAAAGAGGTTCTGCATTGCTGGATCTGAGATACAAAGACTTGCTACCAGAATGAACATAAGAAGTGGAGTTATTAATGTATGCCATTGGGTAAACACTGCTATTGTATGCGTGATTGTTGATCATAGTCCAACAACCCGGAACGCTGTTCAGCTCGCTGGTTTCGAAACCTTCTTCGTAAGGAATTTCGTATGCAGCACAACCGGATGTGAACTGATAAGCAACCCAATCACTGGATTCGGTTTCAGAGCAGTTTGCCTTAACGCGAACGTCGTAAGCGGACATATTGTCAAGGTTTGAAAGCGTAACGATAGGTTCATTTGCCACATCGATGGTGTTCCAAGCGGTTTCGCCAGCCAACTTGTATTCGAAAGTCCAAGCGGTTTCGTTGTTGTTAGCGGTCCAATAAACCATAGTGTTATTGGCGTTGTTGCGGCTTGCTATGTTAGAAGGAACAACACAGTTAGCAATAGTAGTGAAATTAGCTACTGCCAAGTTGCTTTGGTTGTTGTCGCCACAAACAGCCTTAACGCGAACCATATAATCAGCGTTAGGAGTGAGGTTTGTCAAAGTATAGTTGGTTGCCGTTGCATCAGCCATGTTCCAAGCAGTTTCTTCAGCAGTCTTGTATTCAACAACCCATGCATTTTCGTCAGCACCTGCAGTCCAAGCAACATCAGCAGTTGTGGTCGTTACGTTAGATACGACAACATCTGTAGGAGCAGGACATTGAATAGCATCGCCACAAACAGAAGCATCCATGTGCAATTTGATGTTTGCAAGATAGCTACCAAGTGTACCTGTGTTGCTACCCGGATGGTATGCATATTCTGTGCTACCGTCATTTTGTCTGTACAAACATCTGTTTGTTTTGTCGGTATAAGCATATTTCAGAGTAGAGCTATAAGAACCAGCTTTCTTTGCTACTACAACAACCAAATTATCTGTACCATTGTAATAGAAAGGAGTTTGCAAGTTATAGTTTTCCCAACCTGTAGAAGCACCTACTGTAGGAGCATCAGCTGAATAAACCAAAGTAAGTTCACTTTCTGGAACCCAGTCAGAAGTACTGGTGTGTGCACTATGTGTTGTAGTACCCATATAGATCTTCACATCGGTGAAGGTCATAGAAGCGGCGTTTACACAGTTCCAAGCGATAGCATAAATATTACCAGCTGAACCTACTTCGTCAGCAGTATAAATACATTGATTCCAAGAATTCTTGTAGTAGTTGTTAAACGGAGAAAAATAAGAGCTTGATGAACCCGTACCAACGATTTGGTCAGCAACAGAAGTTACTAAGCTTTGACATTCAACAGCGAAAGTACCATAAATCCATGGGCTTTGGTTGTCGCCGCAATTCGCTCTCACGCGCATGTCGTAAACGCTATTGCCTTGCAAGTCGTTCAAGATAACAGATGCTGTAGTTGTGTTGATTGTGTACCATTCTTGGTTGTCGGCCAACTTGTATTCGAAAATCCAAGCAGTTTGACCAGCACCTGGAGTCCAAGCAACGTTAGCAGTTGTACCCGAAACCGTAGCATTCAAAGCGGTAGGTTGAGCGCAAGGAGCAGCCAAGATTGTTACATTATCGATAGCAGCAGGGAATTGGTTAGCGGTAGCACCATCGTTTACCCAAGTGAAGGTAAGTGTGCATGTACCTGCAAATGCAGGAGCAACGTCGTAGGTAGTAGCACTCCAGTCGTTAGAACCGCTCAACTTAGCGAGTTCAAGGGTGTTGTCACCATTGGTGAGTTCAACTTTCAAATAATCCTTGTTTGCTTCGCCATTAACTCTGTAGTCAAAGGAAATAGTAGCGCCAGCAGCAGGAATGTTTACATCAACAGAAGCCGTTGCAGTAGAAGCAACATTTTCGTATTTGTTGGTTGAACCATTGTTAGAGATGAACAATTTAGCATTGTCGAAACCTTGAGCTTGACCAATGTACCATTTGTTGGTAGCTGTACCATTGTTCAATGTCCAAGAGTTGGTTCTTCCGTCAAAGTTTTCAGTATAAGGAAGATTAACAACTGCAGGGATCAAATCGTAGTTGTCGCGAGGGAAGAGTTGAATATTGGTGTTGTATTTGCTTGCAAAACCAATAACATCAGCTACGTCGCCTGCGTTGCGTGTAGAGTTAACTGTGTTGAAACGGTTGTAGATAGCCATATCATCATCACCAGCTTGATAGAAAGCGGTGTTGCTGGTAAAGGTTGCACCAACGATCTTCACCAACTTAGATTCAAGCGTACCATAGTTTTCAATCAAGTTAGCAGCTGTTACTACTGTAGGAACGATAGCTCCATTGTTTGCGGTTGCAGCAGCCGTATTGCGGGTAGGAACCATTTCTGTCAAACCATTGTACACGGTAATTGTACCATAGATACCACCAGAGATAACATCACCTTCAGTGTAGGTTGTTGAGATATTAGGTGTAGCATAGTCATAAATCAAAAGACCGCCAGTAGCGTCTTGTACGAACATATAGCGACCGTTACGGAAAACGTAGGTCACATCACCTGTAATTTTATAAACTACATTAGATTGAGCAGTAGCTTTGAAAGCAGCAATGTTTGCTACTTCAACAGGGAAAGCGTAAGTAGCAGTAGCTACAGAGCTCATATTTTCGCCATTAACAGCGATAGCATTGATGGTAGTCGTTGCATTTACAGCGATAGGTTCTGTATAAAGTGCAGAAGCTGTTGTAGGAGTTGTACCATCTGTTGTGTAATAAATAGCTGCACCATTGGTTCTGGTAGCCAATGATACGGTGAAAGCATCATAGTAGCTGCCTGCAGCAACAGAGAATGTAGGCGTTGCAACAGCTGGACCAGCACCTTGAGTGTAGGTAACCTTAATTTGCGTAATTCTCAATTGACTTGTACCCGTTGCTGCATTGATAAATTGCAAAGAGGTTACAGCATCAATACCTGAGATAGTGTAAACGTTGCTGGTAGCAGAAACTGTTGCCGTAGCACCTTCATCAACAATGTAGTTGATAACTGGAGCGTAACTGGATGTAGCGGTAATTTCCAAGCCGGTAATTGTATAACCAGCTTCTGGAATCAAGGTCATGGAGTTACCATTACCATTACCACCGTAGAAACGAGCAGCCGTTCCACTTGTGTAATACTTCGGCGTACCTGATGCCGAATTTTGAGCAGTAGTGTAGCTGATCACGTCGTTGATCGAACCACTACCGAGGTCCTGTGCATTGGTAAAGCCACCTTGCGAAAATACGTAAGTGACCTCATCCGCAAACACATTTCCGACTGCCAATACTGTTACTAACAGCATGGCCACAAAACCTTTTACCCCTTGGGTAAACGATTTTAGAAAGTCAAATTTTCTCATGTGATTTGAATTTAGTTAATAATTTAGTTGTTATTTAATTGATAATCATTTTGTTACAATATTACTCTTCACCTATTTTACAGCAATAAAAATAAACGGGCAAATGTACAAAAAATATTAAAGAATATTATTTATAATTTTACGTACTTTTGCCACCTCATTAATCTGTGTCTTATGAAGAGAATATTCCCATTATTACTGGTGATTGCAGTCCTTTGTATCGGCTGCAACGGCTGCCACAAAACAAAAAAGGTGGCCGCTCCTAAACTTACCAAAGAACAAAAAGAGAAAATCAAAGATGTAGATGTCGTATTTCATCGCTACGAAAAGGATCTTTTTTCTCTCAACCTCAACCAATTATCGAAAGGCGTGGAATCCCTATACGGCAAATACCCCGAAAACCTCATCGCTAAAGACAGTTGGAAGAATCCGGAGATGATACAGTCGCTCAAAGGCTACCTCTCCGATCCTACTATGAAAGCCATTTTCAAAGAGGTTGATAGCCAATATGATGATATGAGCGATGTTCAGAAATCACTGAATGAAGCTTTTAAGATCTATCTTTCCCATTTCCCCGACGCTTCTGTTCCAAAGCTCTATACCTTGATTTCGGGCATGAACTTCGAAATTCCTTCCGTGTTCGGCTATGGTAACGACCTCTTCGTTTGCATCGATATGTACCTCGGAAAGGATTTCAAATACTATAGTCTCGCTGGTATGCCCAAATTCATTGCCGAAAAATGCGACCGCAAGTTCCTGGCCCTCGACTGCTTTTCCAAAGGAATGGTATACAAACATCTACCCGATAAAACACCCATTACTTCTCTCGACTATATGATTGAAGAAGGCAAGAAACTTTTCTTCACTCAAGTGATGTTCCCCAATGTGAAACCTCAAGATATCATTGGCTACGCCGATCAAAAATACGATTGGGCTACCCAATATGAAAAACAAGTGTGGCAACACTTCATCGAAAAAAATATGCTGTACTCTAAAGATGAGGAAATCATTCGCCGACTGATAGATAAAACTCCTTTCACCAGCAATTTCGGTAACAACTCTCCCGGTCGCCTCGGCGCCTTTATCGGTTGGCATATTGTTAACAGCTATATGCAAGAACATCCGGAAACTACTCTCCAACAACTCTTCGAAATGACCGACTCACAAAAACTGTTGACCGAATCTTTGTATAAACCGTGAGAATAATATTGATTTAAAAAATAAATTATTTTTAACTATTTATTTAATTTTTGAAAATAATTTTATATATTTGCAGCGTATTTAAAACTTATAACTATGTCTGGAATAAACAAAGTAATCTTAGTAGGTCGATTGGGTAAGGATCCCGATATCAGGACCTTTGAAACAGGTGCTAAAAGAGCATCATTCCCCATGGCAACATCTGAATATCGCAAAGATAAAGATGGCAATAGAATAGAATTAACCGAATGGCACAACATCGTATGCTGGCGTAACTTAGCCGAAGTTGCGGAGAAGTTTCTGCAAAAAGGAAAACAGATTTACCTGGAAGGCAAATTGCGCACGCGCAGCTGGGACGACAATGGTATTAAGCATTACATTACCGAGATTGAAGCTTCAACTTTTACCATGTTAGGAAACAAAGACGAAAGCTCCAACAATAATACCGTTAATCAAGTGAGCAACAACACGGTACCAGAGACACCCGTAGCGCCTGCTCCCGCTGAGCCTATCGACACTACCGATGACCTGCCATTTTAGTGGGCCTCAAACCAACTGATGCCCTCGTTGATATCAACATCCAAAGGCACAGATAGTTGCATTGATCCACTCATCGCTTCTACAACAACCTGTTTCAAGACGTCAAGTTCGTCTTTACGGGCATCAAAGGCCAATTCGTCATGCACTTGCAAAATCATCTTACTTTGCAAGTGCATTTCGTTTATCTGCTGCTGTATCTTCACCATAGCTATCTTGATAAGATCGGCGGCCGTACCTTGGATAGGCGCATTGATGGCATTTCGCTCTGCCGCCTTCCGCAAGATACCATTCTGAGCATTGATATCACGAATATAACGGCGACGACCCAACAGGGTTTCCACATAGAGGTTTTCACGTGCAAACTCTAACGTTTCATTCAGGTAATCAGTGATCTTCGGGAAACTACGATAATAGTCGGTGATCAACTGACGAGCATCAGCATTGGAAATCTGCAATCGATCGGCCAACCCAAAGGCGGAAATGCCATAAAGGATACCGAAGTTTACCGTCTTAGCCGAGCGACGCATATCTTTGGTCACCTCCGACAAAGGAACGCCAAAGATGTGGGCTGCCATTGAAGCGTGAATGTCTTCACCATTCCGGAACGTTTCTATCATCCGCTCGTCGCCACATACGTGGGCCACAATGCGCAACTCGATCTGCGAGTAGTCGGCGGCTAAGATAACGTGCTCATCGTCAGAGGCTACAAACGCCTTACGGATATCCCTACCCCGCTCCGTACGAATTGGAATATTCTGTAGGTTCGGGTTCACCGAGCTCAATCGTCCCGTGGAGGTGATCGTCTGCGTAAACGTGGAGTGTATCTTCCCCGTTTTAGGGTTTATAAGTTGCGGAAGTGCGTCTATATACGTCGATTTCAACTTGGAAAGCTTTCGCCATTCCAGAATCAGGGGCACGATAGGATGCTTGTGCGCCATCTTGAGCAACACCTCCTCACCCGTCTGATACTGCTTACTTTTCGTTAACTTGGCATTCTCAATGATGCGCATTCTTTCAAACAGAATTTCCCCCAACTGCTTAGGCGATCCAATGTTGAATTGTGTGCCCGCATAGTCGTAAATCTGTTGCTCCAACTTCTTCAATTCCGCATTCATCGTTTCTGAATTTTGCTGCAAGGTAGGAACGTCCACGCGTACACCATTGCGTTCCATCTCGGCAAGCACCGATACCAATGGCATCTCAACCGTTTCAAACAACGATTGTAAATTATTGTCACCCATCTCCTTCTGCAACATCGGATAGAGTTTCACATAGCAACTTACCCGTTCTAAGGCCACCTTCTGCAAGTCGGCATACTGCCCCTTGAGGTTGTAGTTGAGGTAACTATACGCTATCCTATCCAAATCGTGCTTGTTCTCCGGCTGGATAAGATAATGCGCAATCTGAAGATCGAAAATGGACGCCGTTGGCTCCACCTTGAAGGTCTTCAAGTATTTATATGTGGGCTTGCTATCATAGGTTACCACCGTATGATTCCCTGTAAAAATCCATTGTATAAGTTGTTGATAATGACGCTGCTCGCTTTCCACAAAATGATAATAGCCTAACTCTTCATCTCGCGAAAACGCGAAGCCCGCAATACGTCCTTCCTGCATAATCCACTCGAAAAACAGAGGAGTGTTCGTGGACAGATAATCTTCCGAAAGGTCACTGATGGATAGTAACGACTCCTGTTTAGGCAACATAATATCCACCTCATCGGCCGGCATCTCAGGGGCAGCGTCTTCCGACAATTGTGAGAATAGATCAGGTTGGTCGTTTACCGGCTTCTGGTTCAGCGATAAATCTGTGAAAATGCGTTGCTTCAACGCCTTGAACTCCAACTCATCGAATATCTCTTTGAGCTTGGCAGGGTTAGGACCAGAATAGGCCATCTTATCAAAGTCGCAATCCACTGGCACATCCAACATAATAGTGGCCAACTGTTTAGACATCAAAGCTTGTTCCTTGTTTTCCAACAATTTAGCACGCATTTTTTCCTTATCTTGGTTAACGTCACATGCGTACATATTCTCAATAGTATCGTAGGTAGCCAACAATTTCTTGGCACTTACCGGACCTACTCCCGGAACACCCGGGATATTATCGCTGGAATCGCCCATCAAACCCAAAAGGTCGATAACCTGTTCTGGTCGCTGTATGCCAAACTTTTCGCACACCTCAGTCGGACCCCATATTTCGGCCGGCTGTCCAAACTTGCCCGGCTTGAACATTTTGATATTATCGGATACCAGTTGTCCGTAATCCTTGTCCGATGTAACCATATACACGTCATATCCTTCAATCTCAGCGTTTTTGGCCAGAGTGCCGACCACATCGTCCGCCTCATAGCCGTCGATGCCAATTTGGGTAATGCCGAATGCATCCAGTACGCGATGAATATATGGTACCGAGGTGATAATATCATCAGGCGTTGCGTCTCGGTTAGCTTTGTAATCCTGAAAGTCCACATGCCGAAATGTTGGCGCCCCCGTATCAAAGGCCACCGCTACGTGCGTAGGTTTCTCGTTCTTGAGAATGTCGTAGAACATATTCGTAAACCCCAACACTGCCGACGTGTTCAAGCCTTTGGAGGTGAAACGAGGACTTTTAATCATAGCATAATAGGCTCTGAAAATCAAGCCCATAGCATCTATAAGAAATAATTTCGGCTTCATAATAACTTCCGGTATTAGTCGTTAACAGGAATATTGTATTGACGGGCACCAAAGATGGCGCTGCCCACGCGTACTAAAGTGCTACCCTCTTCCACAGCAATCGGATAGTCGTCGGTCATGCCCATAGATAATTCCTTAAATGCAGGATCGTCAGCAAAGTATTTCTCTTTCAAGGTGATAAAAATCTGATGGAGATGACGAAACTCGTTGCGTACCTGTTCCATATCATCGGTGTTGGTACCCATTCCCATCACACCACAGATCTGAACATTTTTCAATGTAGGGAACACTTCTCCTTGCAACATCGCCTCGCACTCTTCCAAAGAGAAGCCGAACTTGGTCTCCTCTTCTGCCACATGAAACTGCAAAAGACAAGAGATAACACGGTCATTCTTAACCGCATATTTATTGATTTCCTGCAATAAAGGCTCGCTGTCGATACTATGAATAAGTGTCACATAAGGAGCGATGTATTTGATTTTGTTGGTTTGCAGATGGCCGATAAAATGCCATTCAATATCCTTAGGTAAAGCTTCATGCTTGGCCTTCATCTCTTGAGCCTTGTTTTCACCAAAGGCACGTTGCCCTTCATTGTATAAGGTCTGGATATCTTCTGCCGGTTTGGTTTTAGATACAGCTATCAGCTTGGTTTGTGCTGGCAGGCTGTTTTTGATTTCATAGTATTTATCAATATTCATCGTATTAGTATTTCTGGTTTATATTCAAATCTTGAAAACTCTTTTCCACACATTTCCAAAGTTTTTCAGCCGTGAGATCCCAACTGAATTTCTGTCGTTGCAAACGACCTTTCTCTATAAGCGACTGACGCAAAACCTCATCAGTGGCAAGTCTTGTCATAGCATCTTGTATCTGTCCCACGTCATTTGGGTCCACCAGCAAAGCAGCGTCTCCTGCCACTTCAGGCATTGACGTCACGTTAGAAGTGATAACCGCCGTTTCTGCATTGAATGCTTCTACAATAGGTATTCCAAACCCCTCAAACAAAGAAGCATACACCAAGGCCATCGACGAGGCTAACACCATCGACAGCTCATTGGCACTCAATCGACCGGTAAAAATGACATCCGACGAATGGCGCATTTGTTGATAAACGGCATCAATGTCGCCCTGCATACCTGCACGGGCACCCACTACCACAAATCGAACTTCTGATTTTGTAGCAGTTTTAAAGTCATCGAATGCTCTAAGGATATTTGCAAGATTTTTACGTTTATGTATGGCGCTCACAAATAGAAAATAAGGATTTCCTGAAGTATATTGCTCACGCACTTTTTGCTGCTCCTCCAGCGGCAATGGTTGGAATAACGCATTACTACCATTGTACACCACGTCAATTCGTTCCTCAGGAATGCCATACAACTTGTGGATATCTTGCTTTGAAAATGACGATACCGTAGCAATGCGCAAGGCCTTTCGGGCAAACTTCGGGAAAAAATGAGTATAGTACTTTTGAAAACCGCGTGTAAGGAACTCACGGCTATGTTCAAAGTTAAGATCGTGGATAACATCTACTTGAGGAATATTGGAACGTAACGACACCCATCCATCGGTAGATAGAAAAAGGTCTGGCTTCAGTTTCTTCAACACCCGTGGAATAGCAAATTCAAAGTAGAAATAGAGAAACCAAGGGTGGTGTCGCGCTGGTGGAAACACCTCTACCAGAACTACATTGTCGGCAAACTTGAACGATGGATCATACTTGCGGTCGAAAATGAAATAGAATGTATGTTCCGGATGATTGCAGACTATGCGTTTAAGGCTTTCGTATGTAAACCACCCGATACCTTCCAACCTGTCTTTCAACAGCAATCGCGTATTTACTGCAATCTTCATATTTTCTATTTTTTATCATTGTATAATAGAGACGCACCATTGGTGCGTCTCTACACATTACATTTAGTGACCCCGGCGGGATTCAAACCCACGACCTTCAGAACCGGAATCTGACGTTCTATTCAGCTAAACTACGGGGCCGTTTCTATTTTCTATTAAAGAAATAACTTATTGATTAACAATAGGTATTTCTAATCTATTTTGAAATGCAAAGGTAAAAAAAATTTGCTATCATCTTCCTATGAAGAATGAATTACATATTGATTTTATCCATCAACATACTCTTATAATGTTTCGAGATACTTATACCCTCCAAACTATCGTTTGCAGCTCCACCTTCATTCAAATATAACGTTCCGTTCTTGTAAGAATAATGGTGGTGGATATTGATCAGCGTATTGCGGTTAGCATACTCAAAGATTCCATCCGGCATTTCTTCCTCCACCTTTACCAAAGAAATGTATTGCGAATACGACCGACCATCCAACATATAGAAATAAGTATAGTTCTTCTGATGCTGTATATACACAATCTCATCCACATTGAGCGTAGTCGTCATTTTATTGGAAATAATGCTATAGGTACTATTCACCTGTATGTTGGTTTTCCTTTCTTCCTTATAGTTCACCCTATAGTAATGATTCATTCGCAATATCACCAATAACCCTACTAAGCCCGCATTTCTAAAATAAACTAAAAAAAAGCTTTGTAGTAAGTATGTTTTGAACCTAAACCTATCGCAAGATTGCATAATTTTAAAATCAGGAAGCAATAAAACAATCTCCACTATGGTCATGATAGTAATGGCCAAAAAAACATACAACCAAAACTTCCCAAAGAATCCTGTAGTATAGAATTTCTTCACAAAGAAGAAATAAAACGAGTATCCCACCAATAGTATAAAACACGCCAGAATCCAATCTAAATACGGATAATTATACGGGTAAATACGGCATACGTTTATTCTTGTAAAGCCGTACATAAAAAGTGCACATCCAAGAATGTGCAACACGGTTCTTATGCCTACCCATATTCTCTCTTTCGTCACTTTGATTTTTTTTGCAAAAATAAACAATAAAGCGTTTCCCGGATTCACAGTTTTATTTTTCAAATAAGAAATTTTCTTCCAAAATCCCGACCTTCCGACCCTGGAAAGTTGGGATTTTGACCTTAATTTCACCCTTTTTTACCGTCATTTCGGCATAATTTTACAGTCATTTCGGCATAAATATGGTCATTTCGGCATAATTTCGGTCATTTCGGCATAATTTTACCCTACCATCTTGACAACCCATTTTTCGCACTTTTCTTTTACTTAAATTTGCTACCAGCAAAACCAAACAGTATGAACTTTTCTATTCGAAGACGCCTTCAATATATAATCATGATCAAATTTTGCATGGTGGCAGCGGGTTGCCCTGACCCGCTGCCTGTTGCAAATTAACGATCTTATCATCGGCCTCTTTTTCCTATATTTTTTATCTTTGCACATCTATATTATCACTTTAGCACTATGAAAAAAAACACATTTATATACCTATTATTTATCGCCCTACTTTTACCCTCTTTAAGCTCTTGCAACAAGAAACAAACTAAGGAAATCACCTATGCCGATCTTCCAAGTAATGTTCCCGACTGCGAAGTGTCCAGTGCAAAAGGCGAACTACAATCCTTTTGTAGAAATAGCTCTATATGTTCTTGCTATGGAGGACTTCCCTACTGCCAAATTAAATCAAAGGATAAAGATTCCATCTACTATGATACCCAAAAGTCTGTTATCACAACTTCAGCCGATGTGATACCACTTTACGACGCTCATATACAATATATCGCCAATGATTTAAAAAATCCTAATGCTGCTGAGGCATTATCCAATATCAAAAAACTATTTGTGAATAACAATTACCATATTTCAACCCCTGAATTGCTAGAAGAGTACTATAAAAACTTCAGAATCTACACAGCGTTTTATAAAGCTCAACCATTGCACGTAAGGGACAAACTGGATAATAATCTCCAAAATTAAATCTTACAAATAATAAATACCGTTTAAAATCATTCATTATGAAACAAATACTATCACTTATTCTCTTAGGACTTTTCACGTTTTTCTATTCTTGTAGTTCGGAAAATACATCAAATTCTACTGAACTATTTGATTCCAAAGATAATGTAACTCCCTGTTGTCAAGTACAATGTAGATTGAGTTCTTGCAAAAAAATGGGACCTCCTTGCCAATGTACATGTGTGGGTGGCATGGCGTTATGCTATGATCCATCTAACAGTGATAATCCGGCATCCAAATCCAGTATGCCTACTGTCATCATTGAATCTTCTCCCGACAAGATGCCCTTGTTTGACGAAAGCATTCGATACATCGCCAACAACTTGCACAACGCCAAGGCAGCGCAAGCTTTGCGAAACCTAAAACAACTTTTTATGGTCAACAATTACAAGATTGACACGCCTATTGAGATTGAAAAATACTACTATAATCTTAAAGTATATACGGATTTTATCGAAACGCAACCTGAAGAGGTAGTAGATCTTTTAAGCGCCATCAAATAGGCGCAATTTTTAAACCTTAGCATACTAAAAGAGGATGACCAATTGATCATCCTCTTTATTGTTTTCTCTATGCGCCATAAAGGCCGTAGAGAGGTTTTGCGATACTTATCTACTATTTGTTAACCTGGAACTTCTTATCGCCATTTACGAAGAAGTTTACGATTTGGTTAGCAGCAGCGAGACCAGCGTTTACATTAGCTTCTTCTGTTTGAGCACCCATTTTCTTAGGGGTAGCGAAGTAGCGGCCTTCGAATTGTTTGAAATCAGCGTCAGCATCTGGAACGATATCGGAGATGTATTTCAAATCGGTACGTTCAGCCATCAATTTGATCAAGCCAGCTTCGTCGATGACTTCCTTACGAGCGGTATTGATAAGGATACCACCTTTTCTCATCTTGCCAACAACATCGTAGTTGATACTTTGCTTGGTTTCTGCAGTAGCAGGAATATGCAAAGAAACGATATCACATGTTTCGAAGAGAGCGTCGCGGCTGTCAACAGCGTGTACGCCAGCAGCTTCGATAGCGTCAGCAGGACAGAATGCGTCATATGCATAAACATCCATACCAAAACCTTTAGCGATACGAGCTACGTTGCGACCTACGTTACCGAATGCGAGCAAACCTAATTTCTTGCCCATCAATTCAGAACCTGATTTACCGTTGTAGAAGTTACGAACACCGTAAACCAACATACCCATTACCAATTCGGCAACAGCGTTAGAGTTTTGGCCAGGAGTGTTCATAGCCACGATGTTGTTAGCTGTACAAGCTTCCAAATCCAAATTGTCGAAACCAGCACCAGCGCGAACAACAATCTTAAGATTCTTAGCGTGGTCGATAACTTGAGCAGTAACTTTGTCGGAACGAACGATCATAGCGTCAACATCAGCAACAGCTGCGTACAATTCATTAACGTCTGTATATTTTTCGAGCAAGCAGAGTTCATAACCTGCTTTTTCTACGATTTCGCGAATGCCGTCAACAGCGACTTTTGCGAAAGGTTTTTCAGTTGCGATTAAAACTTTCATTTCTTTACTTTTTTGTGAAATGTGAATTGTGACCAGTGATTAGTTTTGTACATCGGGTTTTGTTTGCAGATAATGGATGAAACCAGATATTAACTTTCCAACCTTCATAAGTTGGTTGAATATAGCATTTTCTGAATCCATATAATTTAAATCAGCTGCTATCAATAGTTGGGTTTCCAACTCGGCCAGCGAACCTTGAGATATATGACAAAAGTGAATCAACTCCTTATCGCTATTTCTGCCACATCCTTCCGCAATATTTGATGGAATGGAAACAGCAGCCCTTCTCATTTGTGAACATAAACCATATTGTTCGTGTTGCGGAAAAGCTGTTAGTAACTGGTAAACATCCTTCACCAACTTCATACTTTCCTTCCAAACATTGAAATCTTTATGATTCATATGTTCCGTTCACAATTCACAGATCACAATTCACAAAATTTATTTTATTGGTTTGCTTTTTCGAAATCTTGCATACATTTAACAAGAGCTTCTACGTCTTCGATTGTACAAGCATTGTACAGAGAAGCGCGGAAACCACCTACTGAACGGTGACCCTTGATACCAACCATACCACGTTCTTTAGCGAATGCCATGAATGCATCTTGTTTGTCTTCGTGACCTGGAGCCATTACCCAGCAGTGGTTCATGATAGAACGGTCAGCCTTGTCAGCTACAGTACCTACGAACATAGAGTTGCGGTCGATTTCATCATACAACAAGTTAGATTTCTTGAGGTTGATTTTTTCCATTTCAGCTACGCCACCGATTGTGTTCTTGAGCCACAACAATGTTTCGTGCATAACGAAGATAGGAAGTACTGGAGGAGTGTTGAACATAGAGATGTTCTTAGCTTCTTCAGCAGCATGTGTGCGGTAGTCAACCATTGTTGGCATTGGGTTCATATAAACGCGATCTGTAATCTTGCCGAGGATGTCTTTGCGTACGATAACGAAAGTAACACCAGCAGGACCAACGTTCTTTTGAGCACCACCGTAGATCAAACCGTATTTGGTTACGTCAACTGGACGGCTCATGATGTCGGATGACATATCAGCAACGAGCATAACGTTGTTACATTTTTCAGCAGTGAAATCTTCACGGATTTCAGTACCGTAAATGGTGTTGTTGGTTGTGATGTGGAAGTAGTCAGCGTCAGCTGGTACGGTCCAACCCTTTGGAATGTAGTTGTAAGTTTTGTCTTCTGAAGAAGCAACGATTTCTACTTCACCGAAAGTCTTAGCTTCTTTAGCAGCTTTCTTTGCCCAAACACCTGTTTGAAGGTAAGCAGCCTTCTTGTTCAACAAGTTAGCAGCTACTGTGAAGAATTGTGTGCTTGCACCACCACCGAGGAAAAGTACTTCGTAATTGTCAGGAATATTGAGGAGATCACGCCACAATTGACGAGTTTCTGCCATTACGCGTTCCCAACCTGGAGTACGGTGAGAAATTTCCATCAAACCGATACCAGTGTTATCGAAATTACGAATTGCGTTGATTGTAGATTCAACAGCTTCTTTTGGGAGGACACAAGGTCCTGCATTAAAATTGTGAACTTCTTTCATAATTAATTGATTGATTGATTTATATAATTATTATTGTTTATTTTTTCTACGGGGCAAAGATACAAAATTTAATTACCCTCAACTCGTATAGAATCACCTATTTTCAAAAATGGATTTTCTAGGTTTTTAAAGAGTTCGCGGTAGCTTTCACCTGGTTTTACAGGTACCTGCAACGTGTAGGTTTTTCCCGCTGTAACTGTCAACTTACTGTTCTTTATCCAAGGGTTAACATTTCTTAACTCTCTATAGGTAGTATTGTGTTCCTTTGCAAAGACTTTCAAATCTATAGAAGATGATACTTTAACATCCTTACATGGAATAGGTTGATACATTTCAGCAGGACAAATTTCTACACCGTACATCTGTGGATTTTCGAACAGTAACTTGAATGCCATGATGCGAAATACATAGCGGGAAGTTTCACTATTAAGCCACAAATCCCAATAGTTGTTCACCCCTTGATCGGTGATAGCGGCATTAAGTCCACCCTCTCCCCTATTATATGCAGCGGCAGCCAAGGTCCAACTGCCAAACTGGTTTTTAGCTTTTTTAAGATATTTACAGGCGGCGCGGGTTGCTTTTTCCAAATTGCAACGTTCGTCAATATCAGCGGTTACTTCCAATCCGTATGCCTTGGCGGTGGCGGGTATGAACTGCCAGTAACCACCCGCTGCAGCCGGCGACGTCACATTTTCCAATCCACTCTCCGCTACAGCCAGATATTTGAAATCCTCAGGTACACCCTCTTCTTTCAAAATACGCTCGATAGTAGGGAATACACGTGCCGATAATTTGAATATTCTCAATGTCTTAGAATGTTGATAACAATTGATTACCAACTCACGATCCAATGCCTCGCGCACCCAATATACGTCCAACGGAACGTCTTCGCCCGCAAAGTTCATT
This sequence comes from Bacteroidales bacterium, assembly GCA_024400875.1. GTDB lineage: Bacteria > Bacteroidota > Bacteroidia > Bacteroidales > WCHB1-69 > F23-D06. Next base: position 91,695 of record JAKSMB010000001.1, read on the forward strand.
TTGCTTGGGATTACAGGTGAAGTGATCTTATTGGCATAATAATTGGGCATCGATGTCTCGCTATTTTGAATTTTTTGAGTAATAGCATACGCAACCGAACCCAACAGCAATACGGATAAGGTGCTGATAATGACTATAGCAGTGGTCTTTTTCATTTACTTATTTGTTTTATGCAAAAGTACATAAAAAAAGGCGACCAATTGGCCGCCTTTTGTGTTTATGTGAATATGAATTATTCAGCTTTAATGTTAGGTTCTTCCAAACCAAGACCTTTCTTCTTGTCAACAGCCTTGAGGTAGATACCGATCAACAATGCAGCGATACCCAAGCAAGCCAACATTACGAGCGGCCATTGATAATTGTAAGGTACGAGTACACCTTCTTGACCAGCTTCGATAGCTTCTTTTGCTGCAATTACTGCTGGGTTGTTAGCATTGGTTGATTCCAATACATTACCAATCAACAATGGGAAGAGCCACAAACCGATATTCTGAATCCAGAAAATCAAAGCGTATGCAGAACCGATGATTTTTTCATCTACCAACTTTGGTACGGATGGCCACAAAGCAGCTGGTACCAATGAGAAGGAAGCACCCAAAACGAGAATGGTTACGTATGCTACGATCGTACCACCAACTGCACTACCCTTGCACAAAGGAAGAATGAAAGCGAAAGTCAAGTGGCAAATAACCAAAAGGATAGAACCAATCATCAACATAGAAGCAGCCTTACCTTTGTGGTCAACATAGTTACCCAAAATAGGAGTGATAGCCACAGCGAGAAGTGGGAATACAGCGAAAATAGTTTCAGCAGTACCACGCATGTAACCCATATAACAGTAAACGATCAAGGCAACAACAGCCATAGCCATCAAGCCAAACTTAGCACCTTTATTCTTGGAGAAGTTGCTTGCAAAAGCACCGATAGCAACCAACAACATAATAATATATTGTACGATGGTAACAGATGGACTTGCCCAGAAACCTTCACCTGGAACGAGGGTAAGGTTACATTGCAACATGTTTACAGCATATTTTTGGAATGGGAAAATAGCAGAATAATAGAGAACGCAGAGGAGAGCAACCAACCAGAAACCAAGGCTGGAAAGGATCTTGCCAAGGTCGCTGATTTTGAATGGATCGTCTTGTTCTTCAGCTTCACCAGTTTGTGCATCCAATTTCTTATCCATGAAGAAATAGATGATGAACATCATCAAAGCAACGCAAAGAAGTACTACACCAAATTTAACGGAGTTGTCAACGTGAACTTCACCACCCAATTTAGCGAAGAACGGTGAGAAGATCATACAGGTTGCCACGCCCAAACGAGCCAAAGCCATTTCTGAACCCATAGCCAAAGCGGTTTCGCGACCCTTGAACCATTTAACGATACCACGGGAAACGGTGATACCACCCATTTCAGTACCGCAACCGAAAATCATGAAACCAATAGCAGCCAACTTAGCAGATGCTGGCATGCCTTCGTAGAATGGTAATACATTGTCGATAAACTCAATTCCAGTATGCCAGTTAAGGTGTGTATTGAACCATGCTTCAATAGAACTACCCATAAAGTATTCTGATACAGCATAAAACTTAATAATACCACCCACAAGCATTACAACACCGGAAAGAATAGCAGTGAAGCGAACACCCATTTTATCCAAAATGATACCCGCAAAGATGAGGAAGAAGATGAAAACGTTCAAGAACGTTTCGGCGCCTTCCATAGTACCGAAAGCCTTAGAGTCCCAACCACGGGTTGATTCCATAAGCTCCTTAATAGGAGAAAGGATGTCCATGAAAATGTAGGAGCAGAACATGGCCAACGCCAACAGTAACAATGCAATCCATCTAATGGCAGCATTGTCTCTCAATGTTTGTAATTTTTCTGTCATAGTAATTTTATTTAGTTAATAATTCAAAATTTCTTTTGAGGGCGCAAAGATAACTTATTTTCCGCTGCTTACCTCCCCTACTCCTTATCCTTTCTGTTCTTTGCATTGAAAACCAGGTCAAATGTGATGTATCCCACCAATATTCCCCATACTATCATCAAAATTACACTGTTTTTCAAAAAATTATCTGTAAATCTCCCCGACTTAGCCCAGTATACCACACTAAGTAAAACACCCAATACCACACCTATGATATGATATTTGTTGAAGTTTTTTTTCAAAAAATCATTCATATTATCTGCCTTTTTCTTTCTTTTCCTCGTTGATGATTCTGTCGTATTCATACGTAATGAACTTGGCCTTGATGGTGGAACGGATAGTCTCATCGTCCATTCGAACCAGATCATAATAACTGAATCTACAATACATCATAAAATCAATCAAATCATCACCTTCCAATCCGGTAATTTTATGAACAATCTCTCTATTATACTTATCCTGAATACGTTCCGTTTCCTCCTCATTGGCAACCATCTCATTGTAAAGACGGTTCATCTTCGATTTTCTACTGTACTTGTCGTATAAAAATGTTATAGGTGATGAAAGCATCTGACCACCCAACGACAACAAATTACCATTGGGTTCATACGTGGCATTCGCCTTCTGGAACTCCGACAACTTGGTTTCCTCTACCCTTTTGTAATATTCCGGCAACTCTAATGTAACGATGTCTTTCTTGAATCCTTCGTACGACGGATTTATAGCAATGATATTAACCTCTTTTAACATTGTTGCCTTGTAATACAAAAAGAAATCCTCTACTCCTAAGTACATTTTGTCGTTGATTCCAACCACCAATTGGCGATATATCGACTTTGAGATCACCAAAGTATCGTTTTTCGATAACGGAATCGAAAACTTACCATCCTTGTCTGTAAAAGCAAACTTTTTGGTATTCACATTATATACGCTGGCACCTGACAAAGGTTGAAAAGTGATGCCATCGAACACTCTTCCAACGTATTGCTTCTGCTGAGAATAGCCTAACATTACCGATAAAACCATTCCTAATATGAATATCCACTTTTTCATAAGCCGCAAATATATAATAAATATAGTATAACGAACAAATGTTTATTACGAAGATATACACGATTTATTATTGAAAAAAAAATCACTTTTTCACTCTACCATATTTAATAAATAGATGTGAAAATCAAATAATTATAGGTTTATAAACATTTAAATGTTGAAAAGTATGAGATTTATTAAGAATATTTACAGTTACATCTTAACAACATTGTTGAATAAAAATGAAAGATTTTATTATCCGTTTCTATCCACAATTGAGTACCTAATTTGAACATACTTTTTTAACAAAAACGATATTTTTTTTATAACAAGTTATCAACTGATAAAAATATGAAGAATAATTTGGTTAATTCAAACCTTCTGCAACAAAGTGACTTAATCATTATGAAAACTATCAAAAATTGTTAATTACTTTTAATAACTCATTTTTCCAAATATATGCCTCATTTTTTTTCAACCCTATCAACAGCCATAATATAAATTCATTTAAAATTTTTAAAACTTTATTTTTTTTAAGACTTTGGAATCTGTTTTTCTAAAATCAATTTTGAAGAAGAGGAAAGATAAAAATTCAAGCTGCTTACACTCCGCTTTCTTTACTTTAATCTTTCATCCTTTTTTGTATTTTTGCAGCCTTATTAAAATGGTTAAATAGGTATGAAAGTTTTTATTGCATCCGATCACGCTGGTTTCGACTTGAAAGAAAGCCTCAAAAAAAGATTTGCTGACAAATTTGAATTTGAAGATTTCGGCGCTTTTTCTACTCAAAGTGTTGATTATCCGGAATTTGCACATAAGTTGGCGCAAAATGTTCTTGACACAAATCAATACGGAGTATTGATTTGTGGAACGGGTAACGGTATGGCTATGACAGCTAATAAACACGCTGGCATTCGTGCTGGCTTGTGCTGGAATAAAGATATTGCTGCGCTGATTCGTCAACATAATGATGCTAATATCTTGGTGATGCCAGCTCGTTTCATTCCTGAAGAAACTGCTTTTGAAATCCTTGAAACTTTCTTCGCTACTGAATTCGAAGGTGGACGCCACCAAAGAAGGGTAGAGAAGATTAATTTGGTATAATCATGGATCAAGAACTTAACAATATTGATTTTCAGGAACTTCGTGATAAAGCTTATATGCTAAGATATGAGCTGTTCGATGATCTTGAAAAACATTTGCTGAAAATAGAAGAAGCGCTACAGAAAAATGGCGTAAAGGTTTCTTGGGCTCAGGACGAACAATCGCTATATGGTGAGATTGCTGCCTGCCTGCCTCAAAGTTCCTATAATACGGCAACATTGGATTTGGACAATTTCAATGATTTGCCTTTGGGCGATAATATTTTAAATACTTACCCACTGGAAGATATCATTAATCATCATCAAAATGTTGACACATTGATTGTTAATGCTGATTATGCTATTTCTTCCACCGGTGAGATGGTTTTCATCGACCGCAAATCTCAGCATTGTTTCAATAAAATCAGTAACCTTGTTGTAGTTCTGAATATTGACCAAATTGTTGCCAGCCACGAAGATTTGGACGTATTTTTGTATTTGAGACAATGCGTCAACCAGAATAACGTACCGAAAGATTTGAAATTCCTCTCTAAAAGTTTTGATAGGGTAGTGCAGGATGATTTTCAAACTTCTAATTCAAAAGGTTATTCTACCGAACAAGTTAATGTTTCTGTTATCTTGTACGAGAATAACATTACTCCTATTTTAAGAAACAACAGACTGAGAGATGCGTTGTTCTGCATTAAGTGCGGAAAATGTATGGATGTGTGTCCTGTTGCTAAGGTAGCAGGTGGCGTTTCTCCAATCGAACTGGTGAAATCCACTTGTCTCAATCCTGCAAGTCACTCGCAGGATATTTTCCAAAAAACTACTTTGTGTGGTAACTGTAAAGAAGCTTGTCCCATAGGCATCAATTTCACCGACTTGTTGATCTATGTGATGAATATGATAAATGAAAAAACAAACAATACTAAAAGCAAGAAGCTGCTGAGTATCATTCATAAAAGAGGAAAGTTGAATAAATACAACTCTCCAATTTTACGTTGGTATTTGGTAAAAAAGATGTTTGGAAAGAATAGGGTATTGTTTGATTATTTTAAACATCAGAAGGATACATTCTTTAACTTAGCTAATAAAGACAATACTGAACCATCGGATGAGTCATTCGAATTGTGAGATATTGAACAATAAAATCAGGCAGTTCGTAAAAAAATATTATCAAAACGAACTGTACAGGGGCATCATTTTCTTCATTTTGATTGTCCTTTCTGCTTTTATTGTCTTCTCCTTATTCGAGTATTTTTCCTATTCCAACTCCGTTGTCAGATCAATATTGTTTTATGGTTTCATCGCACTCTTCGTTGGAAACCTGATTTTTTATATTGTCATTCCAGCTTGCAAAATATTTGGTTTGGGTAAACAGTTGACCCAAAACCAGATCGCAGAAATCATTGGTAAGCATTTCGATCAAATTGATGATAAATTGTTGAATCTGTTTGAATTGCAAAAACAGATGGAGCGTGGTGATTATAAAAGTTATGAGTTGCTCTCCGCTGCTATTGATTCAAAAATAGATTCTTTTAAGGTCATTCCTTTTGTACAGGCGGTTCCCATCAAGAAAACATTCCGTTTCGGCAGGTGGGCACTTATCCCTATTGCGCTATTCTTGTTGATCTTTATTATAAAGGGTGAAATCTTTACTGAGTCAACTAAGCGTATTGTTCACTATGCTACGGTTTACGAAAAACCAGCTCCTTATTCATTTGCAGTTGTCAATGATAAACTTACTGCCTTCCAACACGACGACTTTACCGTTAATGTTAAAGTGGAAGGTGATGAAACCCCACAGGAGTTGTATATAAAGTTTCAGAATCGTAGTTTCAGATGTAATAAAATCTCTAATACCGAATTTTCTTATACTTTTTCAAATATTCAGAAAACTACTGATTTTCAATTTGTAACGGATGAAGTTCAGTCTGTAATTTATACGTTGAATGTATTGCCAAAACCTGTTACCTTAGGTTTTGAAATGCTCCTTCATTATCCATCTTATCTCAACAAACCGGATGAAGTTATTGAAAATATTGGTAATGCAACAGTTCCGGAAGGCACTTCTATAAAGTGGACTTTCTATACGAAAAACTCTGATAACTTGATTTTTGCAATTGGAGATGATAAGAAGGTTTTCACATCTGAAAAGGATAATTTTGTAGTTAATATAGTTGCAAGAAATAGTTTCGATTACTATATCTTTAACAAAAATCAATATTTCACCAGTAAAGATACGTTGAAGGATGAGATTACCGTGATCAAGGATATGTATCCTGAAATATTCGTTCAAAATCAGCAGGATTCTGATTATCAGGATAGATATTATTTCAAGGGTAATATCAAGGATGATTATGGTTTTTCAGCGCTTCATTTTGTTTACTCTAAATATGATGAAAATGGAAAACTAATTGAATCACAGAAATCTATACCAATTAGTTTCCAAAAAGATGTTACTATTCAAGATTTCTATTTTTACTTTGATCCTTCTACTTTCAACTTGAAACCAGGGGAGAAGATTGATTATTATTTCGTAGTATCTGATAATGATGGTGTGAATGGCCATAAGTCTTCAAAATCCAATGTTTCTTCATTTAAACTTCGTTCTTTGGATGAAATTAGCAAGGATATTGATAAGGCACAGCAGCAGACAAAGTCAGATTTCAATAAACTGATTGATGAGTCGAGTCAGCTGATGAAGGATATTGATAAACTGCAAAAGCAGATGCTGAATGAGAAGGATTTGACGTGGCAGGATAAGAAGAAGCTGGAGCAGTTGATGGATCAATATAAAAAGTTGGAGCAGCAACTCAATGAACTCAAACAACAGGAAAAGAATAAGCAAGCGCTTGAAAATCAGTATAAAGATATTGATAATGATATCATTCAGAAACAGAAGGAACTGCAAAAACGTATGGACAAGGTTCTTTCTGACGAGATGAAGGAAATGTTGCAAAAGCTGCAGAATATGATGAACAATCTTAATAACAAAGATCAGGTTCAGCAACAGATGCAGAAGTTGAAAAATAACACGAAAGATATCAATAAGACTTTAGATCAACAGTTGCAGTTGTACAAGCAACTGGAGGTTGAAAAGATGGTTAATGAGGCTGTTAAGGAACTGCATCAACTTTCTGAGGAGTTGGAGAAAAATGCCAACAAGACATTGGACAGAAATGTGAATAAGGACTATCTTCAACAACAGCAAAATAAGATTTTAGAGAAATTTGAAGATATAAAGAAAGATATTCAAGAACTTAAGCAGTTGAATCAACAGTTGGAAGAGCCAGCAAAATTCCAAAATAATGATCAATTGCAGCAGGATATCAATAATCAGTTGAAGCAAAGTAGTCAGAATCTCGAAAAGAACAACCGTTCTAAGTCATCTGAAAATCAGAAGAAAGCTGCTGATGATATGGAACAGATGGCAGATCAGTTGAATAAGGATTTCAATGAAAGTGAGCTGGAACAAGTTTCTGAAGATATAGAAACTTTGCGTCAGATTTTAGATAATTTGGTGAAGATTTCATTTAATCAGGAAGAGGTTCTTGATTTATCAAAGAAGACGAATGCTAAATCGGCGCTTGTATCGGATATTATGGTGAAGCAGAACAAGGTAAAGAACGATATGAAGTTGATTGAAGATTCTTTGAACAATCTTGCTCGCCGACAAATGGCTGTAAAGCCATTCATTCAAAAAGAGGTAACTAAAATCCAAGAATATCTAAAGTCGTCACAATCTGATTTACAAGATAGAAAGTTATCACAGGCCGCTAAAAATGAGCAGTTTGTATTAACTTCTATGAACAATTTGGCATTGATGCTGCAAGAATCCTTGAAGGAGATGCAAAAGAAGAAGAGTGAATGCAAGTCGAAGTGTAAAAAATCGGGTAATGGATCTTGCAGTAAACCGGGCGGAAAGGGCAAAAGTAAGAAGACATCAGCCAGAGAACTTCAACAGCAATTAAATCGCCAAATGGAGGCTTTAAAACGCTCTATGGAGCAAGATGGCAAGCAGGGTCAGAGTGGCAAACAGCAGAGTATGAGCGAACAGTTTGCAAAGATGGCTGCTCAGCAGGAAGCTATTCGAAAGATGTTGGAGGAATACGACAATGGTGTGAAGTCGGAAAATGGGGTAGGGGATAAAACCATTGAGCAGTTGATAGAAGAAATGAAAAAGACAGAAAAAGAGTTGGTTAATAGAACATTAACACAGCAAACCATACAGCGTCAGCAGTCTATTACCACACGTTTGTTGCAAAGTGAGCGTGCAGATATGCAGCGTGAGAAAGAAGAGGAACGCAAGTCAACGGAAGCTTTGCAAGTTCCTAATATCAATCCTCCTAAAGAGTGGAAAATGGATATAGAGAGCAAGCATCAGAACGAGATGTTGCGTTCTGTTCCGGCAAATTTGAATTACTACTATAAAGAAAAGGCCAATCAATATTTTTATAACATCGACTAAAATATCATTCTATGATCAATATACCTCTTTCCGATTTACACAAAGATAAATTCTATGAGCAGACATTGCAAGTCATAGAGGATTTATGTGAAGAATATCAGCTGAACAATAGTTTTGGTGTTATATCAATGGCTAATCAGGTGGTAGCAGATTATCTCCAGGGTGTTGATAATGATCCTTTATTGGAGGTTAACTTCCAAATAAACAGTGAAGATTTATCCATTCAGTATGCTGTTTCAGATCAAACGCTTTCGGGGGTTATACCATTCGATGAGGAGCAATTTGGTTTATTAGGTAAATTTTGCGATAATGTGGAGTATAATTCTGATAATAAATCTCTTACATTCACTTTTCTCGTGAAACCTAAATTAAATAACGTAATTTCACATACACATACGAATATTATGAATAAGAAAGTAAGTTCAAAGGTAGGTTATTATCTTACCTTATTGATGATTTTGATATCCAGTATTACTGTTTCTGCTCAGAAGTATAATGTTTTGTTTATAGGCAATAGTTATACGTCGGTAAATGATTTGCCTCAGATGATTAAGAAAGTAGCATTAAGTGCAGGTGATACGCTTACATATTATGCGCACGTACCTGGAGGCTGTACTTTTAATCAGCACGTGACCAGCGCTGCACAGTATATTCAACAAGGTGGATGGGATTGGGTAGTTTTGCAAGAGCAAAGCCAATTGCCTTCTTTCCCACCTTCACAGTTTATGAACGAATGCTATCCATTTGCTCAGGAATTATGCAATATGATTCGTCAGTATAATCCTAATGCTAAGATCGCGTTTTATATGACTTGGGGAAGAAAATATGGTGATGAGCAAAATTGTCAATATTACCCACCATTGTGCACATACGAAGGAATGGATAGTTTGTTGTATGCCCGTTATATGATCATGGCTCAAGATAACAATGCTTATGTATCACCAGTGGGCAGAGTATGGCATACCATTCGTGATAATTATCCAAATATTGAGCTTTATCAGAGCGATAATAGTCATCCTTCCTTGTCGGGTTCTTATGCTGCCGCATGTAGTTTTTATTCTTTGTTGTTCCAAAAGAATCCTTCAAACATTACAGACGATTGTTCAGTTGATGCAGGTGTAGCAAGCACAATCCGCCAGGTTGTAACTACACAGGTATACGATTCACTTAATAAGTGGATGTTTATTGCTGATACGAATACAATATCTGTTGAAGATTATGAGTCTTCATCGTTGAATGTTTATCCAAATCCGGCTAATAATACAATTCAAATCCAATATTCTTTTACAGACGAATCCTCTATTGAAGTTACCAATATGCAAGGTCAATTGTTGTATATTTCAAAACCAGGATCTGTAAATGTTTTCACTTTAGATATTTCTTCTTTGGAGGATGGATTGTATTTCGTAAGAATAACGGAACCAGGCAATGTTACCTCAGTTCGTAAGTTTATCAAATCCAGTTTATGATAAAATTTGAGTTTATTACGGATTGTCCTATTACTCCAACTATTGATCATAAGCAATGGTTGAAGGCTGTTATACGCAAGGAAAAACTTATCCCTGGAAATATTGATTATCTTTTTTGTGATGATGAATATTTATTGAAAAATAATATTCACTTTTTGAATCACGATACACTTACCGATATCATCACTTTTGATAATAGGGTAGGAGATGTTGTTTCGGGAAACATTATGATTAGTCTGGATAGGGTAAAGGATAATGCTTTGAAATTTGATGTACCTTTTCAGGAAGAGATGCTCCGTGTAATTGTTCACGGGGTATTACATATATGTGGATATAAGGATAAGTCGGAATCGGAGGCAGCTATAATGAGGAAAATGGAAAATGAGTCTATTGCCTTGTTTCACGAAATGTTTCTATAAGTAGTTAATAATAAAGATATTCAAATATACGTTTCACGGGAAAATGCAGTTTCAGTTTGATATTATTGTAGTAGGTGCAGGTCACGCCGGATGCGAGGCCGCAGTGGCAGCAGCTCGTATGGGGAGCAAGACTTTACTTGTTACGATGAATATGAACCTCGTTGCTCAGATGTCGTGCAACCCTGCAATGGGAGGTATTGCGAAAGGACAAATTGTTCGCGAGATTGATGCATTAGGTGGTTTCTCTGGCATTGTCACCGACCATTCAATGATTCAGTTTAGGATGCTGAATCGATCAAAGGGACCTGCTATGTGGAGTCCGCGTGCCCAGTGCGACAAAACGAAGTTTTCTCTTTATTGGAGATCTGTTCTTGAACATACTGAAAATCTTTACATGCGACAGGATACTGTTGTAGGTTTGCTGTTCGACGGCGATGCTGTAGTAGGTGTTATTACCCAATTAGGAAAACAAATATACGCTCGTAAGGTTATTCTCACTAATGGCACTTTTCTTAATGGACGAATACATGTTGGTGAGGTAAACTTTGAAGGCGGTAGAATAGGAGAGGGTGCTTCTCATTTGCTCTCTGATCAACTTAAGGAACGTGGAGTCAATACTCAAAAACTGAAAACGGGAACTCCCGTTCGAATAGATGGACGAACTGTTGATTTCTCTAAAATGGTTGAACAACCTGGCGACGAGAATCCGGCTAACTTTTCGTTTGTCTCTTCTTCTAGTTTAGCTCAGCAGGATAGTTGCTGGATTACGTACACCAATGATGAGGTGCACGAGGTATTGCGCCAAGGATTTGAAAAATCCCCGATGTTTCAGGGTAGAATCCAAGGTGTGGGTCCACGTTACTGCCCATCCATTGAAGATAAGATTGTTCGTTTTTCAGAAAGAAATCGTCACCAACTCTTCCTTGAACCGGAAGGTGATAATACTATAGAATATTACCTCAATGGATTTTCTTCTTCCTTACCAGAGGATATACAATTGGAGGCACTTCATCTGATTCCTGGTCTTGAAAAGGCAGAAGTTTTCCGTCCGGGTTATGCTATTGAATACGATTACTTCGATCCAACGCAACTTAACTTTTCTTTGGAATCCAAGTTGATTCCTAATCTTTATTTAGCTGGTCAGGTAAACGGAACTACTGGTTATGAAGAAGCAGCATGTCAGGGTTTGATGGCAGGTATCAATGCTCACCTTGCCCTTCAGGAAAAAGAGCCACTTGTGCTCCGCCGTGATCAGGCTTATATTGGTGTCTTAATCGATGACCTTGTAACGAAAGGTGTGGAGGATCCATATCGTATGTTCACTTCTCGTGCTGAGTACCGAATACTACTTCGTCAAGATAATGCAGATGCACGTTTAACTCCAATCGGAAGAGAACTTGGACTTGTAGATGATGCACGCTTCTCCCTCTTTACTTCAAAATATGAGAAGCAAAATTTGATTGTAGATTATCTTAAACAGACACTAACCGATTTTAATATTTACAATCCTGTATTGGCTGAAAAACAATCAGCTCTTCTTGTACAGAATATCAAGTTATCTCAACTTTTGCTTCGCCCGGAAATATCCATACATAATCTTATTGCTTGTGATCATCGTCTGGTAAAACGTTTGGCGGAAATTGAAGCTAACGAAGAGCAAATTGTAAACGCTGAAACATTGATCAAATATCAGAATTATATTGAGAAGGAAGAGGAGATGGTAAAGAAGTTCTCCCAACTTGACAATATAAAGATTGCTGCTGATTTTAATTATGATTGTTTAACCAGCATAGCTAAGGAAGCTCGTGAAAAATTGAATAAGGTAAAACCAGTCAATTTGGGTCAAGCTTCTCGTATTAGTGGTGTAAATCCTGCGGATATAACAGCTTTGATGATTTATCTACAACAAAGATAAGTATAAATAATTAATAATCAATATTTTAATATAATTATAGCTTAATTATTAACTATAATTATATTTTTATAATTTGCTTCAAGATTTCTAATATCTATTGAAATTGGGCTTATAATAAAAATAATACTTGATTATCAGTGTGTTATAGTGATATTTATTTTTTAATATTCTAAATGTATTGTTATAATCATTAAAATCCAGATATTTTCATAAAATTAGATATTTAAAATATTTAATTTTTTTGAAATTATAAAAAAGTGAAATATTTGATTTATTGAAAAAATAAAAAAAGAGATGAAACCGCTTCATCTCTTTTTTGTAGTCTCGCTGGGAATCGAACCCAAATTTAAAGTTTAGGAAACTTTCGTTCTATCCATTGAACTACAAGACCAGGGCTGCAAAAATAACAAATTTTAAGAGACCGCCCAATTCTCACTTTTCCGTTACAAGGAACTGATTTTAGATTTTAGTATTTTTCGAAAGGTTCTCGAAACTGTGAAATATTCATTGCCAACTTGTATAATCCATTTTTTGCTAATGTTGTTGATTTTACCAACATTAACCAGAACACTTTTGGATATTCTTTGAAATTTCTCTTCAGGCAGAGTATTGCTGAAATATTTAAGTCTTTTTTTGAGTATCTGTTCTGTACCGTCATTGTAAAACAAGTGTGTTTTATCATCTATATACTTGATAAATAACAGTTCATCGATAAAGATTCGTATTTTTTCAGCTTTGTTATTCCCTTGTACAATGATAGATTCCCTTTGTTTGTTAGCTGAATCGAAATTCTTATTATACAAGTTGAAATTTTCTTCAGCAATCATATTATCTTGTTTTGAATTATAGGAATAAAAGTGACATAAGGTTAGAATTTTGCTCATTACGGTGTTGAAATCATTTTCTTGAATGGGATCGAAAATAAAGTCAATAAAACCAGAATCAAGCCATTTTTTTAAGTGTTTGCTCTCTTTTTTGTTACAAATACCCACAATGAAGTGTGGTCGATGCACAAACTGCATTTTTTCCATTGCATTGGTATTCATAAAAAGAATCGATATTCGATCTTGTGAAAGCGTTTCAATGGCTTCAAATGTATTATTTAAAATTGCACAAATCTTAATAGATTTAAATCTTGATAATAAATCAGTTAAACGATTAAGGGTTTCCAGTTCTTGAATGAAAATGGCACATGAAAATTGTTTCTCTTTCATAATTGACGTCATTTGTTTACTTGTAGCAAAGTTAATAAAATAATGATTATAAGTTAGATATGATTAAAATCATAAAAATGACATAAATTTAATACAAAATGCCGCAATATGAGATAAAACAGTGTCATTAAACGTCAGAAAGTTGAAAATTGAATTTTTTTGTAGCAAAATGTAGTTTTTTAGTTCAAATATGCGTCAAATAGAATAAAATCTGCAAAAAAGTTAGCAAAAATGACTATTTTCTAGAATTAAAAAAAATATAATTGGAAATTGTTCTATCTTTTGTATTTTTGCGCGATTTTTGGAAATATTAAATTACTAATACTATTACAAAATGAAAAAGTTATTCTTATTATCATTGACAGCACTCCTCGCAATGGGCGTAAACGTTGCTTTTGCTCAGGATAAGGACGCTGCTAAAGAAGATGAAGGCTATGTCTTCACAAACGTAAAAGAACTCCCTGTAACTTCCGTAAAGAACCAAAATAAGGCCGGTACTTGCTGGTGCTATTCTGGTCTCGGTTTCATTGAAGCTGAATTGCTTCGTATGGGCAAAGGCGAATACGATTTCTCTGAAATGTATATCGTTGCCAACACTTACAACGACCGTGCTAAGGCTGCTGTTCGTACACACGGCGATGTATCTTTCTCACAAGGTGGTTCATTCTATGATGTTATCTACGGTATGAAGACCTTCGGTTTGGTTCCTGAAAGCGAAATGCGTCCAGGCGCTGCTTATGGTGACACCCTTTCTGATCACAGCGAACTTTCTGCTTTGACAGACGCTATGGTAAAGGCTATCGCTACTGGCGACCACAAGAAATTGCAAACCAACGGCAACGAAGTTCTTTGGCAAAAAGCAGTTGCTGCTGTTCACGAAATCTATTTGGGAAAAAATCCTGAAAACTTCAGCTACAATGGCAAACAATACACTCCGAAATCTTTCTACGAATCTCTCGGTTTGAATGCGGATGACTATGTATCCATCACTTCTTACACACACCACCCATTCTACGAAAAATTCGTTCTCGAAATCCAAGACAACTGGCGTTGGTCACAATGCTACAATGTTCCTTTGGATGAATTTATGGATATCTTCGATCACGCTATCGAAACCGGTTACCCAATCGCTTGGGGTTCTGACGTTAGCGAACAAGGTTTCCGCATGGGCGTACGCAAAGGTTTCTGCGTTCTTCCTGAAACAAAACCAGCTGCTATCATCGGTAGCGACATGGCTCACTGGACAGGTATGAGTGCTAAGGAAATCCAAGACGAAGCTGCTAAACACCCAACACCACAACGCTGGGTTAGCCAAGAAGAACGTCAAGCTGCTTACGACAACTGGGAAACTACCGACGACCACGGCATGTTGATCTACGGTAAGGCAACTGACCAAACTGGCAACGAATACTACATGGTTAAGAACAGCTGGGGCGACTATGGCGACTATCACGGCATGTTCTATGCTTCAAAGGCATTCGTTCGTTACAAAACTATGAACATCGTTGTTCACAAAGATGCTCTTTCTAAAGAAATGAAGAAAAAACTCGGCATCAAATAATGTGGCTTACGCATAACCAGTCTGTGAATTATTTTCTCAGATTGCAAATAATAAAGAAGAGGAATCGGACAAAACCGGTTCCTCTTTTTTTGAACACATTGTGTTTGACTTTCAATCAGATTAAGTCGATTGTTAGTGATTTGAGACTTTCCTTACGATACAGCGTATGTATTGTTCTTCATTGGACAGGCGCTGTATTTTCTTATTATGCTTACAGATTTCATCGAGTTCATCGATGGTTAATACCTCATATACAATGTTTGAGGGATGCTTGCGGCGAATAAGTGATAACGCATTCACTCGTTCTGTTCTCCATTGGGCGTATGCTATCTTCTTTTCGTTGGACATGCAACAAACGAAGTCCTTTTTGTTAGCAACGGCTTCTTTAGCAAAATCGTTGTAGGTGGTAAACCGAGTGGTGTCAGGGAGAAAAACTTGGATTTGAGCATCTGGAATCGAATCTACGTTCTTTGCATACCATAGATACTCAAGCCAGTCCAAATTGGTAATGGGCATTTTGTCAACAAAGACCGTGGTATGGTTAAACTTGACACGAACTGTGCCTGGAGGATTTTTAGCGGCAGTATGGTATGTGAATGTCAGTAGCAGGCTACCTGCTAGTAATAGACCAGAAATAGTTGTTTTCATCGTCGATTTATTAGCTGAATTAAAGTTATATGCAATTTGCTAGGTTAATCAGATTATTGCAGCAAAAATAAAAAAAAACTTTTTTTGGGAATAGAGGAATTCAATTTTTCAATAATTCATTGAATGAAAACATGAATGAAGGAGGGAAAGGATAGCTTATTTCCTCATTAAGTGTAATAAATACAACAAAATTGCGTTGTTCAATCATCATACCTTTATTTATGAGAAAACTATACTTATTGTTTTTATCTTCAATCCTTGTTTTTGTTTCATTTGGTCAAAAAGTTACCATAAGTGGTTACGTTTATGAGCAGGGAAGTTTGGAAACATTGCCGGGGACACTGATTTATGAACCCATATCGCAGGCTGCTGTTACTGCCAATACTTATGGATTCTACACCATTACGCTGCCTTATAGAGATTCTATGTATGTGGTGTTCAAAAGTTTCGGATTCTCCAACGACACGCTATGGTTGAAAACCAATGGGAACGTTGAGTATGACGCCCGGTTGTTGAAGATTACGATGTTGGAAACCGTGAATATTACGGCAGAAAAGCGTAATACAGAGCAAGTACAGATGAGCACTTTGAAGTTGTCGCCCAAAGAAATTAAGAATGTGCCGATGCTTTTTGGAGAAAAGGATGTTTTCAAAACACTTCTGCTGATGCCAGGTGTACAATCGGCCTCGGAAGGAACATCGGGCATTTATGTGCGTGGTGGAGGACCTGATCAGAACCTCATCGTATTGGATGAAGCCACCATTTACAATGCTAATCATCTGCTGGGATTTTTCTCCATTTTCAATGGCGATGCTATCAAATCGGTGGAATTGGTGAAAGGCGGTTTTCCGGCCCGATATGGAGGTCGGTTGTCCTCCGTTATCGATATCAATATGCGTGATGGCAACAAAGAGTCCTACCATGTGGAGGGTGGGGTGGGTCTCATCTCCTCTAACGTGATGGTGGAAGGCCCCATCGTAAAGAATAAATCTTCGTTTATGATTTCGGGTCGCACTACCTATTTGGATCTCTTTTTAGTGCCTATTATGAAAATTGCCACTAAGGGAAGTACTGCTGGCTACTACTTTTTCGATTTGAATGGCAAATTCAACTATAATTTTGGTACCAAAGATAGGCTTTTTGTCAGTACCTATTTTGGTCGCGACAAGTTCCATTTGACTGAGAGTTGGCGCGACGAAGGTGATCGGGAGAAATTCGCTGTAGGTTTATTTTGGCAGAATGCTACAGCCACTGCGCGATGGAATCATGTATTTACTAATAAAATATTCTCCAATCTTTCGGCTATTTTTAGTGATTATAAAATGAATACCTATTCGGATTATGAATACAGATACCATGACGATGGCCAAACGGAAAACTCGAGGTTCAACTCTGATTTCAATTCTGGCATTCGCGATTACACCTTGAAGTATGATGTGTCGTTCAATCCCAATGCCTCTCACAAGTTGTTGTCAGGGGTAGCAATTACCTACCACGAGGCGCGTCCCAATGCGTATGTAGTAAAGGCAGATACCAGCACTATGCGGAGGATAGAAAAGGAGAAGGGTTTGGAATACGCTTTCTATGTAGAAGATGAAGTCAATATCCGTAACCGTTTCCGTATCAATCCGGGCATTCGTTTAGTGGGTTTTTCTGTACCAAACAAGACCTATTTTTCGCCAGAGCCACGACTATCGATGAGTTACAATATCTTGTCAAATCTGGCTATCAAAGCTTCCTATGCTATGATGAGTCAAAATATGATATTGTTGAGTACCAGTACAATAGGATTGCCTACAGACTTGTGGGTGCCTGCAACAGAGCATGTTAAGCCGCAGCGTTCGCAGCAGGTGGCTCTGGGTATTCATTATGATTTGAAAAAACCACAACTCTCTTTTTCATTAGAAGGGTATTACAAGAAGATGAACAACATCTTGGCTTATAAGGAGGGATCGTCTTATTTTATGGATATATTGCAAAATCTGTTGGATGAATCGCCTGCTGCTCATGACTTTGAAAGTCAGTGGAGCAACCAAGTGACCAGTGGTCAAGGTTGGTCTTACGGGATGGAGTTTTTGGTGCGCAAGGATGTTGGTAAGTTCACAGGCTGGTTGGGTTACACCTTGTCGTGGACGAAGCAGCAGTTTGATGAGTTGAACTTTGGAAAGCCGTTTTTTGCACGCTACGACCGTCGGCATGATATTTCCCTGGTGCTGATGTATAGTCCAAAATCTTGGCTCAACCTCTCTTTGTCATGGGTTTATGCTTCTGGTAATGCAGTTACCTTGCCCACGTCGGTGTATCCTTCTCAATCTATGTCCAACTACTTAACTCAAACGCAGGTCCCTATTGAGGATGTAAACGATTTATCGGGTTATTATTTTTACATAGAAGATTATGGAGAAAAGAATAATATCCGAATGAAGCCTTTCCATCATTTGGATGTAGCGGTACAATTTATCAAACCGCATAAAAAGAATAAGGGGCAGAGTATTTTTGAAGTAAGTATTTACAATCTTTATAATCACAAGAATCCGTTTTTCTATAACATAGGAACAGAGTATGATTATGAAACTCATACATCCAAGCAGGTGGTCTATCAGATTTCCATTTTCCCGCTTATTCCTAATTTTACATACCATTTTAAATTCTAAAATATGGTTGATTACCAACGAGTAGCAGTCTGTCTGGACATTGTTCACAAAAATATGATGAATGAAAAAGAATACGCAATTTTGTTACAATAGGAATATGAATATTAAACATAAAACACTTTTGTTATTGGTTATAGCAAGTCTCTTTTCTTTAACAGGATGTATAGATGTAGTTGATTTGGGTAACCAGATTGATGCACAGCCCAAATTGGTGTTGTATAGCAGGTTGTGTCCGCAATTGGATTCCACTTATATTCTATTGACTACTTCGGATGTCTTATATAGTTCGAGTAATTCTTCAGGAGGGATAAGTAATTCTGTAGCTGATATTAATGTCATAAAAGATGGCATTGTAGAGTTGTCGTCGGATGGTCATCATTGGACGATGGCAAAATTTGACGAGGTGCGGCAGCAATATCTGCTCACGCAGGATGAATTTCCCATAGAAGAGGGACGCACTTACTACATACGTGCTTCGCATGAAGGGTATCCTGATGTGAGTGCCTCCTGCACAGTGCCGTACACTCGCAACGTGAATTTCCATTTTGATATTGTGGATGCGCAAGGCGATGTTCATTGGGGCGAGGTGTGTAATGAACCACACAAAGACCTTTATGCTGAATGGACCGACTTTCCGGGTGAACAGAATTTTTATATGTTGGCCACTAAGCGTATTTTGATCTGCCATCATTACGCGTATAATAACATAACCCACAGTTATGAAGAAGATAGTACCACTTATGCGTTAGACTGGTTTACACCAGGTTTGGAAAACGAAAACGGATCGTATATTTCCGTCTTTTCAGATGAAGGGAAGGACGGACGGGTGATGCGAGGCTTGTTGGAAGAGTTTTATGATGAACCTGATTACGAAGACCTTGATTTTCAAGGACAATATTATCTGCTTTTATTGGATAAGAGTTGCTATCTGTATGAAAAATCACTTTACGAAAATGACTTTGCTGGATTGTCCTTTTTGATGTTGGAACCCATGCATACCTACAGCAACATTAAAAATGGATTCGGGTTGTTTGGGGCGTTTTGCATGCAGGCCGTCAGCTTTTAATCGCAAACAACAAGAATTTTTACTGTTGCTAGAATAATTCTTACGCCGTATCAGCGGCTGATAACACTTTTTCAACCAATAACGGTTGAAAGCATCTCTATTCGTACTTTCTCATTCTCAAAGTTTTTTGTATCTTTGCAATTTGGAAAAATAAAATCTTCGATATAATGAAATATACTGAGTACAAAGGACTTAATCTTCCAGGTATTGCGGAAGAAATCAGAAAATATTGGGAAGACAAGGATGTCTTCGCCAAAAGTTTGTCCACCCGTGAAGGACACGAACGTTTTGTCTTCTTCGAAGGACCTCCATCCGCTAACGGTATGCCGGGCATCCACCACGTGATGGCTCGTACCATTAAGGACATCGTTTGCCGCTATCAAACCCTCACCGGCAAATATGTAGGCCGTAAGGGCGGTTGGGACACCCACGGACTTCCAGTTGAACTCGGTGTTGAGAAAACATTAGGCATTACCAAAGAGGATATCGGCAAATCCATCTCTATTGAAGATTACAACAAGGCTTGCCGTACTGAAGTGATGAAATTCAAGGACAAATGGGACGATGTGACCCGCAAGATGGGCTACTGGGTAGATCTCGAACATCCGTACATCACCTTCGACAACAAATACATCGAAACCGTATGGTATTTGCTCTCTGAACTTTATAAAAAAGGTCTTCTTTACAAAGGTTACTCTATCCAACCGTATTCACCCGCTGCTGGTACCGGTCTTAGTTCCCATGAGTTGAACCTTCCAGGTTGCTACCGCGACGTGAAAGATACCACTTGCACGGGTCAGTTCAAAGTTAAGAAAGACCAAAAGGTGGCTCTTCCTTTCGGCTTAACTGAGGTTCCAGAGAACTTCTATTTCCTTGCTTGGACAACCACTCCTTGGACTTTGCCATCCAACACGGCATTGGCAGTTGGTCCAAAGATCGTTTATAACCTTATCGAAACTTTCAACCCATATTCTGGCGATCCAGTGAAGATTGTGATGGCTAAGAATCTGGTGAACACCTATTTCAAACCGGAATGGGCTGAGTTGGCGTTCGAAGACTACAAACCAGGCGACAAGAACATCCCTTACCGCATTTTGGGCGAAGAGGTAGGTGCTAACCTTGTGGGCATCGAGTACGAACAGCTGATCCCTTACATGACCCCAGAAGATGGCGCCTTCCGTGTTATCCCTGGCGACTATGTAACCACCGAAGATGGTACGGGTATCGTTCACATCGCTCCTACTTTCGGTGCCGATGATAAGAAGGTGGCTACCGACGCTGGCATTCCGCCAATGACCGTCATCGACCTCAACGGCAGCGTGGCTCCTATGGTGGATAAGACCGGTAAATTCTTCCTGATGAAGGATTTGGATTCTGAGTTTGTAAAGAATCACGTAAATGTGGAACTCTACAAGACCGTAGAGGGTCGTTATGTGAAATCCGATTATGAAAAACCGGAAGAGAAACACGACGAAAGCCTGGATATCTTCATCTGCTTGTGGCTCAAACAAGAACGCAAAGTGTTCAAGATTGAAAAACATACACACAACTATCCACACTGCTGGCGTACCGACAAACCGGTACTCTACTATCCGTTGGATTCTTGGTTCATCAAAACCACCGCTTACCGCGACCGTATGATCGAACTCAACAAGACCATCAAGTGGAAACCAGCCGCTACTGGCTCCGGCCGTTTCGGCAACTGGCTTGAAAACCTTGTGGATTGGAACCTCTCCCGCTCACGTTACTGGGGCGTTCCATTGCCAATTTGGACCACAGAGGACAAGAAAGAGCAAATCTGTATCGGTTCTATCGAACAGTTGATGGCTGAAATCGACAAGGCTATCGCTGCTGGCTTTATGACCGAAAATCCTTATAAGAACTTCAAGGTTGGAGATTATGATCAAGCCAACTATGACAATAACATCGACTTGCACAAACCATACGTGGACAACATCTTCCTCGTATCTCCAAGCGGCAAGAAGATGACCCGCGAAAGCGATCTCATCGACGTTTGGTTCGACTCCGGCTCTATGCCTTACAGCCAGTTGCACTATCCGTTCGAAAACAAAGAGTTCTTCGAAAAGAACTTCCCAGCCGATTTCATCGCCGAGGGCGTTGACCAAACACGTGGTTGGTTCTTCACCTTGCACGCTATCGCTACGATGTTGTTCGACAGCGTTGCCTATAAGTCTGTAGTTTCCAATGGTTTGGTACTGGATAAGAACGGCAACAAGATGTCTAAACGTTTGGGCAACGCCGTTGACCCATTCGAAATCTTGGGCAAATATGGTCCGGATGCTACCCGCTGGTATATGATTACCAACGCTTCTCCTTGGGACAACCTCAAGTTTGACGAAGCTGGTATCGGCGAGGTACAACGCAAGTTCTTCGGCACCTTGTACAATACCTACAACTTCTTTGCAATGTATGCCAACATTGATGGCTTCACCTACAAAGAAGCCGACATCCCATTTGAAAAACGTCCGGAAATCGACCGATGGATTCTCTCAGAATTGAATACTTTGGTAAAACGTTGCCAAGAAAATTACATCGACTACGAACCTACGAAGGTGGGTCGTGACATCCAGGACTTTGTGGATGCTTACCTCAGCAACTGGTACGTGCGTCTTTGCCGCCGCCGTTTCTGGAAAGGCGAATATACGGAAGACAAGATCTCTGCTTATCAGACTTTGTACACCTGTATGGAAACCATCGCAAAGATTGCTTCCCCAATCGCTCCATTCTTCATGGATAAACTCTACTTGGATTTGAACACCATCTCTGGCAAGGAGAACTTCGAATCCATCCACTTATCCAACTACCCGGAAGTACACGAAGAGTTGATCGACAAGGATCTGGAAGAAAGAATGCAGTTGGCACAACAATTCTGCTCTATGGTTCTCTCTTTGAGAAAGAAGACCAATTTGAAGGTTCGTCAGCCGTTGGCTAAGATTATGATTCCGTTTATGGACGAACGCTTCAAACAGCAGATTTCCCTCGTTCAAGATCTGATTCTGCACGAAGTCAATGTGAAAGAATTGGTATTCGTAAGTAATGAAGACGGCGTATTTGTTAAGCGTATCAAACCGGACTTCAAGAAGTTGGGACCAAAATACGGTAAGATTATGAAGTTGGTGGCTGCACAAATCACTGGTTTCTCACAGGCCGACATCGCACAACTTGAAAAGGACGGCACTATCGGTTTCGAAATCGAAGGACAACCGGTAGAGATCTCCGTTGAAGACGTTGAAATCCAAGCTCAAGACATTCCTGGTTGGGTGGTTGCTAACCAAGACGCCTTGACCGTAGCTTTGGATATCGAAGTAAGCGAAGAGTTGAAGAACGAAGGTTATGCTCGCGAGTTTGTTAAGCAAATCCAGACCTATCGTAAGGAAAACAACTTCGAAGTGTTGGATCACATTCAGGTTACAGTAGAGGAAAATGCTGCAGTAACACCTGCATTAAAAGCCTTCGAAAGCTATATCTGCAACGAAACCCTCTGTACTTCATTGACCATTGCTGAAAAGGTGGACAATGCTACAGAATTGGATTTGGAAGACGTGAAGCTGCAAGTGGTCATCAGTAAGAATTAAGGATTATCCCTATAGCATTTTAAGAGTAGAACCCTTTGTCCATCAAAGGGTTCTATTCTTAAAAAAACAACATGAAAATATGGCAGAATATAAAGATGACAATATTATAACCCTAAATTGGGATGAGCATATACGTACCCGTCCGGGTATGTACATCGGCAAGTTGGGCGATGGCTCCTCCCACGACGACGGTATCTATGTCCTTCTTAAAGAGGTCATCGACAACTCTATCGATGAATTTATGGAGGGACACGGCAAGACGTTTGAAGTAACGATTAAAGAAAAAAGGGTTACCGTGCGCGACTACGGGCGCGGTATCCCTTTGAATAAAGTGGTGGACTGTGTTTCCAAGATGAACACGGGTGGTAAGTTCAACGAGGGTACCGCCTTCGAGGCCTCCATCGGTATGAACGGCGTGGGTGTGAAAGCGGTAAACGCACTCTCAACGTCATTCTCCGTGCAGAGTTTCCGCGACGGAAAGACCAAAAGAGCCGAGTTCTCCTGCGGTCGCGTCGTCAAGGAATATCCGTTGGAAGACTCGGAAGAAAAAAACGGTACGCTGATCTCGTTTCTCCCCGATGATACCATCTTCGAAAACTACGACTGGTACACCGAATATATCGACGACCTCATTTGGAACTATGTCTATTTGAATAGAGGGTTGACCATCAATTTCAATGGGAAAAAATACTATTCCAAGAATGGTTTGTTGGACCTCTTGAATAAGGAAACGGGCGACAATAAGTTGTATGAGCCTATTTATTTGAAGGATGAAAACTTTGAATTTGCGATGGTTCATACCAACAGAAAATATGGTGAGGACTATTTCACCTTTGTCAACAGCCAGTACACCTCTCATGGTGGTACGCACCAACAGGCTATGCGTGAAGCCATTGTGAAGACGTGTAGAGAGTTCTACAACAAGAACTTTGAACCCAGCGACGTGCGCAACTCCGTGGCGGCAACTATGGCTATCCGCGTGAAGCAGCCGATCTTTGAATCGCAAACCAAAACTAAGTTGGGTTCCGACTATATGACACCAGGTGGTCAAACCATCCGTAACTACGTGAATGACATCATCGGTCGATTGTTGGACAACTACCTGCACAAGAATCAGGAGACGGCTGACATCATCCTGAAGAAGATCCAGGAGGCTGAAAAAGAACGTACAGCCATTGCTGCGTTAAAAAAGCAGTCGAAGGAAATCCAGAAGCGTGTAAGCTTGAACAACAGTAAGTTGCGTGACTGCCGTTATCACTTCAACACCAATGACCCGAGGGGATTGGAGACGATGATCTTCATCACGGAGGGTGACTCTGCATCTGGTTCCATCACGCAATCGCGAGATGCGAATACGCAGGCGGTCTTTAGTTTGATGGGTAAGCCGGCCAACATTATCAAGTCGAAGAGTGCGATATACGAGAACAAGGAGTTGAGTTTATTGCAGGCTGCTTTGAACTTGGAAGAGGGTTTGGAAGGGCTGAGGTACAACAACATCATCATCGCCACCGATGCCGATGTGGACGGCATGCACATCCGTTTGTTGTTGATGGCCTTTTTCATCCAGTTGTTCCCGGATGTGGTTCGTAATGGCCACGTGTTCGTATTGCAGACGCCATTGTTCCGTGTGCGTAACAAGCAGAAGACGATGTACTGCTATTCGGAAGAAGAAAAGCAGGCCGCTATCAAAAAGTTGGGCAACAAGCCTGAGATCACACGATTTAAAGGTTTGGGTGAAATTTCTCCGAAGGAATTCAAGAATTTCATTGGAAAATCAATCCGTTTGGAGCCTGTAGTATTGGATCCAAAAGCCAATATTGATGCGGTTATTGAGTATTATATGGGTAAGAATACGGTTGAAAGACAGAACTTTATCATAGAAAATTTACGTGAAGAGATTGATAATTTCTCTGAAGAATCATAATTTTTTTGAGACTTAAACTTTTTAACAAAAATAAACTCAAAAAAAACCGTGGAAAAACTGGATAAGTGTGGAAAAAAGTGTATTTTTGCGCGCTTATTAGCGAAACGTATAATTAATTTATAAATTAAAAACACAAACAAATGAAAAAATTTTACGCTGTTGTTGCATTAATGTTAGTTGCAACATTCTGCTTTGCTCAAAATTTGACTCCAAAGCAGGCTCATCAATTTGATGGCAAAAAAATGATCGTTACTGACAAGCACATGAATGCTGCTAAGAATGAAGCAGGTTCTATGTGGTTCACCTACCCAGCATTGGTAGAAGAATACTGGGGACTGGAAGGCGATTTCAGATCATATCCTTTGCAATTGGACACCAATGGTTTGATGTTCCCATCAAATGGTGATCCTTGGCATCCAAACGTATGTGGTTGGGGTCAAACTTATGATTTCTCAAACCAATTCTACGATGACGTACTTGGTGAAGGCGCTATCTCTTTGGCAAACACAAGCACTTATAGCCTTGACTCTATCATGATTCATGGTGGTTATTTCCGTGGCAGCCAAACTCCTGCTAACTCTGTTGATACTATGATCGTAGGTGTTTTGACAACTGTTTCTGAAGACCAACTCATGTCTTTGTCAACAGCTGATGTTAACCCTATCATCAACTTCTATGCAGTAGATTATGATCCAGCAACTGGCGTTCAATTAAACGCTATCGTTTACAAATTCCCTTTGACCGCTAATGATGTTTCTGAAACAACTGAAGATGGTTCTTACTATTCAGCTGCTCTCGAATTCCCTATCGGTTTGAACAACATTTCTAACAAAGTTTTACACATCGCTTACGCTTATAAGAGAGGTTACGATGTTGGTTTGAATGATACTCTTATGAACCATTCTTACTTCGCAGCTTGGATCTACAGCGACCCACGTTCTAACTACTGCCCTTACCAAAATGGTTGGACCCAGTTCATCGACAATGACAACATGAACCAAGGTGGTACTATCGACAGCGACACAAGATTCGACATCGGCGTTACTCCTGACAGCTGGAGCTACAGAATCTACACTCCATCTTCATTCTGGAATGAATTGCACTATCCGTACATGTATATCAAGGTTTCTTGCGACGATTGCGCTATCGTAAATGTTGAAGATATGGAAAAAGAAAACATCACTGTTTATCCTAACCCTGCAACAAACAACATCACTGTTAACACAGGTAGCGAAGAAAAAGCTCTCGTTGAAATGTTCAACCTCGTTGGTCAAAAAGTTTACAGCGAAAACGTTGTTGGTACAACTACTATCAATGTTTCTAACATGAAGGCTGGCGTTTACATGCTCAGAGTTAACAACCACACAACTAAAGTTGTTGTTAAATAATTTTAGCATCTAATACTAAAGAAAAGGTCGGATTCTTCCGGCCTTTTTTTGTATTCGGCGTTTGACGGTGTTAAACGCCTTTTTTGTATCTTTGCACCTTTCCAAAATGTGTATAAATTAAAAAAATATAAAGATGGCAGAATTATCCGAACAAGAACTTATTCGACGTAATTCGTTGAATGAACTGAAAAAATTAGGTATCAACCCTTACCCTGCAGATTTGTATGAGGTGAATGTAACCTCATCCGACATACATACTCAGTTTCCCAATGACAATACCCTGTTTCAAAATGTAAGTATTGCTGGCCGTATTATGAGCCGCCGTATTATGGGCGCTGCCAGTTTCGTAGAGTTGCAAGATGCTAATGGACGCATTCAATTGTATATTAAACGTGATGAAATTTGTCCAGGCGAGGATAAGACGATGTACAATACCGTTTTCAAACGTCTTTTGGATATTGGTGACATCGTGGGCGTTACGGGTTTTGTATTCATAACCCAAATGGGTGAGATTTCTATTCACGTTAAGAGCCTGACCGTGCTCAGCAAGAGCCTCCGTCCGCTGCCTATCGTGAAGGAAAAGGATGGTCAAGTGTTCGACGCTTTCCAAGACCCAGAACAACGCTATCGTATGCGTTATGTTGACCTTATCGTTAACCCTCAGGTACGCAAGGTCTTCGAACAAAGAGCTACCATCATCAATACGATGCGTAACTATTTCAACGAACAGGGTTATCTTGAGGTGGATACGCCTGTTTTGCAAAGCATCCCGGGTGGCGCTGCCGCACGTCCTTTCATTACCCACCACAATGCGCTTGATATCGACTTGTATTTGCGTATTGCAAACGAATTATATTTGAAACGTCTCATCGTAGGTGGTTATGCTGGTGTTTACGAATTCAGCCGCAACTTCCGCAACGAAGGTATGGACCGTACTCACAACCCTGAGTTCACCTGTATGGAAATCTATGTGGCTTACAAGGACTACAATTGGATGATGACTTTTGTAGAGAATATGTTGAGTCGCATCGCGATGACCTTGCACAACACCACCAAGGTGAACGTTTGGGGCAACGAAATCGACTTTAAGGCTCCTTTCCGCCGTGTTCCTATGTGCGATCTTATCAAAGAGGAAACCGGCTACGATGTGGCAGATATGGATGAACAACAATTGCGCGAAACTTGCCAGAAATTAGGCGTGGAAATCAACGATACAATGGGTAAAGGTAAGCTTATTGACGCCATCTTTGGCGAAAAATGCGAGCATAAGCTTATCCAACCGACTTTTGTAACCGATTATCCTATCGAAATGTCTCCGTTGTGCAAACGTCACCGCAACAATCCGAACCTCACCGAACGTTTCGAATTGTTCGTAAATGGTAAGGAACTCGCCAACGCTTACAGTGAGTTGAATGATCCTATCGATCAGCTGGGTCGCTTCCAAGAACAGTTGCGCTTGAGCGAAAAGGGTGATGATGAAGCTATGTTCATCGATATGGACTTCGTACGCGCATTGGAATATGGTATGCCTCCAACATCGGGTATGGGTATTGGTATCGACCGTCTGGTGATGATGATGACGGGCGAACAGAGCATCCAAGATGTATTGCTTTTCCCACAGATGAAACCGGAAAAGAAGGTGGAAACCAGCAAGGATGAAGATTTCATCGCCTTGGGCATTGATGCTGCGTGGATTCCGGCATTGCGTAAGCTGAACTTCATGACGGTTGATCAATTGAAGGCAGCCAATCCAAATAAGTTGTTGAATGACTTAGGCGGTATGCGTAAAAAGTTAAAATTGGACGTTCCAGCTGCGACTTTAGATGCAATTAAAGGCTGGCTTGGCGTTGAATAATAAAAAAATATGAGGCGGTTGCAATTTAATCTCTTGATTTATTGGTAAATACATAATAATTCAAGTTTTTGCTGAGAATAAGAAAAAAAGTGTATTTTTGCACCCGCTAAGCCGAAGTGGCGGAATAGGTAGACGCGTTGGTCTCAAAAACCAATGAGGTAACACTCGTGCCGGTTCGATCCCGGCCTTCGGTACCAAAGTGGAGTAATCATGGATTGCTCCACTTTTTTTGTAAATGGACCTTGACGTTTATTGAACAATCCTCTCCTACTTTCCCGCTTTTTCACTTAACATACGGAATAACTTGTATATTTGCATCGTCTAATTTAATTGAAATGTGAATAGGCAGAAAAGCATATTCTAGTGTTGAATAAACATTATGTTAATTATGAAAACATTTAGCAAGTTACTCTTAGCAGCATTTTTTTTGTTCTCTATGGTAGCAATAAAAGCGCAACAGATTCCAGAAATCGAGATGGTGAAAGTGGAAGGTGGTGAGTTTTTGATGGGATCTTACGGGGAACAACGTCAAGATTGTGAACGCAATACGCTTCCAGCTCATCGTGTGATTTTGAATGACTATTATGTGGCCAAATATGAGGTTACGCAGGAGTTGTGGATGGCTGTGATGGGTGGGAAGAATCCTTCCAAGATAATAGGTGACAAGTTGCCTGTAACGCGTGTTACATGGTATGAAGCCAAAGAATTCATTGCTAAACTTAATAAACTGACAGGAAAAAAATATCGTCTGCTTTTCGAGGCAGAGTGGGAGTACGCTGCCCGTGGTGGAAAATATGGCCATGATTTTCGTTTCAGTGGATCTGATAATATTGATGAGGTGGCTTGGAATCGCAAAAACTCGGGTAAGGTTCCTCATGCCGTTGGCACCAAACAGCCGAATGAATTGGGAATATACGATATGTCAGGCAATGTTTATGAATGGTGCGAAGATGGGTATGAAATCTACGAACTGAGTACAAGCTATGGTAGTCAGCTCAATGAAATATACAATAACACTAAGGTGTATCGTGGAGGATGCATGACCAGTTTCTGGGACGTATGCCAAGTAACAGCACGAAACTGTGCGCCAGCGGTCTATAAATATGTGTTTGTGGGATTTCGTTTGGCTATGGATGGGGAGTAAACCTAAGTGAACATGCCATAATTTTTTTTACTTTTGCAAGTTTTAAAAAACGATTATTTTGAATACGTTAGAGCAAGAATTTCAAGCAGTTATGGCAGGCAAGCAACCTGCAAACTTATACGATCCGATTTCCTATATTCTATTGCAGTCGGGAAAGCGATTGCGTCCGCAGTTGGTGCACATGGCCGCAGCGTTGTTTGATGGCGATCCAGAACAGGCCCAATATGTGGCAATGGCATTCGAAATGCTGCACAATTTCACGCTTATTCACGATGATATTATGGATGAAGCGCCTATTCGTCGTGGTAAGGAAACCGTTTACAAGAAATGGAATAGCAATATCGCCATCTTGTCGGGCGACGCTCTGGCAATCATGGCCTTTCAACAACTGCTGAAACTGAATTGTGACAATCAGATTATCATCAATATTGCAAAAGTATTCTCAGATACCTCTCTGGAGATTTGTGAAGGTCAACAGTTTGATTTGGACTTTGAAACCCAAGAACATGTCACGATTGACGAATATGTGAACATGATCCGTTTGAAAACGGCAGTCATGTTTGCAGGTTGTTTGAAGTCGGGCGCCATTTTGGTGGGTGCAGATGCACAAAGTTGCCAGGCTTTATATGACTTAGGTATCCATTTAGGACTTGGTTTTCAGTTGGCCGACGATGTGTTGGACGTATATGGCGATGAGGCAACCTTTGGTAAAAGCATAGGTGGCGACATCCGCGACAATAAGAAAACGTATCTTTACTTGAAGGCATTGGAGATGGCAAGCCCTACCCAGAAACAGCAATTGCAACAACTGTTTTCCACGCCAACGACCAATTTTGAAGAGAAATATAAAACGGTTCGTGCCATCTTCGACGATGTTAAGGTTAAAGATAATAC
Organism: Bacteroidales bacterium; assembly: GCA_024400875.1. Lineage (GTDB taxonomy): Bacteria > Bacteroidota > Bacteroidia > Bacteroidales > WCHB1-69 > F23-D06. The sequence goes on from JAKSMB010000001.1 coordinate 121,966, forward strand.
CGAAGCGTTGATTTTGGAATACGTGGATAAGAGTTTGGAAGACTTATCAAAGGTAAATGCTCCAGAAGAGAAAAAGGACGCCTTAAAGAGCTTGATAATGAAATTGGTGAATCGTCAAAAATAAAACATCGTGCAAGAGCGTAAACGATATTACATAGTATTGGTTGCACTGGGACTTCTGGTTTTAGTGTATATGATACGATTGTTCTCTTTGCAGGTGTTGAATAAGACATATAAAGACAAAGCGGAGAAAAATGCGTTGCGTTATATCACGGAGCACCCTGCCCGTGGTTTGATTTACGATCGTAACGATTCGTTGTTGGTGTACAACGATGCTGCTTATGACTTGATGGTGGTACCTAACGAATTACGCCGATTCGATACAGCCGAATTGTGTCGTGTATTAGACATTACGAAAGAGGTGGTGGAGAAACGCATTGAAAAGGCTATCAAGCATTCGAAAATTCTGCCTTCTTTGTTTGAGCAGCAGATCTCAAAGGAGGACTATGGATATCTTCAGGAGAAAATGTATGAATTCCCTGGATTTTTCGTGCAAAACAGAACGTTGAGATCCTATCCGAACCCAATAGCAGCCCATATCTTGGGATATGTGAGCGAGGTGAACGAGCAGGATATGGAGAACGACAGTTACTATCAGCTGGGCGACTACATTGGCAAGAGTGGCATTGAGAAGGCCTACGAATCGGTATTGCGCGGTGTGAAAGGTAAACGTGTGGTGTTGGTGGATGTGCACAACCGAGAAATGGGTAGTTACGACAATGGATCGGAAGATGTGGTTGCCGTACCGGGAACGTCTATCTGGAGTACATTGGATATGAAGTTGCAGCGTTATGGCGAGGAGTTGATGCAGAACAAACGTGGCAGTATTGTGGCCATAGAACCGAAGACGGGTGAGATCTTGTGTTTGATCTCGTCACCAACCTATGACCCGAACTTGTTGGTAGGAAAGGCACGTCCGAAGAACTATGGTGCCTTGTTGCAGGATCCTAAAAAGCCGTTGTTCAACCGTGCTTTGATGGCCAGCTACCCTCCGGGATCAACCTTCAAGTTGGCCAATGGCTTGATTGCCTTGCAGGAACATATTATCACACCATCCACCGTATACTCTTGTTCGGGCGGCGGTTATCATATCGGTAGTCACGTGGTTCACTGCCACAATTGCGGCGGTTTGAACATCTATACGGCTATTCAACGTTCTTGCAATACCTACTTCTGTAGAGCATATTATAACATTCTGTCTAACAGAAAGAAATATAAAAACATCAATGAAGCCTATACGGCGTGGTTGGATTATATGTATTCGATGGGTTTTGCCCAGAAGTATGAAACCGACTTGCCGTATGAGTTGAAAGGTAGTATCCCATCTGCTGATTATTTCGACAAGAAATATAACCATAGTTGGAATGGTAATACGGTGGTTTCAATGGGTATTGGTCAGGGTGAAGCGGCTGTGACGCCTTTGCAGATGGCCAACATGTTGGCCGTTATTGCCAATAAGGGTTATTATATCAAGCCTCACGTGGTGCGAGCCATTGGACACAGAGACAGTTTGATGACAGATTATAGTGAGAAAATCCGTTCGAAGATCGATGCACAGCATTTTGTAACCGTATTGCAAGGTATGAAGCAGGTGGTAACATCGGGTACGGGTCGTGGCGCCCAGATTGACGGCATAGAAGTGGCAGGTAAGACGGGAACGGCGCAGAATCCGCACGGTGCCGACCACTCGGTGTTTGCACTTATTGCTCCCGCAAATGACCCTAAAATCGTTATCTTCTGCTTGGTGGAAAATGGCGGTTTCGGTGCCAGCGTGGCCTGCCCGATTGCCAGCTTGATGGCTGAAATGTACCTCAACGGTGAGGTGAAACGTGAAGATCTTCAAAAAAGAATGAAAGAGCTATCGTTTAGATAATGTACGGAGATACACTACATAGAAACTCTCGCGGCTTTGATGCTCGTTTGATCATCCAATATCTCGCACTGGTGATTATTGGATGGATAACCATATATTCTACCTGCTATACTCCTGATGGTGCTAATCCGATATTCGACTTTTCACAAGCATACGGCAAACAGCTGATGTGGATTGGAACATCTTTTTTGATAGCTACTGTCATCTTGCTGATAGATAGTAAGATAATACAGCATTATGCTTACTATTTCTACGTGTTCTGCCTTTTACTAATGGTTTTGGTTCTATTTGTGGGTACGGAGATATCGGGTGCGAAGGCTTGGATTAAGATAGGAAGCTTTAGTATACAACCTACTGAGTTTATGAAAGTTGCCACGGCATTGGCTTTGGCGAAGTTCTTCAATGAAGGAAAGACTTCTAGTGAACGTCGGTATAAATGGTTGATCGCTTTAGGATTGATAGGGGTGCCGGTGGTGGTGGTTATGTTGCAGCACGATGCTGGATCCGCCCTCGTTTTCGCCTCTTTTGTCATCCTCTTCTATAGGGAGGGCTTGAGTGCCGAACTCCTCTTAGTGGGCCTCATAGCCGCGTTCCTGGCTGTATTTACGCTTGTGCTGAACGAAACGTATGCAGTGGCCCTCTTGACGGCCGTGTTCATCTTCTTTATGGTAAAGAATAGAACGCAGAAAAAGAAAATCCGCAGAAACATTATCGTTTATGTCATTAGTATCCTCTTCTGCTTCTCGGTGAATATGATTTACGAGAATGTTTTTGAGCCTCACCAGAAGGAACGTATTGATACAATCTTTGGAAAAACATCAGACCCTAAGGGTGCGGACTTTAACCTTAACCAGTCTAAGATTGCCATTGGATCAGGTGGTATGTTTGGTAAAGGTTATCTTAAAGGCACACAGACGAAGTTGAAGTTTGTGCCTGAACAAAGTACCGACTTTATTTTCTGTGCTATTGGTGAAGAATGGGGATTTATGGGCACATTGGTGGTCTTTGGGCTTTTCATAATGTTGATAGTGAGGATATTGTCGTTGGCTGAAAAGCAACGAGCGCCCTTCACCCGCTATTATGGATATGGAATAGCGGGTATCATCATTGTTCACTTCTTCATCAATATTGGTATGACTATCGGATTGGTACCGATCATCGGTATTCCGTTGCCGTTTATCAGTTATGGTGGTTCTTCTCTATGGTCGTTTACAACAATGTTGTTTATTTTCATTAAAATGAATGATAACTAGTTATGAATAAAAAATTTTTCCTATTCGCATTACTGGTTTGTATGGCTGGTTCGCTCTTCGCTCAACGAGGAGATTCTGATGTAAAAACGGTCCTTTTTTTGATTCCGTTTTATTCGAGCCAGTATGATTCTCAAAAGGTGGCTGAAGCCAAGACAAGTGAGGATGTTGAGCTGATCAGTTCGTTTCAGCTTATGGGTTTCTGGGCTGGCGCACAGGTGGCACTCGATGAGTATGAGGCTGCTGGCGTTCCGCTGAAGGTGGTGGTTAGAGATGTGTCAAATAGTGAGACAAAACTTCGTGCCATCTTGGACAACAAGGAGCTGATGTCATCTGTGGATCTGATTATTGGTCCTTTTTTCAGCAAGCAATTTGCCATCGCAGCAAGATATGCTAGGGAATACAATATTCCCATCGTAAATCCATTCACCACCCGCTCTGATATTATCAAGAACAATGAGTATGTGTATAAATTGTCTCCAGAGGCGGAAGCCCGACCTGCAACCATTGCGTTTGTGGCAGAGACTTATCCCAAACATCAGATCATTCTATATGCGGATTCTGTAAAAGATGCTAAGGAGTATAAGACTTATTCTAACTATTTTAGATCCAAGAAAATACCTTTCAAATATGTGCCGGTTGCAGGAAATATTGTGAACGAGATTCAAAATGACCGTAAGAATATTGTGGTGATGTTCTCTAAGGATCCTGCCAAGATGCTGATGGTTTCCCGAGATCTGATTTTTAAGACGGATCTGAATAACTTGATGCTGATTGTTCCAGAAGAATGGATGGAATCGAAAACGTATGATATTGAATATTATTCAAAACTAAACTTGCATTATTTCTCAGATTATTATGTAGATAATCAAAGTGAAAAGACACAGGTTTTCGTTCATAAGTACAAAGAGAAGTTTGGTGTACCACCCACTTTGGACTATTTTTCTTATCAGGGATACGACATTACTCGTTTCTTTGTTGAATATTTAAGAAATGATAAGGATATTGATCGTGTCAAAGTGGAATCCATTGCTTATCCTTTAAGTTTTGACAAAACGGAGGGCAATGGATACGAAAATATCAATGTTCAGTTTCTGGAAGTCAGAGACAATGAAATTATTCCAGTAGGATTATAATCAATAATATAGATATCTTGGAACGTGTCACCTATTTTGTAGATGTTCTATTGCCGTTGCCCTTATCGTCGCTGTTCACCTATAGGGTGCCATACGAATTGGGCGAGGACATCTCTTTTGGTATGCGGGTGATTGTTCCATTTGGCCGTAGCAAACTCTATTCTGCGTTGGTGGTGCGTGTGCATCAAAAAGCACCTCAGGTGACGCCCAAATATGTGCTTGATATCATCGACAATAAGCCCATTGTATCAGAACGTCAATATCGGTTATGGCAATGGATAGCCGAATATTATATGTGTACGGTGGGAGAGGTGATGGCGGCAGCACTGCCTTCAGCCCTGAAACTTGCTTCTGAAACGCAAGTTCGCTTACACCCTTCTTTCAGTGGCGATGTGACGATCTTGAACGAATATGAACTTGCCATTGTTGAGACTTTGGCTTATCGTGAGTCGATGACCGTGGGTGAGGTGGCCAAAACGGCGCAAATACAAAAGATTATCCCTATTATCAAGTCGTTGGTCGACAAACAGGTGATTATCACAGATGAGGAGATAAAGAATCCCTATAAGCCCAAAAAGGAGACAGTCTTGCGCATTGCAGAAGCCTATGCCAATGAGCAGGCTTTTATGGGATTGCTTGACCAGTTGGGTAGCTCTTCCCGTACAGCACCGCAATCGGATGCACTTCTATCGTTTATGATGCTTACTCGTTGCGATAGAAAGTACGATTTCACTGCTGCAATTCCTAAGAATAAGGTATTGGAGTCGGCTCAAATAACGCCTTCACGTTTGCAGACGTTGTTGAAAAAGGGGATTTTAGAATCGGAAGAGATTGTTATCTCTCGTTTGATTGATATCTCCTCGCAGCAGCAGGCTGCTGACATAATGTTGTCGGAGCCGCAAAACAAGGCCTTTGAAGAGATACACGAACAGTTTGAGCAATTTCCTGTCGTTTTGTTGCACGGTGTCACAGGTAGTGGAAAGACGGAAATCTATATAAAACTTATTGATGAGGTGCTGGCGCAAGGCAAGCAGGTGCTTTATCTGCTTCCAGAAATCGCACTTACCTCCCAAATAGTGAATCGCTTGCGTAAATATTTCGGAGAGAAGGTTGGGGTTTATCATTCCCGCTTCAATGAATATGAGCGTGTGGAGATATGGAATAGGGTGTTGAATCAAGAGGAAGAGGTGAGCCAGAAGTATCAGTTGGTGCTGGGCGCTCGTTCGGCATTGCTGCTCCCTTATCAGAATCTAGGGCTGATTATTGTGGATGAGGAACACGACGGCTCCTACAAACAGCAGGACCCTGCACCGCGCTATCAAGCACGCGATAGTGCAATAGTACTTGCTGGCCTTCATAAGGCTAAGACCTTATTAGGAACGGCAACTCCTTCATTGGAAACTTATTACAATGTGCAGCAACACAAGTATGGCTTGGTGGAACTGATGCAGCGGTTTTCGGCAAGCCAGTTGCCCGACATTTGGGTGGTGAATATGGCTAACGCTATCCGTCAAAAGCAGGTGAAGGGACTGTTTTCCGATTTCCTCGTAGAAAAAATAGGAGAGGCGTTGGAGAAAAAAGAGCAGATCATCCTTTTCCAGAATCGTCGCGGTTACTCGGTGCGTATGTATTGCCATACCTGCGAGTCGATGCCAACGTGCAAGTATTGTGATGTTTCCCTAACATATCATAAACGAACCAATCTGCTGAAATGCCACTATTGTGGGTATGCGATTTCCGTGCCTCAGGTTTGTCCTACCTGCCAAAGTACCGATATTGAAATGAAGGGTTTTGGTACGGAAAAGGTAGAGGATTCATTGCAGGAGATCTTCCCGGATGCGGTTATTGCACGTATGGATTTGGACACTACACGGTCAAAGAATGGCTATCAGCAGATTATCAGCGACTTTGAGGAACATAAAACGGATATCTTGGTGGGAACGCAGATGGTAACAAAGGGCTTGGACTTTGATAGAGTGAGTGTTGTGGGCATATTGAATGCAGATGCACTGATATCCTATCCTGACTTCAGGTCTTTTGAGCGGGCGTTCCAGTTACTTTCACAGGTGAGCGGGCGTGCGGGACGAAAGGAAGTTCCCGGAAAAGTGATTGTCCAAACCTATCAACCTAAGCACGCAGCCCTGCAGTATGTGGTTAGTAACGACTTCAATGCGATGTATAACAGCCAGATAAACGAACGCCAACAGTTCTTCTACCCGCCGGTATCCCGTTTGGTGAAGATAACACTTAAGCATATTGACGAACAGATGGTGGAGCAGGCGGCGAACGTGTTGGTAAGTCCTTTACGTCAGGCTTTCCCAGGTTTTGTGTTAGGACCATCCTCACCGTTGGTGGCTCGTATTCAGAATTATTTCATAAAGGAAATCTGGATCAAGTTGCGTAAAGACAATACGTTGAAATCAAACAAACAGCAAATACAACAAATCATAGATGCTTTCCATCAGGAAAAAACTTATAAATCAGTACGGGTGATTGTCAATGTAGATGCTTGATTTCAGGCTTCTTTTTGTATTTTTGCACCCTTTAATTAATCAAAATAATGAAAGAAATCTCTTCAGAAAATATTCAAAAGGCAGTTGACATTTTATCAAAACATACAGATAGTAAACTGCTTACCCATTTAAATTCATGTGTGCATTGTGGTTTATGTGAAACCAGTTGCTTGTTTTGGAAGACATTCAAGGAATCAAAATATATTCCAGGTATGAAGGTGGATTTGGTATCCTCCATTTATCGCCGTTATTGTACTTTTATGGGCAAAGCGGCTCCCAAACTCACGCATGCAAGAGATCTGACTGAAGAGACTATTGCGGAGATGGTGGATTCGCTGTACGGAGCCTGTACAATGTGCGGACGATGTGTAAAACATTGTTCCATTGGCGTGGATATTCCATTTGTAGTTCGCACGGGACGCCGTATGTTGGCCGCTATGGGAATGGTTCCTGAATCATTGCAGGCAACGGTAGCTGCAGCCATCAATACTGGCAATAACATGGCTATCTCTACGGAGGATTTTGTGGATACAATTGAATGGATGGAAGAGGAATTGCAGGATGAACTTGGCGAAGAGGCTAAAATCCCATTGAACAAGGAAGGGGCCGATATCTTGTACACTTTAAATCCACGCGAACCGAAATTCTTCCCACTATCGATTGCGGCTGCGGCTAAGATTTTCCATCAGGCAGGTGCCAATTGGACCTTATCAACAGAGATGTATGATGTTACCAATTACGGCTATTTCTCTGGTAAGGACGAGGAAGCGACGGCAATTGCGCAGAAGATGTTTGACGAAATGGAGCGTTTGGGTTGCAAAACCTTAGTTTTGGGCGAGTGCGGACATGGATCACGCGCGCTTAGATGGGAAGCGCCTAACTACTTGAAAAAACGTCCAGACTTTCAAATGATTACTTTGATAGAACTGTTAGAGGATTATATAAAAACAGGTAAAATCAAGGTGGATAAGAGCTTGAATGCCAAGAAATATACCATTCACGATCCTTGCAATATTGTGAGAAACGGTGGTCTTTATAACTCTTTGCGTTATGTTACACGCCAGGTGGTGCCTGAATTGATAGAGATGACCCCAACGGGTAGCGATAACTTCTGCTGTGGTGGCGGTGGCGGTATGTTAGCCATGAGCGAATATAACGAACGCCGTATCAAAGTGGGCGAAATCAAGGCTGAACAGATTCGCAATACGGGCGCAGACGTGGTGATTACTCCATGCCATAACTGTGTGGATCAGTTGACACAAATCAACAACACCTACAAACTGAAGGTGGAAATCAAGTCGTTGGCAGAAGTGGTTGCCGATGCTTTAGTGATAGAAGGTTAGTTGTTGTTTACGTTTCCTTTTTGAAACTTTTCGGGAAGCTCTTTACTTGGAGAAAGTGTCTTCTTCTCCATCATTTTTTGACGACTGGAAACTGATGCTGAATCTGTAGGGATCAGCAGTGAGGATGGAGCATTCATCGCAACTACGGCTTGCCATTTTTCGTCACGTTTAACAAGGTTAAGAGATCCTTCCTGGACTTTAATAGGGGTTGTTTTCTTATAGTTGACTACGGCGGTAGTATCGGTTTGGATGTTTACCTCCAATATTTCAATGGTTGCAGGGGTATTGCGTTTGATGTAGGAGCTATCCATATTAGGCATAATATTCTTTTGAATAATGGTAAGGGTTGTTTCAATGGTCTCCTTTGAAGCAAATTGTTCAGCTTCAGCGATGCGATAGTTACCCATAGCGTCCAGGTAGCCCATTGCAGCCTTTTGAATCATTTTTTCTTCACTGTTGCAGCTCGACAGCAGGAGTGCGAGACCCATTATCCCTAATGTGAAAGTTCTTTTCATCTTTGTTGATTTTAAGGTAGTTGAAATATGGTAAAAAAAAGTCCGAGCATGTACACTCGGACTTTTCTATAGTGAGTTTTTTAATTATTTAGCAAGTAATTTTTTGCCATTGTATTTTTTCATAGGAGCTTTAGAAGCTTCCATAGAAACGTTAGCGATGTTAACGGTCATAGGAGCTTTTGTAGCGCCGTCGATACCAACACCACTTTCAGAACCAAGAGCTTCCAATGCGTCGAACATTACAGCGTCAACTTTAGCAGAAACTGTGAGAGCGGTAGCGTCGAAAGCAGTTACGTTGATAGTAGCGCTTTCTGCCCACCAGTCACCGTAGTTGTAAGTACCATCAGTTACAGAACCGTCTTTGTAGTATTCAATGTAAGCGAAGTTTTGGTTAGTCCAACCAGATGTTGTATAAGTATCTGATGTTGAACCTACTGCTGGGTTGTAAGAAGCAACGTCAGCGATAGGAAGTTCGCTTGAGCTAACTTTCCATGCATAAACTTCGTAAGCATTGTAAGAAGGCATGTAAGAAGCGCTTTGGCCTGCAGCGGTCCATTCATTACCGTCGAAAGCAACCTTAATACCATTAGTCATTACAGGTTGGAATACAGCAACGTAAGAAGCGTCAGCAGTTACGGTAATAGTACGTGGGTTTTCTGTGTTACCATCGTTCCAAGAAACGAATTCGAAACCATTGTTAGGAGTAGCGGTCAAAACTACGGTAGCGTCCAATGCGTATTCGCCACCACCAGTTACGGTACCCATTGTAGCGTCATTAGCTTCAGCAGTGATTGTGTATTTTTCACCACCACAAGATGTGAACAACATAGCGCCTGCGATGAAAGCAGCACCAATTAAACTAAATACTCTTTTCATTTTTGTTTGTTTTTAGTTAGTAAATTAATAATTTAAAGGTTTTCTTTTTAGAAATAAAACGTGCAAAAATACTATTTTTTTCACAATACTTTTTGTTGGTTCCTAATATTTCTAACATTACTTTGTTAATCCGCAAAAAACGAGCGTATAGATGTTTTATTGCGCAGGAAGTTTAAGACAGTTGACTTTCAGATATAAAATTGCTCATATTGAACAAAATGTTATCTTTGCGCGTATGAAAAAACTGTATATTGAAACCTATGGATGCCAGATGAATTTCGCTGATAGTGAAGTGGTTGCATCTATTTTAAAAGATTTATATACGCTCACTGACGATGTGCAGGAAGCGGACCTGATTTTGATTAACACCTGTTCTATTCGCGACAAGGCGGAACAACGTATTCATAAACGCTTGCACGAATTGGAAGCGTTGAAGAAAAAACATCGCACACTGCAGGTGGGTCTTTTGGGTTGTATGGCCGAACGTATGAAGGAAGAATTGCTGGAAACAGAGCCTATTCTTAACTTTATCGCCGGTCCGGATGCTTATCGCAACTTGCCGGAGCTGATTGCAGAATCGGCGCAGGGCGAGGCGAAGTTTAATGTGCTGCTTTCCGAAGATGAAACGTACGATAACATTATGCCGGTACGCTATGATCTGAATGGCGTGTCAGCATACGTTTCCATTATGCGCGGTTGCAATAACTTCTGTACCTATTGTGTGGTTCCGTACACCCGCGGTCGTGAACGCAGCCGTAGTCCGCAAACCATTATGGCTGAGGTTGATCAACTGCTTCAGGATGGCTATAAGGAGGTGACCTTGCTGGGTCAAAATGTGAACTCCTATCGTTGGGAGGAGGATGGTGAGGTGGTGACGTTCGCCAAGCTGATGGAAATGGTGGCGTTGAAAAGTTCGCAACTGCGTGTGCGCTTTGCCACGTCTCATCCAAAGGATATCTCCGATGAGTTGTTAGAGGTCATTGCCAAATACGAGAACATCTGCAAGTATATCCACTTGCCAGTGCAGTCGGGTAGCGACAATATGCTCAAGAAGATGAATCGTGTATATACGCGAGACTACTATATGGAGCGTGTGCGCAAGATCAAGGAATTGATGCCGGATTGCGCTATATCCACCGACATTATCGCGGGCTTCTGTGGCGAAACATTGGAAGACCACGAGCAGACGCTTTCTGTTATGCGTGAGGTGGGCTACGAATATGCCTATATGTTCAAGTATTCGGAGCGCGGCGGCACGATGTCAGCGAAACGCTTCCAAGACGACATCCCAGATGAGGAGAAAACCCGACGTCTGGAAGAAATCATCGCTCTGCAGGGCGAGTTGTCGCTGGCAAGCAACCAGCGCGACGTGGGTAAGACTTTCCGCGTGCTGGTGGAAGGTGTCTCCAAACGCTCTGCCGATCAGTTGTATGGTCGCAATAGCCAAAACAAGGTGATCATTTTCCCTAAGGGTGAACATCAAGTGGGTGATTATATTGACGTTACGGTTACAAGATGTACGGCGGCTACGTTGTTTGCCGACTAAAAACCGTTGAGAGAGAGAGATTATTGAAAATGCTTTATCCAGAAAATTTTGAAGATAAAATTGGCTTTAGCCAAATACGCCAACTGCTGCTGAACCACTGCCTTAGTCCGATGGGACGGGGTTATGTGGATGCGATGCGAATGATGAATCGCGTGGATTCTATCCTGCCGGAACTGGAAACCGTGGAGGAATTCCGTCAGATCCTGCTTTTTGATGAATCCTTCCCGGCACAAGACTTCTATGACCTGCGGGCAGTGTTAAAAAGACTGCAAATTGATGGTACTTACATTGAGTTGGAGGACTTGGCACAGTTGCGCGCTTTCATCGTTACGATGACAAATATATTTGTCTATCTGAAAGTTAGACATCAAGATAATAAATATCCCTATTTGTGGAGCATTTGTGAGGAGATGCCCTTGCAGCGCGACCTTTTAACATCTTTTAACCGAGTGTTGGATGATAAGGGACAATTGCGCGATAATGCCTCTGACGAGTTGTGCAGAATCAAGGGAGAGATCAACCGCATATCGAATTCCGCTGACCGTCAGATCCGCAAGATCTTAAATGCGGCCAAGCAGGACGGCTTGGTGAAGGAAGATGCGGAGATGACCATCCGTAATGGTCGTCTTTGTATTCCGATTGCGGCACAGTTCAAGCGCCGTTTGAAGGGCTTCATCCACGACGAATCGGCCACGGGACAGACCGTTTTCATTGAGCCGACGGAAGTGTTTGATGCGAACAATGAGTTGAAGGATCTGCAGAATGCGGCGCATCGCGAGATGATACGCATCCTTACGGAATTGTCGGGGAAGATACGTCCTATCATTCCTGAACTGTTAGATGCTCAGCAGATTATGGGTCGTTATGATTTCCTGCGTGCGAAGGCGCTCTTGGCGATCGACATCAATGCTGTTTTGCCGCACGTACACGACCATCCCTTAGTGGAATGGCAGCAGGCGCAGCATCCGTTGCTCTATCTGACGCTGAAGAAAACCTCCAAAAAGGTGATACCTTTGGATGTCAAGTTGTCCAATAGTGACAGAATTCTGATCATCTCCGGTCCGAATGCCGGTGGTAAGTCTGTATGTTTGAAATGTGTGGGCTTGCTGCAATATATGATGCAGTGTGGTTTGTTAGTTTCGATGCAGAGCACTTCGGATATGGGCGTGTTTGATAGCATATTCATTGATATTGGCGATGAACAATCCATTGAGAACGACTTAAGTACCTACAGTTCACACCTTTCAAACTTGAAGGTGATGGATGATCATTTGAATGATCGTTCGTTGTTTTTGATTGATGAGTTTGGTTCGGGTACGGAGCCGACGTTGGGTGGGGCGCTTGCCGAGGCCATCTTGGAGAGTTTCTACGACCACGACGCGTTCGGCATCATCACCACGCACTATGGCAACCTGAAAATGTTTCCCGATACGCATCCGGAGGCGATCAACGGGGCTATGTTGTACGATACCAATGCGTTGAAACCCCTCTATAAGTTGAAAATCGGCAAGCCGGGTAGTTCGTTTACGTATGAGATTGCTCGAAACATCGGCTTGAATGAGCGGATTGTGGAACGAGCTATTGCCATGTCGGGAACGGCGCAAATCGACTATGAGCGCAAACTCGAAGAAATTGAGATTGCCCAGTTGGAAACTGAAAAAACGTTAAAACAGGTGCGTGCTGCCGATGACCAGTTGGCAGAAATGATTGACCAATATGCCGAAAAGTTCTCCGAACTGGATAAGCAACGCAAGGATATTATACAAAAGGCTAAAAATCAAGCCAATACTATAGTAGAAAGTGCCAATAAGGTTATTGAAAAAACCATTCGTGACATTAAAGAAGCGAAGGCGGATAGTGTAAAAACCAAGAAGGCACGTCAGAATGTTACCCAGCTGAAAGAGGAATTGAAACAGGAGATTGTTTCAATTGAAAAAGAGGCTGAAATACAACCTATCATTCCTGTAAAGCGCAAGAAACCAAAGGAAAAGAAGGCGGAGGTGAAGGTAGAGGATCCGGTAATCAAGGTGGGTGATTCGGTATTTATGGCGGATATGCAGATTACGGGTGAGGTGATCAGCATCAATGGCAACGATGCGACCATTGTTTTCAATTCTGTTGCATTTAAGACAGACCTCCGCAAGTTGGCGAAAATCAGCAAGAAGGAAGCTCGTGAGGTGAAGCGTGGCTCGGTGGTGCACTACAATGAAGGCACGTTGGGCGAAGCGATGAACAGGAAATTAGCAGATTTTAACGCTACCTTGGACGTGCGTGGTCAGCGTGCCGATGAGCTTATTTCCAATTTGGAAGAGTATTTGGATGAGGCTGCGCTGTTGAGTATTCGCTTTGTACGGATCTTACATGGCAAGGGTAACGGTATCCTCCGTCAGATCACTCGCCAACAATTGTCGCGTCGCCACGACGTGGAAGCCTTCCAAGATGAAACATTGGAATTGGGTGGTTGTGGCGTAACAGTGGTAAAGATGAAACAATAATTATAATAGTAACAATAGTTTATCAGTATGAAAAAGATGATTATGTTATGTTGCCTATTTTTAATGGCAATGATGACGATGCAGGTACATGCCCAGAGTTCGTGTACTTATACCGTGCAGATGCACGATAGCTATGGTGACGGATGGAACGGTGCAGCTGCCCTTACCGTTTTGCAAGGCAGTCAGCAGGTACAGAGTTTCACTATGCCGAATGGTGCCAACCGCACGGCCACGTTTGATGTTTTGGATGGACAAACCTACAAGTTGCAATGGACGAAAGGTAGTTATGATGATGAAATCTCTTTTGAAGTCTTGGATGCAATGGGTTCTATCGTGTATTCCACGACGAATGCCAGCGTATTAGGTTCGAGTATTTATGAAGGTCAGACTATCATATTCTCTACCTTCACGGCAAATTGTTCGGGATGTTTCCCAAGAACGGTGACCTTGGCAGATGTGGACAATCAATCTGCTACAATTAACTGGCCGTCAGCGCCTTCCAACGAGTATCACGTAGGCATTGCAATGGCTAATGCCGTTCCCGACACGGCAAATCCAATGTTGGTGTCAGATACGTTCTATACGTTTATCAACCTGAATGCTTCTACGGAATATACCGCTTATCTCCGTGTGGTATGCGATGTTGCTACGAATAGTTACAGCCCGTGGAAAACGGTGAACTTTAACACGTTAGGCGACATTGCACAATTACCATACGTGTGCGATTTTGAAGATGCTACAGAAAATGCGCAATGGACATTTGTTAATGGTACGAACACTAATGCTTGGTACATTGGCAATGCTGTAAATAATGGCGGCAATGCTTCGCTTTATATCTCCGATGATGGCGGTGTTACCAACCATTATAATCCGGATGAATATGTAGAAAATGCTGTTTGGGCATATCGTGACATCAACTTTGGACAGGATGCTGCCGAGTACATACTCTCTTTTGATTTCTTAGGTATGGCAGAGTTTGGTTATGACTATGTTAAGGTATTTGTGGGATCGCCACGTGAGCCTAACGGCAACAACACGCCTGCCGAGGCAACTCTGTTGGCTACGTTGTTCAATGAAAGTGCGTGGGGAACGCATACATACACCATCAATGGTTCTCATACAGGTGTTCAACGTCTCTATTTCTTATGGTACAACGACCACATCTCTGGCGAACAACCACCAGCAGCCATCGATAATATCTCCATCGAAGGCGTCAATTGTGGTGCTCCATACGAGTTGGCCATCGACACTACGACATCCAGTAGCATCACCTTCCACTTTACGCCAGCTTCCTCTGACAATAATTCTTGGGAGGCCGCTATCGCTTTGGCTGGACAGAGTTTTAGCGACGCACAGGTGGTGTCTTTGTCTTCTACCTCTTACACGTTTACCGGACTGAGCAGCAGTTCTTGTTATAGAATACGTGTAAGAACCAATTGTGAAGAAGATGAATATAGCACTTGGTCCAACTCTATTGAAGGTAGAACAGATTGCGGCGTAGTGACTGCCCTTCCTTTCAGCGAAAACTTTAATACGAATTTTGGTAGAAATGATACGAACTTTATGCCTTGTTGGAATCGTATCAACAATTATGATGAAATCGAAAGACCATACATTTCTGAGGGAAGTCTCTATTTTTATGCGGGTCCGGGCTCCCATAATATCGCAGTTACTCCGGAGTTTGCTCCTTCTATCAATGTTAGAAATTTAGTGGCAACATTCAATTACAAAGGATATTATGTATCCGACCAATTGATTGTGGGTGTGATGAGCGATCCAACGGATACGACTTCTTTTGTACCGGTTGACACGGTAGCGGTGGATATTTCCAACCCCGAACAATTTGTGCAGAAGATTGTTTATTTCAACAATTATACCGGCAATGGCCACTATGTTGCCTTCAAGAACAAATATACCATTCGTGGTACAAGCAGTTATATAGACAACTTGGTTATCAACCAGATGGGAACGTGTGCGCGACCAACGAACGTGGTGGTAAATGGCATCACGGATACCACCGTTAATGTTGACTGGACAACCTACAGTGACGAGTCAAGTTGGAATGTGCTGGTTGTTCCTGCTGGTGCTTCTATGGATACAGGCACTGTTAAGTTGGCAGATGCTCATCCTTTCGTATTTGGCGGTTTGGAAGCCAACACGGCATACGATGTATATGTGCAAGCTGATTGTGGCGACGGCGATTTGAGTGAATGGTCGTTGAGTACCACTTTCAGAACGGCTTGTGAAGCTTTGACCATCTTCCCATACGTAGAAGATTTTGAAAGCTATCAGGCACATGAAAGACCAGACTGCTGGTCGTTCCCTATCCCATACGGTGAAAATCCGGTAGTGATGGGCACAGAAGCCTACTCTGGAACCAAGAGTTTGAGAATGGGTGCTACCAATAATACGTTTACAACGGCTGTAACGCCTTGCATTGGCGAGGATCTGCATCAAATGAAGTTGAAGTTTAAAATGAAACTCGAATCATTAGGCGAATCTGGTGCTATTGAGGTGGGTGTAATGAGTGATCCGAACATAATAAGCACTTTCGAATTCGTTCGTTCTGTTCAACCTACTTCCACCGATTGGACGGAGTATGTCATTAACTTGAATACGACAACGCTTTCTGGTCCGAACCGTTATGTGGCTTTCCGTCAGTATTCTGTTTATACGAATGCTTATATATATATAGATGATGTAGAACTTACATTGCTTTCAGGTTGTGGTATGCCGGAGAATTTGTCGGTTTCTAATCTCACCAACTCTTCGGTAGAAATTACTTGGACGGACGAAGGCGAAAATCAATGGGAAACCTATTTCTTCTCGGATGACGAAACTCCTGATTTCATACAGACCGATGTGATAAGTACAAACAGCTATGGTCTTAGTGACTTGTCTGCCAATACGCTTTATCATTTTTATGTTCGCACGGTATGTTCTAATGGCGAGGGTTATGGCGATTGGGCACACATTGACTTTATGACCTTGGATACATATCCTGCTTCTACGCCTTATTTCTGCGACTTCTCAGAAGCAGATGAAAATGCAGAATGGAGAATGGTTACAGGATTTGGTCCTAATCAATGGTATATCGGTCAACCTACCGGTATGACAGACTCCGTATTGTTTATTTCTGCTGATGGTGTAAGCTCTGATTATAACATCAATAGCGCATCTACAGCTTGGGCATATCGAAATATCACCTTTGGTGCTGGTGCTGAATTCGAACTCAGCTTCAAGTGGAAAGGTGTGGGTGAATATCAATTAGACTTTATGAAGGTATATGTTGGTGATCCGACACTGCCGTTCAATGGTGAAATGTCGGTGCCAACGGGTGCTACACAGGTAGGCGAGTTCTTCCACGATGCTTCCACTTGGCAACGTTTCACACACGTGTTTGATGACAGCTACTCCGGTACTACCAAACGTATCTTCTTTATGTGGCACAATGACTTCGCTTATGGTGATAACCCAGCGATGATGATCGATTCTATTCAGATTATGGTTTCTGAATGTGGCAAGCCAACCAACTTGACAGCCGACAATATTACGGCAACACAGGCTGTAATCAACTTTACGCCAGCCGCTTCTTCTGGAGTACAATGGCAATATGTAGTATGTCCGGCAGGTGGTAGTCCTTATGCACAAGCCCCTGTGGAAGTAAACAACACCTCTATCACGCTTAGTGGTTTAACACCAGCTACCTCGTACGACGTTTACGTAAGAACCGTATGTTTGGATGGTGGTTACTCCTCTTGGTCCAACAAGGTGACATTCCTCACAGAATGTGTGATGGTAGATGTATTGCCATATACGGAGACGTTTGATACATATAGCACAAGCTATCCTACTTGCTGGAGCCGTTTGAGCACGTGCGAAAGTGGCACCTTCCCGTTGTTGTCCTCTATCAACTTCAGTGCGCCAAGCTCCTTATACTTTGTAGCAGATAGTGCCACGGTTACTATCGCAGCAACTCCAGAATTTGGTGCTTCCATCCAGATGAATACCTTGCAGGTAGAATTCAAATATAAGAGCGCAAGTGCTGCCAACAAGATGGTGGTAGGCGTGATGACCGACCCTGCTGACGCCAACACCTTCGTGGCTATTGACACAGTGACGGCATCCAATAATGCTTGGACAAACGCTGTTGTTTATCTCTCTGCATACACCGGAGCAGGTAAGTATATCGCCTTCAAGATGGGCAGCGATGTCACCAACTTTGGTTACATCGACAATGTGGTTGTTTCGGAAGCTCCTGACTGTTTGCCTGTGTCCAATGTATCCGCCGCAAATGTAACGTCCAATAGTGCAACGATCACTTGGACGGCAGCGGGCACGGCATCTTCATGGACAGTGGAATATGGTCCTGCAGGATTCACCCCTGGTCAAGGCACGTCCGTGGTAGCAAACAGCACCAACAGTACCATCAACGGCTTGACCCCGGCAACGACCTACGACGTATATGTTAAGTCAATGTGTAGCGCTACCAGCGAAAGCCCATGGTCATACGTTTATACCTTCACGACCGAATGTGAGGCATACACGTTGCCATTTAGCGAAAACTTTGATGCTTTGACAGAGGGCGTTCCAACGTGCTGGAGCAATGAAGAAGGATCAACGGCCAACGAGGGTTACCGCTGGAACCATTATGCCGAAGGTTATAGCGGAGCAGGTATGCGATTCAACTCCTATTACAATCCTACCAATGCTACCAACTTGTTGACTACTCCGGTAATCACCCTTCCTGCCAATGCGCATCCATTTATGACCTTCTGGTGCAAAAACCCGACGGGTGGCGAGTTCAACGTGTTGATTTCTACTGATAATGGTGAAACTTTCAATACAACGGTGCTAACTGGTTTAACCGGCTTGACAAACTGGGAAGAGAGAATGGTGAACTTGACCAACTTTGCGGGTCAGGATGTGATCATCGCCTTCTCTGGTAAGAGCAACTATGGCAGTGGTGATGCTTATCTGTACTTGGATGAGGTTTCCATTTTCGACAGTATTATGCCTGTACCGCCATGCGACGCACCAACGAACCTGACTGCAACGGGCATGACCGTGAACAGCGCAGTTCTGAACTGGAACCAGTCAGACGCAAGTGTAAACGCATGGGTTGTAAGCTACAAGAAGAGCTCCGACAACACGTGGACGAACGTGAACGTGAGCAGCAAGCCATACACGTTGAACGGATTGGAATACAACACCGAATACAACGTGAAGGTGGCAGCCAGCTGCGACGGCACGATCAGCGACTACAGTTCCGTGGTAACGTTCAAGACCGCCGGCGACGGCGTAAGCGACTACGACATGAACAGCGTGAACGTATATCCTAACCCAACCTCTGGTCAACTGACGATTGACAATTCAGAAATGATGATTAACAGAGTAGAGGTATACGATGTATACGGCAAGTTGCTGAACGTGGTAGAAGTGAACGACGTACAGACGACGATGAACGTAACCAACTATGCAGCCGGCACGTATTTCGTAAGAATCTACACCGAAGGCGGTATGATAACGAAGAGAATCGTTAAACGATAATCCTACGCACACACTGTAGAGACGCGGTTCACCGCGTCTCTTACCGCGCCTATATCAAATAATAAAGGACGTTCCTGGCAACAGGGGCGTCCTTTTTTTATAGGGTGAAAGGACGAAAGGATGAAAGGGGCGGGGGATTCTGCGGCGTTTGCTGCGCAAACTTGCGGAATGGGGGTACGTGTTTTGGGAAAAGGATGGGCGGCGGCAGAAGGTTTTGTCATCTTGCACACTCGTACCGCCGCCGCCCATTAGCTTCTATTCTGCGGGGTGTCGCCCCATTCCGCAAGCGTAGCGTGTGGAATCTCCTGATTATAGGATGAAAGGGTGAAAGGGGGAGGAAAACAAGTAAAAATTTTTTTTATACGCAGTAAAATGTTTTTTTGTTATATTTGCGACTTGATTTTTATTGGGCAATAATACTTAAAAAATTATAAATATTAACAAAATTAATTATTATGAAAAAAGTTTTAACTTTTCTTCTTGCTCTGATGCTGAGTGTGACCACACTACAGTTGTCGGCGCAGATGTTGGGGGATTATGCATTCTCCACCGGCACGGATGCCACAAAATGGATTCCGTTGTCCACCACCACCTCTCTGATAGCAGCAGGGGCTGGTGACTATGGTGTATCAACCGTTGAAGATATTGGATTTACATTCAATTTTGCGGGAACACCGTACACTCAATTTTCCGTAAATGCGGATGGTAACCTTAAGTTTGATTCAGTTGTAACGGGTACAAATAGCTACTCTATTCCATTCTCAGCTAGTTATGCTAACGCAAACAATCCGAAAATCAACGCTTTTGGTTGTGACGGTTATTTGAATACAACGGGTTATGTTTACCACGAAGTGGTAGGCACCGCACCTAACCGTATTTGCGTTATTGAATTCTCTACTTCTACTTACACTTCTGATACAAGAACTACTGACTACATTTGGCAGGTTCAATTGTTTGAAGGTACTAATGACATTCAAATTGTTTACCCTTCTACCACTCCAGCATTAGCACCTGCAGTGGCTCGTCAACCGGGTATGTGTGTTGACGCTTCCGACATTGTGTTGATCAATTCTAATCACACGGTTACTTGCTTGGATGCAGGTAGTGCAACCAATAATGTTCCAATTAGTACATGGCCTGACGCTGATCGTTATTACATGTTCAGCATTCCTACAGACCTTTGTATTCGCCCAGGTAACTTGGCCATCAGCGAAATCTTACAAGAAGAGGCTCTTTTCACTTGGTCTGCAGGTGGCTCAGAAAGCAGCTGGGATGTTTACATTACCGATCAAACGGCTGCTCCCGATGAGAATACGGTACCTACCGCATCCGTTACGGATACTTTTTATAACATCTACAACTTGACAGCAGCTACTAAATATTATGTATATGTTCGTGCAAATTGTGGTGGTAGCTATAGCGGATGGAGATCTGTCAATTTCATGACAGCTTGTCCAGATTATGCTGCTATTCCTTACGAAGAAACTTTTGACAATTATGGTACAGGTACAGCTTCAACCAGTTTCCCACAATGTTGGAATCGTTTGACCAATTATACTACGCAATATCCTTACATCAGTTCTTCTTCTGCATACTCTGCTCCTGGTAATCTTTATTTTTACAGTACCAGTTCATACTATTCCATGGCCATTGCGCCGGAAATCGATACGGTAAACTATCCTATCAACACATTGACGGTTAACTTCCTGATTAGAAAGACTAGCTCCACTACGTCATACGGTGCTATTCAAATTGGTGTGATGACTGATCCTACGGATGCCAGCACCTTTACTCCGGTTGCTACATACACGGGCAGTGAACTTACACAAACCAATCAATGGTATGAAATCGAAGTTGCTTTGAGCAACTATACCGGTTATGGTTCTTACATTGCACTTCGCAAACCGATGGATGCCTCTACAGGTACTTATACATACATTGACAATTTCAGAATTTATCCATCTCCAACTTGTTTGAAACCGGTGAACGTAGCTGTTAGCAATGTTACCGACAACTCAGCAGAGTTGGCATGGGTAAGCCGCAGCAACGAAAGCGAGTGGCAGGTTGTGGTAGTTCCTCACGGTGAGGAAATATCAACGGGTACACCTGAAAATGTGTACGACATGCCATACACTTTAACAAATCTTACCGACAATACGCAATATGACGTATATGTAAAGGCTATCTGTGGTGGTGGTGACGAAAGTGAATGGTCAAACATGAAAACCTTCACTACAAGATGTTTGCCAACCAACGTAATTCCTTTTGAAGAAGATTTCTCTACCTACGGAACAGGTTCTACAGCATTCCCTAACTGCTGGACTCGTCACCGCGAAGGTACTACTACCGAATATCCGTATGTAAGCACAAGCTACGGTGCGGGTTCACTCTATTTCTACAGCTCTTCTACAGTATATAGCTATGCTGCTTCACAGGCATTGGATCTCACCGGCGAGAATCCAGGTTCTTTGGTTTTCTCATGGGATGCTTACTCAAGCACTACTTCATACGGTAGAATCGATGTTGGCTACATGACGGATCCTGACGATATCAGCACATTCGTACGCCTGAAATCCATTTACTCCAACAATTTGCAACCTGTAAGCAACTGGTACAACTTCAGTGTTGTTCTTCCAGAAGATGCATATCAACATCAAAATATCTACTTGGCATTCTATGCTCCATCTCGTGAGTCCAACTATGTATATATAGATAATGTAAAAGTTGATTATACTCCAACTTGTTCAAATCCTACCAACCTCACGGTTACCAATGTTGCAGGTTCTTCTGCTTTGGTATCTTGGACGGAAGGTCAATTTGGCACACCAGACTACAATGTAGAATACAGCGAGGCTGGTCAAGACAACTGGACTTCCGTTACCGTTTCAGGTGAAACCAGCGTTATGTTGACAGGTTTGTCAGAACTGACAGCATACGATGTACGTGTATCTGTGGATTGTCCTGATGTTACCGAACCATCTTATATTACGAATTCTTTCGTCACTCTATGTAATGCTGGTGGTGCTGTTAACTTCGAAGGTGGTACAGCCACAAGCTACTATGTTCCATTGAATAACTATTTCAATTATACTTATACTCAACAGATTTTCTTGGCATCCGAAATGGGTGGTGCTACAACGATTAACAGTGTAGCATTTGATTATGCGTATGCTACGGCATCTTCATCCAAGTCGAATGTTGACATCTATTTGAAACATACTAATAAGAGTTCCTTCTCTTCTACTACCGATTATGAACCAATCACCGGCGCACAATTGGTATATAGTGGCAACTTGAACTGTCAACAAGGTTGGAACACCTTTACATTCACAACGCCATTCCAATACAATGGTGTTGATAACTTGATGTTGATTGTTGATGATAACTCCGGTAGTTATAATGGTTCTTCGTATGTCTTCCATGTAGAGGCTCAATCAGCAAGTAGATCCTTGTATTATTATAGTGACAGTGCCAATCCAGATCCTAGTGACCCAACGGCTGCAGGTGCAAATTCAGCTGTTAATGCAAACAGAAGCAATGTTCGCTTCGGCGGTAATTGCGACAGCTTGGCAACCTGTATTGCTCCAAACGTATATGTAACGAATGTAGATGACGAAAACATTACCATCGACTGGGTTGCTGGTGCTGGCGAAAGCGCTTGGGAATTGGAATACAAACTCGATTCTGAAAGCACCTGGACAAGCGAAGGTATTGTTACCACTGCTCCTTATACCATCACAGGTTTAACGTCTAACGCTGCTTACACGATTCGTATGCGTTCTGATTGTGGTGGTGAATACAGCAGCTGGAAGGGTGTTAGCGCAAACACAACCTGTTCAGATGTAAATGTTCCATTTATGGAGAACTTTGAAGGTACTACCGCTGCTACGGGTGCTATGGTTCCATGTTGGACAAGAAAAACCAACTACTCAACGGCATACCCTTATTTGTCAACCACACAACATGTATCGGGTTCTAATGCTGTTTACTTCTATGGTTCTACTACGGCTTATTCTTACATCGCATCTCCTCGTTTTGCTGAAGATGTAATCATGGATAGTCTCCAAATTCAATTCCAGGCTTATAGAACATCTTCAAACTATATGATTGAAGTAGGTATCATGACCGATCCTAACGACGTCAACACGTTTGATGTTATCGGTTCCTTCTCGCCATCTGCTCAATCTACTTGGGAACTGGCTGAATTCAGAACCTCTGGTTACATGGGCAATGGTCGTTATGTTGCTTTGAGAATTCCACAATGGTTCAGCAGTAATATGTATGTTGATGATATCAACATTGACTACATTCCAAACTGTTTGCACGTTGATAATGTTCATGTTGTAGGTAGCACTATCGAAACCGACGCTGCCGACATCACTTGGACACCAGGTGGCGATGAGTCAGAATGGGAAGTTGTTTACGGTGAAGCAGGTACTATTACCGACCTTAACAACGAAAGCACGGTAACGGTTTACGAAAACACCATCTCACTTACCGACCTTACTCCTAACACACAATATGAAGTATTTGTAAAAGCAAACTGTTCCAATGGTGAAGGCAGTGGTTGGATGAGCACAACATTCCGTACCGCTTGTACGGCTATCGACCAATTGCCATACGTTGAAAACTTCGACAATTATGGAACAGGTGAATCTGCATATCCAAACTGTTGGGAAAAGATCAACACCTACTCTTCTAACAGACCATACATTACCACGACCAACTACAGCGCTCCGGGTTCTATGTACTTCTATGCGGGTACATCCGGTACATACAACATTGCTATCATGCCGTTGTTCGACGCTTCTATTGATGTCAATACCTTGCAAGCAACGTTCATGTACAAAGCATCCAACTCTACCGATAGATTGATTGTAGGTGTAATGACCGATCCTACGGATGCTGCTACCTTTGTTCCAGTATCTACTATTGCACCTGAAAGCACGGCAAGCACTTGGGCTGAAAGAACCGTTGACTTTACAAGCTATACAGGTACAGGTCGTTATATCGCATTCAAAAATGCTTATACTACTACAAGTTCTTATGCATACTTGGACAATCTGGTTATTGACCACGCTCCAAGTTGTGATGCTCCAACGAACTTTACGCTTACCAATGTAAGTGCTACGGAAGCAGAATTCACATGGGCTGACGCCGCAAGCGAAAGCAGCTGGCAAGTATATGTATTCCCTACCGGAGGTGATCAAGATATGGATCAAGCGGTTACAGTTTACAACAATACATATACACTCTCTGGCCTTACAGCTAATACGGCTTACACCGCTATGTTGAGAACAGAATGTTCCAATGGTGAGGGTTATAGCAACTGGGTAGTATTATCATTCCGTACCGCTTGTACAGCTATCGACCAATTGCCATACGTTGAAAACTTCGACAATTATGGAACAGGTGAATCTGCATATCCTAACTGCTGGTCAAAGCTCAACACCTATTCTTCCGACAGACCTTATATCAACACTACCAACTACAGTGCACCGGGTTCCATGTATTTCTATGCTGGTACTGCAGGTACTTATAATGTAGCCATTACTCCTGTTTTTGCTGAGTCTATTCAAGTCAATACTCTTCAAGCAAAATTCAGATACAAGGCAACAAATGCAAGCGACAGATTGATTGTAGGTGTTATGAGCAATCCTAACGATATCAACACCTTTGTTGCTGTTGAAACAGTAGCTCCTGACGCAACCGTATCACAATGGGTTGAACGTACCGTTGAATTTACCAACTACAATGGTACAGGCAAATATATTGCATTCAAGAATGAATATACTACAACGACAGCTTATGGCTATTTGGATAATCTTGAAATTGACTTAGCTCCTGAATGTTCTACTCCAAGTCTGGAAGTTTTGAGTTTGGGAACTTCTTCTGCCGAAATCGGTTGGGATGACGACATGTCAACTTCATGGCAATTCTACGTATGTGCAGCAAATGAAACTCCAGATTATTCTCAAGCTGAAACTGTTACTTCAACGAACTACATGTTGTCAGATCTGGCAGGCAACACCATGTACAATGTATATGTTAGAGCTATCTGTCCAACCTCCGGTTATAGTAACTGGGCACACGTCTCATTTGCAACACTTGCTGGTGAACCTGCACAAACACCTTACTTCACCGATTGGAGTGATAGTGACGAAAATGCTGAATGGACACTCGTAAATGGTACTGAAACCAACAAATGGTACGTTGGCATTCCTACAGGTGAAACAGATTCTGTACTCTTCGTATCTGAAAATGGTACAGCCAACACTTATGCTAACACCGCTTCTGCTGTTTGGGCATACCGCGATATCCAATTCGGCGATGGTGCTGAATTTACATTGAATGTTAAGTGGAAAGGTCATGGTGAATCTTCCTACGACTATTTGAAGGTATTCATCGGTACACCTGCAACGGTAGTTCCAGGCGAATACGGCGACCCTGCTGGTGCTACTCAACTTGGTGGTGGTGTTTTGAATCTCCAAGATAACTGGCAATACCTCTCTGAAACATTGAACGGCAGTTATGCAAACAGCATAAAACGTCTCTATCTCTTGTGGAGAAACGATGTTAGTGTAAACAATCCTCCTGCGATTTCTATCGACACTATCGAAATTCTGGCATCAGATTGTGGTCGTCCTTATAGCGTAACTGCATCCACTGTTGACGCATATTCTGCTGACGTAACCTTCAGCGCTGCTTCGGCAAGTGATAATGCTTGGGAATATGTATTGGTTCAGGGTTCTACTTCTCCTGATGATCCAAGCGTGGTTCCTGTGGGTATCTACAACACGACATTCACGCTTGACATGCTTACCCCTGTAACTACCTACAAGGTTTACGTAAGAACTGATTGCGGTAGCGGTAGTTATTCCGAATGGTCTGTAGCAGCTCAGTTTACAACGTTAGAATCTTGTCCTACCCCTTCTCAAGTTACCGTTTCTAATATTGGTCTCAGCTCTGCTGACATTGCATGGACAGAAAACGGTTCAGCCACTACTTGGAATATCGAATATGGTCCTGCAGGTTTCACGGCAGGTCAAGGTATCACAGAAGTGGTAACCACCAACCCATACACATTGACAGGTTTGAACGCATCCACATCATACGATGTACGCGTACAGGCAGACTGCGGTGGTGAAGTTTCCAGTTGGTCAAGTGTTAAAACATTCGCTACAGAGTGTGGCTTTGTAACCTTGCCGTATACTGAGAACTTTGACTATGTTGCAGGATCAACAACTACATCTGTTTCTATAAACAACTTACCAGCATGTTGGAATCATCTCGCTGGTACCTATTCTTCTTATGCAGGTTATCCTATCGTTTACAATAGCTCAACATACGCTGCAAGTGGCTCGAACGCTATGCGTTTCTACACAGGTACAACAACAACTTACGATTACGGTAACCAATATGGTATTTTGCCTGCAATTGATGTAAATGCAAATCCAATGAATACACTTACTGTTTCGTTTGATGCTAGAAAAAATAGTACATCTTATCCTATCTTCACTTTGATTGTAGGTGTAATGTCAGATGCTACTGCTGCTTCTTCATTCGTACCGGTAGATACGATAGAAATCGATGCAACAACGTATGCAACGTACGAGGTGAACTTTACCAATTACACTGGTACGGGTAACCGCATTGCTTTCATGGCTCCTTGGAACACATCATCATCCTACAATACAGGTTATGTTGACAACATTGTTGTTGACCTCACACCAAGTTGTTTGAAACCAACATCACTGACAACAACTAGTGCTACTACCAGTAGTATAGTATTAGGATGGACCGAAAATGGTTCAGCTACTACTTGGAATATCGAATATGGTCCTGTAGGCTTCACTGCAGGTCAGGGTACTTTGGTTGTAGCAAACACCAACCCATTCACATTGACAGGTTTGAACGCATCCACATCATACGATGTACGCGTACAGGCAGACTGTGGCGGTGGTGATGTTTCTACTTGGTCAGCAGTTAAGACATTCGCTACAGAGTGTGATCTTATGACCTTGCCATACGTTGAAAACTTCGACACTTACACAGGTACTGCTTACAATACGGATGGTACTGCTCCTACTTGCTGGTTTACATCAACTACAAGTACAAGTTACCCTGCTCCTCATATCACAGGAAGCGGCTCTTACTCTTATCCTAATTCAGCACCAAATGCTTTGACGTTCACAGGTAGCAATCCAGGTTCAGACGCTTATGCAGTTCTTCCTGAATTCACGGATGCTTTGAACACCATCGAATTGGCATTCGCATACAGAGTGGAAAGCATTTTATACGGTACACTGACCGTAGGTTACGTAACCGATGCTAACAATCCTGGTACTACATTCAATACGGTAGCTACTATGAACAGTACGACAACGATTACGTTGGATACTGTAAGCTTCGCTAACGTACCAGCAACGGCAACGGGTCGTTTGGCATTCCATTGGAACTATGTAGGTACTTCATTCTACTCCTGTGGTATTGATGACATCTCTGTTTATGTTGCCGGCACAGCTCCAGCAACCTGCGACGCACCAACGAACGTAGCAGCAAGCAACGTTACTGCAACAGGTGCAACGATTACCTGGACGGCAGGTGGCAGCGAAACCGCTTGGAACTTGCAATACAAGACGGCAGCCTCCAGCAGCTGGAGCAACAGCATCGCTGTTAACGGCACACCAAGCTACACGTTGAGCAACCTCACCGCAGCAACCGCTTACAGCGTACGCGTACAGGCTAACTGCGGCGACGCAACCAGCACATGGGCTGAAGGTACGTTCACCACCGCTAACGGCGCTGGCACCTCCTGCGACGCTCCTACAAACCTCTCTGCTTCTAACGCTACAACAAACAGTGTAATCCTCAACTGGAGCCAGGCAGACGCTTCTGTACATTCTTGGACGATCAACTACAAGAAGTCAAGCGACAATACCTGGACGAGCGTAACCGCAAATACCCACCCATACACATTGACCGGATTGGAATACAACACGGTATATGACGTTAAGGTGGCAGCAAACTGCGACGGCACAACCAGCGACTACACTGCAGTTGTTAACTTCCGCACAGCAGGCGACGGCGTAGAAGACTACGTTTTGACGAACAGCATCAACCTCTATCCAAACCCAGCAACTACAACGGTAACAATTCAAAGTGCAAACGGCATGATGAAGAGCGTTGAAGTATACGACGTATACGGCAAGATGCTGAACATGGTAGAAGTAAACGATGCGCAAGTAACGATGAACATCGCCAACTATGCAGCCGGTACCTATTTCGTAAGAGTAAATACCGAAAACGGCATGGTAACGAAGAGAATCGTTAAACGCTAATCATACGCACACAATATCAAAATAATAAAGGACGTTCCTGGCAACAGGGGCGTCCTTTTTTTCTTTCCAGAAATCACCATGAAATTAGATTCAGAATTATCATTAATGCGCTACGGTGATAAGAATAAATGCGGAGTAAAAAAGTTTTTTCTATATTTGCGGCTTCGTTAAAATAGGAGAAATATATAAACACATATTATTAACTAAATTAAAAACCAAATGAAAAAACTTATGCTTCTTTTCATGGCTGTAGTGATGTCAGTGGCATCATTGCAGTTGTTGGCGCAGGACACGCTGACAGTGGCAGATGGTACGGCGTACAATGAGTACGTACCGGTTTACGGTTATTATGCAGATGATGCAGGAACTGTGAGCCAGTGCATCTACCCTGAGGCTCTGCTCACCAACATGTTGGGTCGTTCCATTCAGGAGATGACCTTTTATGCACAATCGGAACCGTCATCAGCATGGACGGCAACGTTCCAGGTAAAGGTTGGTGCAACCTCGACCAGTTCGTTCACCAACTTGCTGCCTTCACCATCCAATACGGTTCATACCGGTTCGTTGACGGTAAACTCTGGCAAGATGACGATTGTATTCAGCAGTCCGTTTGTCTATTCAGGAGGAAACCTTTTGATAGAAATCAGTGTGACAAATCCTGGTGACTATTCACGCGCTTATTTCTATGGCGAGAGTCAAGCCGATATGTCTATTTATGAATATGCATATGGAGGAACTGTGCAATCCTTTATACCTAAATGTACATTTGTATATTCTTCAACAGGTGTTTCTTGTCTTCCAGTTAGTGGCGTAACCGCTTCAAATGTTACGGGTGATGCTGCAGATATCACATGGACTTCCAATGGTGATGAAAGCCAATGGGAGGTTTACGTTACAGACGATGCTACAGAAGTAGTTGATGACAATACAGCAGCTACGGACGTGGTATATACAGAGTCCTACAGTTTAACTAATCTCGAATCCTCTACCAATTATTATGTATATGTACGTGCAAACTGCGGCAGTGAAACAAGTACGTGGAGTCTCAATCATTTCAAGACTTCGCAAACACCAGCACAATTACCATATACTTGTAACTTCGAAGATGAAACAGAAAACGGTAGTTGGGAATTTATCTACAATGGTACCAACAAATGGCACATCGGTTCAGCTGTTGCCGCAAGTGGTTCATCATCCCTTTATGTATCCAACGACGATGGTAGTTCCAACCTCTACTCCAACAACAATGCTTCTACAACATGGGCATACCGTGACATCGATTTCGGCACCAGTGCTGAATATGTACTTTCATTCCAATATAGAGTACAAGGTGAATCCGCTACATACGACTGGGTAAAGGTTTACCTTGGCACTCCAACAGAAAACATTCCACTCACGGGTTCTTATTCTGGTGTAACTGTTCCGGGTGCAGAGTTGCTGGGAACATATTATAACCAACCCACATGGCAAGAAGAAAGCATTGTAATTCCTTCCACACATCAGGGTGTACAACGTCTTTATTTCTTATGGTGGAACGATGCTTCTGGTGGTTCAAACCCTCCAGGTGCTATTGACAGCATTACGATTGTGGGCAGCGACTGTGGCTCTCCAAGCGCTGTAACGATAGACACTGTTACAAGCAGCACATTTGCTTTCCACTTCACTCCTGCTCTTGAAAGTGACTACAGCTGGCAAGCCGTTATCCTGACTCCAAACGATACTATTGACGAGAACATGGCAGTTGACCTTACCGATACACTCTATGAATTTACAGATCTGACTGCAGATACTTACTATAAAGTATATGTAAGAACCAACTGTGGTGGTGACTACAGTGCATGGACTTCTCCTATCGCAGACCGTACGAGATGTGATGTAGTTGCCGCTCCATTCTCAGAAAATTTTGCAGGTTTCGATGCAAACCCATCTTTATGTTGGGAAAGATACACTGGTTTGGCAAATGACATTTTAAGTGGTGATAGTGTTTTAACTCCGACTACAGATGGTTGGTACTATTATTTGAATACCAGTAGCGTATTTCCAGCATTACATCCAAAATTGAACATCTATGGTTCATATTGTAAATACTGGCTGGTATCTCCTGCTATTGATTTGAGTGCTTTGTCAACCCCGACGTTGATCTTCGACATGGCACTGACAAAATATGGCAATTCAACTGCTATAACACCAGGTAGTCAAGCTGATGATAAATTTATGATAGTTGTATCTACAGATAATGGTGCAACATGGTCAGCTGCTAATGCTATTATCTGGAGCAACGACTCTACTGCAACTTATTCATATGACAGCATCTCCAATGCAGGTCAAGAAACCGTTATCTCATTGGCTCAATATGCTGGTCAAACTGTACGTATTGCCTTCTACGGTGAGTCAACCGCTACGGGTGGCGACAACGATCTTCACATTGCCAACGTAAGAGTTGATGAAGAACCTACCTGTACTCGTCCTACCAACTTGACTGCTGGTCAAATCACCGACAGTGAAATTACCATTTATTGGACAGAAGAAGGTGACGCAACTGCTTGGAATGTAGCTTATGGTCCTGTTGGTTTCAACGTGGCTAATGCTACTCCAGAAATGGTTACCGATACATTCTTTACACTTGACAACCTTAATGCAAACGTAAGCTTGGAATTCTACGTACAATCTGATTGTGGTGGTTCTACCAGTTCATGGATGGGTCCGTTGGCTGCAACAACACTTCCTGGCATGCCTGCAGAACTTCCTTATGCTTGCAGTTTCGACAATGAAGACGAAAATGCTGCATGGACCTTGGTAAATGGTTCAGAAACCAACAAGTGGTACATCGGTATTCCTTCAGGTGCTGCTGATAGCATTCTTTTCGTTTCTTCGAATGGTATTGCTAACAATTACAACATCAACTCTTCTTCTTATGTATGGGCATTCCGTGACATTCAATTTGGCGATGGTGCTGAGTTTGACTTAAGTTTCGATTGGAAAGCTCAGGGCGAAAGCTGCTGCGACTACATCAAGGCTTTCATCGGTGCTCCAGCACCTGTTATTGCTAATTCTTCAACACCTCCAACAGGTGCAGTTGTATTGTCAACATCAAATCTCAATCAACAATCCTCTTGGCAACATCTCAGCGTTACATTGAATAGTACATACGCTAATACAACCAAACGTCTCTATTTCTTGTGGCAAAACGATGGTTCCGTAGGTACAGACCCTGCTGGTGCAATTGATAATATTTCCATCTCTGCTTCCATGTGTGGTGCTCCAACAGCTTTGGCAGCTTCAAATATTACCAGCGATGGCTTCGATTTCACTTTCAATCCTGCTATGTCCAGCGATGGCGCCTGGGAATATGTTGTAACAACCAGTTCAAGTCCTCTGGGTGCAACACCAGAACAGATTACCGACAACAGCGTATCTGTAACAGGTCTCAGTGCAGCTACCTCTTACAATGTATTCGTAAGAACAGTATGTGGCGATGGCGGCGAAAGTGCTTGGTCACCTGCTTTGACAGTTATTACGGAATGTGCAAATATCTCCGCACTTCCTTACATCAACAACTTCGACGGCTACGGTACAGGCGAAGGTATCATGCCTGCATGTTGGACCAAAATCAACACCTATTCTTCCGATAGACCTTATATCACTACTACCAACTACAGTGCTCCTGGTTCTTTGTATTTCTATGCAGGTGCAAGTGGCACCTACAACATGGCTGTCATGCCTGAAATCGATCAAACCATACCAGTAAATACCCTTCAAGCAACCTTCATGTATAGAAACTATTACGCTTCTGACAGATTGATCGTGGGTGTTATGACTGATCCTCAAGATGCTTCTACATTCGTAGCAGTGGATACCGTTCAAGCTTCTGCTGTTCAAACATGGGAAGAAGTACAAGCTGATCTCACATCTTATACGGGAACAGGTCAATTCATCGCTTTCCGCAATGAATACACTACATCAGCTGGTTATGCATACATTGATAATTTGGTTATCGACTTGGCTCCAGACTGCTCTGCTCCTGCAAACTTCGCTTTCAGCAACCTTACCGGTACTTCTGTTGACTTGACATGGGAAGATTTTGATTCTCAATCCTGGGAAATCTATGTCTATGCCGATGGTCAAACTGCTGATTTCAACAATGCTGAAACCGTAACAGGTACTACATATTATATGCAAGATCTGACGGGTAACACTGCTTACCACGCATACGTAAGAGCTATTTGTACATCTGGCAACGGCTATAGCAACTGGGCACATGTTGACTTTATGACCCCAAGTGCAAGCCTTGCACAAACTCCTTACTTCACCGATTGGAGTGATAGTGACGAAAATGCAGAGTGGGCACTCGTAAATGGTACTGAAAACAACAAATGGTACATTGGTGTTCCTACTGGTGGTACAGATACTATTCTTTTCGTTTCTGAAAATGGTACGAGCAACAGTTACTCAGATGCTGCTTCTGCTGTTTGGGCATATCGTGATATTCAGTTCGGCGATGGTGCTGAATTTACGTTGAACCTCAAGTGGAAATGTTATGGTGAATCTTCTTACGACTATTTGAGGGTATTCATTGGTGATCCTGCAGGTGTTATCGCAGGCAACAACAGCAATCCTACCGATGCTACTCAATTGGGTAGCAACTATTTGAACCTCCAAGACAACTGGCAAACCCTTTCTGCCGTATTGGATGGTAGCTACGCTAACAGCGTAAAACGTCTCTATTTCTTGTGGAGAAATGATGGTAGCGTTAATAACCCACCAGCAGCTTCTATCGATACTGTCGAAATTTTGGTATCCGATTGTGGTCGTCCATACAATGTAATGGCTTCTAATATTGATGCTCATTCTGCTGATGTAACCTTCAGCGCTGCAACAGCCAGCGACTATGCATGGGAATATGCATTGGTTCAAGGTACTACTTCTCCTGATGATGCAAGCGTGGTTCCAGTTGCCGTTTCTACTACAACATTCACGGTTGACATGCTTACACCGCAAACATTCTACAGAGTTTATGTAAGAACGGATTGTGGCGATGGCTACTCTGAATGGTCTTCTTATGCATACTTCACTACTCCTGAATCTTGTCCAAAACCAACACAAGTTGTTGTTAACAACATCGAAATGACAACTGCTGATGTGGCTTGGAACGAAAATGGTTCAGCTACCGCTTGGAACATCGAATATGGTCCTACCGGTTTCGCACACGGTCAAGGTACTGTAGTTTCTGCAATCACCAATCCGTTCACATTGACCGGTTTGACAGCAGGTACTGCATACGATGTATATGTACAAGCTGACTGTGGTCCTGGTGACAACTCTTCATGGGAAACAGCTTCTTTCATAACTCCTGCTTGTGATGCAACTGACCAATGTACATACACATTCGCTCTTACTGATTCTTATGGTGATGGTTGGAATGGTGCATATGTAACGGTTGAACAAAATGGTGTTGTTGTGGCTACCATAGAGGCTGTTAACCATCATTTGGAAAATAATGCTACAACAGACAACATCCCTGTTTCCTTGTGTGACGGTATTGCTACAACGATTGAATGGCATTCAGGTAATTACGACAGCGAATGCGGTCTTACCATAACAGATCCTAACGGAAACGTTATCTTCACACAAAACAACATGTCTTCTCTTGCCAGCACAACTCTGGTAACCTTCACCACCAACTGTAGTGGTGCTCCAGTGGTAACTTGCGACGCTCCAACGAACGTAGCCGCAAGCAACATCACCACGGCAGGTGCAACGATCACTTGGACGGCAGGTGGCAGCGAAACCGCATGGAACTTGCAATACAAGACTACCGCTTCCAGCAGCTGGAGCAACAGCATCGCTGTTAACGGCACACCAAGCTACACGTTGAGCAACCTCACCGCTGCAACCGCTTACAACGTACGCGTACAGGCTAACTGCGGCGACGCAACCAGCAACTGGGCTGAAGGTACATTCACCACCGCTAACGGCGCTGGCACCTCCTGCGACGCTCCAACGAACCTCACTGCAACGGGTATGACCGTAAACAGCGTGGTATTGAACTGGAACCAAGCAGACGCAAGCGTTAACAGCTGGACGATCAACTACAAGAAGTCAAGCGACAACAACTGGACGAGCGTAACCGCAAACGCACACCCATACACATTGACCGGATTGGAATACAACACGGTATATGACGTTAAGGTGGCAGCAAACTGCGACGGCACAACCAGCGACTACACTGCAGTTGTTAACTTCCGCACAGCAGGCGACGGCGTAGAAGACTACGTTTTGACGAACAGCATCAACCTCTATCCAAACCCAGCAACTACAACGGTAACAATTCAAAGTGCAAACGGCATGATGAAGAGCGTTGAAGTATACGACGTATACGGCAAGATGCTGAACATGGTAGAAGTAAACGATGCGCAAGTAACGATGAACATCGCCAACTATGCAGCCGGTACCTATTTCGTAAGAGTAAATACCGAAAACGGCATGGTAACGAAGAGAATCGTTAAACGCTAATCATACGCACACCCCGTAGAGACGCGGTGTACCGCGTCTCTGCAATCAAAATAATAAAGGACGTTCCTGGCAACAGGGGCGTCCTTTTTGATTGTACGATTAGATGATTAGATGATTATAGGATTCATGTATATGGTTATCCAAAAAGGTTGATTCTACAAAAAAATGAAGAATGTGTAAAAAATGATATGAACAAGGGGTGAATATTTCGTGAAAAGAAAGGGAAAAAGGTGAAAGGAAGGGTTAAAACTTTTATCCGCTTAGCATCATAAGAAAAAAGGGGTTTGTTGAAATGTAAGCATATCGTGTAGAAAAATGAAGGATGCAAAGTGTTACCTTTGCCAACATTGCGAAAAAGCGGATTGAAAGAAAAATTTTCAATAAACTTAATAACTAACAAATCTAAAACTAACAAATCGACTAACAATTATGAAGAAGTTCAGACTGAAAGGAACATGGCTATTGGTGCTATTGTTCACTTTCGCTTTCCATTTTGGAAAGGCACAAGCGGTTTGGGATGGTACGGCGGACATATCATGGTACGTCGCATCGCAAACATCGTTTAACATTTCTACTCCCGAACAATTGGCGGGTGTTGCGCAGTTGGTAAACAACAACACTACGGATTTTTCGGGAGATACTATTAATATTCAGGCCGATATTTGGCTGAATGCTAATGGTTCAACAACCAACAATTGGATTCCGATAGGTGGTAGTGCAACCGCTACCAGCGAAACGGGTGGCAATCCAGCTTATTTCAGAGGCAATCTGAATGGTAATGGACATCTTATCTACAACCTCTATTGTGATAAGTGGAACTACTATCAGGCAGGCCTTATTGGTGCCATCAAGGCTCCATCTTCCCCTGCAACATCCACTGTTTGGGACTTGGGTCTTGTGAATCCTACCTTGCGTTCAAAAGGTATGATGGGTTCGCTCATCGGCTTTGTGGGCAGCGGCGGTCAGGTACACGTTAATAATTGTATGGCCATTAACGTCAACATTACAGGTAATGGCTACAACAACATTGGTGGTTTGATTGGTGCAACCTATTCAAACTCTTCTTCCGGTACTTACATCCAATCCTGTATGTGTACGGGGAATCTTACGGGTAACCATATTGGTGGTATTACGGGTAATGGCCAATACACACACCACAACAACTGTTACTTCTCAGGTACTTTAACACCTACGAATGCGTATTATGGTGGTATTGGTGCCTATATTCCAACCAAGTCGGATCAATCCGACAACTACTCCAACTACTCCACTACGGGTAATACCTATGGTTATAGTGGTACCTATAACGACACCACCTATATGAAGTCTGTGGCATTTCTTACGGACCTCGGTTCTGCTTATAAGCAAGACTGTGCTCTCAACAATGGTTATCCAGTTGAAGATTGGACCACATGTGGCGTGCCTGTTCATGGCAACTTGAACATTTGCTACGGTGAGACCACCACTATTGAAGCCTATAGTTACGATAGTTATATTTGGAGTACGGGTGCTACAACAGCAGCCATCACTGTTAATCCAACTACCACTACCGATTATTATGTAACGGCTACATCCTCAACGGGAACAGTGGTTACAGATACGATTACGGTAACTGTATTCCCACAGGCTGTGATTACCGTTGCTGCTATGCCTTCTGTTGACGGCGCAGTGCACGGAACGGTTCTCTCCAGCGCATCCACAATTCCTTGTGGAAGTTCGGATTTGGTAACCTTGACCATCACACCGGATTCCAGTTGGCACATCTCTCAAATCGTGTTGAATGGAACCGTTGTACGCATGGATGATCCTACGGATGGTGACGTGGTTAGCTACACCATCGATCCACAGGGCACGCTTGCAGATGTGAAAGTATATTTCTCAAACAAGTATAACATCACCACCTCTTTGTATCTCACCGACGGTACTGTATTGAACAAAACAGGGTTGGTTTCTCCGTGGGGAACCAACGGCGTTTATGAAGGTACTTCCGGTCAAACGGTAGTTTACACATTCCAAGGAACATCCCGTTATCATATCACGGACGTTACCATCGATAATGTGTCACAGGGTGTAATCTATACTTATACCTTCAACGATTTGAACCAAACCCACAACATTGTGGTTATGTACGCCGACAGTTGCGGTATTTTCTCTTTACCGTATGTTGATAATTTTGACACGTATGCTACAGGTTCTGCAAACTATCCAGAGTGTTGGAGCAGAACATCTACATATAGTTCAACATATCCGTATGTTTCCACAACCAATTTCAGCAGTCCAAATGCCATGTATTTCTACTGCTCCAGCTCCAGCTATACAATCGCTGCTGCTCCTATGGTTATGGATCTTGCTACAACTCCGATTTCCAGCTTGATGGTGAAATACAAATCACGCGTAAGCAACGTAAATGATTATTTTGTTGTTGGTGTGATGACCGATCCTACCAATGGTTCATCTTTCCAACCTATCAAGAGTTTCACCGAAGCGCAAACGGGTACTTGGTATGAACATACCGCTTACTTGTCCAGCTATCAAGGTCAGGGTGCTTACATTGCATTCAAGTTTATGGGTACAGCTTCATCATCTGGCTACTTGGATGATGTGGAAATCTCCTTGGCACCTTCCTGTTCTCCTGTTGAAAATCTGCAGGTTAATAATGTATATGGTGCAAATGCAACCCTTACCTGGGAACCTAATGCCGTAGGTGCTACGATGGATTATACCATTGTTGTTACCGACAGCAATACAATGAACACCAACACCTTAACCACTACCGATACCACCTATCTGTTGGTAGGTTTGAATGAGTTGACACATTACGGTGTTTCTGTACGTGCTAACTGTGGTACAGACGACGTTAGCGAAGTAGAAGTTGTTGATTTCAACACGCCTTGTTATGCTCCAATTTCTGTAATCAACAACAGTTATCCAACCTCTTCTTATACAACCGAGGGTAACCACTTCCCAATGTCAAATCACTATGAGAACTCCTTTACCGAGCAAATCTATTTCCCAAGTGAATTGGGCAATACCGCTGGTGAATTCAGCAGTCTCTCTTTCCAATACAACGAGTCAGCTGTCATTACCCGTACATTGGACATTTACATGGCACATACCAACGACTCTGTGTTTGTACAAGACGTATGGGCAACACCAATAGATGGCTATGTACATGTTTACTCAGGTCCTGTATCCTTCAATAGAGATGGTGCAAATCGTTGGGTGGACATCACCTTGGATACGAATTTCGTTTACAATGGTACCAGCAATCTCTTGTTGGTGGTTAATGACGTAACAGGAACGATGGTTAACAATAGCACCTCCAAGTTCTATACTTTTGAAACCGGTTCCAATCGTTCTCAATGTGAGTACAATCATACTGTAGGTCAAAACTGGACAATCAACAACCTTCCAACAACGGGTAGATTGCACACTCAAATCAACAACATCAAGTTGTCGGCTTGCGAAAATGTTACCTGTGTATCTCCAAATACGGTGATTGCTCGCAACATCACATCTGATGAAGCTACGATCAGCTGGGTTAATCCAAATACATCATCCGAATGCGAAATCGAATATAAGGCTGATACAGAAAACAGTTGGACTTCCATCGGTTCTATCACAGCCTCTCCTTATACGCTCACTGGTTTGAGTGCAAGCACCAACTATGTAGTTCGCGTACGTGCTAATTGTGGTGACGGCGATTACAGCTACTGGTCTGATGAAGTTGGTTTCCATACCGAATGTGGTCCGATCACGCAATTGCCTTATTCTACCAACTTCGACACGGATAGCTACGGCACCGGCGAGGCTGCTTACGTATATTGCTGGGATCGTTATGCATCCAATGACCTCCACCCAGTTTATGCTTATAATAATGCTGTTTCACATTCTCAACCATACTGTTTGGACTTCCACTACACGGTAGGTTGTTTCAACATTGCTATCACCCCACGTTTGGGCGACGATATCAATATGAATGAATTGATTGCTAAGTTCTATTTCCAACGTTCTGGTGAGTCTGCTGTAATGGAAATCGGTGTAATGACCGACAAAGACGATCCAACGACCTTCACCGTTTTGGATACGTTGGCTCCTCAGAGTCTGAATACTTGGGAATTTGTTGAATATCCATTGAACGCTTATACGGGAAATGGCAAATATTTGGCATTCAAAACTTCTCAAGGTATGTTCTGCGGTTACCGATTGGACGACTTTACCTTGGATTACATTCCAACATGTGACCATCCAACCAATCTGACCCATGGTGATATCACCTATCATTCTATCGATGTTAGCTGGACGGAAGTTGGTACAGCAACGGCTTGGAATGTGGAATATGGTCCTGTTGGTTTTGTTAGAGGCAACGGTACTGTAGAAGTGGCTGATTCTACCAGCTACACCATCATGGATGTACAACCTTCTATGTCTTATGACATTTACGTTCAAGCAGACTGTGGTGATGCTCAAAGCGAATGGATTGGACCGATTACCGTGTCAACGCCATGTGTGGACAT
This sequence comes from Bacteroidales bacterium, assembly GCA_024400875.1. Taxonomy (GTDB): domain Bacteria; phylum Bacteroidota; class Bacteroidia; order Bacteroidales; family WCHB1-69; genus F23-D06. The sequence continues at coordinate 161,494 of JAKSMB010000001.1, forward strand.
CATCCCTCCTTATGCTGAAGATTTTGACGCTTACACAGCTGGCACGGGTGTGTTCCCAACCTGTTGGCATTCCGACAATGCAAGTTATCCATCCGTATCAAACACTACGCATGCCAGTGGTTCAAATGCTCTGTTCTTCTATCTTCTCTCATCTCCTTATATGGCTATGCCGAAGATTGCTATGGAGAACGAAAATGGTGATACCATTCGTTTGCAAGACTTGATGCTTCGATTCAAGGCAAACCGTGTAAACAGCACCAACACTATTCAAGTGGGTGTGATGACGGATCCTTCCAACTCAAGCACTTTCGAATTGATACAAACTATTGCTCCAACAACGAATGATACTTTTGAAGATTTCGAAGTATTCTTCAACAACTATCAAGGTGAAGGCCGTTACATCGCTTTCCACAATGCATTCTTTACTCAGATGTACATCGACGACGTTGAGTTGATATATGTTCCTACCTGTGCACAAGTAAACAGCTTGCAAGTTCGTGATGTGGTTGCAACCTCTGCTATGGTATCCTGGCAACCAGGTACTATTGGTACACCTTCCAGCTATGTACTGGAATATGCTGTAAGCGGTTCCGACAACTGGCAAACCGTTTCCAACATCTTTGAGAACAGTTACCTCCTCTCTGGTCTTACCCCTGGTACCGACTATGACCTCCGCGTAAAAGCAGATTGTGACTTGGACGGTCAAAGCGAATGGAGAACAAAGACATTCTCTACTCTTTATATTGATGCTGATTCCTGTGTGGCTCCTAACCTCTTTGTGGATGCCGTTACCAACCAAAGCGCAACATTGGTTTGGGCTAATGGTAACCAAGAAACCTCATGGGTTATGGAATACAAGACAGAGTTGGATTCTGTATGGACGAACGTTGCCAACTTAGGCAACCACACGGTTACAATTAGTGGCCTTTCTTCCAATATGGTTTATAATGTACGCATGAGTTCCGTATGTGATTCTGCTACCAGCAGTGCATGGGTTGTACGCAGTTTCAGAACCGATTGCGATGCTATTGCACAAATCCCTTACGCTATCAACTTCGACAATCCGAACGACGTTTATGGCTCTGGTGAGCAGGCATACGTATATTGCTGGGATTCTTACGTATCTTCTAACTCCGTTCCAGTATATGTTTACAATACGACGGCAGCACATAGCGGTAGCAGCTGCTTGAGATTCAATGACGCTGCTTCTGCTTACAGTATTGCTATTCTTCCAGAATTGGATGCTTCTATCAATATGAGTAACCTGATGGTTTCCTTCTATCTTAGAAAAACACAAGCCACAGCTACTGCTATCTTTGAAATCGGTGTGATGACCGACAAGAGCGATCCTACTACATTTGCTGTATTGGATACCATTTCAGTAAACGACTGGACAGCTATTGATTATGCATTGAGCAACTATTCGGGTACGGGCCGCTACATCGCATTCCGCGTTAGCAACGGCAACGGCGTCTCCACTATGCGTTTGGATGACCTGGTATTGGATTACATTCCTACCTGTCCACGTCCATCCAGCAACCTTACAATTACCAATATTACTGCAAACTCTGCTCAAATCGGTTGGGTGGAATTGGGTAGCGCTTCCGAATGGGAGATCGATTATGGTCCTGTAGGTCATTTGGCTGGTACGGGCACTATCGTAACCGCAAATACCAATCCGTTCACCATCACAGGTTTGAACTCTAATACCGAATACCACGTATTTGTTCGCTCCATCTGTAGTGCAAACGAAACCAGTTCTTGGACAGATTTCACCTTGTTTACCACCGATTGTGGTACAATCAGCGTTCTGCCTTATACCCAAGACTTTGAAGGTACACCTGTTCAAATCAACAATAGCAACTACGTTGCTTGTTGGGATCGTTTGGAAACCAGCTCTGCTCACTATGCTTACATCAACTCAGGTTCTTCTTTGGCACATGGTGGTACCAAGTTCTTGGATTTCCACTATACACCAAACTGCTATGCATTGGCTTCCATGCCAGAATTGGATGCAAGCATCAGTTTGAATGCATTAACAGTTAGCTTCTACTTGCGTAGAGCCAATACAGCTTCTGCTGTGTTTGAATTGGGTGTAATGACCGATAAAGATGATATTAACACCTTCACTCCGCTGGATACATTCCCAATGCCTACTTTGAACACCTACGAATTGGTATCTTATAACTTCGCTTCCTATACGGGAACTGGTAAATACATCGCCTTCAAGGTTAGCAACGGTGTTGGCGGTGGCTTCTACTTGGATGACCTTGTATTGGATTATACCGTAGTATGCGATGCTCCTACAAATGCTCACGTTAACAACGTTACGACCAATAGCGCTTCTGTTGTTTGGACAGAAGTTGGTACGGCTACCGAATGGCAATTGGATTACGCTGCCGGCAACCATGCCCCAGGTACGGGTACTGTTGTTACCGTTTATGCTGATAGCGTTGAATTGAGCGACCTCACTCCAGATACTCAATATCAGGTTTATGTACGCTCTATGTGTAGCACTATCGACCATAGCGAATGGTCTGCTGCCGTAAACTTCACAACCAATGCACTTGCTCCTTGCGATGCTCCTGTAAATGTAACCGTTTCCAATATCGACCAAACTTTGGCAACGATATCTTGGACTCCTGGCGGTGATGAAACCACATGGAACTTGCAATACAAGAACACTACTGCTTTGGATTGGACCAATGTTACGGTAAGTGGCACACCTTCTCATAATCTTTCAGGTTTGACCTTGAATACCCTGTATTTCGTACGCGTTCAAACCGATTGCGGCGCTGGAAGCACTTCCGACTGGACACTTCCTATTAGCTTCACCACCTTGGATGAAGTTGTAGAAACCTGCCCTGCTCCAACCAACCTTACAGCAACTGAAGTTCACAATGAAGATGTTGTTCTGACTTGGGAACAGGAAGCTAATACGGCTACTGCATGGGATGTAAACTATAGAGAACAAGGTACTGACACTTGGAATACAGTTGTTGCTACCGCCGTTCCATTTACGTTGACCGACCTTTCTGGATTAACTACTTATGAAATCCAAGTGGTTGCTCATTGTACCAATGGTTTGACATCCGATCCATCTGCTACAATCTTGGTTACTACAACCAATGTTGGCGTAAACGACTACGACATGAACAGCGTGAACGTATATCCTAACCCAACCTCTGGTCAACTGACGATTGACAATTCAGAAATGATGATCAACAGAGTAGAGGTATACGATGTTTACGGCAAACTGCTGAACATGGTGGAAGTAAACGATGCACAAGTAACGATGAACATCGCCAACTATGCAGCCGGTACATATTTCGTAAGAGTATACACCGAAAACGGCATGGTAACGAAGAGAGTCGTTAAACGATAAATAAAACCATTGGTGTGTAGAGACGTGGTGTACCGCGTCTCCACCAAATAACAAAGGTCCGTTCCTGGTTTCAGGGGCGGACCTTTTTGATTAGAGGATGGAAGGATTAAAGGATTGAAGGATGTGTAAAGGCTAAAGGCAAAAAGCTAATGGCCAACGGCTAACAGCTATTCACTATAATGTCTGCCAATCAGTCGGTAGGTGCGGATGCCGCCGTTGAGGTTGTACACCTCTTCAAAGCCCGACTGCATCAGGATGCGGGCGGCTACGTAACCGCGAAGTCCGTATTCGCAGAAGACGATGGTTTTTTTGTCGGCGGGAATATCTTCCAGCATTTCACGAATTTCGTCTAAGGGGTAGTTCTCAGCGCCTTCGATGGTGCCGGCTTGGAATTCGTGAATATCACGAATGTCGATGATGTTGATATCATCCGGATTGTCGATAAGCGCATCCAGTTCATCGCTGTTGATGGGGTTCACCAGGTGTGCGAAGACATCTTCGGCCACCATGCCGGCGTATTGTACTGGACTCTTTGCCGAGTTGTATGGTGGAGCGTAGGCGTGTTCGCTGTGCACGAGGTCGAAGATGGTGCCTTGATGCTTGATGAGCATGGCGATGGTGTCGATCTGCTTGTCAACGCCGGTGGTTCCAACGGCCTGTGCGCCCCAAATGCGGCCCGTTTCGGGGCAGAAGTTGAGTTGGAGGTCTATGGGGTCGCCGCCAGGGAAATAGCTTGCGTGTGCCGCTGGATGGATGATCACGGTCTGATAGTCGATGCCGGCCTTCTGAAGGGCTTGCTCGGATAATCCGGTGCTGGCGGCCGTGAGGTCGAAAATCTTGGCTACGGCAGTGGCGATGGATCCTTGATAGGACATGCTTTCGGGGTATGCCATGTTGGTGGCTGCGATGCGCGCCTGCTGGTTGGCGGGGCCTGCCAAGAAGTTGCAATAGGGTTGCCCCGTGATGGGGTGTGGGTATTCGATGGTATCGCCTACGGCGAAAATGCACTCGTCGGAGGTCTGCATGTATTCGTTGACTACAATGCCGTTGGCTTCCCCAATGGTCAGCCCACATTCGGCTGCTAACCGTGTGTTGGGTTTTACGCCAATGCTCAGCAGTGCCATGTCACAATTCAGCAGCGTGTTGTCTTCCAGTACGACACCCAGTTGGCCGTTGTTGTCTTGAAAGGCAGCGAGTCCGTTGCGGGTGATAACATCCACCCCCATGTTGCGGAGATGCTGCTCTACGATGGCAGCCATGGACTTGTCGAGAGGTGTCAATAGATGGTCGGCTTTCTCCACGACGGTAATCTTATACCCGATTTTGTGCAGGTTTTCCGCCATCTCCAGTCCGATGAATCCGCCCCCGATGATAACGGCCGAGGCGTTTTCGGTCATCTTGTCCACCGCTTCCATCTTGATGCGGTCGCAGTCGTTGACATTTCTCAGGGTGAAGATGTTGGGGAGGTCGATGCCGGGAACGTTGGGGATGATGGGTTCGGCGCCAGGAGAGAGTAGGAGCATGTCGTAGGCTTCTTCAAACTCTTTTCCGTTGCGAAGGTTTTTCACCGTTACGGTCTTTTTATCTCTGTTGATAGCCGTTACCTCGTTCAGGGTGCATACGTCCACATAGTATCGGTTGCCGAAAGAGGTTGGAGTTTGAACAAAGAGGTTGTTCCGATTGGTGATGGTGTTGCCGAGATAGTAGGGCAGTCCGCAGTTGGCGTAGGAGATGTATTCTCCTTTTTCAAAGATAACGATTTCTGCATCTTCGTTGATGCGTTTTATGCGAGCTGCTGCGGATGCGCCGCCAGCCACGCCACCTATGATTACGTATTTCATTATTCTCTATTTTTTAATAAATCGTTTGGTTGCAATACCTTTTTCTGTGGTTATGCGTGCAAAGTAGATGCCCGCAGCGAGACCTTGAATGTCCACGTTTACCTCATTGCTGTTTGCTTCAATGATTTGCAGCAGTTTACCATAAACGTCGTAGATTTCCACTTGGTTGATGGTGAATTGCGTGTTTTGTATGATGCAATAGGTGGAGGCAGGGTTTGGATAAAGGGTGATGGCCTGCTCGTTGATGGTCCAGTCGTTGATGCCGGTGGAATCTGGAGCCGCTGTAGTGAAGTTGAAGTTGGAAGTGTAGGCACTGGTAGAGGTGCTGGAGCAAAGCGCACGTATGCGGAAGATGTAAGCGGTGCCAGGTTCCAAGTTGGTCAAGGTGTAGGGATTAGAAGAGATGGTATCGGTAACCCAACCGCCATTGCTTTTCTTATATCGAATGTTCCATTGTGAAGCAGAGTTGTCGGCCTGCGTCCAAGAGATGGTTGCTGATGTTTCAGTAACGTTCACTAATTGCAGATCTGTTGGAGTAGGACAAGGACCTTCCAAGGTGGTGATGGTGCCGCTGTAGCTGGTCCAGCTGCTGGCATCGTTGCCGCCACAGTTGGCCTTTACGCGAACGCTGTAACCTGTATTTCCAGCTAAGCCGGTAACGGTGTACGGTTTTGTGGTAACGTTAACATCCGTCCAGGAGGATGCGGTGGATACTTTGTAGCTTAACGTCCATTCGGTTTCATCACCACTGGCATTCCAGTTTACGGTGAAGGAATTTGCCGTGATGTTGTTGACAACAACGCTGGTAGGAGCAGGACAGGATTCCAGGGTGGTGAAGTTGTTGGTGAACGATGGAGCGCTGTGCTCGTTGTCGCCACAACTGGATTCAACATAGAAATAGTAGGTGGTGCCTTGTTGTAAGCCTGTTAGTACGTATGGACGCTCAACGTCGTTAACGGTGGTCCAAGAGGAGGTGCCGCTGGTTCTGTAGTAAAGATTCCAGGAGGTGGCCTCGCCAATTTCCGTCCAGTTTATGATGGCGCTGTCGATGCCAATGGCGTATGCGTAAACGTTAACAGGTGCCGGACATTGGATCATGCTGATGGAAATGTTGTCGATGGCGGCAGCCGGGTCGTTTTGTACGCTGGCATCGTTGCGCCATAAGAAGTAAAGGCGACGGATGCCATCGTTGTTCTGTCCAGGGAGCTCAGCTGTGAAGGTTTGATAGTTGGTGCTCTGGTTTAGGTTTTCGGAAATACAATCTACTCCTGCAGGAACGGAAAATGTGGTGCCTGCTGTAGGTTGAGCGGGTTCACCGAAATATACGAGCAGGTAGTCGTAGTTGGATTCGCCTTCGCCACGCCAATCGAAGGAGAGGTTGTAGCCGTTGGCGCATGCTGGGAAGAAGATATCGCGATAAGCCCAGATGTAACAACTGTTGTTGCCGTCGTAGGCGTTCGTTACGCCATTGTCGTTGGATACGTAGAGGGCATGTGTGCCGCCGTTGTTGGTGGCGGTATCTACTATCCATTTGTTGTTGCCGGTGCCGTTCACGAATACCCAGTTATGCATAGGATCTTCGAAATCGCAAACGTAAGGCAGGGTGGCCGGCGTTTGTGTGGTGGTAAAATCTATGGACATCCAGCTGCTGTGATTGTCGCCACAGTTGGCACGTACAAATGCGGTATAATTTGTTGATGGAGTTAGATTTTCAATCAGATAGCTTGTTTCGTATGCAAATACGCTGGTACAGGTGTCTAAGTCGATGCTGTCGTTAGTGGTAGGGATGACCACAACTTCCCATTCGGATTCGTCACGGCCTGCTGTCCATGTGAGGGTGGCACTGGAGGAGTCGATGTTGGCAGTAGCGAGGTTGCTGATGTGAACACATTCAGGGATGTAATCGATGCGTACATCATCAACGTAGAGCATATTGGAGTTGCCAACGGGCGATTTGAATGCGATGTATCGGCCATTGCCGGAGTAGTTGCGTGTGATGATTTCTTTAGTTTCCCACGTGTTCAAACCGGCCGTTTGAACGGTGGTGATGGCGGTGAAGCTGTTGGCATCTGTTGGATTGCTCATCACGCCCACTTCTAACTTATAGGAAGCACTGCTGCTGCGCAAGTTGAAGGTGATCATCAAGCTGTCCATAGCGATGGCGTCGCCCAAACGTGGAGTTGCGGCGATGCTATAGTATCCGGAGCCACCATTGTAACAATAGAGCGAATGCTCGCCCGAGGTTGCATAGTTGGCAGATATGTAAGGATAGGCGTTGGTGGCGGTGTAGATACGTGTCCAGCAAGCTGGGAAAACGTCGTTGCCACTAACGGTGTCTTCATCAAATTCTTCTACGTAAGGTAGGGTTTCCCAAGCGTCGCAGAAGGTGGTGAAGGAGAGGTTGGTGTAGTCGCTGTAGGTTCCATCGCAGTTGCTGCGCAAACGTACGAAGTAGGAGGTGGAGTTTGCCAGATTGTTGAGAAGGTAGTTGGTGGAGGTGAGTGTGCCAACCGGCGTCCATACGGTGTCGGATTCGGGACGGAAGTCCATATCCCAGCTGGCTTCTTGATAGCCGGGTGCCCAAGTTAAAGAGGCGCTGTTGCTGGTTACATTGCTTATGGTAGCCAATGGCGGAACGCACACGGCCATGCTGTCGCACGCACCACCGAAGGTTACGATGTTGCGGTTGGTGCTGTGTATGCCCGAACTGGTCATACTCAGTGGGTTGTAGGCGGCTGCATCTTGATAAACATAACGGGCTTCACCCGTGGTGCCATAGAAGGTGTTGGTGGATGAATAACTACCTGTATTATCTAAAATGATTAAGGCTAAATTGCTGACACCGTCATAGTTGAATAAGCTGTCGAAGTTGATGGTGTTCCAGCCATCTTGCCAGGTGACAGAACCGGTATAAACCAGTTTGGCAGAATCGGCAGGCAACCAGCCTGAAGATAATGAGGTGGCGTTGGTGGCCATCAGGAATATCTGTAGCGTACGGTTCGGCGTGGTGATGTTGGAGGCGTTGAACGAAATGGAATGGAAGGTGTTTGCCCCATTCAATTCATTGGCCATATAGAGTTGTTGGGTGTAGCTGTAGTTGTAGAAACTGTGGGTGGGCAAGGTGGTGACGGTGGTGCCCGTTCCAGAACCGATGGTGATGTCGCCGCCCGACAGGCAGCCCGTGAGGAAGGACTCGCTCAGGGTATCGCTGCTGCCGTTGTCACAAGTAATGTAAAGACGAACGTCATAGTTGGTCAACTGCTCCAAATTGGAGAGTAAAAGGTAGGTGTTGGTTGTGGTGATGGTTTGCCAGGCATCGTCGCCTTGGATGCTGTATTCTAAGGTGTACTGTACGTTGTCGCTTTCCAACTCGCTGGCACGCCAGGAGAGTTGTGCAGCAGATCCTGTGGTTCTTTCAACCACGAAGTCGGAAGGTGTTCCACATCCAGCCATCGTGTTTACGATGATGTCGTCGATGTAAATGTAGTTGGTGTAGTCGCTTGGGGAACGGAAGGCGATGAAATGTCCTTCACCTTCGTAATGGTTGAGATATACGATGAAATCGTACCAGGTGTTGGTGCCTTGCAGATGACTGCCGTCAAAGGTCTTTATCGGGGTGAAAGTGGAGATGTCGCGAGGATCTTCCATCACGCCTACTTCCAAATGTCCGTAGGCGGCGGAGGTTTTGAGCAATTGGAATCTGATTTGCAGATTGTTCATCATAACACTGTTGTCGATGCCTGGAAGAATAGCGTAGGCATCGCCGCTGGTGGAGGAGTACATGCTCAAACATTTGTCGGTGCTCATCGTGCTAAAAGTGCCAACGGAAACGGTACCGTTTCCTGTGGTGGTGGCAAGCCAGCAGTCGGGGAGGGTGGTGGTAGCCGTGCTGTCGAAGTTTTCTTCAAAAGGAAGTATTACGATAGGGTCGCAGTTGGTCTCAAAGGAACGGAAAGTCCAGTTGCTGGTTTCGGATGCACAGTTGGTGCGAACATAAATGGTGTATTTGGTGTTGCTGTTCAATCCCATCAGGGTGTAAACGGTGTCGTTGACGTTGATGACTGTTTCGTCTTGCACGGTGCTGCCATCGGGAACGGCTACCAACTCGTAGTTGTTGCCACCGTTGCCTGTCCAGCTAATCGTTGCGCTTTCGTGCGTGATGCTGTGGATGGCTAAATGGGAAGGGGTAGGACAACTGCTTACGCTGCCAATCATGAAGCGGATGTTGCTGCGTTGGCTGCCGTATGAGCCGTAGATGGTGCTGTGTTCCGGATCTAATGCCGTGGTGGTGCTTTGCGTGTACAAAGCTCTGTTTGAGGCATTGTGCGCCAAGAAAGTATTTGCAGAGTTGGTGGTATATACCGCGGTGCTGTCCCAAACGGCTACAACTAAGTTGCTGGCACCATCCCAACTGAAAGGTTGGTTCAAGGGGATGTTCAACCAGTGGTTAGGACCGGCATCGTTGAAGTTTACGATACCATCGTACACCAACGACATCTCATTGATGGATACCCAGTCGGAGGTGGTCTCAAATACGCTCTTTGAAGTATTTCCTAAGTAGATTTTTAAATTTCTGTTTTGCGGAGTAGGGTTGATGTATTGGAAAGAGATGCAGTTGATGTCGCCAGCAATACGGTTGATTTCACCAGCGGTGTAGATCTGTTGAGTGTATGAATATCCGTAGTAGGTGTTGGTTGGGAAGCGATAGGTTTCGCTGTTGCCGTTGCTTACGAATACGCTGTCCATACAGTCGGCACAAGGGTTGTCGCTCAAGGTTACGGTGATGGAAACAGGGTCAGACTCGCAGCCGTTGCGGTAGATGGCGGCCACGTCGTAGTTGTAGGTTCCGTTGCTGAGGTTATCTTGCCAGGAGAGTGAATGTATTGGTGTGGCGGTCATGAGCGTATTGTCGCGGGAGATGCTGTAGCCATCTACAATGTGGTCGCCCTCGGTTACAGTGCCCGACAAAATCCAGTTATAGTTAGAAAGAGAGCCTTGTGTTAGGGTCATCCAGCTGTTGTTCAACATGATAAGTTCACCTTTGCCGGTTACGGTGGTGCCAGAGCAAGCGCCGAGCGGATAACATTCTCCCGTGGAGGTGGAAATGCACTGAACGCCAATCCACAGTTCCTGGTTCGGATGGATGGCGATGGCGCTGTCCAACAAAAAGGTGTTCACCGTGTTGATGGAGATGGGTTCGGTAATCTGTTTTGTGTAAACCAGGGTTCCGCTGTTGTAGGAGGAACCGTGACTGCCGCCACGCCAGATTTTGATGGTGTAGTTGCAGGCGGAGAGTTCTTCGCCCGGCATGAAGCTGACAGCGGTCAGGTAGTGGTTGGTATAATTGTTGAGGTCGGCGGTTTCAAAACGTATTGCCCCCGTGATGTCAACGGGACCTTCCGACAAGCCTATGCGTGTGCCCAAGGTGGAGGTTCCCCAGGTGAGGGTTTGCTCCGTAGAGTCGATGGCGGCTTGCCAGCTTAGGCGTACACTGTTCCAAGAGGGGTAGTGTAGCGCTGCTTGCAGGTTGCGTGGCGATGGACAATTCTGCGCCCAAAGAGCACCTGTTAACAGAATTGTTAGAAAGCAAAGAAAGAAGATTTTTTTCATATCATTTTGTTTTTAATTATTTTCCTAAATAGATTTGTTGCAGAACAAGTTCCTCATTTTCCCAAGTCAGCGCCTGTGCGGCGGGAATGCAGTTGGCCTTGCATTGCGCGTAAAGTTCAGGGTCGCTCTGCAATCGCTTCACGGCGTCGGCGATGGCTTCGGGCGTCAGCTCCTCGGTGACCACCCCCACTTTGTAGTGGTTTATGATGGCGGCACGCTCCACTAAGTTGGAAACGATCTGCGGCGTGCCGGCCTTGATGTATTCGAAAATCTTGTTGGGCAAACTGAACCGCAGGTTGGCACTCACATCTCGGTCTAAGGCCATGCCTACATCCGCTAACGCAGTGTAGTTGAACAGTTTCGCTTGCGTTTGTCGGGGTACGAACGTGATGCGGTCGTTCAGGTGGAGTGCCTGTGTCATGGTCTTCAGTTGTGGCAGGGCGTGCCCGTTGCCCACGATGAAGAGATGGGCGTCGGGAAGAAACTGCATGGCTTGCACGAGCTCTTCGCCGCCGCGACCTTCGTTGATACCGTTGCCCTGCAACAACAATACGAACTTGTTGTCGGGCATTCCCAAGCTGGCTTTGGTTTCCGTTACTGGCGGCGTGCCCGCAGGCGGAATGTTACGCACCAAGTACGGACGAATGCCATACTCTTTTTCATATTGATCCACAATAGATTGGCTCACCGTGATTACGGTTTTCAGCTTCGGAAAACAGAACTTCTCGATGCTATGCCATACCTTGTAGGACGAGGGCTTGCTCACCACCGACAACTCCCCGCAGAAGTATTCGTGACTGTCGTACACCAAGCGTTTGCGTCGTAGTTTGCTAACCAGATAATTGGGTAAGAGCGTGTCTAAGTCGTTGGCAATAAGCACATCGCAATGCTTGAATAAAAGGTGGAACAAGAGCCGGAGGTTGAATTCGGCGTAAAAGAGACTGCCTTTACGAAAGAGCAAACGCATTCGTTCTGTTTTGTAGATGCGGGGTGCTAATGTCGGCGAATCGCCGTAGCAGCGACCTACCAACGTAACATCGTAACCGTTGCGAGTAAGGAATTGAGCAACTTTATCGACGCGTGCGTCTGTGTATAAGTCGTTGGTAACCGAGAGGATAGCTCGTTTCATATTGTTAATATCAGAAAATTGAGCGCAAAGATACGAAAAAAGGTAAGCCGTTTTTTTATGTAGCGATATACAAGTTGGCATAACCTGCGATACGATTAGTTGTTGGCTTTTTCAGAAATTATATGATTATATGATTAGAGGATTATATGATTGTTTTTCCAGAAGTTAGCAGAAATTAGATTCAAAATTATCGTAATGCGCTGCGCATGATGAGCGTAAATGCGGAGTAAATTTGCAGTTTTTTTGGGGAGGACAATCCGTTAGGATTGCTCACTCTGTGGCGGTAATGGCTCCTCTCTTTTGGTATGGATATTCCTGTTATAGCGGATGTTACCGGACTGAAGAATGAAGAAAATGAAAGATTGATGCAGGAAGATTGATGGGTTTTAAGTATTTCTTGCCTACTGAAAACTTTTACCGAAATGCGCAAAAGTTTTCAATACTACTGAAAACTTTTACCGAAATGCGCAAAAGTTTTCAATACTACTGAAAACTTTTACCAAAATGCGCAAAAGTTTTCAGTAGGGATTGTTGTAGATGTTTTCCTACATTTTTATTGATATCAAAAAATTATGAATGGGCAATCTTATAGTTCTTTTAAAATATCAATAAAATCATTTATCGTATATGCACCATCAAATTGAATTTTGTCGAAGACCATAAAATAGCGATAGTCATCTCCTGCTTTGTTTGCCCAATAAGTTCCTAGTTCAATTTTATTACGGCTGTCGGAATTGTCTCGATCATCACCCTTGGTTTAAAGTATTATGAAATATTTCGTATTAACATCATTTAGAGATATACTTCGGAGAGTCTTCTGCAGCTATCCTAGTTTCATTAATTTGTTCGTTTAAATTGTAAGAATCAATTCTTTCTTGCGGTCTTTCTATAACATCTAGTCTATAAAACACTTCGGTAATCCTTCTTTTGTATTCCTCAATGCTCATACGGCTATTGTTGTATTCAGCATCAATCGCCTCACATTCCGACACAATTTGGGATTGTATATTCCGAGGCGGTAGAGGAATTTTCACTTCATTTTTCAAGTAATCGCTATTTAAACTTTTGCCAAAAGCCTTATTGCCAACATTTTCCAAATCTATCAACTTGCTATTAAATAGCGAGAACAAATACTCATCTATTACTTGATTATTATTTTTGGGAATCAATGCGGCAATAGCCTCATTAGTATATAAATCAACACCAGCAATAGCAGTTTTGCCGATACTTAATTTAAAACTAAGTAGCGTTGTCCCTTTTGGTATCAACTTTACATTTGAATTTTTAATACCAGCCTCTGTGATTTTTTCTTTTGTGTCTGTTATTATCTGACCATTCATTTCAGAAATTGAAACCCATAGATTATTACCTCTGAAAAAAGATGCGTTTTTTCTTGAAGGTGTTCCACCTATCCTAATATCACAAACGCCATCATCACCCCCTAACTTCACCAGCGGATACTTACTTTTAATTTCAATTTTCTTAACGGCAGTTAGTTTTATTGACTTATCAAATTCTGTTCGGCTAAAATCAATCATATCAGATAGATTGGCAAATGAGAGCAATTCACCCATTTCCCCGCAATAATCATTTGTTAGTTCTTCTTTTCCCGATTTAACTTCCTCGTATGAGAACTTATTGCATTGTTCATATATATGTTTACGAATGGCGAATGCAAATTTTGTATTGTCCCACGAGTCATTAGGGTTATAAAGTGGCGTATCAATAAATTTGATAGAATTGATTGCAGTAACCACTTCGGCATCTTTGTCGTTCTTGTCGGTTGCCTCTTGGTCGGTATCTTCTACTGGTTTGTTGGTAACATATTTTATACCCTCGTCGCCTTTACGGTTGCTCCAATCGTAGCCCAAGAATTTTACAATTTGAGCCTTGTTGCTTTTGTTGTTTATCTTGTCGGGAGGCGATTGAAGAATTGCCACCGAATTGCTTTCAATCTGAATATAAGTGTTTAGTTTGTCGCTTTCAATTTCTTTAGCAAAGGCAACAAACTGGCGTCTATGTTCTTCTTTTTCTTTGTCTTGATATTCGTTACTTGAAACAAACTCAGCAAATTGTTTATTATACTCTTTTTTATTCAGTTTTTCTTGATCGTTATAAAACGATGACTCCTCAAACCATTCTTTTTGAACGCTTTTTTTTATAGGCGTTGGTTTGAAACTCTTTTTGTAATTGACAAAAATCTCGTGTTTTTCAAGCGACTCTTCCAACTCTCCATCTTGCATGAAACTGAAATATGCCAATTCATCATAACTTTGTTTTGCAATATATCCGTCTATTGCTTGCCAACTTAAATATTGCTTGTAGTCTTTCTTCTCTATAAAAGTATGAAGAAGCCCCTCTGCGTTTTTCTTTACTCTCTGAGCAAAAAGTACTATAGTATTTGTACCTGTCGATCCAAAAGTCCGACTGTTAAGGTTAACTATTGCCAATATGTTAAAATGAGCAAATAGTAATTCGCGAGTTTTGATATACAAATTTCCATTTGAGAGAATAGAACTTGGCAAAACGATACCCACAACACCATTAGTACGCAAAAAATGTTTTGTTCTTTCGATAAAGAAACACTCAATGCTGTTGTTAGCTCCGTATGCCTTTTCTTCAATTGATTTAAGAAGATCAAATTGATTTCTATCGTTGTTTGTCATTGTATTCAAAAAGCCTTTCACACTGTAGGGAGGATTTGCAATTATGCAATCAAAGATGTCTTTGTCAAAACCTTGATAGCGGACATCGTTTGTGTTAATGCAGCTTAGCGAATCTTTGAATACAATCCGGGCATCTTTGCTTCCATTGATAATGGTTGCAATTTTTGCCACTTGGCTTAATGTTTGGCTTTTTTCTATTCCGTAGGCTTTAGCATTAGGATAGTTCTTGATAAATTCGGTTAAGAAATGCCCTGCGCCACAAGCATAATCAAGCACTTTTACTGTATTTGATTGGGTAAAATCGGGCAAACATTTTATAATGAAGTTGACAATTGGAAGTGGTGTAAAAAATTGTCCCTCTGTCTGATGAACATTTTTAGACAACAAACCCTCAAACAAATCACCAAAAAAGTGGTTTGTTTCGCTGTTGCTTAGGTTTATGTCCTGAATAAGGGCGGCAATCTTTATTAGGATTTGGAAATTCTTTTCAAAATCTTCTTTGTTTTCTACATCAATAAAGTTAAATTTTTTAATGTTGTAGAATTTTATCTCTTCAAACAAACTCTTGATTCCTGCAAAAAGTCCGTTTGTTACCGAACGATTTGTGTCTTCAAAAATCTGTTTGATATCTTTTTCTTCTTTGTTTACAACCTCTACATGAAATAAATCATGCTTACCATCTTGATACAATTTAAGAAGACGCGTGCAATACTCTTTGGGAGTGTCACGAGCTATTCCCTTGTAATAGAATTGTAAATCATTGGGATTGTTGCGCTCGTCTGTAATTTTGCAAAGAAACAAATCTATCAAAATATAAAACGAATGCTCAAAGTCTGTAATAGCATTGTTCCTCAAAATGGTTGCAAATTCATGATATATTGGTCTGATTTCGGCATGAGATAGTTCCTTCAAGTCAGCAGTCGTATATTTCAACTTACCGATGGAATATGCAGCTATATCATTTTCAAACAACCCCTTTGTTTCAAACGATTTACCATATGTTTCGTCCCATACTTCAAAGTATTTGCCTTGTGCATTTTTAAATGTTTTTGGGTTTTCTAATTCCAAAATACGTTTTTCGTTGTCTTTCAGAGTGATAATGTGACTTTTTAAAACTTCCTTTTCTTCAAAATCAGCGGCAAAAAGCACAAGGTTTTCACAAAAACCAAGCTCATTAACAAGAGGACCCAGATAACTAAAAAGTTGTCCGCCGTCTTTTTGCATATTGTTCCATTCCTTACTAAACTCCGATCCGTATGTTTTATTTTCAATCAAAACCAAAGGATTGTATTCCTTGTCAAAAACAAGAATATCGCCATACGAAGGTTTGTTGATATGTCCAACCTTGAATGCAGGTTCAAAGACAATATGTTTGGGCTCATAGCCTTTTTCTAACAACAAATGTACACAAACAAGGCATACAAAATTCTCTGGTGCTTCAAAATTGAGAGTCGTATCTCTATGAATAACAAAACCATTAGCAGGCTTCCCTTTTGTAGGAAACTCGCCATTGTTAAAATTTGCATCTAAAGGAGCATACGTAATCTTTTTAGTTTTGGTGTCAACTTTGATTGACGCACCACTAGAATATATTTTATTGTAAATGTTATTTGTTTCTGTAAAACCAAAGTGCAAAAGCACTTTTTCGAGATTTTCTTTTGTTATCATTCTACGCCCATTTAGTGGCGCTCACCTATCTGTTTCGGAGTAATACGGACATTCACATTGGGGCAAAAAGAACGTGGACTCAACATTATCCACGCTCTGAGGCCCTAGGACAGCCCGTAATCACAGATAAGTCAAGCCCACGCTATTCAGCGCAGGCATTCACTTGACTTATTCGAGTGATTACTGTTTTCTAAAATTTCCTAGGTTTCAGAGCAGTTACCGAATAATAAGCAAACGCTTGTCAATTAATATGTTAGTCTAAAAATCTATTTTTCTGTTTTATTATCTATTAAAGTATTATTCAGTTTTATTGTTAAGTCTGTCAAGTTCTGCTTGAACCAGACTTTTTAATTCGTTAATTTCTGGCAAATAGAGTTGATATTTTGCGACGAATAAATTAGCATCCATGCCGTATGTGGCATATTGCACCATCACATCGTTTTTGTCGGCAGCAAGGATAATGCCAATGGGAGGATTGTCTCCTTCTGTATTCTTGTCCATCGCAAAATAACCCAAATACATATTCATTTGCCCAATATCCTCATGCTTTACTTTACCACGTTTTAAATCAATAATCACATAGCATTTAAGTATGACATGGTAAAATACAAGGTCGGCATAATAGTCGTCATTGTCAATAGTCAACCTATACTGGCGACCAATAAAAGCAAATCCCTTACCTAACTCCAGAAGAAAGTCTTCCATGTGCTTGATAAGAGCATCTTCCAAATCTCCTTCACTGTAATCTGGAGCCTTGAGACTTAGGAAATCAAAGAAATAAGTATCTTTGACTACATCTTTAGGTTGTGTTATCTGTAGGAAAGAGAAAGAATATCTCCTGCCTCTTTTGATGTTGCCAACTGATAAAAAAGGCCACGATCACACTGGTTTCTAAGTTCTCGTACTGACCAATTTTGATTAATACTCTCAATATAGTAGAAATTTCTTTCCACCTCACTGTCTATACCTATCAATTCAATAAAATGACTCCAACTTAATTTTCCAGACACTGTTTGGAAAATTGGGAAGCGAAGATATAACAGCCTCATATTTGCCAAGTTACTTTTTGAATAACCGTTTCCTAATAGAAGCGTCAAGTCTCTTGAAAGCTGAGGTATCAGTTTTGCACCATATTCCGCCCTTGCGTTACCGTTCTGTTCAAACTCCACAATATATTTTCCAATATTCCAATTCATCTCCACCAAGGCAGAATTAACTGCATGCATAGCCTTTTGCTTCGATAATGCAACTAACTCCGAGATTTGCTTTACTAGAGCATCGTAACGAGAATCTTGTATTTGTGGTTTCTTATCCATGTAATGATTTCAGAATATCAGCAAACGCTATGATTAATAATATGTTAATTTAAATTTATTTCTCTGTTTTGTATTTGTTTTACTGTTTATTAATTTCAATAATATATTTCCTTATTTCATCAACACTTGGTAAAGTTACCAAATATTTAGAGACAAATAAATTTTCATCTAATCCTGCTGTTGCATATTGCACAGTTGTCTCACCATAATCAGTACACAACAACAATCCTATGGGTGGATTGTCGGAAGGTTGCATAACTTCGTTCTTGTAATAATTCAAATACAAGTTTAATTGAGAAGCATATTCATGCCTAAACTTATCGGTCTTCAGCTCTACTAAAAAGTGGCAATGCAAAATACGATGATAAAACACCAAATCTATCTTAAAGTATTCATCGTCGATAAGAATACGCTTTTGAGTTGCTTCATAACAAAATCCGTCACCCAATTCGAGAAGAAAATGCTGTAAATGATTCAAAATAGCATTCTCCAAATCATTTTCCATAACCACCTCAGACTCTTGTAACTCTAGAAACTCAAGCGTCAAAGGGTTCTTAATTATGTCTTTAGGTCGTAGCGTAGCTGACTTTTGGTTGACAATTTCTGATAGTCTGTTTTTGTCTTTCGATAATCCAGTCCTTTCAAAATAAAGCGAGGTTACTTGTCTTTCAAGTTCAGTATAGGACCAACATCCTTTTATGATTTCGCTTTCATAAAAAGCTCTTTTCAAAGGATCATCAATCTTGCATAAAAACAATAAGTGCGAAAAAGGAATTTTATACAAGATTTTGTTCGGATCGGTTTGCCATGGTTCCAATTTGGCGGATGCCGTTCGCCGAATCATATTGTCTTGATTTTCAAAACTATCAAATTCGGCGGATGCTATCTGCCGAATCTCACTATTTAGATTTGTTCCGATATACAATCTTATTTCTGGCTCTAATTGAGGATAAGTCAAATAGAATTTTCGGAACTCACGGAAGCGTCTTTCAGTTAATCCCTTTTTCTGTAGTCTTTGTTCAAGTTTTTTCAAAAGACTTTCGCCATAAGTAGCTCTGTCTTCACCATTTTGTTCAAACTCGACAATGTAATAGCCCAATATCCAGTTTCGTGCTGTTAGTGACACGTTGATAGCGTGAGCAACTTCATTTAGTATGACTTGCTCAACAACTGAAATATTATGTACTAGTATGTCAAAATTCATTAGGCTTTTCAAATAATAGGCAAACGCTATGTTACCTCATCTTTTATATAAAGTAGAGGCGGTGTACACATCGCCTCTACATATATATTGTGTCTTTCGTCTTATTCCTCACCGGCAATGCGGCCGTGGCAGTTCTTGAACTTCTTGCCACTACCACATGGACATGGGTCGTTGCGGCCCACTTTCTTTTCTACGCGGATAGGTTGACTGCCCTTGCCACCTTGTGCCACCTGACGACCCGCAGATACTTCTTGACGACCCGCTGACAGTCTTTTGGCTTCGGATTGTGGCAACTGTGCCTCGCGTACTTCTGGATTTTCCTCGGCAACAGGCAAACGTCCTTTGTTCAAGAAGGATACGATTTCTTGACTGATGCGAACCAACAACTGGTCGAACAGGTTGAAGGATTCCAATTTGTAGATCAACAGCGGATCCTTCTGCTCGTAGGAAGCGTTCTGAACGCTCTCCTTCAAGTCGTCCATAGCACGCAAATGCTCTTTCCAAGCATTGTCGATAACGGCCAAGGTGATGTTCTTCTCGAAGGACAAACCCAACTCGCGGCCTTGTGTTTCGTAGCATTTCTTCAGTGGAGCCACAACGTTGATGGTCTTGTTGCCATCGGTGAATGGGATGGCGATGTTCTTGAAGTGCTCGCCGTGTTCTTCATATACTTTGGCCAATACTGGGAATGCTTGCTCGTTGACCTGTTGTACTTTCTTCTGGTAGTGTTCGTAAACAACCGGATAGAGTTTCTCGGCCAATTTGTGAGGGCGTTCCTGCAGGAAGTAGCTTTCCTCAAATGGAGATTCGCAACCGAAGGTCTTGATCATATCCATAGCAAAGCCTTCGTAATCCTTAGCTTCCCAATTGCTGGTAATAACGGTTTGACAAACATCTTCGAACATATCGGCAACATCGATAGCTAAACGGTCGCCAAACAGAGCGTTGCGACGCTTGCGGTAGATGGTGGAACGTTGTTTGTTCATCACGTCGTCGTATTCGAGCAAGCGTTTACGAATGCCGAAGTTGTTCTCTTCCACCTTCTTCTGAGCACGTTCGATGGACTTGGAGATCATGCCGTGTTGGATGACGTCGCCTTCCTGGTGGCCCATCTTGTCCATAACGCTGGCGATACGGTCGGAGCCGAACAGACGCATCAGGTCGTCTTCCAAAGAAACGAAGAATTGGGAGCTACCTGGGTCACCTTGACGACCGGAACGGCCGCGCAACTGACGGTCCACGCGGCGGGAGTCGTGACGCTCCGTACCAATGATGGCCAAACCACCCTTTTCCTTGACGGCTTGTGCGAGCTTGATGTCGGTACCACGACCGGCCATGTTGGTGGCGATGGTTACTGTGCCTTCGTGACCGGCTTCAGCCACGATGTCGGCTTCTTTCTTGTGCAGTTTTGCATTCAATACGTTGTGCTGGATGCGGCGTGCCGTAAGAATACGCGACAGCAATTCGGAAACTTCCACGGAGGTGGTACCTACCAATACGGGTCTTCCCTCTTCGTGCAAACGGATGATTTCATCTACTACGGCAGCATATTTTTCACGTTTGGTCTTATATACCAAATCGTTGGCATCTTCTCTGATAACTGGTCTGTTGGTTGGGATAACTACTACGTCCAGCTTGTAGATGTTCCAGAACTCGCCGGCTTCTGTTTCTGCCGTACCGGTCATACCGGCCAGCTTCTTGTACATACGGAAGTAGTTCTGCAACGTGATGGTAGCGTAGGTCTGTGTGGCAGCCTCTACCTTCACATTTTCCTTGGCTTCAATAGCCTGGTGTAAGCCGTCGGAATAACGACGACCTTCCATAATACGACCGGTCTGTTCGTCCACGATCTTCACCTTGTTGTCGATGATGACGTATTCCACGTCTTTGGCAAACATCGTGTAAGCCTTCAACAGTTGATGAACGGTATGAATACGGTCGGAAGCGGCTGCAAAGTTGGTGTAGATTTCATCTTTGCGAGCGGTTTTCTCTTCCTGTGAAAGGTTTTCTTTCTCCAGTTCAGCGATCTGTGCACCCACGTCCGGCATGATGAACATCTTGGCTTCGTCGGCATCCTTGCTGATGAGGTCGATACCTTTTTCCATGATGTCCACGGTGTTTTGCTTCTCTTCGATAACGAAATAGAGTTCATCGTCGATGACCGGCATGTTGCGGTTCTGGTCTTGCATGTAGAAAGCTTCGGTGCGTTGGAGCACTTGCTTCATACCCGGTTCGCTGAGGAATTTGATGAGGGAGGTGTTCTTTGGCAAACCGCGGTGCGCGCGGAGCAGCAACTGTGCACTCTCATCGGTAGGCTTGGGATCCGGATTCTCGGCGAGCATCTTCTTGGCACGGGTGAGAATCTCAGATACGTACATGCGCTGTGCTTCATACAGACGTTGTACGATAGGTTTGTATTTGTCGAAGTCCTGTTGGTCGCCTTTTGGCGTAGGACCGGAAATGATCAAAGGTGTACGGGCATCGTCGATCAAAACGGAGTCCACCTCATCGACGATGGCGTAGTTGTGTGGGCGTTGCACGAGTTCGCCGACGTTGCGTGCCATATTGTCACGCAAGTAGTCGAAACCGAATTCGTTGTTGGTACCGTAGGTGATGTCGGCGTTGTAGGCGCGGCGACGAGCATCGGAGTTAGGTTCGTGTTTGTCGATGCAATCTACGGAGAGTCCTAAGAATTCGTAGAGACGTCCCATCCATTCGGAGTCACGCTTTGCCAAGTAGTCGTTCACGGTAACAACGTGTACGCCCTTGCCTGGCAGTGCGTTGAGGTAAACCGGCAGGGTAGCCACGAGGGTTTTACCTTCACCCGTTGCCATTTCGGCAATCTTACCTTCGTGGAGCACGATACCGCCGATGAGCTGTACGTCGTAGTGGCACATATCCCAGGTGATCATATTACCACCTGCCGACCACGTATTGCGATAGATGGCCTTGTCGCCGTTGATTTCAATGCCATCGTGGGTGGCTGCCAGGTCGCGGTCGAAGTCGGTAGCCGTAACCTCAATAGTTTCGTTCTCCTTGAAGCGACGAGCAGCCTCCTTCATTACGGAAAAGGCCTCCGGCAGGATGTCGTTCAAAACCTCTTGGGTAGTCTTGTAGGCCTTGTCTTCCAGTTTCTCAACCTCTTTGTAAAGGCTTTGTTTTTCTGAGATTGGAATGTCGTAGTTTTCGTCGAGATATTGACGGATTTCAGTCAGGCGGTTTTCTTCTTCAGCGGTGGCCTGGCGGATGCGTTCACGGAATTCAACGGTCTTGTGACGCAGGTCGTCGGTGGAAAGTTCTTTAATGGATTCGTAGGCTTCCAATGCTTTTTTCAGCAATGGTTGC
Source organism: Bacteroidales bacterium (assembly GCA_024400875.1). Classification (GTDB taxonomy): domain Bacteria; phylum Bacteroidota; class Bacteroidia; order Bacteroidales; family WCHB1-69; genus F23-D06. The sequence continues at coordinate 183,658 of JAKSMB010000001.1, forward strand.
ACCTCTTTCATATCTCTGTCGGCCTTGGTGCCGAAAATCTTAGTCAAAAAGTTTGCCATATTTTAAATTTTAAAGGCCCAGTCTATACAATTATTGTGCCAAAAGATGTGTAATATCTTGATTATATTTGGATTATTCGTTGTCGGATTTCAACTTAGGAGCACCAATCTTGCAGCCAACGGTTGCAAAGAACATGATGTAGGCGTAGCATACAAAAAGCAGAGCGTAAGCGGCTTGTGGGTTGACAGCGTCGGCAATCTTAGCGTAAACCAGTGGCATGAGAGCGCCACCTACGATAGCCATTACCATCAATGCGGATGCAAACTCGGTGTGCTTGCCTAGATCGTGGATTGCCAACGGCCAGATAGCCGGCCACATGATGGCGTGTGCGAAGCTGAGGCAGATGACTGCGATGATGGAAGCGATGCCGTGCAAGCAGAGAACGGCTACGACCAAAAGAACAGCCAAACAGAGTTGGATGATGAGCGCGTTGCGTTGAGAGATTACCTTCGGAACGAAGATGATGCCACAGAAGTAACCTACCAGAAGGGCTACTAATGCGTAGATGCCGAAATAGTGGGATACGGAGGTTGGAATGTTGTAGTAGTCGCCGTAACCCATCAGGGTGTCGATGGCAATCACTTCAGCGCCAACGTAGAAGAAGATAGCCAGAACGCCCAGCCACATATAGGGGTATTTGGAGAGACCTTTGCTGGTGCCATCCTCTTCTGTTTTTTCCTCTTCCACGATTTCAGGAAGATGAGCAGACTTGATGAAGATAACCAAGGCGATCAAAACGGCAGTCATAATGATATAAGGAAGGATGACGCCGCGTGACAGTTGATCCAGCATTTGCTCTTTGGCAGGACCGGCAGCAGCGGTCTTGATATTTTCGATGAGTTGTTCTTTGCCACCAAACAGCGCATTGTAAAGGATGAGGATGCCGATCATGCCGGCCAACTTGTTGCATATACCCATGATACTCATGCGTCGTGCTGCAGATTCAACCGGTCCGATGACGGTAACGTATGGATTACTTGCGGTTTGCAGCAGCGACAAGCCACTACCTTGCAGGAAAAGTCCTAACAGGAAGAGTGGATAGCTGCGGGTGATGGCGCCCGGAATGAACATCATACATCCGGTGGCCATAATGACGAGTCCTAATGCCATGCCGTTGCCGTAGCCCGTTTTCTTCAAGACGAAGGAGGAAGGGATAGACATCACGAAGTAGGCGATGTAGAAGGCGAAGGTTACGAGATAACCTTGTACTTGTGTGGTTAACTCACAAGCGGTTCTCATATAAGGAATCAAGATATTGTTCAGCCAGGTGACGAATCCGAATACGAAAAACAGGGATCCGATGACGAACATGCAATAGGAAGTACTTCTTTGTTTAGCCATTGTATGTAGATTTTAGATTTATAATTCTTTGAGAGCGATAATTTCGGCTGCGGGGTCGCTGCTGCCAAATACGGCGTTGCCTGCCACTACGGCGTCAGCACCGGCATTGATGATGCTGGTAACGTTGTCGCGACATACACCACCGTCCACTTCGATGAGTGCCTCGGAGTTGTTGCGTTTGATCATCTCGGCCAGTTCCTCAATTTTGTGCAGGGAACGAGGGATGAACTTCTGTCCGCCAAATCCAGGGTTCACCGACATGATAAGCACGAGGTTGACGTCGTTGATGATGTCTTCCAAACCAGCAACGGGGGTGTGAGGGTTGATGGCTACGCCGGCCAGCATACCTTCTTCCTTAATTTGGGTGATGGTGCGATGCAAGTGTGTGCAGGCCTCCCAGTGAACGGTCAGCAAATCGGCACCAGCCTGTTTGAACGTGTGAATGTAACGCTCTGGTTGCATGATCATAAGGTGCACATCCAACGGCTTCTCCGAGATCTTGCGCACAGCTTTCACTACAGGAATACCAAAAGAAATGTTGGGAACAAACATGCCATCCATGATGTCCAAGTGCATCCAGTCGGCTTGTGATTCGTTTAACATTCTAACGTCTCTCTCCAAATTTCCAAAGTCGGCGGAGAGCAATGAAGGGGCAATAATAGGTTTCATTTTTTGAGTGTTTCTTTAGAAATGCAAAAATACAAAAACAAAGGACATAAATCATTTGTCTGAGAGGTTGTGAATACAACCTCTTATGTTTGCCAAAAAAAAATCAAAAAAAATACCGTAACATGTTGATTTTAAAAAAAAATATTATTTTTGCAACCTACTTTCTACTACCAACAACTCATACAAGACTCTTTGATCTTTGATACATTTCTACTTACCAACCGAAGTTCCAAACTAAAAATCTTAATATTATGAAAAGTAAAAATGTAAAGACTCTTGCTGTTTGTCTTTTGACCATCTGTTTGTCATTATCATGTTTTGCCCAAAAAGAACGGGTTGAGATTTCTAAAGTTTACATTTCTGGAATATGTGTTCCAATGCAACAATTGCCGTCAAAGATGGCGGACATTTATTACAACATGTATGAAGAATCTCTTGAGTTCGACTCGTGTGTGTTTTATAAACAGGAGGATGGTGTACGTATGTTGGTGTCATACGCGCATAGAGAAGATACTGTCATTCGATTTACAGTTTTGGCAGAGTGTCAAGGTGATGCTTCAATACTTGAAGCTCAACCATCTATTACATGTACTTGTGAAGGTACTTGTACGTCTGGTTGCAGTCCTGAGTATTTGACAAAGACGGGAGAGTGGATTTGTACCGACTGTAAAAGATACTCGTCACCAACACCAATTTGTAAAAAAACGGTCACTGTTGTGTCAGGACCAGATAATCCAATAAAATCTTCACAGTCTCCTGTTACGATTGCGTATAAGAAACAGTGTATTCCAATGGAAAATGTTCCAGCCGTGATGACCGAAATTTATAATCAAGAGCGTGGAAAAAAATTCACTTTGGATGTAAACGAAATGATGCTCCAAGAAAATGCAAAAATTGAATCAAATACAATCTTGGATGTATGCGAAGTCGTCTTTCAAGAAGATGGACATGTGTTAATGGTGGCTCACGGACAAGAGGATTCGTTAAATGTACATTTTGCTATCCCAATGACTTTGAAAAACGATTGTTATCAGATTGATGAAAAGCCAACCACTACTTGTACTTGCTATGGCGAATGTCAACGTGGTTGTAGTCCTGTATATAAGGGTGGTTATGAGTGGGAATGTACAGAGTGCGCATACCCAGAAAATATAGAAACAACATGTATTAAAAAGGTGACCGCTCGTCTTCCTGAAGGAGGTAATCAACGTTAACCTCCTTCCGCCTCCCGCATACTGCCTTTAGCATACCGCCTTTAGCCTTTAGCATACTGCCTTCCGCATTCCGCCTTTAGCCTTCCACCTTTCCCTCTTTCCATCTTTCTCTCCTTTTTCGTACCTTTGCCGCCCGAAATTTTTAAATGAAGAGATATGTCCGAATGTAACCACGATTGCAGCAACTGCAATCAAAAGTGTGAAAAGAGGGATTTGCGAGAAGCGCCAAATCCGAAAAGTAAAATTAGAAAAGTTATCGGCGTAGTAAGTGGCAAAGGTGGTGTGGGCAAGAGTTCGGTAACCTCCTTGCTGGCTGTACAGCTCCGTCGCAAGGGTTATCGTGTAGGCGTTTTGGATGCCGACATTACAGGTCCGTCTATCCCGAAGATGTTCAACCTTCACGGGGTGATCAGTGGCAATCAGGATGGCGCCTTCCCGGCAGAAACCGAGAGTGGCATTCAGGTAGTCTCTGCCAACTTGCTCACCAACGACGAAAAAGCGCCCGTCATCTGGCGTGGACCGATGATTGCCGGCGTGGTGAAACAGTTCTGGACCGACGTGATTTGGGACAACATCGACTTCCTCCTCGTGGATATGCCTCCCGGAACAGGCGATGTGCCTTTGACCGTTTTCCAAACGATGGCGGTAGATGGAATCATCATGATCACCTCCCCTCAGGATCTTGTATCCTTGATCGTAAGCAAAGCCGTGAACATGGCGGGTATGATGAATATCCCGGTATTGGGTTTGGTAGAAAATTACAGCTATATCCAGTGTCCGCACTGCAATGAAAAGATTAGCGTGTTTGGCGAAAGTCACGCCGCTGAGGTGGCTGAAGAGTTCAACCTCCGCTTGCTCGCCCAGATGCCGATAGATGCCAACATAGCCGCACTTGCCGACAAAGGCGAAATCGAAAAAGCCGACGTCAACTATCTGGATGGCGTTATCGATATGTTGGAAGGATTGGATGGTTAATCTTTTTAACGAAAGATAAAATGAAGCTCCGATGTCGTATCGGGGCTTTTTGTTTTTTGCTTTTCCAGAAATTAGCAGAAATTATATTCAGAAATTATCCTATGCGTTGCGTGCGAAGAGCGTAAATGCGGCGTGAATTTGCAGTTGCGGGGGGTGCAATCCGTTAGGATTGCGCACTCTGTAGCGGTAATGGCGACCCGTGCTGCCAACAAGTATATCATTGCCAATTTTTTTCATAATTTTTTAGGTTTTAAAAGATGGAGGCAAAAATAAAAGAAGATATATTTGATAATTATGTTGTAAAAAAGATACAGGAGAGGAAACAAGAAATTTGGAAATCTGTGCTTTTTGAGTATCTTTGCGCTCGAATAAAAATTTGATAGATGAAGCAATATCTAAACCTTTTGAATACCATTTTGGAAAATGGTTCTTTTAAGTCGGACCGCACTGGTACAGGAACTTATAGCATTTTTGGACATCAAATGCGCTTTGATTTGTCCGAAGGTTTTCCGTTGCTCACTACCAAAAAGCTGCACCTTCGCTCCATTATCCACGAGTTGTTGTGGTTTTTGCAGGGTGATACCAACATCAAGTACTTGAAAGACAATGGCGTTTCCATTTGGGACGAATGGGCCGACGAGAATGGCGAGCTCGGTCCCGTGTATGGCAAACAATGGCGCTCTTGGGCTACCCCCAATGGACAAACTGTTGACCAAATCAGCAACCTTATCGACCAAATCAAGCGCACGCCCGACTCCCGCCGACTGATTGTCAGTGCCTGGAACGTGGCCGATGTGGACAATATGGCGCTGCCTCCTTGCCATACGATGTTCCAGTTCTATGTCAACAATGGCGAGATCTCCTGCCAACTCTATCAGCGCAGTGCCGATGTCTTCTTGGGCGTGCCATTCAACATCGCCTCTTACGCCCTCCTTTTGATGATGGTGGCACAAGTGTGCGATCTTAAACCGAAGGAGTTTATCCACACCTTCGGCGATGCCCACATCTACTCCAACCACGTGGAACAAGCTAAGTTGCAACTCTCCCGCGAACCACGGAAACTTCCTGTTATGCGTATCAATCCAGAGGTGAAGGACATCTTCGGCTTTAAATATGAAGACTTTACCCTCGAAAATTACGATCCACATCCCCATATCAAGGCGGAAGTGGCTGTATAATCATTTTGAAAAATTAACCTAAATTATTAAATATGAAATCAATAGACCAACAAAATTTTAATGGAAAGAAAGTTCTCATCCGTGTGGACTATAACGTTCCATTGGATGATAATTTTAATGTAACTGATGCGACCCGCATCATCCGTACCAAAGAAACCATCGCCAAGATTTTGGGCGATGGCGGCGTTGCCGTCTTGATGTCACACCTAGGCCGTCCAAAGGGTGAGGTGAACGACAAGTACTCTTTGCGCCATATCGTTAGCAAGGTTTCTGAAGTGTTGGGTCAGGATGTGGTATTCGCTGGCGACGTGCTGAGCGAAGACACTGCCAAGACCATCGCTGGCTTGCAACCGGGTTCTATCGCGTTGTTGGAAAACTTGCGTTTCCACGCTGAAGAGGAAAAGGGCGACGTGGATTTTGCTAAGGCTATCGCTCGATTGGGCGACGTTTACGTAAACGATGCCTTCGGTACCGCTCACCGCGAACACGCTTCTACCGCCACCATCGCACGCTGCTTCCCAGGCAATGCCTTCGCTGGCTACCTTTTGTATAACGAAGTTCAAAGCTTGGAAAAGGTGCTGAATGGTCAAAACCGCCCATTCACCGCCATCATCGGTGGCTCTAAGGTTTCTACCAAAATCAATATCCTGAACAATTTGCTGCCAAAGGTTGACAACTTGGTTGTGGGTGGCGGTTTGAGCTACACCTTCTTGGCTGCTATGGGCCTCAAGATTGGCAACTCCCTGTTTGAACCAGACATGATTCCTGTTGCACAAGAGATCTTGAGGAAAGTGGACGCTACCGGCACCAATTTCTATTGCCGTGTGGATAGCATCTGCGCCGACAAGTTCAGCAACGATGCCAACGTGCTGATCCCTGTTGACAATAACATCCCAGATGGTTGGGAAGGCCTGGACATCGGTCCAAAAACCCGTCGCAACATCGCTCAGGTCATTAAGAACTCCGCTACCATCCTTTGGAATGGTCCGGTGGGCGTTTTCGAAATGGAGAAGTTCAGCAGAGGTACAAAGGCTGTGGCTGTAAGCGTTGCTGCTGCTACGATTGCCGGCGCCTATTCCGTAATTGGTGGTGGCGACTCTATTGCTGCTATCAACAAGTACGACCTCGCCGACGAGATCTCTTACATCAGCACCGGCGGTGGCGCTATGCTCGAATACCTTGAAGGTATTGAGTTGCCAGGCGTTAAGGCTTTGAACGAAAATTAATAGTTAGTAATCCAAAAATCGTAACTCGATAGTATGATTAATCCAAATTATTATTGTGTCATTATGGCTGGTGGCATCGGCGCACGTTTTTGGCCGATGAGCAACAGCACAACACCAAAGCAGTTTCTGGATATTCTTGGAGAAGGTAGAACCCTGATCCAGAAGACCTTCGACCGCTTCACACGCGTGTGTCCAAAGGAGAACATCTACGTTGTTACCAGCAAAAACTATAGAGATATCACCAAGGCTCAGCTGCCAGACCTTGCCGACGAACAGATCATCCTTGAACCTTATCGTCGCAATACGGCACCCTGTATTGCATACGCCAATCATAAAATAAAAACCAAGAATCCGAATGCTACGGTGGTGGTGGCTCCTTCCGACCACGTTATCCTGAAAGAAGATGTCTTTATCGACGTTATTGAAAAGGGTATGGCGTCGGTGTCTGAAAACGATTGGCTGCTCACCATTGGCATCCGTCCGTCGTTCCCGAACACGGGATACGGCTATATCCAGTACGATGAAGATCGTGTTTATGCCCAAAACAATTCTATTTATGCGGTGAAGACCTTTACCGAAAAACCGGAGTTGGAGATGGCAAAAAGTTTTGTGGAAAGTGGCGAGTTTTTGTGGAATGCTGGTATCTTTATGTGGTCTTTGCCAACTATTCAAGATGCTTATATGCAGCATATTCCAGAAGTGGAGATGCTTTTCCAACAAGGTGATGGTCTTTATAATACGCCTGAAGAGACGGAATTTGTAGATAAAATCTATCAGGTCTGCAAGAATATTTCCGTGGACTATGCCGTGATGGAAAAGGCACAAAACGTGAAGGTTTATGCTGCTGAGTTCGGATGGTCGGATTTAGGTACTTGGGGTTCTCTCTATGAACTTCGTAAGAAAGATGACAACCGCAATGTGATTACTGGAAACCACGTAAAAACCTATGATACAAATAAATGTATTATCAATGTGCCAAAGAACAAGGTGGTAGTGGTGCAAGGTCTTGAAGACTATATCGTGGTTGAAAACAACGACGTGTTGCTGATTTGCCCGAAGTCGGAAGAACAACAAATCCGACAATTTGTAACAGACGTTCAAGTTGACTTTGGCAACAAGTACGTATAGTCCATTTTGAATCACATTCAACAACATATTATGAAAGGAATTAGGCTGATATTTGTCGGCCTAATTCTCTTTTTGTTTGTGCAAAAAGGGTTGGCGCAGCAAGACAGCAGTAAGGTACAACGCCTGGATGAGGTTGAGATTGGAGGCGGATATTATAAAACAGAACGTAGTACGGCTGCCATCCAGATGCTGACAGCCAAGCAGATAGAGAATCTTCCAACGCTGCAACTGTCGGATGCGCTGAAGTATATGTCGGGTGTGGTGGTGAAAGACTACGGTGGCACGGGCGGTATGAAGACCATCTCCGTGCGCGGACTTGGTGCACAACATACTGGCGTGGCCTACGATGGCATTGCCCTCACCGACTGCCAAACGGGACAGATCGACTTAGGCCGCATATCGCTCGACAATGTGCAAAACATCAGTCTGATTACCGGTCTTGATGAGTCGATTTTCAAGCCTGCCCGTCTTTTTTCTTATAGCAACTTGTTAAATATCCGCACGATGCCAACAATGCCATCGAAGGCGATAACCGCCAAGGTATCGTTCACGGCGGGTAGTTTTCTGTTGTTGGCACCGCAACTCTTTTTTGAACATTATGTTCGTAGTTCGAAAAAAGAAGCCCGCTATCTCATCTGGAATCTCTCGGCGGGAAACACCTCCTCCAAGGGCGACTATCCCTACCTTCTGTACTATGGCGGCGTACAGGATAGCGTTTCCTGGGAACGTCGTCAGAACTCTGACATCCTGGCTTTTACCACAGAAGCGAACCTGACCGTTGGGCTCGACAATCACCAGTTCCTGTCAGCCAAGGGGTATTTCTACAACTCTGACCGCGGACTGCCCTCCGCCACGGTGTTCTACAATTTGAATGCCTCGCAGCGACTCTCCAACCGCAATGGGTTTGGACAAATCCGCTACACCAACTATTTTACGCCACGTTGGTATTACAGCGTGGGTGCGAAGTTCAACTATGACTATACGCATTATATCGACCCTGATTATCTGAACGATATCGGTTATCTTGATAATGAATACCAGCAGTATGAGGGCTATCTAACACAAACGTTGGGTTATAAGATTTTAGAGTTAAAAAATGAAAAAAAAGTAAATCTTTCGGCAGCTCTTTCCAACGATATCATCTACAACCAGCTCCAAGCAAATACAATGGAGTATGTTGATCCAGAGCGATATACAACCCTTACATCCTTAAGTGTGAAGTGCGATAACAAGCAATTTGTTCTGGTAGGAAATCTGTTGTTAACAACCGTTAATAATCGCTCGCAGGGCGAACGGTTGGGAAAAGATTACTTGCATTTATCGCCGGCACTGAGTGCTTCCACCCTTTTTGGTAAGTCGGTGACACTTAGGGCATTTTACAAAAACATTTTTCGTATGCCAACCTTCAACGACCTTTATTATCGGGAGGTAGGCAACTTGGATTTGGAGCCGGAGAAGACCCACCAGTGGGACTTGGGTGCTGTGTTGGAGCCACAACGATTTGCGGCTGGAAAGATGGTGGTTTCCGCCTCGCTGGATGGCTATTTCAACATTGTGAAAGACAAGATTGTGGCGTTCCCCTCGCGCAATCTCTTCTCTTGGACGATGATCAACTATGGTAAAGTGTGGGTGGCGGGTGCCGAGATGAACGCCAACTATGAGTATCAGTTTGTGAAACGCTACTTCCTGCGCCTGAATGGCAATGTAACTTACCAGAAGGCTGTTGACCGTACGGATGCCACGGGCAAGACCTTCAATCATCAGATCCCCTACACACCTGTGTGGTCGGGGTCGGCGAGCGCCAGCCTGCAGTTGCCGTGGGTGTCCCTCTCGTACGCGCTCATCGTGTGTGGCGACCGTTATGCCCTCGGACAGAATATCCCCGCGAACTTGGTGGAGGGTTATGTGGATCATAGCGTAACCATTGGGCATCTTTTCGATGTTAAAAAATGCAAATTAGGATTTAAGGGCGAACTGCTCAACCTCGCCAATAAAAATTACGAAATCATCCGCAACTATCCGATGCAGGGCTTCGGTTGGCGTCTGAAAATGTGGGTGGAGTTTTAGAGATTATCAAATAGCAATTCCTATATTTTCGTTTTTTATTGATTTTAGGCAATATTATGTTTTGCGCTATGGGCATTAATAAGGTCGTTTTTAGTAAGCGAACATTTATAAGTGTTTGATATAGAAAGAGATGTTTTTTTTTTTTAAGTAACTGATATAAATATAAAAAAAATATATCTTTGCACTATTCGTATAGTTAACGTTCTTTCACGAAGACTTTATTTCTTGGCAAATTTAAAATGTTTATATATGAAAAAAACAATACTTATTCTTTTAACGGTAGTATTATTGTTCCCACTTTATGCGCAAACGGGAGCTTTAGGATCTAATACAGGATATTATGTTAACGATAATTTCGTATCATGGAAAGTTGATTCCACATCTATAATTCTCTTATCAGACGATAGTTATATTGATTCTTGTGTACTTTCATTGTCAGAAATTTTTAATCAGGAAAATGAATCTATAGTTTTTAGTGATGAAGATAATTCCATAGTTATAAATAGCAGAAGGCTTTTGGAACTTAATGTGGATAGTTTATTTAGAACGTTACCTAATAGTATATTTAGCAAAATAACATTTTGGGATTATGCCAAGATAATTAATGGCGAACATATCTGGTTACGAAATGAGGTTGTGGCCAAAATGAAAAACACAAATAGTTGGTCACGCATTCAAAACACTTTAAGTAATTTCGTATACGACACCTGTTATAAAGAGGATGATTTGTACGTTCACGTATTATGCACTAACCCAACTGAGTTGGTTCGAATTGCAAACACATTATATGAATCAGGCTTAGTTGAATTTTCTGAACCGGATTTTTACGCAGAATATTCCCAACACTACAATGATCCTCTCTTTTCTCAGCAATACTATTTGAACAATACTGGACAATCCATTATATCTGAAAATGGTCATTCTTCTGATATTACTTCCAACATAGATATACAGGCACCCGAAGCATGGAATTTTATTTCCTTTGTATCTGCTATAGACACTCCTAAAGTAGGTATCGTTGATGATGGTGTAGAAGATCACGAGGATTTAAAGTTTGGAAATATAAGCAAAGTGCTTTATGGATTTCCTATGAGCAACCATGGACGTCCTCAAACATTGATGGCTCATGGAGAATGTGTGGCTGGTATTGTGGCTGCAACCCAAAATAATGGGAAAGGAATCTCAGGTGTAGCGCCGAACAGTTGGATTATCCCAATAAGAAATCAGAAAATATCCTATAGAAATGGGTATAATTACCCTTTGATTCTTTATATGAATAATTCTCGAATTGCAAGGGGAATTCGTGAAGCATGGAAAGATTATGATGTTGATATATTGAATTTTTCATGGGGAAGCCTCCATGAAATTTCAAACCAAATCACGGATGCTATTCAGACTGCATTGAGAGAAGGAAGAGACGGGAAAGGTTGTGTTGTTGTGGCATCAAGTGGAAACGAAAGAAAAACGGACAATATCAATCACATTGCTAAAATACCCGGAGTTATCGGCGTTGGGGGGCTTATGGGCAATGGTCGAAGAGGCGAATATTCCAATTGTAGTTCAGAACTAAGTTTAATGGCTTTCGGAGGACAAGTCGTAGAACAAGACGAGAGGGGCAACTATTGTGACATACGAACAATTGACCGAGAAGGTAATAATGGATATAACACAGGTAATTATTGCACTTATTTTGGAATGACTTCTGCCGCAGCACCTATGGTATCGGGCGTGGCATCGCTTATGCTCTCTGTGAATCCGGAACTGACAAGCACTCAGGTCAAAAATATCATGGAGAATACTGCGAAAGAGTGGGAAGACTATAACTTTTCAACAACATCCGCCCATCCCAATGGTTCATGGAATGCGGAAGTGGGTTATGGTCTCGTGGATGCACATAAGGCAGTAGTACACGCCTATGAGTATGGCTATGATATGAAGATTGTGGGTTCAGATGAGTTGGCAGACTGCGACAACCGGGAATATACCTGTGACATTCTTCGTCCTGAGCTGTTTACATACGAGTGGAATTGTTCTAACAACCTTGTAAAAGTGTCAGAAGATGGTGCAACCGCACATTTCATGCCACTTGCCGTAGGTGTGGGAATGGTAACGGTTAACGTTAAGCAACAAGACGAAATCATGTTTTCGTTGAACAAGGAAGTAACCATATCTTCAATATCAGTTAATATTTCGCCTGTTGCAACAGCTGATTTCAGTGTGACGTCAGACGCCACATGGTCAGCATCTACATATCTTCCTGTGGAGGTGACTGTAGAGAGTGGCAGTACGCTTACCATAACGGGCACGTTGCATTGTGCACCCACCGCGCGCATCATCGTACGTCCGGGTGCGCGACTCGTCGTGGACGGGGGCACGCTTACCGGCGCCTGCGACAACGACCTCTGGGAGGGCATCTTCGTGGAGGGTAACCCTTCCCAGCACCAGAGTGCCAACTACCAGGGAGTGGTGGAACTGCGCAACGGCGCCACCATCGAGAATGCCCGCTGTGCCATCCGCACGGCACTGCCGGGTGATACCATCGCCACCACCGGCGGCATCATCCTGGCCACCGACGCCATCTTCCGCAACAACGCCCGCGCCGTGGAATTCCTTCCGTACGCCGACCATGTGTCCGCCACCGCCGTCCGCGCCAACTACAGCCACTTCAGCAACTGTACGTTCACCGTGGACAACGACAACCATTTTTCAGCAGCAGGAGCCGACTTCAATGCCCACGTGCGCCTTGCCGGCGTAAAGGACGTTAGGTTCACGGGTTGTAGCTTCGGCAACACTGCAACCAATGGCACAAACCGTGGCCGTGCCATCTTCTCACAGAACGCCGGCTTCGTCGTCGGCACGCAATGCGGTGCACCAAGCAATATGAGCACCTCCTGCGAGTGTCCGGAGACGTATGCCACGCGCAGCACGTTCAGCGGCTTTGCTACCGCCATCGAGGCGGGCACATCGGGCAACCAGTATGCCGTAACCGTCAACGAGGCCCAGTTTGCCACGAACGGTACGGCCATTGCCATCAACGGCAGCAGCCACGCCACCATTACCCGTTGCGACTTCGACCTTACCTACATACCGGTACAGAGCATGCGGATGAATGCGGGTCTCTACCTGAACGCCTGCACGGGCTACAAGGTGGAACAGAACGACTTCCATAAGAACTACAACCCACTGTTGGGCAACAATACGGTAGGTGTTCGCGTGAACGCCTCTGGAACAGATGACAACGTGATTTATCGCAATACCTTTACCAATATGGGTTATGCCGTATATGCCCAGGGTGTCAATGGCGGCAGTCGTCCCATAACAGGTCTTGAGGTGAAGTGCAACGAGTTCAGCGGCAACAGCTACGACGTTTACGTAGCCGCTGGCGCCACCATCCGTCCCACGCAAGGAAGCAGCCTCGTTTCGGCGGGCAATACTTTCAACAACACGGGCATCAGCTGCCTGTATGCTATGGATGCCAACAACTACCAGTACCTGTACAGCAGCGGTGCCGGCCAGGCCCCGGTCAGTCACCACAATTTCGCGACCTACCTTAGTGCCCGTGCAAACACTTGTGCATCCACGTTGTGCAATGATGGTCCTATCACGCCAAATCCGATCGCATCGGGAGTGGCCACACTTAACGAAGTGGGTAGTGCCTATGCCACCTCCCACGAGGCGGTGCGACAGCTGATGAGCGACACGGTGGTGAGTTTGCCGGCTATCAAGGGATGGTACGCCGCCACGCCGGGACTTGCCAGCCGCTATGCAGAGGCGGAAACAGAGTGCCAGATGGCTAATGCCAATGACGTCATTCTGCAGGATATAGAGGCGGGCAACCATCTTACGGCAGAGCAGCGTGCGGAATACGACAACTACGTTGCTTTCAATACCTTGAAATACCAGACAGGTGATTGGATGAATGCCACCCCGCAGCAGATAGAGCAGTTGCAGATCATCGCCGACAACCGTACGGGCCGCTCCTCCGTGATGGCACAGAGCGTATTGTGCTTCTACTTTGACCTCTGCCAGGAGGAGGACATCCCCGAAGCACGTGAAGATGCCAAATCCGCCCGCTTAAACCTTCAAAGCGAATGGGTGTACTGGAGAAAACCTCAAAACCCTAACTATACAGCTGAATACCTAAATTGGGTATATCCTATGTCTAGACGAGTCATAAAAGACACCATTATTAATGATCTTTTGGGAATTCCTGCTGATTATATTGATAACTGGTTTTATGTTGGAGGAAGCCAACACTGTTATGTTACAGATTTTAAATTACCAACAAACACAGGTGATTACAAACCTGTAATCATACTTTCGGATTCAGATAGAGTTTATTATTTTGACCCTTATTATAAAATAGAGGGAGGTTTTTCTCCATTGGAGCAAGGACCTACAGTTAGGAACTTCCATCTCCTCTATGATTTTACGTTACAGCCAGGAGATATGTATGTAATACCTGTTTTAATGGGAGGTCCATTTCCATTTGAGGTTGTGGTTATGGTTGACTCTGTAGGTTGGGAAACTACTTATGGAGACTCTTTGCGTGTTTTATATGTACACGACGCAACCATTGATTTATACAATACGGGAATAACGCTTTCTCTCGGAAAAGACAATATGATTCCCTATAAGATAATAGAAAGAATAGGTTCCGAATACTACTTTGTCCCGCAAATGTTAAATTATATATATGGACAGGAAGATATTTCAGTGGGGCTTTGCAGTTACAGTGATGAAGAGATGTATTATCAAGCAAATGAAGATAAGTCTTGCGAATTTCCACGACCGGTATCTATAGAGGAACATAGCCCATCAGATTATACCATAGGACCCAATCCTACGAATGATAAGGTGACGGTATCCATACAGGAAGGTATGGTTGAAAGTATTCAATTGTATGATGTGGTGGGAAGATTAATGTTATCGATGAAACCACAACATACAAACGATATAGAAGTGGACTTATCGCACTTCCCAGAGGGAGTTTACATCCTGAAGGTGACGATGGACAACAATTGTGTCATTTCTCAGAAGGTGACAAAAATCAGATAAACTTTTGTGTACATTTGCTTCTGGAAAAATAATAAGAAGAAAAAACATAAAAGTATGAAATTCAAAAGTTTACTGATGACAGTATGCCTTGGCATACTCTGTATGTTCGTTTACGGACAGGAACAAGAGCAGTTGGTGGGCGCCAACTGTACCTCCATTATGGTGGGTTGTAAGGCCTCTACCGATGGTTCTGTAATTACTTCACACACCTGCGATAGCAAATACCGTACGTGGGTGACTATGGAACCAGCCGCTGACCATAAGGCTGGTGAGATGCACAAAGTGTATAAAGGTACGATGCATACCAGCACCGCAAAAGCTATGGAGGGTATGGAGTTGGCTGGTGAGATTCCAGAAGTGGCTCACACCTACGCTTATATGAATACGGCCTACCCTTGTATGAATGAAAAGCAACTGGCTATGGGTGAGAGCACGTTCTCTGGCCCAGACACGCTGGTGAACGAAAAGGGTATGTTCCTGATCGAGGAGTTGCAACGTATCGCATTGCAACGCTGCGACAACTGTCGCGATGCTATTAAACTCATCGGCGAACTGATTGCAAAATATGGCTACGGCGATGGCGGCGAGTGTATCACGATGGCTGACAAAAAAGAGGTTTGGCAGATGGAAATCTTGGGCGAAGGTCCGGATAATATCGGCGGTATATGGGTGGCACAACGTGTTCCCGATGATCAAATTGCCGTTAGCTGCAATGTGCCTCGTATCGGTAAAATCGACCGTAAGAACAAAGAGTATTTTATGTGCTCTGATAATATTGAAAAGGTGGCTAAAAAGTACGGCCTTTGGGATGGCAAAGGTGACTTTGTATGGTACAAGGCTTTCCCTTCTTCTTACTCCAATGGCAAAAACTTCAAAGAACGTGAATGGTATATCTTCAGTCAATTGGCTCCATCCCAAAACTTTAAGTTGGATGCTGATGAACTCCCATTCTCTATCAAACCAGATAGCAAAGTGTCTGCTGAACGTGTAATGGAACTCTTCCGCGCAACCTATGAAGGTTGTCCAGAACTGGATCAAATCAAAGATCTTGTGATCACGAGAAATCGTAAAAATGAGGCTGGCGAAATCGTTACCGATACGGTTATTTGTCCGAATGCCAACCCCTGGATGGATGGCAACGAGCGCGCTCTTTATAATATGTTGAAACCAGGTTTGATTACGTTCTATCGTGGCGTGGCCATGTCGTGGTGTTCTTATAGCACGGTTATCCAATGTCGTTCTTGGTTACCTGATGAGGTAGGCGGTTTGTGCTGGTTCTCTTTGGAAAACCCAGGACAGAGTCCACGTATTCCGGTTTATGCAGGTGCAACCAAGATGCCGGCAGGTTTCAACGTGTGTGGTCACTTTGGATACAACGAAAATGCCGCTTTGTGGCACTATCGCAAGGCCAACAAACTTGCGCAAGTACGTTGGGGTAGAACGAAAGATATGATGTTAGGAAATGTTAAACGCTACGAAGATAAGGCCTGCAGCGAATTGCCTGTATTGGAAAAACAGGTGATAGGTCTGTTGAATGCCGACAAGAAGGATGAAGCTGTAAAGGTGCTCAACCAATACACTTCCGACTTCGCTGGTGCAACCCGTCAAACCTGGCAAGAGATGGAACATAAATTCTGGGAGATGTTCTGGACCGGTTTCTAACGGAAATTACCCCAAAAATATATATGTAGAGACGTGGCACGCCACGTCTCTATTTTTTTAATTGGTGTCCGATAAAAGTTGAAAATAGCAAAACAAACATAGACATTCTTGGGTTGACTTCAAAAACGGAATCTGCCTTTTTTTAGGCAATGATATACGTGTTGGCAGTACGGGTCGCCATTGCCGCTACAGATTGCGCAATCCTAACGGATTGCACCCCCGCAACCGCAAATTCACGCCGCATTTACGCTCTTCGCACGCAACGCATAGGATAATTTCTGAATATAATTTCTGCTAATTTCTGGAAAAGCCCAAATCCAAATACATCGCAGGTTATGCCATCTTGTATATCGTTACCATAATTTTTTTACTGTTGTGCGCTATCGATGAGGATGGTTACGGGACCATCGTTGATGAAATCCACCTGCATATCGGCGCCAAATTGGCCGGTTTCCACTTGCAGTCCGTAGGTTTTGCGGAGTGTTTCATTGAAGTAGTCGTAGAGCGGATTGGCGAGTTCGGGGCGGGCGGCGTTGATGAAGCTGGGACGGTTGCCCTTGCGGGTGTCGCCGTAAAGCGTGAATTGTGAAATGCTCAGAATGGAACCGTTAACATCTTTTAACGCCAGGTTCATCTTGCCTTCTGCATCGTTGAATACGCGCATGTTGGCCACTTTCTTGGCAATGTAGTCGGCGTCGCGTTCACTGTCTTCGTGGGTGATGCCCACCAACAGCAGAAAACCTGTGCCGATTTTGCCGTACACTTGATTGTCGATTCGAACTTCAGCTCGACTGCAGCGTTGTACTATTACTCGCATAGTTGTTTATTTCTTGTCTGTTTTCTTTTCAACGGAGAATCCGAATTTGCCTAAGATCTTGCCAAGGTCGTAGTAGTGGCCGTGCGAGTAGGTGACGAGGTTGGCGCGTTGCAGTTCCAAGGCGTCTGTCTTGAAGTTGAAGAGGTTGTCTTTGACGTGAACGGCCACGATCTCGGCTAAAAACATATCGTGTGATCCGAGGGGAATGACTTGCGTAACCTTGCATTCTAAGTTGACGGGGCACTCGTCGATCATTGGGGCACTTATCTTGGTGGCCCGCACGGGTGTTAATCCCGTTTCAAAAAACTTGTTGTACTTCTTGCCTGAGCGTACTCCACACCAGTCGGCAATAGGGGTCAAGTCTTTGTTTACCAGATTGATGACAAACTCGCCGCTTTCCTTGATCAGTTTGTAGGAGTGGCGTTCTGGACGCACGGAGATGTAGCACATTGGTGGATCGGAGCAGATGGTGCCCGTCCAGGCTATGGTGATAATATTATATTCGTCGAGGGTGCTGCCGCAGGATACCATCACGACAGGTGCGGGATTGAGCATATTGCCTCCACGCATAGTTCGTTTGCCAGTTTTCTTCATAGCCATTGTTTCGAGTGGTTTGATGATTAAAAAATGGGCGTGTTAAAATCTATTAACACGCCCTATGTATTTGTAGTGTTACGCTTAATTATTTAGCAACAGAGAATGCGTTTTTGTTAGGGATGATGAGCAACGGCATTGGGCAGGTACTCAAGATCTGACGCATGTTGTGAGATGCGGTGAAGTCGGTTTCTTGTTCTTCACGCATAATGGTGATCAGGTTTGCATCCACTTCTTTCGCATGTTTCAAGATGGTGTTACATACGTCGTTGTTTACGTTCATGTTTTCAACGATGTAACGAACGTTTGCTTCGTCGCACATGTCGGCAGCGTGACGCAACTGTACATTGATGATGTGTCGTGTTTCAGCACTATTAGGATAGTTTACGCCGAACAAGTGGATTTGTGCTGCGAAGTACTTAGCCAACTTGATGGTCATTCTCATCTTCTGCAGTGTTTCAAAACTGAGGTCGATAGGAACGAAAATCTTGATAAGGTCGCGGGTGATTTGGATGTTCTCACGCATGATGAGCACAGGAACGTTAGCGTCGTTGATCAGACGGAAGGCGTTGTTGCCGATGTAGCCTTCTTCGAAGCCGGAAGCACCGTGTGCACCCATGACGATGATGGAATCTGGAAGATTGTTAGCGTAATGGGTAACGGCAGTGTGAACCTTGCCTTCCAGGATTACGCTGTTAACGTGACTTTCAGGAGATTCGTCCTTGCAAAGCTTTACCCATTCTTGCATTCTTGTCTGAACGTGGTTGAGGTAAGCGGAGTCGTCTTCCATCTCTTCGGAATTGTGCTTAACACCAGGGGTTTTAACCCATACCAGGTGCAGAGTGGCTTTGGAACGAATAGCCATGGAAACGGCATGACGCATAGCCGTCATGGCGCTGTTGGAAAAGTCGATACCGACAACAATGTTTTTCATATCAGTTGGTTTTTATTAATAATCGTAAATTTATTTAGCGAAGCTTATCTGGATTCGTGAGAATAGTTAGGGGCTTCGTTGGTGATGGTGATGTCGTGAGGATGGCTTTCGAGAACACCAGCGTTGGTGATGCGGCAGAAGCGAGCTTTGTGAAGTTCTTCAACCGTGTGAGCGCCACAATAGCCCATACCAGCACGGAGACCGCCAGCCATTTGATAGATGACTTCAAACAGGTCGCCTTTGTAAGGAACACGGCCTACGATACCTTCGGGAACGAGTTTCTTGGCATCGTCAACGTCGCTTTGCATATAGCGGTCTTTAGAACCGTGTTGCATAGCTTCGAGAGAGCCCATACCTCTGTAGGTCTTAAACTTACGACCATTGAAGAGGATAGTGGTGCCAGGAGATTCTTCCACGCCGGCAAGCAAGCCGCCCAGCATGACGGAGCTACCGCCAGCGGCCAAAGCTTTCACGATGTCGCCAGAATAGCGGATACCGCCATCGGCAATCAACGGAATATTATAGGATTCAAGGGCTTTGTAAACGTCGTAAACGGCGCTCAATTGAGGAACGCCTACGCCAGCAACGACACGGGTGGTGCATATGGAACCCGGTCCGATGCCTACTTTCACAGCATCTGCGCCGCCGTCAGCCAGCATCTTGGCTGCTTCGCCGGTTGCGATGTTGCCAACTACAACGTCCACGTTGCTGAAGTGCGATTTAACGTCTCTCAACACGTTAACAACGTTCTGAGAATGACCGTGAGCGCAGTCGAGTACCAGGGCGTCAACGCCAGCTTCTACCAATGCTTCGGCACGTTGCAACGCATCTTGGGTGATGCCCACGCCAGCAGCTACGCGCAATCGACCTTGTGCATCTTTGCAAGCGTATGGTTTATTTTTTGCCTTTGTGATATCTTTGTAGGTGATCAAGCCTAATAATGTGCCATCTTCTGCAACTACTGGGAGTTTTTCAATCTTGTGCTGTTGCAAGATATCGGTGGCTTGATAAAGGTCGGTATCGCGAGACGTGGTGATGAGGTTTTCTTTCGTCATAACCAGGTCGATAACCTTGTTAGGGTCTCTTTCAAAGCGAAGGTCACGGTTGGTGACAATACCGATAAGTTTGTTGTTTTTATCTACTACAGGGATGCCGCCGATGTGGAATTCAGCCATCATCTGAAGAGCGTCTCCTACGGTTTTGTCAGCGGTGATGGTGACAGGAGCATTGATCATACCGTTTTCAGCTCTCTTAACGGAGGCAACTTGCTTGGCCTGTTCAGCGATGCTCATATTTTTGTGGATAACACCAATACCACCTTCACGAGCGATAGCGATGGCCAACTTGGCTTCCGTAACGGTATCCATAGCAGCGGATACGAACGGGAGGTTCAAGTTGATGTTGCGTGTGAAGCGTGTTTGTAAGCTGACATCGCGAGGTAAAACGTTGGAGTAGGATGGGATCAACAATACATCATCAAATGTCAATCCGTCTAAGGCTATTCTATCTGTAATAAAAGACATAATTATTATTGTTTTTTTATTACGTGCAAAAATAGTAAAAAATAAGCAATGAATAGAGGAGAAAAATCATTATTTTTGCTCATCTTTAAGATATATATTCATTTAACTAATAATCAAAACTTTACAAAATGAAAAACGTTATTCACACTGAAAATGCTCCTGCAGCAATCGGTCCTTACAGCCAAGCAATCGAAGCTAATGGTATGTTGTTCATCTCTGGTCAGATTCCAGTAAACCCTGCTAATGGCGAGGTTCCAGAAGGTATTACTGCTCAAACAGAGCAAGTTATGAAAAACATTGAAGCTATCCTTACCGAAGCTGGTTATACTTTCGACAATGTGGTAAAAACGACTTGTTTGTTGAGCGACATCGCAAATTTCGGCGCAATGAACGAAGTTTATGCTAAATATTTTACCGTAAATCCTCCTGCACGTGCTGCCTTCGCTGTACGCGATCTTCCTAAAGGTGTGATGGTGGAAATTGAGTCTATAGCAGTAAAATAATTTTATCGCATACCAAAACAGAAAGGATGACTGATTCAAGGTCATCCTTTTTTGTGTCATTATGTAAAAAAAAAAGCGCGGCCACTTGGTCGCGCTTGGTGTCTCAGCTGGGATTCGAACCCAGGACCCCATCCTTAAAAGGGATGTGCTCTACCTGCTGAGCTACTGGGACATCCTTCTCGTTTCGAGGTTGCAAAAGTACACTTTTTTTTACACGTGTCAAACAGATTTATAATATTTTTTCATTTTTTACTATAAAATATTGATAATGACAATGATACATTATTTTTTCTAAAACTTCGTCTTGAGGTGAAAAATATGATGAAAAAAGTTTATCTTGCGTTTAATAGTTTGATAACAAATGTGTTAAATAATGATGCATATTTCTTCTACCATTTTGTCACAAAGTGAGGGAAAAGTGCAGAAAAGTATCAAGAAAACGCAATTTGTCAAAAAATGAACTCAAAAAACCGCAAGCAATACTAATACGAAGAAAGATGAAAAAGTTGACAATTACCCCGCAGAAAGACACCATCACCATCTGTTTGCCGCCCGAGTGGGTGGGGAAGCCACTGGTATGTATTTTTAAGGAATTATATGAACAGGAAGAGACAGAAATAGTAACCGAAGTAAGTGAAGCCGCCGCTTGTTATCGTTCGAAACGTTTTGGAAAAGCCTCGTCACGAGTGCCGCGTACGGATCACCGACTTCGGAAACGTATGTAGTCTTTTTTTAGTGTAAGTTCGCGCCAATAAGGTGCATGAACTCTTGACGTGTATTTTCGTTTTTCAGGAAAGCACCCGTAAACTCAGAGGTGGTAGTTACGGAGTTCTGCTTTTGGATTCCGCGCATCGACATACAGAGGTGCTGGGCTTCGATAACGACTGCCACACCGATAGGATTCAGCACTTCTTGAATGCAGTCCTTGATTTGCGTGGTGAGACGTTCTTGCAGTTGCAAACGACGAGCGTAGCATTCTACGACGCGTGGTATCTTGCTGAGTCCGCAAATCGTTCCGTTAGGAATGTAGCCGATGTGTGCCTTGCCGAAGAATGGCAACAGATGATGTTCGCATAAAGAGTAGATCTCGATATCTTTTACGATGACAATCTGTTTGTAGTCTTCGTGGAACAAAGCGCTCTCCAGGATTTTTTTCGGATCCTGGCGGTAGCCGTGTGTCAGGTAATCCAATGATTTGGCCGCACGCATTGGGGTTTTTATCAAACCTTCACGCTTAGGGTCTTCACCAATGTGCTCCAATATGTTGCAATAGTTGTCAGCTATGATGTTCAACTCGTTTTCTGGCAGTTGAGGGATAGATTTGAGGTTGTCGGTATTTTCCATTAGTATTGTTGTAAATAGGGATTATGTAAACGTTCGTTGCCAATGGTGGTTGTGTCGCCGTGACCAGGATAGATTACCACGTCGTCATCCAAGGTTAGAATGCTGTCTTGAATGGATTTGATGAGTAAGTATGGGTCGCCGGTTGGCAAATCGCTGCGTCCTACGCTTCCTTCAAAGATGAGGTCGCCGCTGATGACGAACTTGTTCTTTTTATCATAAAGGCAAATGCTGCCGTCGCAATGTCCAGGGGTGTAAAATACTTGCAGCTCCTGGTTTCCATAATGAAGGATTTCACCATCCATCAGCAACATAGAAGGATGGGGCATACTGTCAACTAAAATGCCAAAGGCGGCACCGTAGGCGTAGGCCTTGTCGTAAATGGGCAGACCTGCTTCGTGCATACATACAGGCACGTGGTACTCGTTGGCACACCACGGATTACCCGCAACGTGGTCAATGTGCGGATGCGTGTTGATGATGTACTTCACTAAAAGATTATGCTGCAAGATGTATTCCTTCAATTGCTCATCTTCGTAGGAGGCACAGTTGCCGGGATCTACAATGATGGCATCACCTGTTTCATCGTGTAGGATGAAGGTGTTGACTTGAATAGGATTGAAATGAAAGGTTCTTATAGTCATATCGTTATACGTACGATTGAGGTTTTTCATAAATTGGGAAAGTGATATCTTCTTCTTTTCCATATTAGAAGGGGCGTCCGTTTGAAGGATCTTTGACATACAATTCTTTAACTTTCTGTCCGTTGCTGAAAAGTACGCTATAGTAAAGTGTGCCATCTGGTTTCCAGCAAGACCACTTGCCATCGCGGCGACGGTCTTTGAAACTGCCTTGGAAATGCTTGGCGCCGTTGTCGTAATATTCGATGAACTTGCCGCATTGAACGTCATCCACGAAGTTCTGTTCGCGGATTTTCTTTTCGTGGGCGTTGTAAAAACTCCACATACCCTCTTTCTTGTCCATCACGTATTTTCCTTTGTTCAGGATACGGCCATTCTGAGCGTATTCTTCCCAACTGCCATTCTTCAGGTTGTCTTTGTAAGTGCCTTTGCGTGACATCTTTCCAGTTTCTTCCCAGTAATAAGTGTAGGCGCCGTTGAGCTTGCCGGCTTTATAGTTCATCACATACTTTTGCCAACCGTTGTTGTACCATCCGGTCCACGTGCCTTCCATTACCGCTTGGTGGAAGGTGCCTTGATCTTGAACTTTTCCATTTTGATAGTAAGAGATCCAAAGTCCTTCTTCCATATTGTTTTTGAAAGAACCTTTACGTTGGAGTTTGCCGTTTTCATAGAAGGCTTGCCAAAGACCTTCGCGTTTGCCACTTTCGTAGTTTCCTTTTTTCCATACGACGCCGTTGTCGTAGAAATATACCCACTCGCCATCTTGCAGACCCTGTTCGAAGTTGCCGGTGCTGCCTACCTCACCATTTTCAAGGTAGAAGCTCCAAATGCCTTGTTGCAAGCCGTTGGAGGTGTTGCCTTCCATATCTTTTTTGCCGTTTTTCTGCCACCAGCAAGCATAGCCGTCGAGTTCGCCCATCTTATAGGTGCCCTCGAAGTATTTTTCACCATTGTCGAAATATTCGGTTACAGGACCGTTAACGCTATCTCTCACGTAGGTAACCTCTTTGAAGAGTTTGCCATTAGGGTGATAGAACGTCCACTTTCCAGTGCGCTTGCCATCAGCCATCTGTCCTACCGATTCCACTTGTCCGTTTTGATACCAGCTCTTGAACGGACCGCTAACGGCGTTGTACTCTTGGTTGAGCTTGCCATCGTCGAACCAGGACTTCCATATGCCCACGCGTTGACCGTCTTTAAACTCACCTTGCGACCACTTGGTACCGTTGTAATGATAATAGGTCCAAACACCTTCTTCCACGCCCGCTTTTTGAATACCTTGGGACATCAATTGGTTATTTTTCCAATATGTTTTAACGGTATCTTGTGCTTGTGAAATGAAAAGCGCTGATAAACAGCAAATTAATAAAGACAACTTTTGCATAGTTCTATTTTTTTAGAAACAGCAAAATTACAAGATTTTTTGAAATAAAATAAAACAGCCTCAAACAGTCGTGATTCAACCCTTATTGGCTATGTTTGTGGTTTATCCAACTATCCCGGAGATAAGGATGATGAGTAATGCTAATGGTGCGATGTATCTTAAAATCAGATAGTAAAGATTGAACGCACGCACTTTTAGTTTTCCTCCATTGGAGAGTTCGTCTTTGACTTCAACTTTGGGATAGAACCAACCTAAGAAAATAGTCATCAGCAAGGCGCCAATAGGCATTAGGTAGGAGGCTGTAAGGAAGTCGAAAAGTTCGAAGATGGTGCGATCAAGGAGATGAAATTCTTTTAAAGGACCAAACGATAAAGTACAGATGGATCCGATAATGAACACTGCCAGTGTGCTGATGATGGAGGAGGTTTTCCTCTTCCAGTGTAATTCTTCAACGCCGAAGGCCACCAAAATCTCGAGAAGGGAGATGGTGGAGGTGAGGGCGGCGATGCTTAACAGGAGGAAGAAGATGATCGCAAATAGGTTGCCTGCAGGCATACTGTTGAAGACATTAGGCAGAACGATGTATACCAGCTCGGGACCACTGGCGGGGTTCATACCGAAGGCGAACACCGCAGGGAAGATAACAGCACCCGCTAACAGAGCCACAAACGTGTCGCAGGCGGCAATCCATGCGCTGGTTTTGAACAGTTTGTCGCTTTTTTGAATGTAGGAACCGTAGGTGACCATACATCCCATACCCAAGCTAAGGGAGAAGAACGACTGCCCCAATGCAGCCAGCATACAGTGACTGTCGATTTTGCTAAAGTCGGGTTTTAGGAGAAAAGTCAGGCCTTGGGACGCACCGCTGAGGGTGAGCGAACGTACACACATAGCAATCAGCAGTATGAAGAGGGCTGGCATCAAAATCTTGGATATTTTTTCGATGCCTTTTTGTACGCCCATTGTCACCACGGCACCGGTGAGAATTAAAAACAGGAACTGGCTTGCCAAGGGCCACCACGTGCCTTGCGTGAAGTTGGTGAAGGTTTGGGTGATGGCTTGCGTGTCTTTGCCGGCGAGTTTGCCACCGCAGGCTAACATCAGGTAGTTTAGCGTCCATCCGGCCACAACACTGTAGAATGCGTAGATTAGTAAACCACCAAGTATGGATAAAATGCCTAAGATCAGCCATCCTTTTTGATTGGGTGCGAGTTTGCGGTAGGCACCAACAGCATTGCTTTGAGAACGTCGGCCGATGATGAACTCAGTCATCATCAAAGGGATGCCGATGAGAAATACAAAGAAGATGTATATCAGCAGGAAGGCGCCACCTCCATTTTGGCCGAGCATATAGGGGAAACGCCAGATGTTGCCCAAGCCGACAGCGCCGCCGGCTGCTGCTAAAATTGCCCCAATGTTGGAAGTGAAGCCTCGAGAGTTGTTAATGTCTGCCATAGTGAGATTTTTGAAGTGCAAAAGTACAAAGAAAAAAACAGCAGGCGGCAACAAGCGAATTATTTCATTCGTACATTTTGGTAGATTTTCACATAGTCGATATCCAAGGAGGCGGGAAAGGTAGTGTTGGCATTGGGGGCGTGTGCGCGTCGGATACCTCCGCCCTCTTGCGAGAGAGCTAAATTCAATATCAACGTAACCTCTTCTTCGGGGAATAGTGGATTTTGCCAATATTGGCCAGGTGTAAGTTGCTCTATGCTATCAATATAAACACCTTGCGCATTTTTGTATTTGTAGTCGATACGTACTATTTCATCATCTATGCGAAATAACATTTTGCATTTGTCCCATTCTAAGGAATAGGTATGAAAATCTTTGGAGTAGTCGATGCGTCGGCGGGGGATAGAAGAGGAGTCGATGCGTGTTTTTTGTGAGCACCAATAGTGCGTGTTCAATTGGGGGCGCCGTGGCTGGTCGCCACGGAACTCAAAGACGTCGATTTCGTTGTGTGAGCCAAAAAACCAGAAGGCGGGCCAGAAACCGCGACCCTTGGGTACTTTGCATCGTACTTCGAATTTACCATATTGATATTTGTCGCGGGTTTGAATCCAAGCGGAGGAGTAGTCAAAGCGACGGGTGTTGGTGAGCGCTTTGCCCGAAGCATCATAGTCACGGATCTCGTATGTTCCTGTTTCTTGTTTGGCGGTTAGGTGTAAGATTCCATCCTTGATGAGAATGTTTTCATCGAGGTAATATTGCAGTTCGTGGCCGTGATGTCGTTGCCACCCGTTAGGGCAGGTGTACCAGACGTCGGTATCGAGAGAAGCGTTGTCGAAAGTCTCTTCGTAGAGGAGAGTCCAGTTGTAGGAGTCGTTGTTTTTAAGAGGGGTGCTATTGATGGATATGGGAGTCCAGGCTCGACTGCACGTCGAGTTCTCTTGGGGGTATGCCTGGGTGGAAAGCAGGAGCAGGAAGAATAGGGTGAGGAGCTTTTTCATAGGGGTTAGAAGCGTCCACCAGCGCCGCCGCCACCGAAGCCGCCGCTGCCGCCAAAGCCGCCGAAACCACCTCCGCTGAAGCCGCCGCCACTCCACGAGCTGCCGCCACTGCCCCAGTCGCCGCCAAAGAATGGACCGTAAACGGGGTTTCCACTTCCGCTACCGGAATTATGCGAACCACCGCCTGACTTTTTGCCGACACTGAATAACAGTGCTATAATTATGATAATCAAAAAGATGAAGACAGCCACAACAATCTCAAATCCGGAGATGTCATCGTTGTCATCCAGCGCATCGGGGTTGATTTCGCCGGCCGCTAAGGGAAGAATGTAGGCCAGGGCAGAGTCGATGGCCGTAGTATAGCGACCTTCCTTCAGTTCGGGGATCATCTTCTTTTCGATGATGCGTTTGGCGATGGCGTCGGGGATGGCCCCTTCGAGGTCATAACCCACGGAGATATACACATCGCCGTCGCCGTGCCCGGTGCTGGGCTTGATGAGGATGACCACGCCGTTGCGTTTGTCTTTGGAACGCACGCCCCAGCGGTCGCCAATCTCGTAGGCGAACTGCGCCGCCGAGTAGTTCCCCAAGTCGTTCACGGTCACCACGCAGATGACGTTGGTGGTGCTGTCGTTGAAGTCCACCAACTGTCGTTCCATCCTCTGAATGTCAGCAGCATCCATCACCCCGGCAAAGTCGTTGACCAACCGTGGCGGATTGGGAACAGGTGGTATTACGTCGGATTTGCTTTTAGAAAATCCGAAGCATACGACGCTGACAAAAAAGAGAAACAGCGTGAGTTTTTTCATCTATGTATCGATTAGTCGAAGTTGAATTCAACGGAAGGAGCGTTTTCAGCACCTGCTGTTGCTTTGAAGTACCCCTTTTTGTCGAAGTTGAACATGCCAGCAAGGATGTTGTTCGGGAATTTACGGATCAAAGAGTTGTATTCGTTAACTGCTGTGTTGAAGTTGTTGCGCTCAACAGCGATGCGGTTTTCTGTGCCTTCCAATTGTGCTTGCAATTCCAGGAAGTTCTGGTTGGCTTTCAATTCTGGATAACGCTCAACGGTAACCATCATTCGGCTCAAAGCACCGCTCAACTGATCTTGAGCAGCTTGGAATTTTGCGATGGATTCTTCACTCAAGTTGTTGGCGTCCACCTGTACGGAAGTGGCTTTTGCTCGTGCTTCGATGACTTCAGTCAAGGTTCCCTTTTCATATTGGGCAGCTCCTTGTACGGTTTTTACCAAATTAGGAATAAGGTCCAAGCGACGTTGATATACGTTTTCAACGTTGGCCCAAGCCTTTGTACAAGCTTCGTCTTTACCAACCATTCTATTGTAAGGTGCAATGAATGAGATTAATAATAATGCAACGATAGCAACAATTGCGATAATGGTAATAGCAGTTTTTTTCATATTCGTGTTTTTTTTACTTGCATAATAATTGAGGTTGCAAACATACACTTTTTAGTGAAAAGTGAGAAGTGAAGAATGAATAGTGAAAAGAGAGTTAATGGCCAATGGCTAATGGTTAGTGTATAACGTTTTCGTCCTTTTTTGTATCTTTGCCGCCTTTATTGAAAATTATCATTAATATGGAAAATATTGCACGTTACACGATTACTTCGGCGCTGCCATACGCAAACGGACCTGTTCATATCGGTCACTTGGCAGGCGTTTATATCCCTGCGGATATCTATGCTCGTTATTTGAGAAACAATGGTAAGGATGTTCTTTTCATCGGAGGTTCCGACGAACACGGCGTTCCTATCACAATCAAAGCTCGCAAGGAGGGTGTTACGCCACAGGACATCGTGGATCGTTATCACAATATCATCAAGAAGTCATTCGAAGATTTGGGCATCTCTTTTGATGTTTATTCCCGCACATCGAATGCAACGCACCACGAAACCGCTGCTGCCTATTTCAAGAAGTTGTATGAAGAGGGCAAGTTGATAGAGAAGGTGTCACAACAATATTATGATGAGGAGGCTAAGCAGTTCCTTGCCGACCGTTACATAACCGGTACCTGTCCTCATTGCAAAAACGAGCACGCATACGGCGATCAGTGTGAGGCTTGCGGCACTTCTTTGAATGCTACCGACCTTATTGATCCAAAGTCTGCTTTGAGCGGCAGTACTCCTGTGTTGAAGGAAACAAAACACTGGTATCTTCCATTGGATCAATATGATCCATGGCTTCGTGAGTGGATTCTCAAAGGCCATAAGGAAGATTGGCGTCCTACCGTTTACGGACAATGCAAATCATGGATTGAACAAGGTTTGCAACCACGCGCCGTCACCCGCGACTTAAGTTGGGGTGTGCAGGTTCCTTTGGAAAATGCAGAGGGTAAGGTGCTCTACGTTTGGTTTGATGCGCCTATCGGTTATATCTCTGCCACAAAAGAATGGGCTAAAGAAAAGGGTGCTGAATGGGAAAAATGGTGGAAGAACGACGATACCAAGTTGGTACACTTTATTGGTAAGGACAACATCGTGTTCCACTGCATCATCTTCCCTTGCATGTTGAAGGCAGACGGTTCTTATATTTTGCCAGACAATGTGCCGGCTAATGAATTCCTGAATCTGGAAGGAAACAAGATTTCTACCTCTCGCAATTGGGCCGTTTGGGCGCACGAGTATGTGGCTGACTTTCCAGGCAAGCAAGATGTGTTGCGTTATACGTTAACCTCTATCGCTCCCGAAACCAAGGATGCCGACTTTACCTGGTCTGATTTCCAGGCACGCAACAACAACGAGTTGCTGGCAATCTTCGGCAACTTTGTGAATAGAACGGTAGTGCTGACACATAAATATTATGGCGGTATCGTACCTGACCATGGTGAATATTCAGACTATGAGAAGGAGATTATTGCTAAGATGGCTGAATATCCAAAAATTATTGGGGATTCTATTGAACAATATCGCTTCCGTGAGGCGTTGCAAGAACTGATGAATCTTGCACGTATCGGTAACAAGTATCTTACCGATACCGAACCTTGGAAAAAACAAAAGGAGGATCCTGAAGCCGTTAAGACTATCTTGCACCTCTCTTTGCAGATTTGCGCATCACTCTCCGTCTTGTGCGAACCTTTCTTGCCATTCACCGCACAGAAGTTGCAAAACATCTTAAATATCAATACAAAAGTATGGCAAGATGGAGGTCGTGCCGACTTGCTGACCGCTGGCAGCCAGTTGAACCCAGCCGAGTACCTATTTGAGAAGATTGAAGATGAGGTGGTGGCTCAACAAATCCAGAAGTTGGAAGATACCAAGAAGGCCAACGAGATTGCCAATATGGAAGCAACGCCTGCAAAAGAGGATGTTACGTTCGATGATTTCCAGAAAATGGATCTTAGAGTGGTAACTGTGCTGGAAGCTGAAAAGGTGGCTAAAACGAAGAAACTGCTCAAACTGAAAGTGAACACGGGTGTGGATGCTCGTGAGATCGTTTCCGGTATTGCTGAATACTATGATCCAAAGGATTTGGTTGGACAGCAGGTTTTGATGCTGATCAATTTGGCACCGAAGAATATCAAGGGCGTTGAATCGCACGGTATGGTGCTGATGGCTGAAAATGCAGATGGCTCTTTATCTGTAATGCAACCTCAAAAACCTTTGAAAGAAGGAAGCACCGTAAAATAATCGGTGTGAATATAAAACAAAGGAGGGTTGTGAACCATGGTTCGCAACCCTCCTTTGTTTATTGTAAATTATTACTGTCCGGTAAAAAATTAGATATGTAAAAAAAAAGGCTGACTTCATTTGTGAAATCAGCCCTTTTCTTACCAACTAAATTTTTATCTTTCGTCCTTTAACCTTTCGCTCTTTTACCTTACAATGGTAATAGAGCCGTGGTACTTGGTTTCTTTGTAGTGTCCTTTGTAATAGAAAGAGTAGTAGTAAACGCCGTCGGCGTGGCCGTCGCCAGTGAACGGGTTAGTGCCTAAAAATACCTGTCCATCTTTTTCGTAAGTATCGTAATCTTTGGCGTGGAAGACCTGTTTGCCCCAGCGGTCGTAGATGAACAACTCATTGGTGCGGTAGTTGTCAGGATCTTCAGGGTTGATGTCCGGATTGAGATTTCCAATATAGAAAGCATCGTTGATGCCGTCACCGTTCGGGGTGATGACGTTCGGGAATACCAGGTCGGCATCCACGATGACGATGTGGCTGATTTCAGCACCACAGCCTTCAGCAGTGTTTACTGTCAAGGTAGCAATGTAGTCGCCCCATGTGGTATAGGTATGGGTTGGATGAATTTCGTTCTCTTGGGCGCCATCGCCAAAATCCCAGGTAATTGTAACGGTAGGATTGCCTTCCACGCCTTCAGAGAAGTAAGGGATAAATTCAACATCAGCACCATTGCCGGAGATAAAGGCTATTTCAGGGTTTGCAGCAAAGTCAACGCTGGGTTGTAAATAACTGCTGATCAACTGATACTTGGTTAGGGAGTCAACGCAGCCCTTGTCGGTTTGTGCCCACAATTTGACAGTGTAGGTGCCAGCTTCTTCCAGATCAAGGGTTGTGCTGGAATCAACGGACTGGTAAATCAGCGTACCCTCTTCGTCCCAAACGGACCACAAATAGGTGAAGTTGTTTGGTTCGGGTTGTGTTTGATTGATGAGGTTCACGTGAAGTGGTGCGCAGCCGGATTTGGGTTCGGCATCAAAATCTACACGTGGTTGGGGGTTGAAGGTTACGTGGATGGTGTCGGAATTCTCGCAGGCACCTGCCGTACCTTGGTTTACGATGGCAACATTTAAGATGTAGTCACCCTCAGATACGACCAATATGTCTGGAGTGGTGTCGCCCGTGTTCCATAAATAGTTCACGTTAGCGTAGTTGTAGTTGGATTCAATAACGCCCATTTCACCGTGGCAGTATTCAATGTCAGGACCCAAGTTAGGTTTTGGGGCGTGAATGATTTGGATATAGATGCTGTCGTTTACCCAGGTGCCGTCGCAGCCAACAACGCTATGTCCGGTTACGCAATACCAACCTGTGTCGGCAGGAGAGATGTCGTTTAGGATAAATGGTTCCTGCGTGAGCGTGTCACCCGAAGGGGTGATTAAATGGACAGTATCAATGTCGCGTGTCTGATATTCAAATTCGATGTTGTCGTGGGCACAGTACTTGTCGTTCATCATAAAACGAATGGTACCATTGGAGTTGTAGCCGCTGAAAAATCCCAATGAAGACGACATGCCAGTGTAGTAGTCCAAGATACCTAAGTGGAACATACCTTGGTCGTTGGATAGCTTCATAACGGTTTGCACGGGGATAGAACTGGAGAAGTCCTTGTATGCATACGACCAAGTGGGGTCGTAAGGCAGCATTGTAAAGTCGCTGGCTTGCAATGCCGTGGTGGAGTTATTTAGCGTAAAGTGTCCAATGTCAGACGTATGACACAGCACGGATAATTTCAAGTGCGTAGAGTATGACGGACGAGCGTAAACCACCTCATTGGAACCAGTACAGCCGATAGCTGGAAGTACGGTACCACCACACTCACCATCAGAACCTGTTAATTGGAATACGAAGATAGGCTTGTCGGAAGTGATCATAGTGGCAATGGTTGGCGACTGGTTCAGCATATAGGTATAAGACTGCCCAATGTTCAATGTTGCCGCAGGGGTGGGGTTTCCGTTGATATACACGTGTGTGTTGTTCTCGGTAGGGGAGATGGTAATACCTTCGAAGGCACGGTTGTTCCACAAGGCGATGAAAAGATCGCCGGCGTAATCTACAGGTACGATTTGCTCACCCACCAAGTCTTGTCCGGAGTATCCGGAAAAGGAGTTGCTGGCGGCAGAGTCGTCGGAAGAGTTTACTGCAATAGGCTTGTCGGAGGTGATTCGTGTATTGGTCAAGTGTGCTGATCCATTCAGGGATGCCGACTTGATACAGTAGGACTGGCCTTGGTTCAGCATGATGGTGATGGGAACACCAGCAGGCAGTCCTCCCAAAAGCGGTTGAGATGGAATGATGATAACAGAAGTGTTGTTCTCGGTGGCCACAATCTCAATACTGCTGTAGGCAGAAGGAGTGAAGGAACCGGTGTTCAAGTAATTTTCCATAGGTACTACAAAGTTTGTACCTAATGCGTTTCGTCCTTTAAGGGTGTAGATTTCACTATTGTTGGCACCCAACTGATAATAGCAAGTGATTTTCTGGTCGGATACGACTTTGAAACCATAGTTGCAAACGGTATTATGAGGAGCTGTTTCAACAATGCTTTCTTGTGCGGTAACGTCTAAAGCGTAATAGCTATAGGGGTTAAGATGAACGGTTACAGGGGTAAAAGACGGGTTTGCCGGCTGGGAAATAACTACGGTTGCTGGATTAGCAAATGATGTAAAACAGAAGGTCATCGGGTTGTGTGCGTGACCGGATGTGATGTCTGGAGCCGCAAACCAAAAAAGGTCGTCAATCTGCGCAAAAGCGGAGAAAAAAGATGCGAAAAATGCAAGCAATAACCAAATTTTCCTCATAATACACTAATTTTTAAAACGCGGCAAATATAATTTTTTTTTTAAAACAAAAGTAAAACAAGTATTGTATATGTAAATAGCATAAAATCAAAGATATATAGCATTATATAAAAACAGACTTATGAATATCGATGGGTGAGATACTTAAAAAAGAAAGGAGTCGCATTTGCTTGCGATTCCTTTCTTGCTATTGTGATCGTTTGCAGTGTGAATACGGAAGAATATTATTGTCTTCCGTTCAGCATTTTTATTATGTAGCTTCTTTGCTCTTTTTTGCTGTTAAAATTCAAATTCTGTTTTCTCACCATTCGTTTGGCTTTCTCAAAACTGAAGGTGTGAAAATAGCCCAGTTGTGCAAACATGTAATTATGACGAAGGGAGATATTACCACCACTATTTAATTCGGCCAACAGGTAAATATTTTGCAAAGTTATAGGAGAATTCTATATTTCCTTGTCCGCCTATAGTCATTTCACGAGACGGAGGTAAAACTGTTCCGTAAATATTGTTGTATGTTGTAAGAACTTCCTTTAATCAGTTCAATATGCCCGGTTAAACCAATATGAAAGCCTTTGAAAGTTTCTATGGAACTCTGATTTTGAGCTTGAGTTGCTCCAACAAATAGGAACAATAACGTGTAAAGAATTATTTTTTTCATGATATTAATTATTTTGAAGGTTACCTGTTTCTACGTTATAAGTATATGTCCATCCTTGATGCCGACAACGAATAGAACTCTCATAGTCAGGGACACCTTCGTACAATAGGGCAATTTTTTCGTCAAGAACTAATGTTTTAGGATGGGATGTTTCTTCTTTTGCACAGCCTATGAGGAAAATCATAGCAAATAAAAAAACTGGTGTAAAAATGTTTCTTTTCATAATGGAAAGGATTCCGTAAGATTTTCATGTTTGATTCTTATTGGATTTTGAGCGTAGCGACTTCTAAGTTCTATAGTGTATTCCCACGGGTAGAAATGCAGGGCACGGAAGACTTTCTCAGAAGCTTAGCGTGTGCGGAAAACTTTTTCACGTTGATGTGCGCCGCAAAGGTGTTGTTTTTTCATAGAAATAGCTTCTCTTAATTTTGGGGTACATTGTACCGTTTTAACAACTCATATCCATTGTTATATTTTAGCAATATCCCATCTTTAGAAACTATCACATAGAAAACGCATCCATTTTCATCTTTCAAAATAAGAATGTTTTTGTAGTGTCGAATCCTTCCTCTTGACAATGTTAGTGAAGTGTGAGGAAAACATTCAGCTTGAAGAATATACTCCTTATTTTGAATAGTTAAACTGAAATCAATATCCGAAACTGAGAGGTACGTACCGTTGGAGATCCTATATTTTGTCCTGTTATTTTTTAGATATTCATGCATTTCTTTTCTTGAGAAATAAGACCAGGTGGCGTAGAATGTGTTTTCTTTCGTAAACAAGCCTGTTTTCCCGAGAAAGAACAACCGTTTACTCTGCAAATAGATAGGAGCATTTTTGCCAAAATTAACAGCTGGAATGGGCCCCTCTTTTATAACATATATTTCATTATTGTAACTGTCTGTTAAAACATATCTTCCATTTTTATCTTCAATATAGCAACCCATCGAAATAAAAAGATCGACAGGTTGATCTTCTATTGCCATGTCAGTGATTTCAAGTTGATAGCTTCCATCAGGAAACAAAGATAGCATAACCAACAGAAAATCATTTTTGTCACCATAATTACAATATTTTGCGTCTATCTGCGATATGGATTCAAAATAGAAGCTAAAAAAAAGGAGAAAAAGTATTGTTTTTTTCATACAATGCGATTAGTTAAGATTAATAAAGGGAAAAGGGATTCTGTATTGAGATGGATACCAACCGAAATAGCCTTTTTGAGATTCCAAGTCTGGAGATTTAACATAATGATAAGAAATATGAACCTCCCGAGGAAATCTTTTTACATACCCTTTAACAAGTCCTTTTGTTTCTAAATTAACATAGATTCCATTTTCAGTTAGGCCGTATCTTTTGTCAATACTTGTAGTGAATTTTGATATGTTCCAATCAAAATCAACATCAAACACATCGCATACTCTATTCCTGAGTATTTCATCATTTTCAGAAAGATAACTACATGAATTATAACTTTCAGCCATTCGTTGATAATAGAGCATTTTATCTTCAGGAGCAGCAATCCCCAATTCTTGCTCAATAAAATCAGAACCGTTCCAAAAATTAAATCCATTTCTGTAATCGGATAAACCCTGGACCAGTCCACCTACCAATCCTCCGCTCAATGCCCCCATGGCACCGCCAAGGAAGCCGTAACCGATGGACATGCCCAAATCATGGCTTGACAAGAAAGCATTTCCGAATCCGGTGATTGCGCCTGCCGCCGCACCCGAGACCGCACCCGAGGCCGCACCGCCAATAAAGCCCCCGACACACAATGAGGATAAAGCCGCATTACCCGCTATGCCACTAATAACTCCTGCAAATCCTCCAATGAAGGCTGAAGATAGGAAGTCACTTGCACTATTGATATTACCCGTTATCATCTGAAAAAACACGTTGGTCAGTGTACCAATGGCGAAAGCCGCTGCTATAAAACTTTCCCCGCTCGGGTCCACATATTGCAGCGGGTTGTTCAAGCAGTACGAATAGCGGTTGTAGCTCTGCGTGAACTCGGGTGCCTGCACGAAGTTGTCGGCGTCACTCTTCACGTTACCCCACGGGTCGAAATGCAGGGCACGCACCACCTGCTTGCTGCTGTTGGTAATGTGCGTGTAACTGCCCAACCGGTCGGGATAGACGTAGTACAGGCTGTCAACGTTATAATAGTCGAAGGAGATGTTCATCTTGAAGATCTATGACTGCGGTTTAAACGAGGTGGCAAAAGTACGCATATTTACGGAAAGTTAGCGAGAAAAATTAACACGAAGGCGCCCTCCGAGGTCTCTTCGGTTGGAGATTCCGCTGCGCTTCCTCCGGTCGCTTGCGGAATGGCGTGGCTCGCCGGGTGGGGAAAACAGATGGGCGGCGGCACACTTATGGAGGTATTACCTCGCCCGTGGTGCCGCCGCCCAATATGTTCCCCTTTTCACACGATACGCGCGCCATTCCGCAAGACCGACGATAGGAGGTCGAAGCGGAATCTCCTACTTAACGGGCACCTTATTTTCCATACTATTTTTTACCATAACGTATTACCATTTGAACTACCAAAATACCAAAACCAGGATGGGGATATATCTAAAATCTGAAACCATAAACAAGACAGTTGACTTCATAACTCTTCTATTTAAAATTAGGGAACTATATACATGTTGTCCAAAACAATCACAAAATTAAAGCGTAATCAATGGAATTGGTTACGCTTGTTTATTATCTTACATTAAGAATCCTATGCACACATTCTTGAACTATCCCGTATAAATCGGATTCCGTCAATCGGATTCTTCGTTTCGTTAGGTCATGATGTTGCTGTGTCTCAAATAATGATGGTTGTTCCATTGGGAAAATGTTGATACCAATTCATATTATCCCACGCTATAACAGGGTTCGAAATATAGTTTACCAACCCATCAAGGTAATTGTGCCATTGGGATAATGCGTCGATGTTGTTTCGGTTGTACCAATCAATATTATTGATACGTTCTTGAATATCATCCGAAAGAACGACAATCAGTTTAGTTAAAATCACATCCTCATTTAAACAAAATTCCATCATTTCTTTAGTCCATACTTTTCTCTTTGTTTATTTAAAAAATCTGTGGCTATAACTGCACCATTTCTTAATTCATCTTCCAATGTATAATCCACCATTACAGGTCGTGTAGGGCCCTTGGATTCGTTAAGGGGTATTCTTGACCAAAACTCATCAACTTGCTCTCTTGTCAATTTGCCAAACACTTTGGTGAATTCTTCAATTGGTAACTGTCCAAGCCATTCCATGTTCAAGCTTCCGTCTTCTTTTAGTAATGCCATAAGTATCTTGTTTTAATATAAATAGTTCTTTACTGTTAATATACGATTTTTTTTCAAAAATACAACTATTTATTTACATAATAATGAATAAAAATAAAATATATTTTATGAGAAGGAATAGAATTAGACTCACAGAGTCACAATTGCACAGAGTGATTAAGGAATCAGTGAAGAGAGTGTTGAGAGAAAGTAAAACTGAAATTTTTAGCATACAAGGGTTTAACAACACACAAGATGAATCAATTGAGTATCCAATGAATTTATTTGGAACTAATTATGAAACAATTGAATCAGCTTGGGAAGCAGCGGAAGAAGCAGCAGAATATTGGGAAGATGAAACAGATGACATTGATATATTTGTGATGGCTGGTGAATATAGACTTGATTCTGGTGATATTTATGGTGACCCTTATGATGTAGGTTGTTGCAACAACCATAAAGGCTGGAAATAATGTCAAAGACACTTAACCATAGAGTAATCGAATGTACCTGAACACATTCCAAACATATAAGCGAAGCGGACCCCTGAGTCCGCTTCCTTCGTATTCCAGCGGTACACCTCCTCGTCAATGTACCTTTGCAGGTACTTCTTGCTGACGAAGTGGTAGATGCCGTACACCATTCTACGGAACTGCGCCCAGAATCCCTCGATTGTATTCGTATAGGAGTCTCCCACGACATACTCCTTCTGATGGTGATGCACAACGCTGTGTACATATCCGTTCTCACTCAACTTGGAATAAGAAGATAGTTCATCCGTGAATATCTCGCTATGCTCATGTACATACCGCTTGATGATGGGCATCAACGTCTCAACCCTTGTGTTCTCAACGGCCATGGCCTTGATTGAGCCTTCACGTTCAACCATGCCGAAGATGGTGCCGACGAGCTCGGAGAAGTTTGCAGAACAGTCGTTGCAGTGAAATCGTCCGTCCGTGCGTTCAACACACCTGATTGACCCGCAGTGCGGACAAACAACGTACTTTCCCCAACGTTGTTCGCGGAGGACCTTCCGACATTTGGATTCGGTGTCGAAGTATGAAACGAGGCTGAATAACGAGTTGAACATGGAAAGGTTTATCATGGTTGCAGTGTTTTTAATGGTTCACTGCAAATATACAACTTTTTTCCGTAAAAAACAAGTGACCGTCAAAGATTTACGGCACTTTTCTGGACAACTCGTATATAGTTACTTTTACTTATTATACAATATTTTATGAACATCAATCACACTTGCAAAGATAGTCAATTTTGAAATACGTCGTTGCAAAATAAAAGCCGCACCTGCGAGTATGGCTATGGTTTCGCAGATGCGGCGTGAAAAAAATGTTGTGTTATTGTTTAGTTGAGTCGTAGCTTCGTGATGAAGCGGTAGAATAACTCGTCGATATTGGCATTGTCGTTGTGCTGCAAATTGACGGTGTTTGGAAGATATATCGTTGTGGTGATGTTATAGTGCTTTTTGTTGAGCAACCCTAAGGAGGCGGTCACATCTAAGGTGTTTTTGCCTTTGGGCTCGACGTGTATCTTCTTCAACCGTTCTTCGGCCAATGTTTGCGAGTTGCCGTAAGCTACCACGTTTACCACACAACGTACGTCGTTGGTTTTGCTTTCTTTGATGATGATGTTGCCAACGGTGTTCAAGTGGAAGGTGCTGCCTACGTTGCGAAACAGGTACTCGTAGGTGCGCTGCGCCTGCGCCGGGTGCTTCGCTTGCGTGTCTTGCGCGTGCAACCCGCAGAACGTTGCGATGGCGATGATGAGCGTTAGGATCGTTTTTTTCATAAATACCCTCCTTCTTTAGAACAGTTGAATGCCGACTTGGATTCTTGGAAGATCATTACCCTCTTTCAGAATGTTGGAGATCCGGTATTGTCCGAATAGTGCGAAATGTGCATATCCAACGCGGAGGCGAACGCCATAGTCGAGATTGTTGCTCCATCCCTTTATGAATCGATGTTGCACATCCACTAACGTGTTCTCTGGATAGGTGTCAGCAGCAGTGTTTTCGAGTTTCATCTTGTAGTGACTGCCCGTGATCCATTCGCCGTAAATACCTGTGTCGATAAACCAAGACTTGTTCTCAGCACCACGACTTAACTTGAAACGTTGGAAAATTTCGAGGTCGAACTGCGTGGTCTTGATGTTGCTCTTCTTGATGTTGGTGTTTTCTTGCATGCTACCACCAATCGTGGCGAGTTGCGTGGCTGTAAAGGCACTGTCAACGGAATACCAGTTGGAACCAAAACCTAAACGGAAACCTAAGCGGTAAACTTTATCGATGTTCCAACTGTTGTCCCATACCACAGACAGTGAGCGAGATATACGTTCGGTCTGGTGTATGTTGCCCGTGTTAGACCACATGGATGGAATAAAGAATCCGGTGGTGAGGTGCATCTTGGAGTTGAAGATATCTTTGGAGGTGGATTCGTAGTAGTTTCGGGAGATTGGAGACAACAACATTGTGTAGTAAAGGCTGTCGGCGTTTTCAAAGGCTTCTTTCTGTGGAAGTTTGTCTTTGCCCATTACATACTCGGCGTACTGATTGTTGTACCATAGTTTCAACGTTTGGCCGTTTTTGAGATTATTTTTCAGAAAATAGAGTCCGTTCACTTTGGATGTACCCTCTTCGTCTTCGTATACAGGGGTGTACTCGATGAGTTCGCTGTCGTAGTCTTCAATGCTGCCGTCGCCGTTGGTGATGTTGTAGAAGAGTATGTGGTTGGTGCTTTTATCCGTAGGGATAATGTAGATTTTGTTTTCGTCTTCACACAGGGTGAAGGCTTTTTCACTTTTTTTATTGGTATTGGTGAAATAAGTGGCTTGCGGAATGCCATAACCGTAAGCGTAATCGTAATAAGGGTAATGGTTGCCCGATTTTTCAATTTCCTGCAGCAGTTGCATGGTGCTCCATTCGGGGTGGAGTTGTTTTACACAGGCGGCGAAACCGGCTACCATCGGTGTGGCGAAGGAGGTGCCTTCATTGTAGTCGTAGTTTCCGTGGCGTTCGGCTACGAGGTCTTTGCCGCAGGCTACCACGTTGGGTTTTCTACGTCCATCAGCGGTAGGACCGTAGGAACTGTAGTAGGAGAGTCTTTCCAAAGATTCAACGGCACCCACGGAGAGTACGCTGTCGGCATCGGCAGGCGTTACCAATACGCGCCAGTCGTTGCTGCCCTCGTTGCCCATGGCGGTGCAGACGAGAATACCTTTGCTGGCGGCCTTGCTGGCGGCCTTGGCTACGAGGGAGGTCTTGCCATCCATGTCGGAGGTGGTGTAGCGGCAGTCGGTGTAACCCAATGAGCTGTTTACAATGTCAGCACCGTTTTGGTCGGCCCATTCGAGGGCTTCTACCCACCATACTTCCTCTTTTTTCTTTTCAGCTTCTACTTCCGTGCGGGCCAACAGGAATTCTGCATCGGGAGCCAAACCCAACAGGGTGGTGTCGTTCATGATGCCGCCGATGCAACTCATCACCATGCGGCCGTGGTAGTGACCAACATAGACGTTCTCTTTCTTGGAAACGAAATTCCAGGTCTTGACGATGCGGTTGTTGTCGCGGATGTGCTTGAAGGCAGGGTGCGTGTTCACGTCTGGGAATCCGCCGTCGAGGATGGCTACGCGCACGCCCTTGCCGGTGATGCCCGCCTTCTGGAAGGCCTCTCCCTGCATCATCGATACTTGACGCAAGGTGGCATCGTGAATGACAGTGGCAGTTTGCTGTTTGTTTTCGGCTGTAAGCATCTCCCCTTGAATCTCTTGCGTCTTGCTAACAAAAGGTAAGGCGCTGATGAGGTCGATCTCGGCTGGGGTGGCCTCTACGGCAACGGCATTGAACCATCGCGATTGACCTACATAACCCTCTGATAAGGCTATTACGCTGCTCTTGTAATTACTGTTGAGCGGATAGTTGCTGATGTCGTTGGTGTTAATGCCTTGACTTTCATAACGCTGCAAGGCCTTGGCGTCAAAATATTCCGTAGGATTGAAGTTGGTATTTTGTTTGTCTTTGAAAAATACCCAATAGATGTTTTGGGCGGATAACTGAAAACCTATGATAAGGCCTATGGCAAGGGTGAATAATTTTTTCATAATTTTTATTTGTTGTATAGGTTAATGATTTCGTTGATGTCGATGCCTAAGAGTTTCATGTTCTTAAGGAAAGAGGGCACGTCTTCTTCCATAAATTTCTTTTTGCGTAGGGTCTTGATCTTTTCAACCGCATCATCGGTGACGAAAAAGCCGATGCCGCGTTTGTTCAAGAAGATTTCATTGCTTTGTAAATGCTCGTAGGAACGCATTACCGTGTTCGGGTTTACCTCGAAGGCGACGGCTAACTCGCGCACCGACTTGGCTTTGTCGCCCGGTTTGAGATTGCCGATCAGGATTTGCTCGAATGTCCAATCAACAATCTGCAAATAGATGGCTTGTGTGTTGTTGAAGTCCATGCCCATCCTACGCCTCCGTTTCTCTAAGTCTGAAATAACTCAATACGTAGCTGAAAAGAATAATGGCTATACAGAAAACGTATGAGAATGCGGAGTTGACACTGCCAGACGATGGGAAGTTGTAGCTGGTAGTGAGGAAACCTTCGAAATCGGGAATGGTGAAACGGAAGTTCAACCACATGGTGATAAAGCAAATTATGGAGATGGAAAAGAAGATGCCAATGCCGTAGAGGATGGTTTTTCCAAGTGCTCTTTTCTTAAAATAGATGGAACCGAAGAAGAAGATGGCTAACGCTGTGTAGAAAGGAAGAATGTTGTTCTTGAATGTCCAGTCGGGAAGACCGCCGCGGAAGGAGAAGTTGATTTCGCTAAAGTTGGGCAATTGCAAGACAAGATAGAAGAGCAGATAGCCCAGAAATACGCCACCAAATGCTTCGATTACGTAGAAGATGTTGGTGATGACGAAGTTGGAGGCCAACTTGTCGAGGGTGCTTGCCGGCAGGGTGAGGTAGTGAATGTTGGCCGACGCCTTGCCCAGTTGCCAGAATTTCCGACTGGTGTAGTAAATAATTAAAAAAGAGGCTATAACAAAAGGACCTGTGATGTTGCGCGTCATAAATGCGAGAATGAACGTAATGATCATCATCATAAAAGATATGTTGATAAGGTCGCGGCGACCATTTTCGATGAGATAAGACGCAATCAGTTTTTTTATGTTCTGGATATTCATAATCTTGGTTTTTTATTTTACGGTGTATATGGTGTCGGTGATCTCCAGCACGTTGTCGTTGTCGCTGATGATGACGGTTTCCGTTGGTGTTGTCTTCTTGAATGCGTCAGGGTGCTGGCGGTATTCCTTCTGAAAATCGACAGTGCTGGAGATGATCAGTACAACTGCGATGAAAATGGCAGCGATGCACAGTATTTTATTGGTATATTTTTTCATGATGCGTCTATTTAAATAGATTGATAATTGCGTTTTTGTTGTTCATGGCGGCGTTGAACAACAGTTCCAAATCAAGATTTGAATCGA
The DNA here is from genome assembly GCA_024400875.1 of Bacteroidales bacterium. Lineage (GTDB taxonomy): Bacteria > Bacteroidota > Bacteroidia > Bacteroidales > WCHB1-69 > F23-D06. The sequence continues at coordinate 226,380 of JAKSMB010000001.1, forward strand.
TGTGGTGTACGTTCTCTTTTACTTGATAGGCACCTCGAGGACTCTCTTCCGTGTAGAGAACGGTTCCTTCGGTGGTTTTGGTGTTGTCCACGTCAAAGAGCAGTTTCTCCGTAATTTCGTAGGTGGAGGCATTGAGCACCATGCGGCCATTGTCGAGAATGGCTACCATGTCGATGAGACTGTGTAAGTCGCGCACCTGGTGCGTGGAGATGATCACCAAACGTGTTTCATCGGCAGCAGAGGCCATCAGTCGGCGGAAAGTACTCTTGGAGGGTATGTCCAGACCGTTGGTGGGCTCGTCCATGATCAGTATCTGTGTGTTGGTGGCCAAGGCAAAGGCAATCAGGGTTTTCTTTTTCTGACCGTGGGAAAGCTTGTCCAAGTAGCCAAACTCTTTGTCCAGCTCAAATTCGCGAAGGTATTCGTTGAATTGTTCATGGTTGAATCGTGGATAGAAAGGGGAATATGCTTTTACGAAGGACTCAATCTTCATGTGCGGTACGTACATTTCTTCTTGTAGAAAATAGATGTCCTGAAGAATCTCCGCCTTACGTAGGACTGCATTTTGGTTGAGGATGGTGGCAGTGCCTGAGGTTGGAAATCGAAGGCCCGACATGATTTTCAGTAGGGTGGTCTTACCGGCACCGTTCTTGCCGAGCAAACCGTATATGTGTCCGGCTTCCATGGTGAGGCTTACATCGTCAAAAATATTTCTATTTTTGGTGTAGCCAAATCGGATGTTCTGTAGTTGTATCATTGTATTACTATTAATGGTTTTTACTTGCTTGCTGTATTAGTGAACTAATACACTGCAAAAGTAATACAGTGATACAATACGATGTTCACGGAAATGAAAATTTTTATCCGTTGAATATCAATGTGTTATAAAAATTCTTTTTTAAAAAGGAAAAAGGATAGGTGTTTTTTTGGAAGAAAAGGTTGGAAGAAGAAGGATAAAAGGGCTAAATGTCGACCGCAAAAGCGAATAATATTTAGCCCTTTTATTTAAATTGAATCGGATCTTTATTTCCTTCTAAAATATATTTCGATAGGAACGCCTTGGAAGTCCCAATGTTTGCGGATTTGGTTTTCGAGGAAACGCTTGTACGAATCTACAACATATTGCGGGAGATTACAGAAGAATGCAAAGGTAGGGTAAGCTACAGGCAATTGGGTGATGTATTTGATACGGATTACCTTGTCCTTGTTCATTGGTGGTGGCGTGTTTTGAATGATAGGCAGCAGCACATCGTTCAACTCGGAAGTGGAAATCTTGCGGGTACGATTGTGATATACCTGAATGGCGGTTTCCAATACCTTATATATACGTTGTTTTTCCAGCACGGAGGTGAAGATGATGGGCACGTCGTTGAAGGGAGCGATGCGACTCTTGATGAGGTCTTCGTATTCCTTGTGCGTGTGTGTGTCCTTCTCGATGAGGTCCCATTTGTTCATTACCACGACTACACCTTTGTGGTTGCGGGCAGCCAGGCCGAAGATGTTGAGGTCTTGTTGCTCAAAACCTTGGGTGGCGTCGGCCATCACGATGCAGACGTCGGAGTTTTCGATGCTACGTACAGCGCGCATTACGGAGTAGAACTCGAGGTCTTCTTCCACCTTGCTCTTACGGCGCAAACCGGCTGTGTCGATGAGGTAGAAGTCGAAGCCGAAGTTGCGGTAGCGGGTGAAGATGGTGTCGCGGGTGGTGCCGGCCAATGGGGTTACGATGTGACGATCTTCGCCCAGGAAGGCGTTGATGATGGAGGACTTGCCCACATTCGGTTTGCCTACGATGGCGATGCGCGGCAGGTCGTCGGGCAGGTCGTCTTTGTCTTTGCTGAAGTGTTTCACCACCTCGTCGAGCAACTCGCCGGTGCCACCGCCAGAAACGGCGGAGATGGGGAATACCATCTCTACACCCAATGCGTAGAACTCGGCGTAGTCGAAGAAGTTGCTCGGACTGTCAATCTTGTTCACGGCCAGATAGTACGGCTTTTTGCTGCGACGGAGAATCTGTGCCACCTCTTCATCTAAAGGGGTGAGGCCTTCGCGACCATCCACCATAAAGACGATGACGTCGGACTCGTCGATGGCCAATTGCGCTTGCTTGCGGATTTCTGCCTCGAAGATGTCATCGGAACCAACTACGTAACCACCCGTATCGATGACGGAAAAGTCGTAGCCGTTCCAGTCGGACTTGCCATAGTGTCGGTCGCGGGTAACGCCAGCCACGGAGTCAACGATGGCCTCGCGGGCTTTGATCAATCTATTGAATAACGTGGACTTCCCCACGTTGGGTCTTCCTATAAGTGATAAAATATTTGACATGTGCGATAAGATTTAAAGGTTAAAGGCTTTGAAGCAGTAAGCCATAAGCAGTAAGCTAATAAGCAGTAGGTTAAAAGCTAACGGCCAAGAGCCAAAAGCAGTAGGCTAAAGGATATTGGCCAATTGTTCCTTAAGTTTTTCGAGCTCGTCTTTCATCCGGACTACGATTTGTTGGATCTGGAAGTCGTTGCTCTTGGAGCCGAGGGTGTTGATTTCGCGGCCGCACTCTTGCACGATGAAGCCCAACTTCTTACCGTTGGATTCCGGAGATTCCATAGTTTCGAGGAAGTAGTTGCAATGTTTGCGCAGGCGGACTTTCTCTTCGGTGATGTCTAACTTTTCGAGATAGAAGAAGATTTCCTGTTCCATACGGTTGGCGTCGAACTGCACTTTGCCAGCGAGGTCGGCCATACCCTTTTCGAACTTGGCGCGCAGGGTGGCAATGCGGTTTTCTTCAAACGGGGTTACTTCGTCGATCATATCGCGGATCATACAGATGCGCTTTTCGAAGTCCTTAGCCAGGGCTGCACCTTCGGTCAGACGGAAGTCGTTGACTTTGTTGCAGGTTTCTTGGATGGCGTCTTTAACAGCCACCCAATCCTCGTCGGAGAGTTCCTCCTGCGGAGTGGAGATCACATCGGGCATACGCAGTACCTGCATGAAGATGTCGCTTTCCACGGGGTTGTTCAAGTCTTTCGACAGGGCGGAAAGGGTTTCGAAATAGGATTTTGCCAGTCCGCTGTTGATGGAAACGTTAGGTGCGGAGTTGCGGTCGAGGGTGAGGTAGAAATCGATTTTGCCACGTTCCAGTTCATGGGAGATCATAGCGCGGATTTCATTCTCATTGTTGCGAAACAGCGGCGCAATACGTGTGTTGAGGTCAAGCTGTTTGCTGTTGAGGGTACGAATCTCAACGGTGATGGATTTACCGGTAACCTCGATGGCGGTGCGCCCGAAGCCGGTCATTGATTTAATCATAATATCAAAAATTTAAAACGTGCAAAAGTAGTAAAAAACAAGGACATAAACAAAAGCCGTTGACTTTTAGCTTTTTGCCATTAGCTTTCCAGAAATTACCATAATTATGAATCGATTATTTCAAATTTCTAATAATCCTCTAATCGTATAATCCTCTAATCATATAATCCTCTAATCATATAATCAAAAAAGGACGACCCTGAGGCCGCCCTTTTCCATTATATCGTGGAGTAAAATACTATGCAGTTACTTTTTCCAACCATTTTACCATACCGAGCATGATGCCCATGGATACGAGACAGATGGCGAGGAAAACGATCCAGCAGTATTGGATTGGCCATGCGTTGTACATAACCGGTCCGATCCAGATCATCAAGTTGCCGATAGCGGTAGCGCCGAGCCACAAACCTTGGCAAAGACCAACCATGTGACGAGGAGCAACTTTAGATACGAAGGAGAGACCCAGTGGGGAGATGAACAACTCGGCAACGGTCAAGAAGAAGTAGGTAGCAATCAGTACCCAAGGAGCAGCTTTTGCCAAACCAGCAGCAGCCATAGCAGCAGCATCCATAGCGCGGAATTCGGTACCGGATGGATAGTTGTTTACGATGGAGATGATGGTGAGGAACAGATAAGCACAACCTGCAATACCCATACCGATCGCAATTTTGCGAGGGGTGGAGATGGATTTGCCCTTGCGTGCCAATGCTCCGAATGCCAACATAATGACAGGGGTGAGTACGATTACGAAGAATGGGTTAACCAATTGCCAGATTTCTGGTGCGATGGAGTCGGTTTGGACAAAGTCGCGAGCGAATACAGACAATGATTGACCGTTTTGGTGGAATGACAACCAGAAGAAGATAGCGATGCCTAAAACTGCAAACAAAGCGTACAAACGTTGTTTGATTTCCTTTGCCATAGCTTGTTTTTCTTCAGCAGTATATTCAACAACTTCTGTTTTTTCTTTCTTAACAGGTTGTGGGAATTTTTTCTTTGTGAACAAGAAGATGAAGAGGGAAATCAACATGGCGATAACGGATGCGATGAATGCGAAGTGAACGCCCGTGTTGAATACGGTGATGTAGTCGGTACAGAATGCAGTGTAGTCGGTGATAGCGGCATTGTTGGTTGCCAAAGCAGCTGTTTCTGTGAACTTTTGGGTCAGCTGACCATCAGCGAGATATTGATGGCAAAGCGCAGACATGTCGGAGTTGTACACGAAGTTGTGAACACCCAACCACCATTGACGTACAGCAGGAGCGATCAGCGGAGCGAAAACGCCACCGATGTTGATGAACACGTAGAAAATTTGGAAACCGGAGTCACGTTTGTCTTTCGCAATCTTGAGAGCTTCTTCGCCTTGCTTAGCAGCTTCAGCTTCGAATTCATCGTACATTTTACCAACGATAGCCTGCAAGTTACCTTTAAACAGACCGTTACCGAAGGCGATGCAGAGGAGAGCGATGCAGGTGAAGATCAAGATACCCCACCATTGACCGTTGCCGTTGGCGATGACGCCGTCAACCTTGCTGAACAATGGGATAGCTAATGCAACGTAACCCAGAGACATGATAATCAAACCCCATTGGATGGTTTGATTGTATTTTTGAGTTCTGTCGGCGATGATACCACCAATCAAACTCAACACGTAAATGCCGAAGTAGAAAACGGAATAGATAACACCTGCTACGCCATCGTCCAAGCCGAACTTGGAAACGAGGAACAACAGGAGGATGGCGTTCATGATGTAGTAACCGAAACGCTCACCCATGTTGCTTAATGCCGCAGCAATAAGACCCTTAGGGTGGTTCTTCTTAGCCTCTCTAACGTAGTAAACCATAAAAGGTACTACGACAACGAGACAAAGGATAAAGATTTTAAGTAGCATAAATTTAAAAATTAGATTAATAATGAATTGTCTTATTTGTTAGCTTCGATCTTCTTAACGATGTCTTCTTTAGGAACACGACCCACGAGGGTGTCAACCAATTCACCGTTCTTAACGAAAACAAGCATAGGGATGTTCATAACGCCAAATTGCATAGCGATGTCGTTGTTTTCATCAACGTCGCATTTGCCTACAACAACTTGACCGTCGTATTCGGTTGCGATTTCTTCAACGGTTGGACCTAAAGCCTTGCAAGGGCCACACCATTGTGCCCAAAAGTCGATGACTACCAATTTGTCGCCGCCTACCAGCGTTTCGAAATTTTCAGAAGTAATTGTTACTGCCATAATAATTGTATTTTAGTGAATAAATTTTTTCAAGGTTGCAAAAATACAAAAAAAGAGAGAATTAAAAAAAAGTTGTGCGGTAGAGCGATAGAGCGGGAGAGGGTGTGGCATGTATTTTTCTTTTTTTTAGCGAGAAAAGAATTGTTCAACTTATTTATTATATTTAAAATGAGTAAGTTGTATTTCTTTTTAGGACGTTGATTATTTGTTTATCTTTGCCACCCTTTATAAAAGTCAATATTTTATCAAAAATAACACAACAATATGCCAACAATTTCAAACAAAGGTAGGGAAATCCCTTCTTCTCCAATTCGAAAATTGGTTCCTTTTTCAGATGCAGCTAAAGGCCGCGGCGTTCACGTTTACCACTTGAACATCGGTCAGCCGGATATCGAAACTCCTAAGGGTGCACGTGATGCCGTTAAGAATGCCGATATTCCAGTTATCGCATACACCCACTCCGCCGGTATCCTCAGCTATCGCCAAAAACTCGCGCAATATTACCACAGCGTTGGTATCGACATCACTCCTGATGAAATTATCATCACCACTGGCGGTAGCGAAGGCCTTCTCTTCGCATTCAACTCCTGTATGGATCCAGGCGATGAAATCATCATCCCTGAACCTTTCTATGCTAACTACAATACGTTCGCTCGTATGGCTGGCGTAGTGGTAAAACCAATCATCTCCACCATTGAAAATGGTTTCGCTCTTCCTTCTATCGAAGAGTTTGAAAAGGTGATCACCCCCAAAACCAAGGCTATTATGATTTGTAACCCGAACAATCCTACGGGTTGCCTCTATAGCGAAGAAGAAATCCACCAATTGGGCGAAATCGCTAAGAAACACGACCTCTTCCTCTTTGCTGATGAAGTTTACCGTGAATTCTGCTACGATGGTGAAAAACATTTCTCCGTTATGCATCTCAAAGGTTTGGAAGACCACGTTATCTTGTTGGACTCTGTTTCCAAACGTTATAGCGCTTGCGGCGTACGTATCGGTGCCTTCATCACCCGCAACAAGGAGGTTTACGCTACCGCTATGAAGTTCGCTCAGGCTCGCTTGTCTCCTCCAACCTATGGTCAAATCCTTGGCGAAGCTGCCGTTGACACTCCAAAAGAGTACTTCGACGCTGTTATCGAAGATTATGTGGCTCGTCGTAACACCGTTGTGGAAGGCGTTAACGCTATCCCTGGCTGTTTCTGTCCAATGCCTAAGGGCGCGTTCTACTGCGTGGCTCGCTTGCCAATCGATGACTCCGACCGCTTCTGCCGTTGGATCCTCGAAGAGTTTAACTACAATGGCGAAACAACGATGATGGCCCCTGCAACCGGTTTCTATTCTTCTAAAGGTCAAGGTAGCAACGAAGTACGTATCAGCTACTGCTTGAATGTGGAAGATTTGAAGAAAGCCGTTAAGTGCTTGGAAGAAGCATTGAAGGTTTATCCAGGTCGCACAAACTAATACAATTTGTATATCATAAGGGGTGCCCTTCCGCACCCCTTATTTTTAAACTTAACCTAAAGTCAGATGAAAAAGATTATCATTACCGTGGTGGCTCTTGTCGTGCTACTCCCTAATATGTTGCAGGCTCAACACTATCGTACCGATTTTTCCAGTAAGGATTATGTGGATACGATGGCAACGATGGTATGGACGGGCATTAACATGTCGGGACAGATTCCATTGGGAGGTACGCTTCGGGAATGGTTTAAACCCAATCTGTCAATGGGCGCTGGCTTTACGGTAAAGACAAAAAAGAACTGGACGTTTGACGTGGGCTTCAACTATATGTTCGGTGGCAATCTTCGCGACACCTCTTTCGCTTTCTTGGGCGATGTGGTGGATGAAGATGGTAGAATTATGGATGGCAACGGTATGAAGGCTACGATCTATACGGAAGGTCGTTACTGGTACTTCGGCGGTGGCGTCGGTAAGGTCTTTCCCGTAAACCGTTGGCAAAACTCCGGTATCTGGCTCCGCCTGAATGCCGGCTACTTCGGACATAAAATCCGTATCAACGACTATGACAACCAGGTTCCACAGCTCGATGATGACTACAACAAGGGCTACGACCATCGCTCCGGTGGATTTGCTATGAACCAGTTTATTGGTTATCTCTTCATCCAGAAAAACAGAATCTTGAATTTTTATGGCGGTATCGAGTTTTTTGAAACTTGGACCAAGCCAAACAGAAACTATATCATCAATGAAGGTCCAACAGCCAATATGCCGTATAAGTTCAGTGGCCTCATTGGTTTGAAAATCGGTTGGAACATTCCACTTTACGAAAAGAAAACGGTTACGACGTTCTACTATAAATAAGGTATGCGTTTTTTCATCACCATAGGAGTCGCCCTCTATACGTTGGGCATAGCCATAGCATCGCTGTTTAACGACAAGGCCCGACTTTGGGTGCGCGGTCGTAGGCAGCAGTTCCAAAAGCTTGCCGACAGTTTTGATGGCAGCGAGCATCCGGTTTGGATCCACAGCGCCTCTTTGGGTGAGTACGAGCAGGCCCGCCCGCTCATCGAACGCATCAAAAAAGAGTCGCCCAACACGAAAGTGCTGGTGACATTCTTCTCCCCTTCGGGTTATGAAATCCGAAAAAACGACAAGTTGCCCGACTATGTCTTCTATCTCCCTTCCGACACGCGCCGCCACGCCAAGCGCTTTTTGCAGATCGTGCAACCACAAATGGCTATCTTTGTCAAGTACGAATTCTGGTTCAACTATATTTTTGAGTTAAATAAACGCAACACACCTTTTTATTATATATGTGCCATCTTCCGTCCTACCCAATATTTCTTCAAGCCGGTAGGAAAATGGTTCGTGCAACAGTTGCGTAAGGCCTCATATTTCTTTGTTCAGAATGAGGAATCCAAGCAGTTGCTTCAACGTGTGGGCATCTCGCAGGTGGAAATCTGCGGCGACACCCGCTTTGATCGGGTATATGCTATCGCTAATCAGGAGTACTCTCTCGATTTCGTGGAGCGTTTCAAGCAAGATTGTAAACTCATCGTGGCAGGTAGCTCCTGGGGGCCCGATGAAACCTTGTTGGCTGAAGTGTTCCAACATCTCGATGGCTATAAGTTGATTGTGGCTCCGCACGAAATCAATCGTAAGGCAGAACTGCTGAAGACTTTCGAGGGGTTCAAGACAATCTGCTATTCTGAAATGGATGGAAAAAATCTCGCCGACTACGATGTGCTGATCATCGATACCATTGGCTTGCTGAGCAAGGTATATAAATATAGTACGATATCCTATGTGGGTGGCGCTTTCAAGACAGGACTTCACAACATCTTGGAAGCTGCCGTGTTTGGGGTGCCCCTTTTCTATGGCCCGCACTACGACCACTTCAATGAAGCCGTGACGTTGGTGAAACTAAAAGGCGCATTTTCTATAAACAATGCTTCAGAAATGATGGCCGTGGTTCAACATTTTAACGATGACCCCGCCTATTACGAAAGCACGTGCCAAATCTGTCGTGGATACGTAGAGGAAAATATCGGCGCCGTCGATGCTATATACCGGAGGTTAGCTATTAGCTGTTAGCTTTTGGCTTTTAGCCTACTGCTTTTAGCCTACTGCTTTCAGCCTACTGCTTTTAAAAATCTTTCGTTGGCTGTACAGCAGTGCGGCGGCTAAGATAGCACCCATCACATCAGATATGGTGCAGGAGAGCCATACGCCGGTAAGACCATCTTGGCCGTTGTTGGTGAACAACATCGGGATGATGTAAGCTAATGGAAGCAGGAAAATCAGTTGTCGCGACAAGCTGGTGGTAATGGCAATCCAAGGTTTGTCGATGGACTGGAAGAAGTTGGAGTTCACGATTGTGAAGGCAATCAGTGGGAACATCACCATAATGTAGCGCATGGCGGGACGTCCGATGCGGATAAGTTCGGCGTCATTGGAGAAGATCTTGACCATCGTGGCGGGGAAGATGCAGGAGATAAGACTTCCGATAAGGCCAATCAGGATGCAAATCTTCATCGTCAGGGTGAAGACGTGCTTCAGTCGGTCGGGGTGCCCCGCCCCGTAGTTATAGCCCGCAATGGGTTGCATACCCTGGCAGATGCCGATGAACAGCATCACCATCAAGCTGCCGAAGGTGTTCACAATGCCATACGTGCCAACGGCCAGGTCGCCACCATAGCGTAGGATTTGGTTGTTGAGGAGGGCTACCACGAAAGAAGCACACACGTTCATAGAGAACGGACTCATACCAATAAGGGTGATATTCTTGAAAATATATCCTTTCGGTTTCCAGGCGTGTGCCTTGAAACGGATGAAGGACTTTGGATTTACGAAGTGTGCGATGGAAAAAATAGCCGTTACCGTCATCGAGATGGTGGTGGCCCAGGCGGCACCCACGATGCCCCAGTGGAGACCGAAGATGAAGATAGGGTCGAGGATCATATTCAGGACAGCACCGCCAATCATAATGAACATCGACTTGGTAGGGTATCCCGATGCGCGAATCAAACCGGTAAGGTTCAGGGTTACGGTGGTGAGGAACATACCAGGGAGCACCACGTACATATATTCGCGGGCGTAGGTTACGGTTTCTGCGGTGGCACCAAAGCTCATCAAAATCTTGTTCATAAACAGATAGCCGCAGGTTACGAACAAAAATCCCAGGATAAAGGTAAGAATCATACTGTTGCCGAGAATCTTCTCAGCCCATTTCACATCCTTTTGTCCCAGCACGATTGACATACGGGCGGAAGAGCCCACGCCCACCAGTGAACCGAAGGCGTGTATGATGTTCATAATGGGCATCGTGATGGCCAAACCAGCAATGGCGAGCGCCCCCACGCCGTGCCCAATGAAAATACGGTCTACAATATTATATATAGATGCAATGATTTGGCTGACCACTGCAGGAAGAGCATATATCCACAGCAGGTGGCCAATGCCTTTGGTTTCAAGTTCTCGTGTTCTGTCTAAGTTTTCCAACATCTTAAATTTTTAGGACGGCAAAAGTACATAAAAAGGATGAAAGGACGAAAGAGGAGATCCGTTGTTGTGTCTGAATTATACAATATAATATAAAGAAACTACATGCTGTCTCATTTTTGGGAGCCACAACATCAAAACTGTCAACCTAAATCAGGAAAAGACACGTACTGTCCCGTTCATCAATTAACAATTCTTGATTTCTAATTTTTAATAACCTTGGGCGGCCCGGCTCCTAACGTCGCCGTCACGCTTTCCGCACTAACTACGGGCGGAAACGCCGTACCGTAGGACGCGTCGGTGCATATCAACGGGCGCGTCTCTTAGCAAATACGTACCGCCCTCGTAAATGTGCTGCAATCGTTGCCGCGGAGTGCGTAGGCGTCGCGCCGTACCTTTTTTATAGGGTGTGAACCGGGAAAAGAGCCTCGAACAGGAGGGAAATTCTCGTTGTTTTAAAGAAAAATGGGAGAAAATGCACCAAACCATTCCCCAAAAAGGGTATGTTTTGGATATGAAAATTACAAGTTTTTCAGGGAAAACTCCGAAATCGGCCCGTTTCCACCTCCGAAAACGGCTGAAAAAGCGGTCGAAAACCGGGAATTTCAGGAAAAAACGGGATGCAGGAAAGCAAAAACAAAAATTATTCTCATTGACAATCAGCGAGTTGCAGAAAAAATGAAAAAA
>JAKSMB010000010.1 GCA_024400875.1 Bacteroidales bacterium
TTTCTCTAATCAACACGCACTCTCACTTGGCGGAGAAGCACACCTTCTCCTCAAAAGAGCGCGACACGGAAACGGGGTTGAGCTACTTTGGGGCACGCTATTACAGCAGCGATTTGAGTGTTTGGCTCAGCGTTGATCCGATGAGTGACAAATACCCGAGCATGAGCCCGTACACGTACTGCGCGAATAACCCGGTGAAGCTGGTGGATCCGAATGGGGAAGATTACGAGGTGGTAGTAGATGACAAGGCGATGACGATAACTATCAAGGCCACATATTACACTTTTGCCGATAACAAAGAAAGGGTTTTAGAGGGCATCCAAGCTTGGAATAACGAGAGCGGCAATTATGAATATACAACTGATGATGGACAAACCTATACTGTCAATTTTGAATTGACGGTAAAAACAAGCAAAACGACAGGCGACACACCAGGCTCACGAGGTGCTTGGAATTGGGTAAGAACGGCAGGACTGTTGGAAAAAGGCAGACGTGGCGAATCGAACGGATATGAAGTCGTACTAGATTACGACCAAGTTGTTGCACCTACGAGAACCACCATTCATGAAATTGGCCATACGTTAGGAATAGCAGACGACAAGTATGGTGTGATGGAGTCTGGTGGAACATCAGATATTATTCTTGATGAGCATATTATGACCGTCCTAAGGGGAAGCGGAATAAATGCCACCAATGGCTCGTCAGGCAATACCATTAATACAACTCCTTCAAAAGCGGAAATACATTGTGAAACAAAGTATAATATGAATGGCAACCTTAGAAGAAAGAATTTGTAAAGATATGAAAAGTATTCCGTTGATATTGATGATAACAACCTTCAGCCTTTCGTCTTTTTGTCAGTGCTTTTCTCCTAATATCAATGTTATTGTTTTGGGAGAAAAAAAGATGGAGAATCCAATTGTAATATCCATAAATGAAAATGCAAGAAAAATAGATTCTTGTCACATTAATTGCAATTGTTACAACTATCCTCTCATGATGTTGCTTGAAAAAAAAAACTTTGATTTGATAAAAGATTATACTGAATTATCAGTCTTTGACCAGAGTTGCTATTTCTACAACCCTTCATTCTTTGGAAGTTTGGTACATGATTATATTATTCCATATATGGATACGGATTCAGAATTGTATCAAAGACTTCGTAATGCATATCCAAGAGCGTGGATATATCCATACGACAAGCCAGTCTTGAGTGTGGTAGATCATGGGACATATCGCTACGCAGAGATTTTACCCCATAATTTCATGATAGTGTTGATGAATGCACGAACATATAATGAATACCTTTCAACTATTTCTCCTGTTAGTAGTTATTATGAGGGTACGTTCGAAGAAAATGGGATATATTTTAAAGTTGCCATTCCTCTTCCCGAAGAAGAAGATTAACAGTATTGCTATTTGAGATCACAAATAAAAAGCATATCTTCGCACCCGCACTACAAAAGAACACCAAAATCCAAGTTCCAAATTGAAAACGACAAAGCCAACATATTGCTCCACCGCCCCAGTCAGTTCGCTGGCCGCACTGTCCGCCTTTTCCTCAAAGGAGCGCGACGTGGAGACGGGCCTGAACTACTTCGGCGCACGGTACTACTCTTCGGATTTGAGTGTGTGGTTGAGCGTGGACCCGATGGCGGACAAATATTCCTCGCTGAGTCCGTATGTTTACTGCGCGAACAACCCGGTAAAGTTGGTGGACCCGAACGGGGAAGAGGTTCATCCAGTGGGTGAAGAAGAATACAAAATGATATTGAACACATTGCCTCTGGAAGACCGAGCATATGTTCAATTAGACAAAAATGGTTATATTAACAAGGAATTGATGAACTCTCATGATAGTGAAAGTGGCAATTATAATGGATTATGTGATCTGGTCAACGACGATGTTACATATGATGTGATTTTAGATGATGCAGGGTTCCCCTACGTGGATCAAAAAGGTTCTCTTAAAAGTCAACATCCAGAATACCAGAAATCGTCGCCTGTATTAATTGACAAAGATTTCAAATATTTGAGCGGTAACACGACTGGAGAAGGTGGTGTTTTGGGACTTACTGCATTCCCCGGATTGTCTTGCCCGACTAATTCACCTGATAATAACGTTAAAATATATGTTAACAAGAGACTCTCAGAAGTAGCAAGAGCAGAGTCATTTTCACATGAGGGATTCGGACATGCTTTGTTATATTGTTTGAACGGCCATAATGCGTATAATGCTGGACACTACTCGCAACCAGGACAAAAAGATGCCAATACACAACTAGCTGATATGATTAAGTCTGCAAGAAAAGAAACCTATAAAAACATGATGCATCAATGAAACGTTTTTTTTTCTTATTTCTGGTTTTATTAAGCATGTTTAAAATTAATGCACAAACTTTAAGTGTGAATCTGCGCCCTTACACGTCCTATTTCTATAAACAAGACAAATACTTCATCAAAGAACTAACTATTACAAATATATCACCAGATACTTTAATTGTTTGGTTTTCGGATTCGTTAAAAAAGGACAATGAATTACAAAATATAAATGACTATTTTTTCAAATATGTAGGCGACATGTCACTATCTGGCCTCATCTATGATGGTAATGTAACAGAAATAGCGATAGATATTGGATGCACTTTCCTAAAAGAACTTCCTCCTGCTAATACGTTTACGATTCTTTTTGGAGACACGTGCAAAAAAAACGATAATTATTACTCTCATTTTGCAAGTAATAGAATTGTATCCGTAAGGAAGGATTCGTTACTTCCTTTTCACTTCACCGATACTCCAACATGGCACCAGTTATTATTCAACAGCAATACTATTGTTCTGCTAAATCAATAATAGACAAATAAAGAATGAACAATGTGTTGTCGTCTGGCAACATTAAAAAAATAAGCCGAGTTGCTCTCATTTTTCCCTATCTTTGCCCCCGCGTTCCGCACACAAACCCAAACTAAACCCCAACCCAATATGCACACAACCCATAACCCATCATCCATAACCCGTAACCCCGCGGAGAAGCACACCTTCTCCTCAAAAGAGCGCGACACGGAAACGGGGTTGAGCTACTTTGGGGCACGCTATTACAGCAGCGATTTGAGTGTTTGGCTCAGCGTTGATCCGATGAGTGACAAATACCCGAGCATGAGCCCGTACACGTACTGCGCGAATAACCCGGTGAAGCTGGTGGATCCGAATGGGGAAGAGATTGTGATTTCAGAGTCTGTGGATGATCAAGGAAACAAGGTGGTAAACATTAAGTTCACTGCAGCATTGATAGATAGGACGGGATATCTTGGAGAAAAAAGCAAGATTTCTGATAAAGAGATGGAAACCTACAAAACGGCTATCGCTCAGTCTATTCAAAATCCTTATAGTGGCACAACTGTAACCGGAAAACAAATAGGCATGGTCTGCTCTAATTATAACAAGCAAATGTTGAATTACGGACTACTTCGAACTATGTCCGAAAGAAAGAGAGGAGGGTGTAGATGAAAAAAACAGTAACGATAGTCGTTTTCGGACTGCTGACCACTATGATGAGTGGTTGTGGCTCTTTCAAATCATCTTTCCCTAAATATCTACCAGATTTAGCGTATTACAAAGGTGAAAAGGAATCTCATTTAATACAAATGAGAGGATTTGAAGATGTGGATTCTATTCAACTGTGGATACAAAACAAATACATAGACTTAAGAAGAATAGCTGCTCCTTCTATTTTAGGACCATATAGTGACGGAGTGAAGCGTTATTATTATGATATACTTATACAGAGGAGGCCACATACCCGAAATTACTACTTATATCTGTTTCATATACGTCCAGGCAAACATAATCCATCACAGTGCTTCCACAATAGAAAAGTGAGCGATGGAGTAACCATACGATGCCAATACGGGAAGGATGTTCGCGAATGCACTTTGCGTGAAGATGAATTTAGAAATGTTATACTTCTATTTTATCAAGATACAATTGAGCTACACAAGTCGAACTATATTTCTTTGTTAGAATAATACATCATTTTTCCCTATCTTTGCCCCCGCGTTCCGCGCACAAACCCAAATTAAAACACAACCCAATATGCATGTCAATGCCTGAAATAGGTTGACCGTTAGGAAGAGAAAAAAAAGAAAATCCTAACGAAAAAGACAATGGAAAAATTAACACAAGAAGAGAGAAGGAGACGCACCTTCAGTGAAAGTTTCAAGCGAAAAAAAGTTCAGGAAATCGAAACCGGCCAATCAAAAATTTCCGAGATTTGCCGCCAGTACCAAGTGTCCTATCAGAACGTATACCGGTGGCTGAATAAATTTGGCAGTATGAAAAAGAAACAAGAGAGACTTATCGTAGAAACATCAAGCGACACCAAGAGGCTGCATGAGCTCCAGCAACGCATCGCCGAGCTGGAACGCATTGTCGGCCAGAAGCAAATAGAGATTGATTTCAAGGACAAGATGATCGAGATTGCGGAGGAAATGTACAGTGTTGACATAAAAAAAAAGCTCGGAATTGCACTTTCCGGTACTTCGTCGAACACAGGAAAGAATTCCCCTACTCGCTGAACAGTACTATTCCAAGGATTTCCTCAGGGATACCGAAAAGCTGGAATTCAGAAACAGCATGTGCACCTATCCTTGGGAGAATGGTTTGGCTGAAAGAATAAACGGGATAATAAAGAACAATTACCTCGTTGTCGTTTCTTACAAAAAAAAGCCCCGCGTTTGCAGGGCTTTCGTGCGGATAGAGGGACTCGAACCCTCACGGCTCTCACCACTAGATCCTAAGTCTAGCGCGGCTACCAATTACGCCATATCCGCTTTGCTTTTGGGCGGCGCAAAAGTAATAAAATTTCTTGAATTCCCAATGCACCGTTGCAATCCTGATAGTTTGTTATTCTTTCACAAATAGTTGCGTGGCAATACGACCGTCCGACAACCCAATCCCTAACACGTAAGTGCCAGCGGTCAACTTGGTGATGTCAACCGCATTGCTGCCGGGCTTTATCCGGATGGTTCTTAAAATACGACCGGTGGTGTCGTATATCGCCCCTTTTACGCTGTTCTGCGCAACACCGTCGAGATGGATGTTCAACGTGTTGCCTGCCGGATTCGGATAAATGTGCAGACTGGGGCTTTGACTTCTGTCGTCAACACTCGCCGTTACGTCGCCCATTGCAAAACAGTATTGGCCAGCACGGAATTGCTCGGTCTTCAAGTTGCCAGAGTTCGGACTTCCTGAACGTGTAGCTTCGATGATACGCCACGGCATAGAGGCATCTTCACGATACAACAACTTGAGGTTCTCGGCAGTGTATTCGCTGCCAAACAATTCCTGGTCGGGTGAGGTGCTGACGCCTTTCTGGAACTTGAACTGCAGTTGGCCCGTCGGAATGGTGTTTACATTCTGGGCGTGGGCAAACTGGATGTTCCAGTAATGGTTGCTCGACAATCGGTAGATGCCCTCTGGCAACTGCTCGGGAATGTCAGGGGTGACCATATTGTGCTCTACACGAACCAAAACGGTGTCAGGGAAGTTGTCTAACTTCACGGTACAATAGGCGTTTGTCAAGTTCTTGCTTTGCCCGGAAACCATCGGCAAGGTGTAGTCGATGGTGGCGTCCGTGATCTTTTCAAAGTAATCAACCATTCCAAACATAGGCACGAAAGGCAAGGTTACCTCTACACTGCCAAATTCGCCGGAGAAACTACATCCTTCAACGGTGAACAGCTCTCTGTTGGAAGATACAAACGTGAGATCCAGCTTGTTGCTGTTGCCAAAATGAGTGGCACCGCATAACTTTTGATGAAGATATACGCGGTACTGATTACCGCCCATCGAACGAATGGAGTCAATGCTGAAATGCAAGAATCCTGGCTGATGTACCCACGCTTCGTAAAAGTCGTGCAATGGCATACCCGTGACTTGTGTGAGGTAGCTGAACAATTCTTCGGAGTTGATGTTCTGGTAGGCGTAATGATCCAACAATTGCTGGAAACCGCTGAAGAACAGCGAGTCGCCCATATAGTTGCGTAAGGTGTGTACAATGAGGGAACCTTTTTGATAGGAGTGTGTGCCGTAGGTTACCTCCTGTGGTACGTTGTCTAAGGCGTAGTGCGCGCCATCATCCTTAACGATGTCTTTCAGGGTGGCGTGATGTACGTCGCGGATGTAGTTGAGGTAGGCATCGGTGGAGTCGTTGCTGTTCAACAATCCTTCCGTCAACGCCTCGGCGTAGGAGGCAAAACCTTCGTTTATCCACATCTGCTCGGCCTGGTTGCAAGTGATGAGGTCGCCAAACCAAAGATGGAAGAGCTCGTGCGCATAGAGGTCTTCGTGACTCAGGGTGCCGTTGATGCCGCTGTTAGGGTAGGCAATGTTGGTGGCGTGCTCCATAGCCCCACTGGTGAAGTTGACGGCAACGTAACCAACACGTGGCCAACGGTATGGACCAAAGAGCGATTCGTACATGCGAAGCACACGCTTGAGGTTTACGAATGAGCCTGCCACGTTGTTGATAGTGGACGGTTGAGCATAAATCTCAATGGGAATGGTGGCTTGCATACCTTGGAAGGTGTCGGCGTACAGACGATAAGGACCTACCGCCATGGAAGCCAAGTAGGTGGGGATGACCTCTTCCAACTCCCACGTCCACACACGACTGCTGTCTGACAGGGTCAGCGAGTCGGTGAGTAAGCCGTTGCAAACGGCCATCTTGCCCGGCTCGGTACGGATGTGCATGGTGTAGGAGGACTTGTCGGTGAACACGTCCAAACAAGGGAACCAGCATCGACCAAAGTTGTGCGGCTGGTCGGTGAAAGCAACGCCCATATTGTAACAGTATTGCCCGGAGTAGTAGAAACCGCCCCAGCGTGTGTCAGCCACCGGCGTGCCGTGGTAGTAAACCCGCACCAACGTGGTGTCGCCTATGGCACTGGCGTGGTTGATGAACAGGCGCATACCCTGGTGGGTGAAGGTCTTCGTTTCGTCGGCAACAACGACGGAGTCAACCGTCAAACCCTGCAAATACAACGCAAACTGCGAAAGGCTGTTTACCTTGGTGACGATCGAAAGGTCCGTATGCCCTTGGATGACCCGGTTGGTGAAATCGGTGACATCCAGGTTGATAGCGTAATGTGTGACGTGAATGGAATCGCTGACATCTTGGGCCTTGGTGGCAAACAATGCCAACGTGAGCAATAATGGGAGTAGTATCTTCTTCATAATAAAAATTGTAGGTGGCAAAAATACGTTTTTTTATTGTTTATCTTTGCGTCCTCGTAACATAGAAATAGATAAAAATGAGTATGTCCCCTACGATACGTCTTACTGTTGTGCAACCGGAGATCCGCTGGTGTCAGCTGGAGGAGAATCTTCGACATTTAGAGAATCTTCTGGAAAAGGCAGGTGATGCCGACCTGATAGTGCTTCCCGAAATGTTTGCCACGGGTTTCATTTTCGACGATCTTGCCACGATGGCGGGCGGTGATCGCGTGCAACAGTGGATGCAGGATACGGCACGGGCACACGGGGCCGCCGTGATGGGTAGCGTGGCAGTGCGGGAAAACGACCGGTGGTACAATCGCTTGTTGCTGGTGGAACCCAATGGCAAGGTGCAACAGTACGACAAACGACACCTTTTTGTGAAAAGTCCGGAGCCAATCTTCTTTAAAAGGGGAGAGCAACCCGTTGTTTTTGAATATCAAGGGTGGCGTATTTGCCCGCAGGTGTGCTACGACCTTCGCTTTCCGTTGTGGAGTCGCAACACGTATGCTGATGGTCGGTTCCGTTACGACATTTTGGTGTATGTGGCCAATTGGCCGGCAGCTCGCTCCGAACATTGGAATGCGCTTCTGAAGGCACGCGCCATCGAAAACCAGGCATACGTGGTGGCCGCCAATTGTGTAGGCCACGATCCCCAAAACCTCGCCTATGTGGGCGACAGCCAGGTGTTGGATTTCCAGGGCGTTTCAGTGCAAACCGCCCCTCCCGGCCAGGAATGTCTATTGTCGGTAATGCTCACCCAGGAATCCTTGCAGCGCTACCGCCAAACCTTCCCCGTCTGGCAGGACTGGGATCACCCAGTGGGGTTGTGATGTCCCGTATGGTGTATGTATTTAAAGAGATTGAACCCCTACGGGGTTCCGATATGTCATAGGGTGCCGTATGCTACAGATATTGAAGTCCTACGGACTTCGACAAAGGGGTGAATGATATGAAAATGGTCCGGGTGTAATCAAATCCCGTCAGGGATTACATATCTGTAGAAGCAGATGTGATCGTATTCCGCACCAACCCCGATAGGGGTTTCATATCTGTAGAAGCGGATGTGGTCGCATTTCGCATCAACCCCGACAGGGTTTGCATATCTGTAGGAGGGAGCAACCTTTCGTGTCAATATACCCCGTTAGGGGTATCATATTTATTTGATTGCAATGTGATGAATCCGCAGGAGATTGAACCCCTACGGGGTTCCAATATGTCGCAGGGTGCCGCATGCTACAGATATTGAAGTCCTACGGACTTCGACAAAGGGGGTGAATGATATGAAAATGGTCCGGGTGTAATCAAATCCCGTCAGGGATTACATATCTGTAGAAGCAGATGTGATCGTATTCCGCACCAACCCCGATAAGGGTTGCATATCTGTAGAAAGGAATGTTGTTTTTTTCCACATCAACCCCGATAGGGGTTGCATATCTGTAGGGAATTTTGTTTATGCTTCTGTGAAAAAAGGTGAACGGCACGATCCCTTCGCACTATGCGGCAACGATTGAAGCACATTTACGAGGGCGGCAATGCGTTTACAATGGAAACATAGAGTATGTATGGGACCATAGACGTGCTTTGGTACGGGACTTTCGCCCGAAGTTAGTGCGGAAAGCGTGACGGCGACGTCAGGAGCCGGGCCGCCCAAAGAATTCATATCCTGCTAATCTCATAGGTGTTATTTATGAGCAGGCAATGAAAAAAGAGGTTGGCACATGCCAACCTCTTTTATGTTAAAAGCAAACGTACGTGTTATTTGGTTGCGTCGATAGCTTGTTTGATCAATTGGAATGTGCGTTCTGGGTCGTTGTCCAAACCTACAGAGAAACGGATCAAACCTTCGCTCATACCCATTTCCTTTTGGATGTCTTCTGGAACTTCAGAAGATGTTGACTTACCAGAGTTGCTGAACAAGGTCTTGAAGTAACCCAAGCTTACTGCGAGGTAACCAACGCCGAGTTCTTGCATTTTTTCCATAATAGCGCTTGCTCTGTCAGCAGTGCCCATATCGATGGAGATCATACCGCCGAAGCCGTATTCTTCGTTCATCATAGTCTTGAACAATTCGTGGTCAACGTGTTCTGGAAGACCTGGATAGTTGTATTTAATACCGGTTTCTTTGAAACGTTTTGCAAGATACATAGCGTTTTCGCTGTGTTTCTTCATACGGATGTGCAAGGTGTGAAGGTTCTTTTGAATGCTGGAAGCGCGGAAAGAATCCAAAACAGGACCGAGCAACATAGCTGTACCATCGTTAACATCGATCAAAGAGTTAACGTAATCAGCAGTACCGCAGATAGCGCCAGCTACACAGTCGTTCATACCGTTAACATATTTTGTCATAGAGTAGATAACAACGTCAGCACCCAAGCGATATGGTGAGAAAATCATTGGGGTGAAGGTGTTGTCAACCAACAATCTTGCGCCGTTAGCGTGAGCGATCTTTGAAAGTTCAGGGATGTTGGCGATGCGAAGCAATGGGTTGTTCATTGTTTCGGTGTACAAAACTTTGGTGTTAGGACGGATAGCAGCCTTAACAGCATCCAAATCTTGGAAGTTGACGAATGTTACTTCAACACCGAATTTCTTGATATAGTTGTTTAAGAATGCGAAAGTACCGCCGTAAGTTGTCATACTGGAAACGATGTGATCGCCAGCTTTAACTTCGTGCAACAAAGCAACGGTGATAGCAGCCATACCAGAACCGGTACACCAAGCAGCTTCTGTACCTTCCATAGCAGCCAATGATTCGCAAAGAGCCATTGCGCTTGGATTCCAATGTCTGGAGTACAAGTAGTAACCTTGAGTTTCACCGTGGAAGGTGTCGGTCATAAGGTGTGCTTTTTCGAACATAAATGTTGCGCTATCGTTGATAGCTGGGTTGACGCCACGGTAAGCATCTCTTTTGTCCAACTTTTCGATGTTGGTTGCAGGATCGAATTTTTCCATGTTTATATGTGTTTAGTTATTGTAAAAATGAGATTGCAAAAGTAAAAAAAATATAGGAAGGGTTGGAAATGAAAAAAGATAAATCAACCACGGATTTTAGCTTTTTTCTCCGGCTTCCAAGGATAATACTTCAAAAACAGAACCGATGCCATTAAAAGGAGGGAACTGTACACCCATTCGGCACTCCACACCCAGTGTACTGGGAATTGTAACTGATGCGTTGCCAGGTAGATATAGACGATGTAAAAGATCAACACGCAGGTTTCCAGTATCAAGGCCAACATCGTTCTGCCGGTGCCCGATACGAACTCGAAGTAGATCATAGCGGCGGTCATGATGATGGCCCCCACATAAATGACGTATAATGCCGGGATGGATTGTGCGGCTAATATGACGTCAGCCGTGTAAATGGCGGCAATCTGACGGGGAAAACATACGAAGATGAGCAACACAGGCAGCAAGGTCAGGGCCGACATCTTCAAGATTTTCAACAACGTGCGTGGCACTTCGTTGGCTTTGTCTGCGCCGATAAGTCTGCTGGTCAGGGTGTTGGCGGTGGCACTGTAGGCGAATACGGAGATGGTGCAAAGCATATAAACGCTGCGCACGATTCCGGAAATGGCCATCGATTCTTCCCCGAGGTGTTCGATCATCGCAAAAAATAGGAACCAGGATCCGAAGGATACTAACCGCTGGAACATCGTGGGCAACGATATCTTCATCACCGAACGCAGCAATGGACTATCAAATCGGGCGAACCGGAAAAGGTTGTATTGCTGGTAGGGGAGCTTGGTGAACGTGTAGATGAAGAATACGATGGTGGCCGATACTTCTGCCAATACGGAGGAGAGACCTGCGCCGGCAACGCCTAATTGCGGAAGGCCAAACTTGCCGAAAATCAGCGAGTAGTCGAAGAAGATGTTCACAACAGCCATCGTCAACGTGGTGATGGTGATGATCTTTGTGTTGGAAAGACCGATGTATAGCGACCGGAACAGGAAATTCACGCTAACGAAGACGATGCCCCACTGCCGGAAGTCCATAAACTTCAGGGCCGAGGCGTGGATGGCTGGCGACTGAATGATATGGTCGAAGATGGTGCTGGTGCAGAAATGTAGTGTGGCCAGCAGCAGTAAGCCTAAGCCTAAGGTGAAATAGAGTCCGTGTTCGAAGATGGAGCCGATGCTTTTAAGATTGCCTTCCCCTAACCGGCGGGCTACCATAATCTGTATGCCGATGGCAAACCCTTGCGTGATGGTGGTGAACACCAGGTAGTATAGTCCTGCCATCATAGCGGCACCCAACTCGGCATTGCCAACGTGTCCTAAAAATACGGTGTTGACAAACACGATGATGGTTTGCGCCAGATTACCGAAGATGATAGGGTAGGTGATCTGCCAGATTTCTTTGTTGGATATAGACAAAACTTGTTTCATCGGAATAAGATAGTCCGTTGAATAGATGATGTTTATTAAAGAAAGGAACGCTTAGTACGGCGTGTAAGATAACTCCAGACGGATGCGTTGGTCGTTGTCAAGACCGGTGCCACCGGCAACAAGACGGTTTGCACGAACGGCAGAACCTTTCACAACGACGTATAACTCATCTGAAAATTGAGTAGAAGCATCGCTGATCAATTGCTGAACATATTGTGTTACACGGAAGCGATATTCGTGATTGGTTTCGTCGTAATATCCTCCATAATAAGCTGCGGAGGTGTAAGATTCATCGTCAGGAACGAAAGTGATGCCGCTACCATCTTTTTTGATGGCTTGCAAAGTTAAAGCGGCAGGATGGGTGAGCTTCTTTTCGTCTGGGTTGAGATCTTTGATGACCAATTCTGCTCGGTTTATAACAACACGGTTGTCGTAGCGCTTGAAAGCATCACGGAGGTATGGGAAGGATACCTTGGTCTTGACACCGCTGCCGGCTTGGAAGAAGAGTTTCTGAGCTCCAACACTATGATCGCCGGCAATGACCTCTTGAATGAAAGATGCGTCGGTGGATGTGTTGTAATTGTGGGCATAATTTGTGAATCGAACGCAACTGCTGTTACACGGGAAAGAGTATTTCGCGCTATTCTTGCTGCGTTTGCTGCCGTTATGGTAATGTAAGGTGATGCCGCTTAAAGAACTGGTCAAGTTGGAGATCATGACGTATCCCGTTTGTCCAGTGTGTGATTCAGCAGTGATACATAATCCTTTGAAGAATTCTTTAAAGCTGTTGTTTGAATACATATGGTCGCTGTTGTTGAGCAGGTATTGACCAAAACTGTTTTTCAGGCGGATGCGCAAATGTGGGCTATATGCGCCGGTGTCAACTACAATAGCAGTGTTCGGATGGATGGTGTAGTTCTCGTCCAAATAGTTCAGTGTAGAAGCTTTGCGGGCTACTGTACTATTGTTGTAGTATTTTGTTGTGGTGTCTAACGCTTCGTCCAGCTCGTATACCCGAATCGCTACAGCATCGGTTGTGTCGCCAAAGAAGGCGGCCAATTGGATGGTGAGTACGACGGAGTCGATGATAGGATTCTCGCCGAAGTTGACGGAAGAGCCTGTCAAGTCGAACTGAGCATAGGTGGTCGCGTTCATTTCTCCGAACACCGGATCAGATACGGAGCCGATCAGGTTTGCCGATAAGCCGGTCGTGTTGATAGTGTCTTCAAAAAACGAGTAAGCTGTCAGAGTGCAAGTGTCCGTGAAATCGGTACCTAACAGTTCTGTGTTTAATCCAAGTCCAATGTTGGTGATATCGTTGTTGCAGGATGAAAACAATGCGGCAACGACGGTCAAGAATAGACCAACGATCCAGTTCTTTTTCATTTAAATTATTCTGTTGCTAATAATTCGTCGTAAAATTCGTCGTATAAGTCAACGTAGTTGTCATCTTCAGGATGCTCAAGGATAGGCTTGCCAGATTCCTGAGCGCTGGTGATCAATTTCTTTTTAGCTTCTGGTGTGATAGCGATAGCATCAGAAAAGTCGATGGCCAATTGAATCAGTTGGTCATAACCTGGTGATCTGAACTTGGTGAGATGCTCGCTTGGGATGTTGGTTTGACGCAATTTCTTTGCAAAAGATGTGGAGAACTTCTCCGGAAATTGGTCGGGATAGATAGAGTAGACGATTTTCGCCCCTTGTAACAGTGGGTCGTCTTTGTATACGCTCTTGATAAACAAAGGCACTAAAGCGGAAATCCATCCGTGGCAGTGGATGATGTCGGGTTGCCAACCTAACTTACGTACGGTTTCGATAACGCCCTTGGCATAGAAAATGGCACGGGAGTCGTTGTCTGGATAGAAAACACCTTCCGCATCGTAGTATGGAGTCTTGCGTTTGAAATAGTCCTCGCTGTCGATGAAGTAGATCTGCATACGGACATTCTGCAAGGAGGCCACTTTGATGATCAATGGATGGTCGGTGTCTTCAATGATGATATTCTGTCCGGAAAGTCGGATGACTTCGTGCAACATATGTCGGTGCTCATTTACACAACCGAACTTAGGCATGAATGTGCGAATCTCGTTTTCGCGTTCTTGAATGCCCTGTGGTAGATAACGACAAATGTTAGAAATATAACCTTCGGGAAAATATGGGAAGATTTCCGGAGTGATGAATAAAACTTTTTTCTGCGCCATTATATATTATATTTTTGGAGTGTGCAAAGATAAGAAAAAAAATCGAAAATAAAATTTTTTTTCAAAATTGTTGTACGGAATGAAAAAAAGTGTATTTTTGCGGCCTCAAAACAAGTAGCCCAGGTGGTGGAATTGGTAGACACGCTACTTTGAGGGGGTAGTGGGAGGACTCCCGTGCAAGTTCGACTCTTGTCCTGGGCACTGAAAGCATCGAAATCATTGATTTCGATGCTTTTTTTATGTCATAAAATTTGATAAATTATTGACAATGAGTTTTATAGGCTAATTCCCATTGACTTATCTTTAAGAACTTGTTCCAGCATTCTCTCTTTAAATTCTATAGAAAAGAATGCAAATAACCCTGCCGGATGAGAATTATTGCAAGTACAATTTGTGCAATCAATATGACAGGAATTCCGATCTTAAACTTCCAATGTTGCGTCTTGTGGCGGAATGAATACATCCCCAAGAGGGCACCGATGCTGCCGCCAACAGCCCCAATTCCAATTAAAGTGGCTTCCGGAATGCGCCAACGATGACGCTTTGCCTTCCCTTTGTCGATACCATAAAGTGTAAATGCCACCAGGTTTATAACTAAAAGATAGATGATCAGTATTTTCATAAGTGCAATTTTCTATTTTCGTTTTTGTTCTACATCCATTCTCTCGTAACGCTTTCCTTGCTTTTCAGAATGTCGCGTGGCACGCCTTGGAATAGCAGATGACCTCCTTCGTCACCGCCACCCGGACCCAACTCAATGATGTAGTCTGCTTCTTTCATAACATCTAGACTGTGCTCGATGAGTATCAACGTGTTGCCGGCATCGGTCATCTTGTTGAACAACTTCATCAACTTGCGGATGTCGTCCAGATGCAATCCGTCGGTAGGCTCGTCCAAAATGAAAATCTCGCCCCGACAATGCAACTGGTCTGCGAGTTTGATGCGCTGTAACTCGCCACCGCTAAGCGTGGTCATCGACTGGTTGAGATGCAGATAGCCTAATCCCACATCTTGCAGAGCTTGTAGTTGTGACTCAAACGGTTGACCCTTGAAAAACTGCAAGGCTTCGTCAATGGAGAAGTCCATCACTTCGGCAATGTTTTTCCCATTGTAGGTGTATTGCAAGGTGTCTGTATTGTAGCGGGTTCCGTGACAAACGTCGCAAACAGTTTCTATGGATTCCATGAATGCCATGTCGGAAACAATGACTCCTTTGCCGTTGCATGCGGGACAAGCCCCTGTGGAGTTGAAGGAGAACTGCTGCATGTTGGTGTGGTTGGCCTTGGCGAAGAGTTTGCGTATGGTGTCGGAAATGCCTAAATAGGTGGCTGGCGTGGAACGAAGATTGATGCCGATGCTTTTTTGTCCAATAAAGATGATGGAACTGCTGCATTGCTGCTGAAATTCTTCCATCAAGGAGCTTTTCCCAGAGCCTGCAACACCGGCGATAACGGTGAGCACGCCCATTGGAATGTCGAGCGTCAAATTCTTCAGATTGTGTAGATTTGCGTTGCGTAGGGTGAAACAACCTGTTGGCTTTCGTGTAGTTTGCTTGAAGGCGGTGGTCGCTTGTAGCATATCGCCTGTCAGAGTGTTGGATTTCAAAAGATCAGGGTAGGTGCCTTGGAACGTGATATGTCCCCCGCCAGCGCCAGC
The DNA here is from genome assembly GCA_024400875.1 of Bacteroidales bacterium. Classification (GTDB taxonomy): domain Bacteria; phylum Bacteroidota; class Bacteroidia; order Bacteroidales; family WCHB1-69; genus F23-D06. Next base: position 15,521 of record JAKSMB010000010.1, read on the forward strand.
AAGCGGTCCCATATCCACGATATGGTCGGCCATAGATATGATTTCTCGATGGTGTTCTACGATAAGGATGGTGTTGTTGTGGTCGCGCAACTGGCATAACGAGTGTTTCAAACGTGCAATGTCTTGCGGGTGTAATCCAACCGAGGGCTCGTCCAATACATACGCCATATCGGTGAGCGCTGAGTTGATGTACTTGGCAATCTTGATACGTTGTGCTTCGCCACCGCTGAGGGTGCCAGTGCCCCTGCTGAGCGATAGATAACCCAACCCGATGTTTATCAAAGCCTGAAGCCGGCGCTCCAACTCGCGTTTGAGGTCTATGGCTAAGGGGTCATTGATGCTTTGTATGAAAGTGAGGGCATCGGTGATTGACATCGCCACTACGTCGGCGATGTTTTTCCCTTGTATCTTGCAACTGCGCACACGCTCGTTAACACGTGTGCCACGACAGTCTGGACACTCGAAAGTTGAGATCATCTTGTCCAAGATCTTCTGCTGCCGTTTGCCCTCTTTTGTGGTGATGATGCTACGGTACATACGCGGGTACATACCCTCGAACTTCGCCGACTTGGGCCAGTTGGAAGGTGGATTCTTCAACCGTATCTGTGGCGAATATAAGAATAAATCCAACTCCTCTTTGCTGTAATCTTTTATCTTTTTGTTCAAATCGAAAAGACCGCTATAGGCATAGCGCTTCCAACGCCACGCTCCCGTGGTGAAGGTCGGAAAGTGAATGACGTCCTCGTCGTTCAGACATTTGTCGAAATCTACCAGTTTGTGAATGTCCAGTTCGGTAACCTGCCCTAAACCCGTGCAACGCGGGCAGCTGCCCGACGGGTGATTGAAGGAAAAACTGTCGGAGTAGCCCACGAAAGGTTGTCCCACGCGTGAGAACAGCAGTCGCAGCAAGGCGTAGATGTCGGTGTAGGTTCCCACCGTAGAACGATTGTTGTTGGCGGGCTTTTTCTGGTCGATGACAATGGAAACGGGCATATTTTCAATGCGTTCCACTTTGGGCCGTCCATATTTTGGAAGATATTGCTGGATGAAGGAGGGGAAGGTTTCGTTCAACTCGCGCCGACTTTCGGCAGCGATGGTGTCTAAACATAGGGAACTCTTTCCAGAACCGGATACGCCGGTGAACACCGTGATTTTCTTTTTGGGTATTGCCAACGATACGTCATTCAGGTTGTTTTCCGAAGCGTGATAAATTCGAATTGGAGCGTGATCTTCCATAGTGATTTGTTTAATGGCGGCAAAGGTACATAAAAAGGCGGTGCCTTGGTTTGAAGCACCGCCTGTATGGCTATGATTGTTTAAATGTTTAATAGGTTTTAGTTTTTGTGAAGTTCGTCAGGTTTGCCTGGCTTTACGATAGGTTGTGCAGGTTGGTTTTTACATTTCATATCCTTGCCATCGTTAACTGGACGTTGTCCGTTGTGACCGTAATGACCTTTACCGTTGTTGTCGTGATGCAACTTTGCCAATTCCATTTTGAAGCTCTTTTCTAATCCAAGATATTTGGCCACTTGTTCTTCGTTCAGCGTCTTTGAGATTTCTTTGAAGAAGGTTTGTTCTGCGGTAAGTTCTGCTTGACGTTTATTGAGTTGGATGTTGTACATCGCTACCTTTTGTGCATCTGTAGGTTGCTTTGCATCTTTGTCTTTACAACAAGGGATTCCAGCTTTTTCACGAGCAGCTTTAGCATCAGCGCGAGCTTGTTCTAAGGCCTTTTGATATTTGTTGTAGGACTTCCAGAATGCGTCTTTTTCCTTGTCGCTCATTGGAAGGTTTTCGTTGATGTAGTTCTCTTTGAGAAGCTTAATAGCTGCAGGAGAAAGTAATTGAGGGTGACTCATTTTGCAGGCTGATTGGTCGAGGTTGCAAGTTGGTTGATTGTGGTTGCAAGGTGTTGCGTGTTTGTCGCATTGAGCAAATGCGGAAGATGAAATACCAAGTGCGATGCAGAAGCATACTACGGCGATTATTCTTTTCATAACAATAGATTTAAATAGTTAATAAAAATGCCCGAAAGCACGTCGTTGTAGATGCGTGCCTTCGGGCGAAGTTTAACCGCTATAATTATTTTTTAAGAAATATGATTTATTTGATCATTTTCTTGACGGTGCTGCCAGCGTTCGTCGTTATTTTTACGAAGTAGGAACCGGAAGCAAGTCTGGTGAGGTCAATAGGACCGTTGTAATTTTCAGTCATAAGCAGATGGCCTAATACGTCGTAGATTTGCACCGTTGCACCATCTGCACCCGTGAGCGTCATCGTGTTTTGTACGGGATTGGGCGCGAGGGTGATGTTGAGGTTATCGTGGCTTTGAATGCCAACACCTTCCGGTATGAAACGATATACGGTACCGGATGTTGGCATGGCATTCAGATAGACGGATTCGAGGTCTATGTCCTCGTCGGAAGCGTCCAGCATAGATGCGGTTGGATCGTCAGGATCGCCCCAAACCACGATTGCTCGGCCGCTTTCGGTCATAGGGTTGAAGGCTTCGATGAGGGAGAAAAAACCATCTCCCTGGAGCTCTTCAACAACATCCGCCGTGACAGTGTTGTCGCCGAAACGAAATTCCAGAATGTTGCTTCCTTCGTAAAACCATACTTGAATGTTTAATGTTACCTCGGGCTCGAAACCATAGATGGAGGCATTGTTCCATTCCAATTTGCAGATGCGGCTGCCTTCTTCACCTTCCACTTTATAGGAAATGTTTGAGCAAGCGCCAGGTTCTTCCTCGTATTCGTAACAAGGGTCAATCAAGTCAATGAACAGGGGAGAAAACAGGACGACGGTGCTGTAATATGCGCTTTCATCATCTAAATTCTGGTTGGCTATATCAACACCTGACATGTCCACATATAAGGTGTTGAATGTTTTGTCAAGTAAAGTAAAGGGAAATCCTAAGTCGAATTGATAGATTGGATCATCCCATTGTGTACCATTGTTTAGCGAGATGCTGTTGGTTAGGTTCAGATAGGTTTCGGTCGTTTTTTGAAATACATAGTTGGTTTGCGCTGTTGCCATAGCAAAGAGTCCGCATCCAATAATGACGGATAGAATATACTTTTTCATTGTTGTGAAATTTAAGTTTGTTATAAAAAAGAATGCAAATGTAAAAAAAAAGACAATAGGCGTATGGTTGCCAAAATTATGGTTGAGATTCGAAAATGAAAAATCACAGTGGGAAAATGACTACTTTTGCACCCCTGAAAAATGCAGTGTAAAAGATGAAAGAGGAATCTGTAAAACTGGAACGATTGTGGAATGCAAACTATACGAAGGTGTGGTTTGCTAACTTTATGATTTTCTTTTCATTCATGTTGCTTACTCCGTTGTTGCCGCTGTATCTCAAGGATACATACGCTGCGGACAAGCAGATGATCGGCATTGTGCTCTCCGGCTACACGCTTTTTGCTCTGCTGATCCGTCCGTTTAGCGGTTTCTTTGTGGATTCCTATCCTCGAAAGATTGTGCTGCTGGTCTGCTACGGACTTTTCAGCATCTTTTTTGGGGGCTACTTGGCAGCCGGCTCTTTGCTGCTGTTTGCCATTGTGCGTACGCTTCATGGGGCTCCGTTTGGAGCGGCAACGGTGGCCAACAGTACGGTGGCTATTGATGTGCTGCATCCTTCTCGACGCGCGGAAGGTATTGGGTATTATGGACTTAGTAACAATATCGCATCGGCTATCGCCCCCGCCTTGGCAATCTATATTCTACATCTGACCAATAGCTACGAACTGCTGTTCTGGATTTCGCTGATAACGTCCGCTATCGGTTTTGCTGTAAATGCTTCGTTAAAATTGGAATCTCGCGAGCTGATTAAGGGAAAACCCAAAATCTCGATGGACCGCTTTTTCTTGCTAAAGGGGTGGAGCGAGGCGCTGACAATGGCGTGTTTTGCTTTTTCGTATGGCGTCCTCTCTACGTATGTGGCTATCTATGGCAAGGAAGAACTGGGCATCAGTGGTGGCTCTGCGCTGTTCTTTATGTTGCTGTCAATCGGCCTGATCTTATCCCGTTTGGTGGGTAGCCGTACGCTCCGACAGGGGAAAATTACGCAGAATGCGGCTGTGGGTATGACCATCTCCGTGTTTGGTTATTTGATGTTTGCGGCATTGCACAACCCGATCGGATACTATGGCGCCGCTTTGGTCATTGGTCTGGGCAATGGACATATGTGGCCGGCCTATCAAACGATGTTTATCAACCTGGCCCCTCATACGCAACGAGGTACGGCCAATTCATCTGTCCTGATCAGTTGGGATATTGGTGTGGGGTTAGGTGTATTGATTGGCGGTGTGCTGGCCGAGAATTTCAACTACCACTGGTCGTTCTGGGCCGCTTGGATCGTCAACGTGCTGGGCGTTGTGGGCTATTATGCCTATGTGCGTGGCAGCTTCTTGCGGAATAAGTTGAGGTAGGACGAAAGGTAGAAAGCATTTCTACAATCATCCTCTAATTCTATAAACCTATAATCAGATTAGTTGGTGAAGACGTATTGAATGATGTTCGCGCCCATCTGAAGGGCTTTGGTGCGCGTGGCTTCTGAGTCTTTGTGTACGATGTAGTCTTCCCAACCATCGCCTAAGTCGCTTTCGTAGGTGAACAGAAATACCATACGTCCCTCCCAAAACAATGCGAAGGCTTGAGGTGGCTTGTTGTCGTGTTCGTGGATCTTTGGCAAGCCGTTCGGGAAGTTATATTTCTGATGGAAGATCGGATGGTTATAAGGCAGTTCTACCAATTCCAGTTCTGGAAAAACTTTCTTCATCTCTTTACGGATGAAGTTGGAAAGACCGTAGTTGTCGTCGGCGTGTAGGAATCCCCCAGAGATGAGGTACATACGTAGGTTGGCAGCTTCAGCGTCGCTGAATACTACGTTGCCGTGGCCAGTCATATGTACGAAGGGATATTGGAAGATGTCGGCACTGCCTACCTCTACGGTGGCTGGCTTTGCATCCAATGAGGTGCCTAAGTTGGCATTGCAAAACTTGATCAGGTTGGGGAGTGAGGTAGGGTTGACGTACCAGTCGCCTCCTCCATTGTATTTCAAAAGAGCGATCTGTTGCGCCGATAACCCCATCGTCGCTATACATATTATTATTATAGTAAGTATCTTCTTCATAAAGCAAAATCCTTTATCCTTTTATCTTTCAACCCTTTAACCCTTTAATCCTTCCATCTTTCCATCTTTCCATCTTTCAATCTCTTTAGTACCCACCATGCCATTTTCGAAGGAACCATTCGGCGCCAAACAATAAAATGATAGCAATCAAATACCAAGGGGAGTTGAGCATCATGGCATATTTTTTCTTGTAGGAAGCAATGGTCTTGATGTTGTCGTTGGCCTTGATTTCACCAACGACTTTGCTGATTTGGTCTTTGGTGAAAAACTTGCCGTTTGTTGCATTTGACATGCTCTTGAGCAGGTCGTGGTCGGCAACTAAGTTGGCAGTTTCAATGAGGATTTCTTGGACGGAGAAACGACCACTCTTTTGTAGTTTTTTGTTGCCGAGTTGGGTGGTGGCTGTCCAAGTGTAGTTGCCAACAGGCAGTTCGCCCATATTTAGATGATAGCTGTTGTTCTGCTTTGAAAACTGTGATTCGTAAGGCTTACCTTCGCTATCTGTAATGACCATTTTGATGTCGGACTCGTTGATGAGTTCGTAGCTGTCGTTGTAAAGTTCTGCATCAAACTCGATGGCAGCATTCTCTGCGAATATGCTTGGGTGGGTGATGCGGAATTGACTTTTATCACCTTTGGTGGCAATGTAAAGTACTGTTTTGTCGATTACCTCGTTGAAAGCGTCGTGGTTTTCAGCGTGTAAGAAATTGTACATCTTCCAACTCCAGAATCCGGTGCCGGTGATCACACCCGTACGAACACCATTCTGACTGTTGAAAACGATCAGCGGATATTTAGTGTCAACACCACTGATTTTCTGATACATGAAGATGTTGGCAGACACGGCGGTCTTATACGTCCCAAAGGTGGTCTTAACAGGAGGGTAGTGGACCAGCATCTTGCGTGCCTCTTCGGAGAATGTGAAGGCAGTGAAATTGTCGTTGAACGTTGGCATGGCGTTGTTGGTCAACGACTTACTTTGCGTGATGGTGACGCCGGTGTTTAGCGTGTTGAAGGTGGAAAGATTGGTTTGTGGACCAATGATATATAGGGTGGAGGTTCCACTCTTTCGAATCTGTGAAATCAGATTTGCAGCTGAGTTCTTTTGTGAAGGTAGTTGATGCAGGATGATCAAGCTGTAGTCGGAAGGTGATGCTGTGAATGCGTCAACAGATTGAACGTCAATGTCGTAGTTGTCGGTCAACTCCAAAGCTTCGCGCATGGCCGCCACATCTGGATGCGGGGCGTTGTATACGATAGCAACCTTCTCTTTCGACTCGACAACTTCTACATAAAAACTGCCGTGATTGTTCTTGTGCGTAATCTCTCCATCCAAGTCGGTAAGGTCAACCTTGTAATGGTGGATGCCTGCACTTTTGGCTTCAATAGAGAGTCGTACCGTTTCAAAATGTCTGTTACCATTGATGGTAATGGTTTTCTTAAACAGTTCTTCATTCCCTTCGGAGATGGTGAGCGTTGCCGCTTTCCCAGACAACTTGTTGGCAGCAACTTTAACCTCTACCGGGAAGAAATTGCCTTTGAGCGCTTGACGGTTGTGCACGATGTCGCTGACAAACAGGTCGGTGGAAAGTTCTGTGCTGCCTAATCCTACGGTGTAAACGGGGAAGTTTGTTTTTTCGGATTTGTAGTATGGACTTGCACCATTGTTGAAGATACCGTCGCTCAGCATGACCATGGCGCCAACGTTGCAAGTGGCATAAAGCATGTTCACTTGGTCGAAGATGGAGGACAGGTTGGTGGATTTGTCATCGAGACTGATGTTGAGTTCTTCATTGTCACTAACAAGATGGTCTTCGTCGCCGACGAGGTATGTTTTGACCTCATAGTTTTTTTTCAGTTCGTTGACCATCTGTTGCACCTGTTTCGGGTAGTCGCTTTTGTAGAAGGCTGAGTCTTTGTTGGAACGGATGGACTCGCTGTTGTCGATGGCAACCAGGATGATAGGTTTCTCGGTTTTCTTAACAGTCATCTTCAGCATTGGAGCAAGTAAAAGGAATGCTATCAAGGTGATAGCCAGTCCACGAAGGGTGGCCATCACGATGCGTGGCTTTTTCTCGAAGATGATGCTTCTGTTCTTGTGGTACAAAAACAGTGCATATCCTACGCCCAATAAAACGGCGAAGATGGCAAGCCAAAGTGGATGTTCTGTTAAGAGTGCCATTGATATGATGGATTAGAGTGCTTTGAAACCGATGATTTCGCGAACCTCACGGATGGTCTTGGCTGCGCTTTCACGTGCTTTTTCAGCACCTTCTTTGGCCACTTTGCTGATGTAATCAGACTTTGAACGCAATTCCAAGATACGTTCGTGGATAGGTTGTGTGAACGCAACCATATCTGCAGCCAATTGCTTTTTCATATCACCATAGCGGATCTGACAAGCTTGATATTGGTCTTCAAAATATTGGAGAGTGTCTTCGGTGGATACAATCTTCATCAAGCTGAAGAGGTTTTCTACGGCTTGGCTTTTAGGTTGGCCAGGTTCTGTAGGACCGCTATCGGAAACGGCTTTCATGATTTTCTTGCGAACGACTTCTGGAGTGTCGGAAAGGTAAACGCAAGAGTTCTCGTTGTCGGATTTTGACATCTTGGTAGAACCATCCAAGCCAGGAACCTTTACGAGTTCGTTGCCGAAATTATAAGCTACTGGCAACTTGAAGTATTCGTTGCTGTAAAGGTGGTTGAAACGTTGTGCGAAGTCGCGAGTCATCTCCAAATGTTGCTCCTGGTCTTTGCCTACTGGAACTTTGTCGGCACGGTGCAACAAGATGTCTGCTGCCATCAAAACCGGGTAGTTGAGCAAACCTACGTTGACGTTGTTGGGCTGGCGACGAACTTTTTCCTTGAAAGAAGCTACGCGCTCCAATTCGCCAACATACACGTTCATAGAGAGCAGAAGGCTGAGCTCGCATACTTCAGGAACGTCACTTTGTACATAGATGGTGGCCTTCTCTGGATCTAAGCCGGCTGCAATGTAGTCGATGAGCACGTTACGAACGTTGCTTTGTAAGTCGGCAGGACAAGGGTGCGTTGTAAGAGAATGATAATCAGCAATGAAGAAGTAACAATTGTTTTCATTCTGCATCTTGATGAAGTTGCGCAAAGCACCAAAATAATTGCCTAAATGTATAAATCCGGTTGGTCTAATACCACTAACAACAGTATCCATATCTATGTTTTTTATTAGTTTTTTATTTTTTTAAAAGGGTGCAAAGATACAAAATACTTTTGACTCATTTTTTGTACCTTTGCCACTGCAATCCTAAAGGAATATGAAGAGTAATAATGATTTGTTATTGAGTGATTTAATACACGATTTTATTAATCGTTCTGGTATGCAGAAACAGTATAGCGAACGTACGGTTATGGAAAAATGGTCGGAATATGTTGGGGAAATGTGTGCGAAACAATCCACGTGTGTTTCTATCAAGAATGGCATACTGAAGGTGAAGGTCCCCAATGCTGCTCTTCGTTTTGAGTTGACTGGAAACAAACAGACGATTATCGACCGGATTAATGCCGATTATACGATACCGGTAGTTATGGACATAATGTTTCTATAGGTGCATTCCAGATTTCCCAAGCGGCATCTGCTTGTAGATGAAGCATCGGCAATCCGTTCATCGTGCGTGCGTTACGCTCGATTCCGGCTTGCATAAACGAGGTTGTGGAGGGATTGTAAACCAAGTCGTAAAGGAAATTGCGTTCTGTGAGTGCTTCGTAGGGTAGGGGCGGCCTTTTATCCTCTAATGTCCCCACAGGAGTACAGTTGATAATCAGTGGGTATTCCTCAACCAAAGAGCCAGTGACTTCACCATAGGTGATGGTGCCCTGCTGCTTGGTGCGTGAAACGGTAAGGTACTCAATGCCTTTTTCTTTCAATACGTAAAGTATGGCTGCAGCCGCACCTCCACTGCCTAATACTAAGGCCTTTGCGGGAAGCTCATGGCCGGATAGCGAGCGACGGAAACCTTCTACATCGGTGTTGAAACCCCATAATTCTTTTTTGTTGCCAACCTTGACGACCTTGATGGCGTTGACGGCACCAATGGCCCGTGCTTCGTCGGAAATGCGATCTAAATAGGGTAGAACCTGCTGCTTGTATGGGATGGTGACGGTGAAGCCGCAAAGTTTAGGATGCTGCTCCAATAAGGCGGGCAGCAGGTTGATGTTTTCTATCTCAAAAAGATGAAATTGACAGTCCGTTAGGCCTTCTTTTGCAAATTTTTCTTCAAAATAATTTTTTGAAAGACTGTGCGTTAAGGTTTTTCCTAGAAGTCCGAAGGTTCTCATTGTGCGCTACTTTCGTTATTTTCGGGTAATTCAACTTTGGCGGCACGTGAGGATTTGATGCCTTTGAATATAAGATAGGCTACAAAGAGAAAACATAATCCCCACAAAGCAATTTTTAATGGGCCATTGTATTTTTCAATAAGGTCTTGTTGACCATGAGCTAAATAGCCTAATAATGCTAAGATGGTGTTCCAGATGGCCGCACCGATTGTGGTGAAGATGATGAAGATGCCGAGGTTCATTTTGGCTAAACCAGCGGGAATGGAGATTAACTGTCGGATAGCAGGGATAAGTCGTCCGATCAATGTGGAACTCTTACCATTTGCAATGAAGTAGTCTTCCGCTTTTTTGATTTTAGCACTGTTTAACAAGAAGATGTGTCCCAATTTACTATCTGCAAACCAATAGATGATGGGACGGCCTAATACTAAAGAAAGCACGTAGTTGATGAGTGCTCCGATAATGGCGCCGATGGTTGCAAACAGTATGACAAGCAGCACGTTGACGATATTTGAATCGGTTTTGTATAAGGCAGGGTTGTCGCTGTTGCAAGCTTGATAGGCTGCCGGAGGAACGATGACTTCCGAAGGGAATGGAATGAAGGAACTTTCAATGGCCATCAGCATGGTGACGGTGCCGTAGTTCAGGTGGCTGTTGTACCAGTTGATGACTTTGTCGGTTGTGGAGGTTTTTTCCACTTTGCAGGTGTCGGTGTTGGCCGATACGGAAGTAAAGGTGGCAATGGCCAAAAGTAGGCAACAGATTATCTTTTTCATAATGTCTGGTCTTGTTTCGATATCGTTAATCGTTGTTGTCGTCGAAGTTAATGTAGGTGTTTAATAATTGGTTGATTTCCGGTTCGTTGGTGCTTTGTGGGACGATGTTGAGGAAGTCGATGAGGTAGGCATCTGGAGCAGCTTGTAAGGCAAGCTCTAGATATTCGCAGGCTTCTCGCAACAAACCTTTGGAGAGTAGAAGTGCCGCCATAAAATAGTGAGCGTCAGTGCATACGTCGCTGTCAGTCAAAAAATCCTTCACCACTTCAATGCCAAGGTCGGCTGCGTTGTTGCTACAGCAATAGGTCGTGAAAAAGTGAAGATAGGCGTGCTCCGGTATTTCTTGGGCATTCAGTGCGGCAACCGATAATTCTCGAATGTAGTCGATGTCCTTTTCTGGGTCGGAGAGCTCGATGAGTTGTTGGATGACCTCCAGTTGTTCGGGGTTCTCTTCGTACTTCATACGTAGATATGCCCTTGCTTCGTCGTACTTGCCTTGCACTTTGAAAGTCTTCACAATGTGTGTGATAGCACCTACGTACATGGGATCTATCTCTAATACTTGCATGTAGTTGTTTAGAGCCGATTGATAATCCTTCATTTGGAAATAGCAGTTACCTTTTTGGAAGGAAACCATCAGCCAGTCGCATTTTTCGCTTACAGCATTGAAGTTCAGGAGTGCCTCTTCATAATAGCCTAACTCATAGTATGCATCTGCTAAGTTCAAAAGGCAAACTGGATCATTCTCATCTAAAGAGTGTTGGAAGTGGAACGCTTCAATGGCTTGCTCGTATTCGGAGCAGGCTAAGTAGGAGAGTCCTAAACCGCTCCACAAACTTGCGCACATCGGAAGTTCGTCGGTAAGGCGTTGGAAGAACTGGATCAAAATGTGATCTTTGGTCTGAAGAAAGTCTTGGAAATCGATGGTGACAATCTTCAGATCCTCGGCGGCGGCATTGTCCAGTTGGATGGCGCGGACGGCATGCTCTACGGCCGTGTCTATATTGCGCTTGCCGAGAAACTCGTGTGCGAGAAGCAGATGCGCCTCGGGCAAACGATTGTCCATGTCCAATGCCTTGTTGAGCAACTCAATGCCGTTGATGGGTTGGTTGGCTGCACGCGCGATGAGCACCTTCTCGATATAGAATTCGGGATTGATTTCAAAATTCTGTTCAACGTAGTCGAGTTCCTTCATGGCATCCGAGAAGTTAAACTCCAAAGCGAAAAGCTTGGCACGCATCAGGCGGAAGAAAGATTCTTGCGGATGGTCTTGGATTGCCTGGAAAACGGCCTTTTTGGCGTATTCAAAATCGCCGGTGTCTATGAGGTAGATGATGATGTCTTGGTAGTCATCGTTGTCAAAGAAAGCAAAGTTACCGCTGTCAACAGATTGCTTAAACTGCTTGGCAAGTTCTTCTATTTCTTCATCTTCACTGTCGTTGAACGGGTTCATTGTCGTCTTTTTTTTGAGGCGGCAAAGATAGTGCTTTTTTTGTACTTTTGCAGCCCGTTGTAAATACATAATTTGAAAAAACTGGATGAACGCATCTTCAATACTTTTACATATTCACGAACATGAGGCTGATATTACCAATTATTGGGGTGTCTTGGCAGAGGTGATGGAAAGTACGCTTCACATTACGCTTTTGGTGATTTTGATGATGGCGTTCATTGAGCTGATCAATGTCTCCTCGTCCGGAAAGCTGATGAAAAAGTTGCAAGGACATCCTTTTTTGCAAACGGTCATCTCTTGTCTGTTGGGTGCAATCCCGGGGTGCGCCGGTGGTTTTGCAGTGGTATCCATGTTTACTCACGATTTGCTGTCCTTTGGCGCATTGACAGGTGGCTTGGTGGCAACGTTTGGCGATGAAGCGTTTTTCCTTTTTGCCAAAGATCCCAAGACGGCATTCATCATCACAGGCGTTTTGTTCGCGCTAGGCGTTGTGGTGGCAACTGTCCTGAACTTAATAGGAAAGAAATGGCATTGGCGTATGGAAAACCATCGCTTTGACATACATGAGGAAAAAGATGCTCATGAACATCATCATGGAGAAAGCCATGGGCATAACTTTAAAAGCTGGTGTGAACATTTTTTTAAAGAACATCTTTGGGAGCATGTTATTAAGAAACACCTCTTGACCATATTCATGTGGTCGTTCGGTGTGCTGTTGGTGGTTAAGACTATCGGCTATTTCGTGGACATAGAGATGCTTATGGAAACCCATGTGTGGGCGAAGTACCTGCTGCTGCTGGTTGCGGTATGCGTTGGTTTTATTCCTGAATCGGGCCCGAATCTCATTTTCGTCGTGATGTTCCTGGAGGGCAACCTCCCGTTTGGCATCCTTTTAGCCAATAGCATCTCCCAAAATGGTCACGCCGGACTTCCATTGTTGGCCCAATCTCGCAAAACGTTCTTCGTTCTGAAAACCATAACTCTGCTGTTAGGTTTGGTCGTTGGTTTTCTGCTTATATAAGTATATACGAATATAAGTATTTTTACGTAGAAGTATAATCCGAAAAAAATATATTTTTGCTAATCAATAGAGTGAGGTCGTGCATTCTTGAAGTTGATGTGCACGCTTTGCTCGGATGCTTATTTGTAAAAGTTTGATGGATAAATAATTAGTGTAGCCTATGGGAAAGAGATTACCCGTTTTTCTTATCTTGTTATGGAGCATATTGGCTGTGAATTTTGTTCACGGCCAGGGGCGTATACGCGAAAGAATCAACGATGTAAAAAACGCAGATCCATTTGCTATTAGTGGACAAGTGGGGACGGGAATGGGTGTTTCATACAATTCAAATCAACCTGGAAGTACCCCTTTTTCTGCTAATATTTATGCCAGCTTGAATCTGTCATTCTATAGTTTTGAGCTGCCGTTGTCTTTCTATTTTAGTGATAATACAACTTCTTTTAGCTATCCGCAGTTGCCTACCTTCCATCTTGGATTTATGCCAACGTGGCGCAATTTCAAGTTCCATATTGGTAGCAGTAGCATGCACTTCTCAAACTACACCTATTCGGGTTTGACCTTTATGGGTGGTGGTCTGGAATATCAGGGAAAACTGTTCCGCGCGTCTGCTTTCGGTGGCCTGTTGAACCGCGCGACACGCCCGAAGGGTTACGACGACCGCACCGCTATTCAGCAGTTGGCCGACTCTTTGTTAGGCTTGAACGTGCCCGAGGCTGATCTTCCTCAGTATCGTCGCGACGCTGTTGGTTTTAAGGTGGGTGTCGGCAATGAACGAAACTTCATAGATTTCAGTGTCTTAAAAGCTAAAGATAAACTGAAGTCGTTGCCAGAAGAATGGCGAGACACAATTGCTCCGGAAGAGAATTTAGCAATTGGTCTTTCAGGTCGATTTGCCATAAAGAAGTGGTTCTCCTTTACCGCCAACTTGGGCGCAAGCGTGTATACCAACGATACCCGTGATTCCTTGGCTTCGATGATCGGCAAGGAAGAGGCCGTGCAAAAATTGGTGAAATATACCAACTGGCTGATGCCATTCTGTAACAATACGAACTTCCGTTTGGCCGGCGATGCTGCCATGAACTTCATAGCAAAAGGCTTTAATGGAAGTTTGACCTACCGTTTTATCCAACCTGACTATGTCTCCTTGGGCGCCTCAAAGTTCAATCAAAACTCCCATAGCTTGGGTACGGTGATGAACTTCACAATGTTTAGAGGCCACTCGAACTTGAACCTTGTGGGTTACCTGCAACGTGACAACCTGAACAAAAAGCAGATGTATATGAACCAAGTGGCTACCTATTCATTGAACTGGAACAACCATATTGGCAATATTTTCAATATGGGTATCAATTATAGCGGCATCAAACAGGATCAGTTCAGCGGAACTTGTATCCTGGCCGATAGCCTTAAATTAAACCAAATCGTACATACACTTACTGTATCGCCTTCATTTACCATAGAAAAGGAATATACCCACACGATTGGACTGAATGCTAACTTCGTACAGAATAGTAATCTCAACAAGTCTTATATCAATGGTGTAAATATAAAGACTTTGACAACGGGCATCTCATACGGCATCGACTTTTCAGAAATCCGTCTGGGTGTTGATGCTGGTTACGATTTCTCTATGTCTTCGTCTGAATTCGCGAAGTATAATTCCCATGGCCTCAATGCGGGCGTGAACTATAAAATCATGCAAAAGGACAAACTGAGCTGGAATGTGAACTATAACGGCTCGTTTGCATACAATATTCAAAAGATGGATGGCGTGGAAAACGACTTCTCCATAAGTAATAGCATTGGTAGCAACTTCAGTTTCAACAAGGCCCATACGGCATCGTTGTATCTGTCGTTGAGCAATTTCAGTGATAATGAACGTATTGGCCAACGTGTGGCTACCGATCTTGATTGTCGTTTTACCCTATCATACTCCTATTCATTTGCAGCGAGGGTGATTAAGAAAAAGACGAAAGCGGAAAGAGCACAAGATCGTCTTACTCGTAAAGCTGACAAACTGCAAAAACAAAGTGTAAAAAAATAACCCAAGATAATTCAATCGTCTATGAAAAAGATATTTATCTTCTCGTTTTTATTGTTCTCCATAATTTTCCAATTGGGAAGACTTTCTGCACAGATTGTGACGACCATCACACCAAAGGTGAGCCTGTTCCCATCTTCAGGTTTTAGCTATGTGGACGACCCCGCCCGTTATTTCAACATCCAGATGATCAACACTCAGGGTGATTCAAAACAGGTGTTCATCACCTTGGATATCACGTGTGATTTCTCTGCTACGGGTGAGAATATCTATCTGAAAACCAAAAAGTCGTCGCAGCCGCATACCCCGCTGACTATTGGCTCGACTCCCGTTCAATTGAATAGGGCTATCTTCGATCAACTGTTGGGACACCTCGGTCGTGGAGACTTGGATTACAACTTTGGTAAGGATAGACTGTCCGACGTGCTAACATTGCCGGAAGGCCAGTATAGAATATGTATTACACCGTATGAATGGACGGGGCATAATGATCAGAATCCAACGCAGTTGGGTGAACCTTGCTGCTATTCCTTTACAATTTGCTATTCGGGCTCTGCTCCGGAGTTCACCTCTCCAGTGAATGGCTTTAGTGCCGCTAACCTCAACAATAGCAATCCCGCTAATAACTTGCTGTCGGCATCACCGAGTATCACATCCGATAACCGCAATTCTGCCGCTTATACCATATTGCCCTTACAACGCACGCTGAACTTCAACTGGACGGGCGTTATCTCCAACTGCTTGGCACCGAATGATTTCAACTATACGTTGAAACTCGTTGAAGTTTATAAAAATCAGAACGTGCAGGAGGCTATTCGCACTAATGCAACCCTGGCAACGATTGACGTGAAATCGAAAACGATGTACTCACATGATACGACGTCCAATCGCCATTTCCGTTTGAAACCTGGTCATGTGTATGCCGCTCAGGTGATTGCCACATTGAAGGGCTCTATGATGACAGAGGTGCGCTTGGGCAATGAAGGAAAAAGTCAGGTGATTGCCTTCGTATGGGGCGATGTTCCTGTGGTTCAAGAATTACAAAGCAATACATCTTCCAATGTCTCTGATAATAGAGACGAGGTGCTGAAGTCTATCCGCACACCGTATCTTGTTGATCCAGGTAAGGATAAGACTACTATTGATGCATTGAAAAAATCGTTCTCTTCGGAAAAGACCAATGAACCAGCTGATGACAATTACGGCACATACGTTTCTGGCGATGAACCTTACTATAAGGTGAAGCCGTCAGATTCTTTGTTGGTGAAGTGGATGCCGGTACGTGGCGACTCCGTCTTCAAAGTTAACTATGTGGCTGAATTGTATGAATATGTAGGTGGCCCGGTGGCCAACTCTATGAATGTGACACCTATAAAGTCTAAAGGTGTTGACTTGGAAGCGCCACACGACTTTGGCGTATCAAATACCGAGGTGATCAATATCGCAACGAATGGTTGGTCTGACACCTTGAAGGAAGGCTATAAATACGTACTTAACCTGAAGGCCGAAACCTTCTTCTCCTACAATGAGAAAACAACTTATACGATAACAGATTACGTACATAATACGCCAACGAATAGAGATAGCGTGGTGAACTCAGTGAAGTTCTCCAGCGAAATGCTTCAGTCGAACGTCGTTTTCGCATGGGGCGTTGATAGTGGCGCACTTGACAAGGTTACCCCACCGCAGTTTACCTATCCTGTGGATAACTCCAAACGTGCATGGAACGATAGCACTTGGACGGAGATTCCGGAAGTCGTTAAACGCGAGGACTTCTCCTTCCGTTGGAAGGCCGCTTCTGGCGTCGACTACGGCGATTCCGTCTTCTACAACTTGCGCATCGCCAAACTGCCGAAGGGTAAAACCCCGCAACAAGTGAAGGATACGTTCTACTTTAAATCAAATATCACAGATCTTTCTTATATCGATACCGTGCTGTTCGACTCCATCAAGGTGAACGAACAGTATCTGGCCATCTTGGAAACGAATATTAAGCAGTTGGGCGATACCTCTTCTCATTATAATATGTTGAATGGAGGTAAATCCTTGTATGCAACGTTCAAGCTGAAACCAGAACCGGAATTCAAGGCTGATATCAACACAAAGATTAAGTGCTTCCCTGATAAACTGAAGGATTTAAGCAAGGAAACCATTACCCCGTCCACGGAAAGCCTCATTACCGAAAAGAAAAAACTGAAGATCGGCGACTTCCCGTTGGTGGTGCAGACCGCAACCTACGATACGACCAAGAAGGTGTATAATGGTGATGGTTACGTGATTTGGCATCCGCTGGGCGTTGACGTCCGTTTGAAAGTTCATTTCGATTCTGTACAAATCAATAAAAACTACGAGATTATCAAAGGTACGGCAGTGAGTACAGCGACCGACTCTTCCACCTATCTTCCTGGTTTGATGAACGATCTGGAGATGGATAAGTGGACCAATGATGATATTAACAACATCACGTCAAAGTTGGGCGAAAACGAAACTATCAAGGGGTATTATGATAAGTTCCAAGAATATGGTGAGAAGTATGGCAAGAAATATGGTGGTCTGTTAGGCCCAATCGTGGGTGAGAACATGGCTACCGAGGTGATGACCTTCCCATTGAGTATTACGGATGAAGATATTACCGGTTCGAAGAACATCATCTTCGCCATCAACAATATGTACTTCTCTCCGGAAACATCTTTGATGAATCTCTGGGCAATCTTTGCCGCTCAAAGCGATAACGGTTATGTACCGTTCCTCGCTAACAATATATGTATGGATCAACAAGGCTTCTTGGGTAACTCCAGTCAACATATCGAACTCTATATGGGTAGAGACTATGAGTTTACGATGCAGGATGGCTACAAGGTCCGTTTCAAAGCCTCATCCGATTTTGCCAACCCTAAAGATGGTACGGTTATCGTAGTGGATTCTGCAAAACTCGATTATATGATGGCTGAAATCCATTTCGATATGGATAACAGTGATGTCTATGGTATCGAAGCGGATGGCACACCGCGTAAGGGTAAAACCGTTACGGCGAAATTGCAGGCTAAAATTAAAGAATGGGACAACTGGTGGGCTAAAATTACGATGGACCCATTTGCTGTGGCCGATTGTGATCGCTTCACCTTCGTTCCTACAGGTAAGGGTATCTACTATGACCACTCTTCTACGGAAACACCAAATGGTATCACTTTCCCATCAAACTACCTGATGAATCAGGATAGTATTGCTACGGCGAATAGTAATATAAAGGATGAAAAGACAAAGAAAGAGAAGGAAGATGAAGCAAAGAAGGCTTTGAATAAGGCTACCAAAGAGTGGCAAGGTTTCTATTGGGACGAGTTGACCGTATTCCTTTCTGATGAAATCAGCAATACCTTTACGGAAGAGTCTAAGGACAGAAAAGACTCTATGGTTCAATATACCTATGGTATCAACGGTACGATTAAGGATTCTGTACATTATTATTATCCAGGAAGCCGAATCAACTTCGGTGCAAAACAGTTGATGATTGACCACTCAGGTTTTACGGCCGAACTCTTTGCCCGCGATTTGATTAACGCGGAAACAAAAGATGGTGGTGGTTGGGCTTTCTCTTTGGATACTATTCGTGTGAACTTTGTGAAGAACAAATATAAAGAAGGTGTCATCAAGGGTGGATTCGGCATTCCGTTGTTCAGTGGCGGCTTCGACTATAATTGCTCCATTGGTTCCGACAGCTTGATGTTTGGTATTACGGCTAAGAACGATTCTCTGAAACTGGACATGTGGGTGGCCAATGTTCAATTTGATAGTGCTTCTTCCTATTTCAGAATCAAGAAAATCTACAAAGAAGACCGTACTCGCATTGATTTGACGATGAATGGTAAGATCAATGTGGACTTCAACAAGATTGGTCTTCCGCTCAATTTTGCATTGGCGAAGTTTGAGCACATGGGTATGCGTAACTACAACTTAAGCGGCAAACCGAAAGAGGGTACCGCTTCTATTGATAAGTTTGAATTCGATATTGGTGAGTGGTCGTTCGCTTCTCCGCAGAAGACCATTGGCGGGGCACCGTCGACGGGTGCTGGCGTACCGGCAGATGATAAGAACGTGGCATCCGTATCGTTTGGTGGCTTCACGTTCAGTATCACCAAACTTGATCCGATTATCGGATTTGAGGGAAACAACCTGAAATTGGGTATCTCAACAGGCGGCCAGATAAAGTTTGCAACCGAAGGTACCGACCTCGGCGCATCTTGCGGCTTCTCCTTCTGGGGTATCGTTAACCCGAAAGATCACTTCAAGGTGGTTAAGGTGGACGGAAAACTGAACTCTATTAAATTTGATAAGATCAACTTTGAGGTGTTTACCTTGGATGGCTCGCTCGACTTCTTCGACAGCAAGAGCAATCCCGCCCCAGGTGGTACAAGCGGCAATGGCTTCGGCGGCTCACTCAAGGTGACCATGATGAGCAAGGTTGAACTTGCTATGAAGGTCGGTTTCGGCTCTGAAGGCTCCGGTAGCAGCAAATATACATGGTGGTACTTCGATGGCGCTTGCAAGTTCCCAGGCGGTATTCCATTGGGCGCCGTAAGCATCAACGGCTTTTCTGGCGGTTTTGCTTATAATATGGCAGCTAAAAAATCACTCACCGATCCAAGCTACAACGCTGTAAATCTTCTGAAACAGGCTGACAAAAACACCAACGAGGATAAGACGTTCGCCTCTGGTATGGACTTCAAACCTTCAAAGAATAGCTGGGTGGCTAATGCCGGTATCAGCATCACGCTTACGGGTCAGGAGAATACGATGAACGCCGATGGTTTGGTTTCTTTGCGTATCGCAAACAAACACTTCTCCGGTATCTTCATCGATGCAAATGCTTACGTGCTCAGTAAGATGGACAAAACGAAAACGCCGGGTGACGGTAGCAACAACACCTCCCCGTTGATCCGCGCAAAGGCTATTATGGGCTTTGAAACAACCAAGAAATACGACTATTTCCGTCTCTCTATCGCTGTCAAGGCCAACATCAATCTGCAAAACTTGTTGGAAGGTGTAAGTTCAACGACGTTAGGTAGCGCGTTGTCGGGTATTCACGGGGGTACATCTCTGCTTACCAGTTCGAACGTGACCAAGACCTTGGATGCTCTAACAAATAACAAATCCGGTTTAGGTTCACACACTGCAAGCGACCGCGAGTCGGCAGCTGCCGCCTCAAACAACTCTGGAGCTTCTTCTGTAGGCTTCAGCGTAACGGCCAGCATCCCTATCGACTTCGAGTTGAAATACTATAAGGAAAAAGAGGGCACCCATAAGAAAGGCTCCACCGACTGGTACTTTGCAATCGGTAAACCGAAATATGAAGAACGCGTTCAACTGAAAGCGGATCTGGACCTTGTCATCTGCAAGTCCAATGCGGAATTCACCTTCTATATGCAAACCGGTAATGCATTTGCTTACCAGATGCCACCTTTGAGCAAGGATTTGCAGAACTTCTTCTTCGGCTCGGGTAGCGGTAAGAAAAACGACGCTAGCCGTGATGATATCAAGAAAAACCGTATGATTTCATCCACCGACTGGTTGAATATCGACAAGGGGGGTGGCTTCTGTATGGGTTCAACTTTCCACGCTTACGTGGGCTTCGACTGCTTCCTGTACGTGCATGTGACTGCAGACCTTGGTTTCGACGTTGCCTTAATGAACGTGAATGGCGTTGGCTGTCCGGGACATCCGCAGATTGGTAAACACAACTTCTATGCACTCGGTCGTGCTTACGCTGCCTTGCAAGGTGACGTTGGCTTGAAATTGAACCTCGGTTTCTGGAAGGGCGAAATCTCCCTCTTCAAGGCGGGTGTAGGTGCGCTCCTGCAAGGCGGTGGCCCGAACCCATCCTTCGCCTATGGCTTGCTCAGATTCAAGGTTAGCATGCTCAATGGTCTGCTTAAATTCAACACCAGCGTCGATTTCTCTATGGGTGATGTCTGCGTGCCAGGTGTGGGCGACCCGTTGGCGAACGTGAAACTGTTCCAGAACGTAACTCCGGGCTTCGGTACGGAGGCTGCGGCAAATACAAAGAGCAATCTCCAATCTCCATTGCAAGTCGGCACCATCGTGTCTAACATGCCGTGGGATACGGATGTATATTTGAGCGATGGCCAAACGACCCGTCGTTTCAGATTTACCCTCGTTGAAAAAAATATCTCCTATTCTTTGAAACCGACCAACAAGAATTCCTATACTGTGGTTACTTCAAATGAACAGAAACTTCAATTCACTCCAAATTCGGATGATCCTAACGCTATTTTCTTTGAAACAAAAGAGGGTGGCTTTGTGGAAGATTGCAATGCTAAGTATTTCTTGAGAGCGATGGCCTTCGAAAGAAGAAAAACGGCACAAGGCGATACCAAAAACTACACTCTCCTGAATGGTAACGACTATCCGTATTATGTTACGGGTGCCAATAGAGGTACGAAGAAAACAAGCAACACATCTGGATACGACTGGTTTGATCCTACCTTCTATAATGAAAAGACGAAGAAAAATGACGTAAAGGCCTTCAGGAAGGATACCACGATGTATTTCAAGACGATGGATATCGGCAACAGCGTGGGTGAGGTGGCCGTGTTCAGTTGGCCGTACAATGGTGATCAGGTCTTCCCGTGTAAGGAATATGTGCATACTGGCTCTGGCTCCAATGCGCAACCGTATGCTATGCTTTACTTGTACAAACAATGCGATAACCTGTTTGACAAGACGACGTTGAGCAATAAAGGTAAGCAACTCAAAATCTTCTTGTTGGGTAACGGTGGTGAAAAGGGCGATGTGTATGAATGTAGCTATACCTACTATAAGAATGCTACCGTCCCGTACGTGAAGGTTGCACTGCCGAAGAAACTTTATCAGTCTGATTTTGGTCCGCATAAACTTCGTTTCCTGGTGGTGGGCAAATCACAGTATGATTCCGCTGTGGAGGCTGCAAGGAAGGCCATGACGGAAAAGAAGAAGGAACTTACGCAGTTGACCTCTAATTCGGTGTACAACCAGGCAACGAATGCTCATAAAGCCAACACCTCAAGTTCTGGCAAGAAGAGCGTTAACATCCAGAATCAGCAACTGGATGAAATCTACAACAACAAACAAAGCAATGGTAAGGATACGATGCTTTATTATCGTACACAGATGAAGAGCGACTTTTCAATATGCTCATCTATTGGCGAATGTATTTACGAATGGAACTGGTTCGTAGAAGGCAATTTTGATACGTATAACGAATTCTATCGTAAATATTATAACAGTTCTTTTGCAAGTCAGTTCCGAACATCCTCGGTTTACGATTATGGAACGTACAATAGAATCCGATCTGGAAGTGTCAACTGTTATGCCTTAATTGAAAACCCATGGCCATTTATGAGCTATGATCCTTCAGAGTTGAAGGTCTATGCAAATGGTTGTGTGATGCCACCGCGTGCGTATTTCGCCATTAAGACGAATGGCAAAGGCTATACCGCTTTTTGGTGTATGCACAACGACTTCTATAGACGTTTTGTAAATCTGTCGAACGATTTCAAAGAAACACCGTTGTTGCTGTATCGTTACACCGACAATAGCGGCGATGTGGATTACAACTTTAGCAAGTCGGTAAAGGATGCGCGTACGGTTAACGATGCCTCATTGCAGTCGGAACTCACCAACCGCTTGAAAGGTGGTTTGATTCGCAATTATACAACGTACTTCAAAGAAATCAGTTTGCGTGTGGGTGCCAATAACGACGTCTATCAAAATTGTTCCAAGGCAACATACGATCCTACGAAATCGAATTATAACTATACAAAGCCGGTTATTTTGAAGTTTGGCAATGGAATGGAACTGGAGCCGATGGACGAGAAGTACTTCGACAAGGAACGATCTGGTACATATAGTCTTGGACACACAGAAGCGCGTAATTACGGATGGTGTATTTATGACTATGCAACGTATGCCGCATCCGATGATATTAAGAAATTCGCCAACTTCTTCCAAGAAAATGTGATCCATGCTCAACGTTACAACGGCAGAGGTTGGAGCCATAAGGTTGACTATTTCAAGGATTATTATAGTAACAAATACCGCAACTCAAGCATGTCATACGCAGATTTTCCGTATGATATGCCGGAAATCTATATTGTTACACACTATATGACAGCATTGCAGAACTTATATAGGGCAACCCAAAAGAATTACTCGTATGCAACCATCTATGATGGTACTTTCCAACTCTGTAACAAAAATGATTACTACATCCCTGCTTCTACGCTGCAATTGAAGGATGCCTATTGGGCTCTACATTGGTGGCAGTCGTATGCTCAGACCTTGGACTTCGAAGGAAATGGCTTCGACCGTGACTTTTATTATAGAAAAGACAATGCTAAGTATTACAACTATTTGTATAATAGGGATTTGAAGAGTAAGAACAGCTCCTACAAGTCTTCGTTCCTGCCTCATCAATCTGAAAATTATTTTCCTGTGAATAATATGAAAATAGTAACTACGAAGTCGATACAGAATTACATCTGTATTTATTATATGACGGCTCAAAGCAGCGATTTCGAAAATTCGTTGATGCAGACGGCATACGATGTGAAATATAAGAAGGAGCTGATTTTCCATCCGAATGCTATATACGATTTAAATGATGCGTATTATACCATTCCTTGGTCCAATACATGCACCTTTATGAATGTGAATCTTGGCAACTTTGGCTTGAAATATATAAAGGATAATTATGGTAACATGGGTGAGTTTGGTCGTTAAGAAAAATAGAATTATGAAAAAGATAAATAAACAGTTAATCAAGTTTCTTTTTGCAGGTATTTGTCTGCTAAATCTGGGCGGATTGTTTGCTCAGGATGATCAGTCGCCGGTGGCGAACGAACCGGATACCACCTATCAGATTCCGGAGACTATTTTCTATGTGAGATCCACGGCGCGAAGTTATGGCGATAGCATCGTGCTACGTTGGGCGCCCGAAAATGCCGGTGTCTGGATTTCTGCCAACTATTACGGATGGAATATCATCCGCGATAGGGACGAGGATGATATCAAGGAGACGGATACCATTTTTAAAATGCAACTCAACGATAATCCGATCCGTCCGTTGACATTAGAACAGATGATGCAACGCTACGATTCCACCAATCTCTTCGTGGGTGCGGCGGCGCAAGCGCTTTATGGCGAATCCTACTATAACCCGCAGGAGGGCGACGGCCTGGTGAACTACGTGTTCCGTAGAGAACAGGAACAGACCCAACGTCAGATGATGGCTTACATGGCTGCCGAAAGCAGCCGCGATGCCGCCGACGCTCTCGGCCTCCGCTTCGTGGACCGCAATGTGAAGAAGGGTCACTCCTATACGTACCGCATCGAGTGCCTCATTCCCGAAGAGGACGCCATCGTGCCTATCAACATTGTGGAAGTGGATTGCACACCTTACGAACGCCAATACGACGAACGTATTAGCAAAGTGAAAATCTACCAGGCTTCTCCCTATACCGCGTTCATCTATTGTGAGAAGAACAAACTGTCGGGCTACTATTTCGAACGCAGCACCGATAACGGCAAACACTGGACCGCCCTCAACACTTCTCCTGTATATGGCTATAAACCTACCAAGGATGAATACGATGTGTATGGTGAAGATCTTGCCCGCCTGATGGAAGGTAATGTCGGCATCCTCGACTCCCTGAGCTTGAACATCTCCTACAAATACCGTGTCCGCGCTTTTGATGCGTTCGCCGATTTTGCCCCAGAAGTTGAGTCGGAGACTTTCCAAATGGAGGATTTCATTGCGCCAACGGTACCGGTTCTGGAAGAAGTCGTTCCGGAAGATAACAAGACCTGCACCCTGAACTGGACTATGGACAAGCAGGATGACGACCTCAAGGGTTTTGTGATTGCCTTCTCCGATGACCCAAGCGGTCCTTGGGAAAAGGTTACCGACCTGTTGCCTATCAATACCCGCGAATGGGTGGATAACAATGCCCACGACCGTGGCCGCGGCTTTTACCGCGTCTTCGCCTTGGACAACAATAACAACTACTCGTTCTCTCTGTCACAAATCAACAATATCGAAGACGATGTGGCCCCTTCCGCCCCTACGGGTGTGACCGCCATCGTGGATACGGCAGGCGTGCTCTATATGCAATGGAACGAAAATCCGGAAAAGGATGTCCTCGGCTATCGTGTCTATTTCGCCAACCAACTCGACCACGACTTTATCCAAAGAACCGGCCGCCGTATTGAAAACGATACCACGTTCATCGATACGTTGAA
Organism: Bacteroidales bacterium; assembly: GCA_024400875.1. Lineage (GTDB taxonomy): Bacteria > Bacteroidota > Bacteroidia > Bacteroidales > WCHB1-69 > F23-D06. The sequence continues at coordinate 40,559 of JAKSMB010000010.1, forward strand.
CCGCCGAACGCTGACTCGCAGAATCTATTTCTACGTGGTAGCAGAAGATAACAGTCACAACTTCTCCGCCCCTTCGGATACGTTGGCAGTGCCTGTACCCGATATCGTGCCTCCAGGCGTGGCCGTGCTTAAAGACCACACGCAAACCGACGAGTCGGTGACCTTCACCTGGCTGCAAAGTACTTCCGAAGATGTTGCTTTCTACTATGTCTATCGCAAAAAAGATAACGAACAACAGTGGAAATGCATCAAGATTATCAAACCGGAGGAACTGGAACCTAAAGCGCATATCGTGTTTACGGATTATCCTGAACCATCTGCTCAGAATTACAACTATTGTATAGAAGTGATTGATGAAAGCCGTCTCTCATCTGGCAAGACCGGTCAAACAACCGTTCGCTTCAGAGGTTCTGCTTTCGTAGAGGTCCCGATGACATTGAAGGCTTCGCTCACTAAAACCAAGGCTGTGAAGTTGGATTTTACCTACGATTATCCATCCAAGAATAAATATTATGGCGTTGTGTTCAAATCCGTGAACGATGAACCAGCATACGCGTTCACCAGTTTTCAACGTGGCGAAAACTCTTGTATGGACTACAAGGTGGAGCAGGGACAAAAGGTGACCTACTACATCCAGATGTTCTTAGGCAAAGGCAAGCGATCCAAACCTTCGAAATCCGTTACGCTTACAGTGAAATAGAAAATACTTATAAAGAATACACATTTATGAAATTCTAACAAATAAAAACATAATCTTATGAAAAAAATTTTTTTGATGACATTAGTGGCAGGTATTGCCATGATTTTCGCATCCTGCGGAAAAGAAGTTAATTTGGCTGGTACCAGCTGGCACGCAGATGAAACCTATACGAAGCAACTCGTTGTAAGCGGTATTACGGCAGACTGTGTGTTCAACTTTGACGTTGATCTTAATTTTACAGATGCTACTACGGGTACTATGAACGCAAAGTACAGCGGAACCATAACAGCAATGGGTCAAGAGCATCCCGTTCCAGATGGTGGCGGTACCGACAGCTTTACCTACACATTTGACGGCGAAAATGGTGTGCTGTACTCTACCGATCCTAACGAGACCGAAACAATCCCTTTCACCTATGATAAGAAAGAAAAAATGATTGTGATCAACCTCGACTTTGACAATAGTGACGAAATGCCGGGTCTTGAATTCCATATTCCATTGCATTTCAAACGTCAATAACCGATAGATGCACTTCGTATGGACGGGATTGAAAACCGCCCATGACAAACGTTGAAAAACGATGAAAACCGTGGTACTCACGGTGAAATAAAAAAATATAATGGATATAAAAAAGATACGATTTTCTTGTAGGATTTTATACGAGAAAATCGTATTTTTGCACCTTCATTTTTGAAAATAATTATTAATCATTTAAAATATTGACTATGAGTAATGTAAAGTACGTTTATACCTTTGGAGGTAAGACAGCTGAAGGTAAAGCCGACATGAAAAACTTGTTGGGTGGTAAAGGTGCTAACCTTGCCGAAATGTGTTTGTTAGGTTTGCCGGTACCTGCTGGTTTGACTATCACAACCGAATGCTGTACAGCATATTATGACAACAACTGTCAACTTCCTGCTGGCCTTATGGATGAAGTTTGGGCTGGTATGAAGAATGTTGAAAACATCATGGGATTGAAATATGACGATCCTGAAAATCCTCTTTTGGTATCCTGTCGTTCAGGTGCTCGTACTTCTATGCCAGGTATGATGGACACCGTTCTCAACATCGGTTTGAGTTCCAAAACCATCCCTGGTTTGATCAAGAAAACAAACAATCCTCGTTTCGTATATGACTCCTACCGTCGTCTCATCATGATGTATGCTGACGTCGTTATGGAAAAAGCTGAAGGCATTGAACCTGCTGACGGCAAGAGCATCCGCAAACAATTGGATGACATGCTCGACGAATTCAAAGCTAAGAAGGGTTACAAGAGCGATACAGACATCACCGCTGAAGAACTCCTTGAACTCGCTACCGCTTTCAAAGCAAAAGTTAAAGAAGTTCTCGGTACTGAATTCCCAGATGACGCTAAGGCTCAACTCGAAGGCGGTATCAAGGCCGTTTTCAAGAGCTGGAATGGTAAGAAGGCTATCTCCTACCGTCGCATCGAAGGTATTCCAGACGATTGGGGTACTGCAGTAAACGTTCAAGCTATGGTATTCGGTAACATGGGCGACAACTCCGCTACTGGCGTTGCTTTCACCCGTAACCCGGCTACTGGCGACAACCAATTCTACGGCGAATGGTTGATCAATGCTCAAGGTGAAGACGTTGTGGCTGGTATTCGTACACCGAACCCATTGAACGACGACACAAAGAACGAACAAAACAAGATGATGCACTCTATGCAAGAGTTGATGCCAGAAACCTACAAGGAACTCTGCGACATTCGCACCATCCTCGAAGACAGCTACCGCGATATGCTCGATATCGAGTTCACTATCCAAGAAGGTAAGCTCTATATGCTCCAATGCCGTGTTGGTAAACGTACTGGCGTTGCTGCTTTGACCATGGCTCTCGACATGCTTCACGAAGGTCGTATCGACGAAAAAGAAGTTGTTATGCGCCTCTCTCCAGCTCAATTGGATGAACTCCTTCACCCAATCCTCGATGCTGCTGATGAAAAGAAACACGCTGTTATCGCTAAGGGTCTTCCTGCAGGTCCTGGTGGCGCAGTTGGCGTTATCGCTCTTGACAGCGAAACATCTAAAGCTTACACAGCTAAGAATGTTAAGAACATCCTCGTTCGCGAAGAAACCAATCCAGAAGACGTTGAAGGTATGCGTTCCGCTACCGGTATCCTTACCGCTCGCGGTGGTATGACTTCTCACGCTGCTCTCGTGGCTCGTGGCTGGGGTAAATGCTGTATCGTAGGTTGCGAAGCTGTTAAGATCAACATGGACGCTCGCACCGTTGAAATCGCTGGCAAGACTTACAAAGAAGGCGACCTCTTGAGCTTGAACGGTTCTAAGGGTTGGGTTTATGATGAAGAAATCAAGATGATTGACGCTTCTGAAAACCCATTGTTCCAAGAATTCATGAGCTTGGTTGACAAATACCGCAAGATGGGTGTTCGTACCAATGCTGACAACCCTGAAGATGCTCAAAACGCTATCAACTTCGGCGCTGAAGGTATCGGCTTGTTCCGTATCGAACACATGTTCTACGGTGAAAACAGTGAAGAACCACTGGAGAAACTCCGCAACATGATCCTCGCCGACACCCTCGAAGCTCGCGTAGCTGCTCTCAACGAACTTGAACCTTACATGCGCAAAGCTGCTAAGGGTACGTTGAAAGTTATGGACGGCAAACCTCTTACTTTCCGTTTGATGGATCCTCCATTGCACGAATTCGTTCCTCAAACTGAAGATAAACAACGCGAAGTTGCTAAAGAACGCGGTCTCGACTTCGAAGCACTCAAAAAACGTATCGAGTCTATGCACGAAGTAAACCCAATGATGGGTCTTCGTGGTGTTCGTCTTGGCGTTATGTACCCAGAAATCACTGAAATGCAATTCCGCGCTCTCTTCACGGCAACGGCTGAGTTGATGAACGAAGGTTTCGATCCACATTTGGAAATCATGGTTCCACTGACCATCAACGTTAAGGAACTTCAACACCAAAAAGCTATTGCTACTCGCGTAAAAGCTGAAGTAGAAGCTAAGTTGAACGTTACCATCAACTACATGTTCGGTACCATGATCGAAATCCCACGCGCAGCCCTCGTTGCTGACAAGATCGCTGAGGTTGCTGAGTTCTTCTCCTTCGGTACCAACGACTTGACCCAAATGACCCTCGGTTTCTCCCGCGATGACGTTAACGCTATCGTTCACAAATACGTGGAAGAAAAGATTATCCCTGTTGACCCATTCAATGTATTGGATCAAGAAGGTGTTGGTCAATTGGTTAAATGTGGTGTAGAAAGAGGTCGTAGCACCCGCGCTAACTTGAAGTGTGGTGTTTGTGGTGAACACGGTGGCGATCCAATGTCATCCGAATTCTTCTACAAGACTGGCATGAACTACGTATCTTGCTCTCCATTCCGCGTACCAGTTGCTCGCTTGGCTGCAGCTCAAGCTGCTATCAAGGAAGAAAGAGCAAAATGTTGCTGCTGCAACTGCAAATAATCGTTGATTACTATACAATCCAAATAGAAGCGGGCGTCTCGGAAGAGGCGCCCGCTTTGTATTTAGGGAATGGAGGGCCTTGCATAACAATTCCCAAGGGTGATACTCCAAGCAAGAGAGATGTTCATTGGTGGTAACTGTGTTTCTACAATAGAAGATACCGGATTTAGCAATGTTGATCAAGTCATAACATCGCTTGTTACATCCTTACCAGACGAAACACCACGTCCTGTAAAGGCTCAAGTAAAGATTACAAATATTGATAAACAACAGATACAATTGTATCAGCGAGTACTAAAATAATGTATCAAAAGAAAGTTGCATATAAAAGTACAAACTTACCACAATCAAAACCATTTGTGGTAAATTTGTACCTTATTATTAGGCTGCATTCTTTCCAAAGGTTTGTAGTACAAAGTTGTATTTTCGACATTTAATGTTAAAAACGTCGCATAATGTGCGATAATTTTGTAGATTGTTTGATAATTAGCAAAAAAAAT
>JAKSMB010000011.1 GCA_024400875.1 Bacteroidales bacterium
AAGCCACCAGTACCACAGGCAGGGTCGCAGACAGTCTCACCAATCTTTGGCTGGGCCACATCTACCATAGCCTGAATCAAAGAGCGAGGAGTGAAGTACTGACCTGCACCAGACTTCTTATCCTGACCATTCTTTTCGAGAATGCTCTCATAGATAGCACCCTTCACGTCACCATCCATTACGAGCCATTGCTCTTCATTGATCATGGTGATGACCTTTTTCAGATAGACAGGCTTGTCAATCTTGTTCTGAGCCTTCACGAAGATAGTGCCGATAAGGTTCTCTTCTTCACTGAGCTTCTTCAATGTTGACTCATACTGAGCTATGAGGTCAAGACCATCCAGTTCAATGAGGTCAGACCAACGATAACCTTCTGGTATCGCAGAGTCCTCACCAAACATTTCGGTGTTCTCGTTGTCCATCTTCAGGAAGAGAAGATAGGTAAGCTGTGTGATATAATCAGTAAAACCAATGCCTTGACCTGCCAATGTTGTTGCCAGAGTCCAGACTTTCTTGGTAAGTGATGTCTCTGTATTTGTTGCCATGATGTTTTCTATTTTTCTATTATGATCCAACGACCTTGTTTTCTGCCACCTTCTCGCTTAAGGATATTAAGTTCTTGAAGTTCTGAGAGGTCACGTTTTATTGTGATGGATGATACGTTCGTCTTTTGTATCATTTCATCAATGGTTATTGTATCATTTTTTTGTATCAAAGATAATATAACCTTCTGTCTTTCTGACAATTCTTTTGTATCATCTTTTGTATCATTCTGACTTGCTTCTTGTGATACATTAGAAGGATTATCATTCGAATTATTTGAAGTTCCTGTTATCTGCGGTCTTCTGAAGATGATGGTAACAGTTCCGTTTTCAACTTTCCATTCTGGTTCAGGAACACTCTGTTCCCTGCAAAGGTCTATCATACGGTTTGCTCCTGTTCCCCATTTTTCAAGATTCTTTGTCAGATAGAGGACTTGCGCAATTTTCTTATTATAGGGATATGACTCATGAGTCATTCGGATATTATCAACTGTTAGCTGCGGTGGGAATACGCCAGGATTTACAATCTCGACTCTGTCGTCATAGATGGCAAGACTAACACTGCCGTTAGTGCGCTCATATTGACGATGGCAAAGGGCGTTGGTAAGCGCTTCTCTTAATGCTTCAGCAGGAATTTCAAGTTGTTCCTCTCTGAGAAGTCCTTTTACCTCACCGCTGAGTCGTAGGTTGCGGAAAAGAAAGGCTATTCCTGAATCAAGAAGGTCAAAGAAGTTACCTCGCTCCATCTTGTTGTCGATAAAGACCATTCTGTTATTGCCCTTGAAATATCCCATCTTTAGTTCAATTTCAGGATAATTGCGAGTGTCTTTTGCAAAAAGTGCTACAGCTGCATTTGTTGGCTTGCCATCATTAAGAAGTTCCAATTTTGCAAGGACGTCTGGGATAGACTCACTTTCAGCATTAGGATTCAACCTGCCGCTTTGGACACCCATTGTAACAGCTGTGCGGATTCTCTTTTCATCGAGGTCTTCAATAGCCATATTATCAGCAGTCATTGAGTCCCAACGGAATTTGTAAGCATCCCTTTGACGAAGTCTTTCTTCATACATCTGTTGTGGCATTACCATGGTAGTACTTTCCAGCTTGTAGTATGGTTTGCCATCATACACATAAGGAGACTCTCGGTACACATTCCTATCCGCATGGAATATGATTATCTGCTTTCCGTCAGAATCAGGAACATCAATGTACTCAACTGCCATATTCACAAAAGGTTCTATCTTACGAATCTCCCATGCTATTTCTTGACGTGTCTTGTCTGTCACATACTGACCGATTATCTTCAATGAGGTAGGCGCAATACCGATAATAACGTGGCCTCCGTCGCTGTTGAGCATGGCACAGACAGAGTGCATGGCAGCAATCAACTCGCCTGTAGTCTTTTTCATTTCCACGATGCGAGTTTCATCTATCTTGATAAGTTCCTTTAATTCTTCTATTGTCATATTGCTATTACGCTGTCTTTCGGTAAACTACAAATTTATATAAGCTTAGGAGGGCGTTTGTGGCAGGCTCCATTCCGCCAAAGGCTTGGATGAGCTGGGCCGCACGTGTCTTATCGTCTTCCCTCAGGTCCTTGATGGTGACTGCTCCATTGCTTGCTACATAGTCAACAACCTGTCGCATAACTTCAATCTGCTTAGGGGTCTTCTCATTGTTGCGTTGGCCGCACCAAAGGTTGAAGTACTGCTGAGCAGTAGCGTAAACACTATCCAGCCTCTCGATCTGGTGGAAAGCATAGCGGACGAGCTGAATGATGTTGGTCATTGCCGACTGCTCTTCCTTGGTAGTATGCTTGCGCACATCCTTTGGACTTATCAATGAATATGAGTTCCAAAGGCGGCTTGCCGAGAATCGGTTGTTTGCCATCTTTAACTTGTTCTCCAAGTCCTTCAGTACTGCGTATGTAAGAGGTTCACCCTCGTTGTTCCAGATGATTCGCAACGCCTCAATGTCATCACGATGTTCATTGCAGTACTGCTCGAATGCGTCGGTGGTGTCTTGGGCTTCCTCAATGGAAAAACCTTTGCTGATAAGGGTGTCTTCGCCTGGCATCAGTATCTCCACAAATCCAGCATTGAGGATAAGCAGATACTGACGTGCTTCGGGATGGTTGACTATTGAGGCCACCAGGCCTTTACGCTCGTGGTTAGGCTGGTTGATGTCTTCAAACGGAGGCAGCATTTGTTGTTCGAGAGCCGTAAAGATGGCCGATGCCAGCTCCTTCATGTCGGTCGTAGCCAGTTCGATGAACTTGTTGCGCTGCTCGCCGTTGCACTTGTTGTAGATGCGAGCGAGACGAGAAGCCAGTGTCCTAAGGTACTGATCGGTCACATTGCCATGTGTAATCAGTTCGAGGAGGCGCTTGAAGGTAATGGTTTCCTTCTGTTCGTCGTCCGTTCCTGCCGAGGGGATGTGCATCTCGTGTTCGGTCACACCAACGGCATCCACGAGGTAGAAGCAGTCTTTTGAGAAAGCATTTGGGGTGACATTGCGCAGCTGCTCGTCACCGATGGTACGAACGCCACGCCCCTTCATCTGGACATAGAGGGGGAGCGACTGCACATCACGCATGAACATGACCACTTCAAGCGGTTTCACATCTGTTCCTGTAGCCACAAGCGTACAAGTGACTGCAATGCGAAACTCCTTGTCGTTGCGGAAATGGCGAATCAGTTCGTTGCTATCACCTGCGCTATAGGTTATCTTTTGAACGAAAGGATCGTCTGGGGCAGTATGTCCGAAGACTTCCTTGGCGATGTTCACGATATTGGTGGCGTGTGCCTCATTCAATGCAAAGATGAGTGTCTTGGGCAGATAGTCCATGTTTGGTTCACGCTGTGGGTCGGTGAACAACTCGGAATAGACGCTATCTCTATATGTCTCAAGCACCAGTTTTATCTGGGCTGGGTTGACAACGCTTCGATTGAGTTCTTCTTTAGTATATTGCTTGGTCTCTTTCTGACTGATGGTTTCCACCTTGCCAGTATAACGTGTCTCACGTCTCAGTTTGTCGCCTTGCCTGATAGCCCCTCCATTCTCTGTAGCCTCTGTCTTGATTCGATAGATACGGCAATCCACGTTTACACCATCAACGATACTTTTTTCAAGGGTATAGTTGACGATGCGGTTGTTATTGAAGAAGGCCATGGTCTCAGGAACAGGTGTTGCTGTAAGGCCTATCATCTTGGCCGAAGAAAAATAGTCGAGAACCTTCTTCCAGTTGCCGTAGATACTGCGGTGGCATTCGTCTATGATGATGACATCAAAGAAATCCTTTGGCAAAGTTGGATTTTCAGGTAGTTCTACAGGTGTGTCATTGTCGTCGTCATCTTCGTCTGTATCTGTAATATCTTCACCCTTCAGCAAAGAGAAAAGTCGTTGGATAGTAGATATAACCACGTTACTATCGCTTGGGATCTTGGCAGACTTCAAGCGGTTTACAGTAAAGATGGTATTGAAGGGATCTCCAGTTTCTGTAAGACGGAACATGCCAAACTCGCCTTCAGCTTGCTTGCCGAGATTGTTTCGGTCAACAAGGAAAAGGATGCGTCTCATAGGAGTATAAGCAAGGAAACGGTATGAAGCAAGGCAAGCCGTATAAGTCTTGCCGGACCCAGTAGCCAGTACCATCAAAGCTTTGTTTTGTCCTGTGCGGAATGACTTTTCAAGTTCTGTGATTGCCTCAAACTGACAGTCGCGCAAGCCTTTCTTCTTCAGGGTCGGCAGTCCGGCATACACATCCTCGATGCCAAGCATCTTGCATAGTTCCTTTGGAGTATGGATGCGGTTGAAGAGTTCCATGCCTCCATCTTTATCTTTGAAGTCACGGAAGTAGGTTTCTTCTCCGTTTGACTGATAGCCAAAAGGCAATGGACGTTGCCACGCTTGATAACACAAAGGCACTCCTCGAGCATACATTTCGGTTTGTTCGCAAACACATGGTGTTGTAACATCCACTTCTGCCCGTTTAGCTTCAAGAACGCCTATTGCCTTTCCGTTGACAAATAGAAAGTAATCTGCCTCACGATTGCCATTGAGAATACCTTCACGAATGGCTGCGGCAGTAATGGTAGGCGAATAAAAATCTCTATCCACCACCTGCCAGCCAGCATCTTCAAACATCTGGTCTATCTTGACCCTTGCTTTCTCTTCCGGTGTCATAATTTAAATCTTACTTATCCTCATAAATCAAGTTTCATCAACAGAAAATAAAAGGTCATAACTTCGAATCAAAACAAAGAAAACTCACCCTTATTTTACAAAAATGACTATTTTATCTCATGTCTAAAAGCTCAACAAATGAGTCGTTTAACGAGGGAGCAAAGATACACAAATAACTTATAAACCAATATAAACGCAATAGCGATTTGGATTCATCAATCATGCTCACTAACGTTACAACAAAAAGAGTATTTTTGCATTTATATTTATTAGTGCAAATAAAGATGATACTACAAGTACTATTTGACAAATTCAAGAAATGGGTATCCTTGCAATCGTTAGCCAATGAGTTGCGGGGGAAATATCATAAATTACTTATCAAGCGTCCGTTATCCAGAGCGCAGAAACAAGAAATCCAAAATTTCTATAAGAAGACCATCGGTCACAAGGTGCCACTTATCTGGCATAAATTCCTCTATTCGAGAACCACGATTTACTCTCCTGCCTACATTCCGGTGGGGGTTTATCGTACCGAAATGATTGGCCGACTGAACAATTTTGCTATGATGGAAGCGTATGCCGACAAGAATGTGTCGGAACAACTTTTCCCAGACGTTGTGCAACCCAAGACGTATGTTAAGAACATACACGGTCACTTCTACGCCAACAACAAGGCCATCTCGCGCGAAGAGGCCATAGCCCTTTGCCAAAACATAGAAAACGCCATCATCAAGCCATCACTCTCCACCCGAGGTGCTGGCGTTCGCAAAATCAACATCGAGCATGGCATTACCGACCACAAAGGCCTGCGCATAGAACAACTTTTCGACCAATACGGTCAGGACTTCATCCTGCAGGCATGCATCGAACAGCACGATGCCATGCGCGCCCTCAACCCTTCGTCTGTCAACACCATACGGCTGCTAACCTACCGGAACGACATGGATGTGAAACTGATATACGGCGTCATCCGCATCGGTCGTGAAGGTACCGTCATCGACAACGAGAGCGCAGGGGGCATCAGTGCCCGCATTGAAACCAACGGCACCTTGGCCAAGTATGCCTTCGGATCGGCCGGCACCGACCTGGTGGAGAAAACCGACTGCGGCATAACCTTAGAGGGCTACCCTATCCCATCCTACGCGCAGGTTGTAGATACTGCCAAACGACTCCATCTCAACCTCCCGCACTTCAACATCGCCGCATGGGATTTTGCCGTTGGCAAAGATGGCGAACCGATCTTCGTGGAGTGGAACGCCAACCCCGACCTCAGCCAGTCGGCATTCGGCCCCGCCTTCGGCAACGAAGAACAAACCGCTCAAATGCTTAAGGAAATCTATAAACACAAAAACACTCGACATAGAAACTGGTAATAGGCATTGAAGAGTTTCAGAATTACAGAACATTACTATGGATTTTAGATCAAGACCCAATTTATGGCTGCGCTACTTCATGACTTGGCTCTCGCCCAAGTTCGCTGTTCGCACCTTATACAGAATATATCATCACAAGAAACTGAATCTGAAGAATCCAACTGGACTGGATGAAAAGATTCAATGGATGAAGATCAACTATTATAAAGACAACGAGTTGGTGATGCAATGCGCCGACAAGTATCGCGTGCGCGAGTATGTGAAAAACTGCGGATGTGAAGAGATTCTTGTGCCACTGATCAACAACTACCACCACGCCAGCGAAATCAACTGGGAGGATCTGCCCGAGAAATTCGTACTCAAGTGGAACTTTGGCTGCGGTGGTAACGTGGTATGCCCCGACAAAAACAAATTAGACATTGAGCAGACCATTCGCGACCTGAACAGGTTCGAGAAGATGAAATTCCACCTCATCGCTGCCGAACCACAATACGATTTCAAAGATAAAAGAATTGTATGTGAACAATTTATCGAAACAGAAGATGGTCATTCGCCTGTGGATTATAAGTTTTACTGTTTCAATGGTGAAGCCAAATATGTGCTGTGTTGCATCGGACGTGGCGAACAACAAAAGCCGAGTTTCTACTTTTTCGACCGCAATTGGGAATTGCAACGTCTGAACAAGATGGGCAAGGCCGCCCCTGAAGGCTTCACCATTCCCAAACCGGAAGGCATGGACCAACTTTTCGACTATGCCGAAAAACTATCAAAGCCGTTCCCTTTCGTACGCGCCGACTTCTATCTGGAAAAAGGCAAGGCCTATTTTGGGGAGTTGACCTTCACTCCTGCGGGCGGTTTCGACCGCGGTCGTCTGCCCGAAACCGACCAGCTTTTTGGCAACATGGTACACTTACCTCAACACTCCTAACCTTCGCATCAACATGCCATCAATGAAATCTAAAATTGCCCAATATTTACTAATTCTCACATTAGGACTGGTTGCCGCCTCATTTCTCCCGTGGGTCTATATGACGGCAATCTACTACATCTTCCGCTACGCCATCATGGCTTGTACGGCAGCTGCATTCGTGCTCACTTTCTCGTTGGAGAAGACCCTGTCGTCGCGGTTTATGCGTCTTTTCGCCGCCACCATCGCCTTGACCGTGGTGGAGTTTGTTGTCTTCAAACTTATTGGGCACCGTTTTCATCCCGCCGACTGTACTCAGCTGATCATAGCCTTTCTATGCATCTGCATTGGACAAAATCTGGATAAAGACCTTCGCTTTTGGGCAAATCTCAGTTATTACTACACCATAGGACTCATCTTGATGGGATTGCTCAACTGCTGGTACTGGGCAGGCGGTTTTTATGTGCCGGAGCACTACATGCTGAACGAAGGTAAGAACCAAGTGGGGGCACTTATTGCCATCGCCGCTGGCGCCACCTTCTTCTTGGGCATAAAGCTCAAAGAACAGCGCACTCATTACTTAGTGGTCAGCTTCTTGGCCGTACTGGTATTGGTGCTCATCCGCGCCCGTTCCGACCTGTTTGCCTTATTACTCTGCATGCTTTTGGTACTCATCAAGGATGCCAACTGGAAGTGGCAATGGAACTTGAAAACCGTCCTCACCATCATCGGCATCGGCACCATCGCCTTCATCCTTTACACGGGATTTGTTGGCGACGAACTCAAGACCTTCATGGTAGGTGGAAAATCCTCTACCGGCATGGAAGAAATGACCTCCCGTCGCATGAGCCGCAACACCGAAGGCTTGGAATTTTTCTTGAACGATCCTTTGAAGGGCGAACAAGAGGAGGCCTCGGGCATTCTTTTGATACACAACTACATCCTACTGCGACTGGTTCGTTATGGCATCTGGTCGTTTCCTATTGTGGCCTTCTATCTCTACTTTGGCATTCACGTGGTGGTAGCCCTGTTCCGCAAACGAAAGTCGGACTTGGAAGACTTGGGATACGTAGTAGCCATCGTTCCACTGCTCGTCAGCTTTGTGGAACCCAACTTCCCCTACGGGCCCGGGTCGGTGCAATTTCTCACCTTTGTGCTGTTAGGTACGGCACTCGCCCCACGTAGGCAAGCACTACCCGAAAGCAATGAACAATCTAACAATAAAGTACTGCATATCTGTAACGACTTTACTTACAGCAAAGTACACACTGAACTGTACCAGAAATTAGACCAACAAGGCGTGTCACAAACCGTATATGCGCCCATCCGTAACAGCACCGACATTGGCAAGAATCATTTTGAAGGAGAGCATACTAACATTCTTTATGCTCCCATCTTGAAGCCCTGGCATCGTCTGTTCTTTCATAAAAAAATAGAAGACACCACTAAAGACATCGTCAAAAACATAGATTTGAGTCGTATTCAATGCACGCATGCCACCACCCTATTCAGCGATGGCACGGTAGCGCTCGAACTCAAGAAACGATTTGGCATCCCGTACGTTGTTGCCGTGCGCAACTCCGACCTCAACGCATTCCTGAAATATGCGCCACATCTGTGGTGGGTACATCGGGAAGTAATCCGTGAAGCCGACAAGGTCATCTTCATCACCCCTATGCTCCAGCAACGTCTTAGAAAGCACTGGACCGTGATCGGACTTCGCAACCTGCTGGAACAAAAAAGCATGGTTATCGCCAACGGTCTTAACGACTTTTGGTTGAAGAATCTGTGTCTCGACAGCCATCGACATGCTGCAGGACATAGGGCCATCTACGTTGGCAACTTCGACAACAACAAAAACGTGCTGCGCCTTATGGAGGCCTTTCTGAAATTGAAAAACGAAATCCCCGACATACATCTCGACCTGGTAGGAGGATCTGGAGAGCAGGAAACCGACGTGCTTTCCTTAACCGAAAAGCACCCCGACCTCTTCCACTATCACGGCAGAATTTATGACAAGCAGAAACTACAGTCGCTCTACCAAAGCAACAACCTTTTTGCGATGGCATCGATACACGAAACGTTCGGATTGGTATTTGTAGAATCCATGTCGCAGGGACTTTCCGTACTATACACACGAAACGAAGGTATCGACGGGCTCTTCGATACGAATATAGGAGAAGCGGTTGATCCGCATAGTGTTGACAGCATTCAGACCGCACTGCGCAACCTATTTCTGCATCCAGAACGATACCAAACGCTGCCGGCCAGCCGCTTCCAGGATTTTAACTGGAGCACCATTGCTCAGCGTTACCAAACTCTATACGAAAACTTATAAATCAAGGCCTATGTTATCCGTCATTTGTCCTACTTACAACGAAGAAAAATACATTGCCAACTGCATCGAATCCATCTTAAAACAGGATTATCCTAAAGAGAATCTAGAAGTACTCCTTGTAGATGGAATGAGTACGGATAAAACAAGGGACATCATCCGACAATACATCGTCGAGTATCCCTTCATCAAACTGTTGGACAACCCCAAGCGGATTGTACCACCAGCCTTGAACATCGCCATACGGGAAGCCAAGGGCGACGTCATCATGCGTTTAGACGCACACGCCATCTACCCCACCAACTACTTCTCCGTGTTGGTGGAACGCCTCACAACCCTGCAAGCCGATAACGTGGGGGGCGTTTGTCGAACCCTGCCCATGAACGACACGCCCGTTTGCAAGGCCATTGCCATCGCCACCAGTTCGCCTTTCGGCATGGGCAACTCCTACTTCCGCATCGGCGCCAACCACGAAATGTGCGTGGACACCGTTCCTTTTGGCTGCTTCAAGCGCGACATCTTCGATAAGATCGGACTTTTTGATGAAGAACTGGTACGCAATCAAGATGACGAATTCAACGGACGCATCGTGAAAAATGGTGGGCGAATCTTCCTGATACCTTCTGTGGTCATCGACTATTTCGCCCGCGATACCATCCAAAAAGTATCCAAAATGTTTTACCAATATGGCTTGTTCAAACCTTTGGTGAACAAGAAATTGGGACAACCAGCCACGCTGCGTCAGTTCTTTCCACCCGTCTTCGTTTTAGGGTTAGGCTTGGGGCTCATCGCCAGCTGCTTCAGCAAACTGCTTTTGGCGCTCTATCTCTTGATATTGATCCTTTACCTCTTCTTAGCCATTACCTTTGGCACCAAAGGGACCAAGAATCCGCGCATTCTACTGCTCCTGGTAGCCACCTTTTTCACCATTCACGTCAGTTATGGATGGGGATACCTTGTGGGCATTTACAAGATCCTACTCAAAAAAGACTTCGTGGCTCAGTCAAACCGATAAGACCACTCAAACCCGACAAATATGAACTATAAAGTCTTCCTGGTAAACGCCTTCTGCAACGATAAAAGAGGCGGAAATGGGGCGGGTGTTGTGCTTTGCTCAGCCGTTCTTGAGCGGAACATCAAACTTCGGATTGCCGCCGAGATTGGCTACTCGGAGACGGTATTTGTTCGAGAAGAGGACGAGGGTGTTTTCCATTTGGAATACTTCACGCCGGTTGAGGAGGTTGACCTCTGTGGACACGCCACCATCGCCGCGTTTGCCTTGTTGTTGGAACAGGGATTGCCCCAAGGGCGCTACACCATCCTTACGCGGGCGGGCCGCCTCTACGTGGACGTGGCCAACAACGGAAAGGTCTTCATGCAACAGTGCTGTCCCGTTTTTCACGAGCAATACCACGTGGAAACCTTCGCCTCCTGCTTGCCCGTTGACTACTACAACGCTGACCTACCCATACAAGCCGTTTCAACCGGTTTGAAAGACATTATGTTTCCCATCGACACCATCGAGCATTTACGTTCTCTCACGCCTGATTTTGAGGCTATGGCACAGCTTAACAAACAACAGGGCGTGGTAGGCATTCATGCCTTTGCTTTAACGAAAAATGGGGATACGATAGCCGAATGTAGAAACTTCGCCCCGCAATACGGTATAAACGAGGAATCTGCTACCGGCACTTCCAACTGTGCTTTGGCCTGCTATCTTCACCGTTATGAAAAACCTCAGACACACTATCGATTCCTGCAAGGCGTAACCATGCAACAAACCAGCGCTATCGAAGTGATCCTTCAGTTCCAACAGGAAACAATCCAGGAAGTTAAAGTTGGTGGTTACGGGCTAACAACAGGTATGCGAACCGTTACGATAGAATCTCTTTGATCTTCTGCTTGATGTTGTCCACATCGAAACCTACTTCCTTATAGAGACTTGGGATGTCTCCATGTTGAATAAAGCGATCTGGCAGAGCAACATGATAGAGTTTATTATCTAACTGATGCTCCTTGATGTATTCTGCAACGGCAGAGAATAAGCCACCTTTTTCCGTGCCATCTTCCACCGTCAGCACATTCGGATATTGCGCCAACACGGTCTGCAGCATCTCCTCGTCCAATGGTTTCAGGAAGCGAACATCCACATGTCCAACATGCACACCTTCAGCATTCAACTGCTGGATAGCATCTTGCACATTGTTGCCCAAAGGTCCTAACGACAATACAACCAGGTTCTCGCCTACAGAAAGGACTTTGCTCTTGCCAATCTCCATATCTTCCGGCTCGTTATGCCAATCCACCAAAACGCCGCGTCCACGTGGATAGCGAATCACAAATGGCAGACCGCCATTTTTAGCGTTATGATAGGCCGTGAGCATCATATTGCGCAACTCATGTTCGTTGAGTGGAGAAGCAATAATGATATCGGGAACAAGGCGCAGGAACGCCAAATCGAAAGAACCCTGATGCGTAGCACCGTCCTCGCCTACCAAACCTGCACGGTCGATGCAGAAAATAACCGGCAACTTTTGCAACGCCACGTCGTGAATTACCTGGTCATAACCACGTTGAAAGAAAGAAGAGTAGATGTTGCAGAACGGGATATAGCCTTCTGCCGCCAAACCTGCGGAGAACGTAACGGCGTGTTGTTCCGCAATTCCTACATCGAATACGCGTTCTGGAAGTTCCTTGTCCATAATAGTCAGAGAGCATCCTGTAGCCATCGCAGGCGTAATACCCACCACTTTCTCGTCCTTACGTGCAAACTCCAGAATTGTATGGCCGAACACATCCTGATACTTTGGAGGCATCCCTTCCGTATTGGAACTGATAAGTTGACCCGTATCGGGGTTGAATTTTCCAGGAGCGTGAAACAACGTTTGATGTTTCTCCGCCATATCCAAACCTTTGCCCTTCAGCGTCTGCACGTGGAAGAGCTTCAAGCCAGGAAGGGCCTTCAAACTTTGCAATGTCTTCACCAGATGTATCACATCGTGACCATCGGCAGGACCGAAATAGCGGAATCCCAAGCTTTGGAACCAGTTGCTTCCGCCTAAAAGATAGCCTTTCAATCCATTTCCAATACCACCAAAGAAATCCGTAATCTTATTTGATTGATTGGATTTGAACGTAAAGAGATTCCAAAGATGATTTTTAAAACGGTTGTAGGCAGGTGATGCCGTTATCTTGAGCAGATATTTGCTCATCGCACCCGTGCTACTATCTATCGACATCTTGTTATCATTCAAGATGACCATCATATTCACATTTCTGTAGGCGGCTTGGTTCATTGCCTCAAAGGCCATGCCGCCCGTCATGGCGCCATCACCGATGACAGCAATATGACTGCGTTTGCTATCGCCATTCATTTTGGCGGCCATTGCCATACCTAAGATGGCCGATATGGACGTGGACGAATGTCCGGTGCCAAATGCATCATATTCGCTTTCTTCCCGCCTTGGGAAACCGCTTATGCCACCGTACGTTCTATTGGTATGGAACTGGTTCTTACGTCCCGTAAGAATCTTATGTCCGTATGCCTGGTGACCTACGTCCCACACGAGTTTATCGTTGGGCGTATCAAAGACGTAATGCAACGCCACCGTCAGCTCCACCATACCCAAACTGGAACCTAAATGTCCAGGACGTTTGGCTGTTTGCTCAATGATGAATTGACGAAGTTCGTCGCAAAGTTGCGGCAACTGATCCACGGACAACTTGCGCAGGTCCGCAGGAGTTTCAATGTTTTCCAGATAGCCCATTACTTTTGCATTACAGATTGATAAAAGTCTAAGAGTTGTTTGGTGATGATATCGCGATCGTGGTGAATGGAGATGTAGTCGCGGGCATTTTCGCCTATGATCTTACACAAATCTGGCGTAGCGATACACTTCTCAATGACGGCTAAAAATTCCTCTGGCGTATCCGCAATGAAGAGATGTTTCCCGTTTTCGGCATCCAATCCTTGCGCACCCACGGTAGTGGTAATCACCACCTTACCCAAGGCCATTGCTTCTACGATCTTGATACGGATGCCGCTGCCAGACAGCAACGGAACCACCATCAAGTCGTGCGCCAACATGAACTCGTTGGCAGAAGGTACGGCGCCGGCAATGATCACGCCCTCGTCTTTACGACTGCTGATAGATTCAGGGATGCCATATCCCGCAATCGTGAAGGTAAGTTCTGGGTGCTGTTCATATATTTCTGGCCAAACTTCATCCAAGAACCACTCAACGCCCTCCACATTCGGCGACCAATTCATGCTGCCCAAGTGAAACAGCGTAGGTTCATCAGAAGGAATGTAATCGTCTTCAGGGTCATAGTGATCCAAATCTATACCAAAGGGGATAACCATACCCGCCACATTGGGCGAAGTTTGGCTAAAATAATCATAATCCGGCTCAGAGATAGTCAGATAGCCATCCACCTGATCCAAGATATGACGTTCCACCCTACGCAACTGTTGCATATTCTTTTTGTAAATGAACTTACGCACAGGGTTGGATTCATTGTCGGCCAGGCGTTCCCAAATTTGGTGTTCAATATTATGCACCCGCAATACAATCTTAGCATTCGAATACTTGCGGATAATAGGAATATATGGTGCCACATAAATCGACTCAAGGTGAACGACGTCGAATGACT
Source organism: Bacteroidales bacterium (assembly GCA_024400875.1). Classification (GTDB taxonomy): domain Bacteria; phylum Bacteroidota; class Bacteroidia; order Bacteroidales; family WCHB1-69; genus F23-D06. The sequence goes on from JAKSMB010000011.1 coordinate 13,996, forward strand.
CGTGCTTGAGGATATGTTCCAGTTTCGACACCATCGAGCGGGAAAAAAAACGGCTAATCTGATACGACTGGCGTTTTAGCGAAGCCACAATTGCATCTTTCAAATGCGGTGTAGTGTTAATAAACACCGATTCAAAACGGGTTTTCTGAAGATAATCAACCAGAAAAGCCGAAACCTTAACAGGATGTTTCTGCGTTTCGATGGCTACGACACGAACATCCTGGCCTGTTTTCAGCAGGCCTTCCGTAATATTGTGCATCGCAATACAGCCACCATCCACTTGTGGCAATGGAGGTTTATGACAAAGTTGAAGTATCTTCATTTTTCTTCTTTTTAAATAATGATTTTAGCTTGAAATCTTTCAATTGAGAGATGAGTTTCGCATACGAATCCATAGACAAGATTGCAGAATCCTTAGTAGCATGGTAGGTAAGGAACACACATATCGGCAGGAGAATAAATGACGATAAGCCCATTCCAAACCAGACTGGCCATACGCTGCTTTTTGCAATCTTTTCACCCATAATGGAAACGGCAAAATACAGCGTAAAGAAAACCACTGTGATTACCAGCGGGATAGCAATACCGCCCTTTCGGATAATTGAACCCAGAGGTGCACCTATGAAGAAAAAGAGCACACAAGCGAACGACAGCGTAAACTTGCGGAAAAACTCAATTTGAAATCCCCAAAGGTAGTGTGTTCTAAAGTCAATATCCTGATAGGCAAAACGTACGGAATAAATGAATGAACGGGACGCATTCTCAGCATATTCAAGGATTTGATGTACTCTATACAGAGGCGTATCCTCGAAATCACATTTTAAAGCAACAGAATTGGTATCAAAACCAATAGAATCATTCTTAACAAATGCGTTGTAATAATAAAGATTTCCGTAGAAAACGTCTGAAGCGCCATGAGCCAGGCTGGCAATTTGACGCTTCAGCGTATCAATCTTTTCATTCAATTGCGGGATGGTCATAGCCGTTGAATGTCCTTCATAAATGCTTGCATCCAACTTATCCGCCGAAAATCCCGACATATCGAAACGTTTGTACTGTTTGTCGAAAGTGGCACGAGTAAGCGGCATACTGTTGCTTCCTGAGCTCTTGTTAAACGATTTTTCATCCCAATAAGATCCATCGTACAAAGAGAACACCAGATAATGTTTATCGGGAGTAACCCTCATTGTACCTTTGGAAGCATAGGTAACGCAAGTATTACCTTGACGACCAGAATGGTCATAAATCAAGACATCCTTGATGGTTTCCCCATCGCTCATCTTTTTTCCTACGCGAATAGCATAGTTATCGAATCCATAGTAAAAAACTCCCTCTTCAATGTTTAATGCAGGTTTCTGTTCTTGAATGTCATACAAGAGCATTCTCAGCTTCACGGCCGCTTTAGGGATCACCTGGTTGGAAAACTCAAAGGCAACACCCGCTATGATAAAAGAGAGTATTGCCAAAGGCACCATCATCTGACGAACAGAAATGCCCGATGATTTCAAAGCCACGATCTCATAGCGTTCTCCCAGATTGCCGAAGGTCATCAGCGACGCCAACAGCACTGCCAACGGGAACGCCATAGAAGAAAGCGTTATAGCTGCATAAAAAAGGAGTTTTAAAAGTACACTTATTTCAAGACCCTTTCCCACCAATTCGTCCACCCATTTCCACAGGAATTGCATCAGCAATACAAAAAGGGCGACAAAAAAGGTAAGGACAAAGGGTCCGAGGAAGTTTTTACAAAGATATCGATGGATGATTTTCACGTAGAAAAGCGCTATTAGTAATCACCTAACGTGACTGGCAATTGAGCCAATGCAGCAGCGGCTTGCTCATCATTAGGAGCAGCGCCATGCCACTTGTGTGTTCCCATCATATAGTCGACACCTTGACCCATTTCCGTCTTCATAATGATAGCGATAGGTTTACCATTGAATGCCAATGATTTTGCTTTGTTGATCGTTTCAACGCAGTCGTTCATGTCATTACCATTCATATCGAGAACCGTCCATCCAAAAGCTTCGAATTTAGCGCGTAAATCGCCAAAGTCGAGCACATCTTCTGTTGGGCCATCAATTTGTTTACCATTATTGTCAACGGTTACAATAAGGTTATCCACCTTCTTAGCGGCAGCAAACATCAAAGCTTCCCAAATCTGACCTTCCTGGATTTCACCGTCACCCGTAAGGGCGTAAACGATATGGTTGTCATTATTAGCCTTTTTAGCAAGGGCAGCACCTACAGCTACAGAAACACCCTGACCGAGTGAACCTGAAGCGATGCGGATGCCTGGAAGACCTTCTACAGGAGTTGGGTGACCTTGAAGACGGGTATGCAACTTACGGAAGGATGCCAATTCAGAAACAGGGAAATAACCACGACGAGCCATAACACTGTAGAGAACCGGAGAAATATGTCCATTGGAAAGGAAGAACATATCCTCATTAACGCCCTCGCGAGTGAAATTATCAGGATTGATATCCATAATCTCAAAGTAGAGTGCTGTTAAGAAATCAGCGCAGCCCAGGGAGCCGCCCGGGTGACCAGACTTTGCGCCATTAACCATTCTGATGATATCACGTCTTACTTGACAAGCAATATCCTGTAATTGTTTTGTATCCATAATACTTGTTTTATAAACTTTTAAAGTTCAACGGCTGCAGATATTGCAGCAGCAATTTCTTTGAATTCCTCTTCGGAGAGCTTTACACGCTCACCTTTAAAGTTAAGATCACCCACACCATTGATAGGTACCAAGTGAATATGATTGTGCGGAACATCGATGCCAATGACTGCAACGCCAACTCTGTTGCAAGGGATTGCCTTTTTAACGCCCGCAGCGATTTTTTTTGCAAAAATCATCATCTCGCCCAACATATCATCTGGAAGATCGAAGAGGTAATCATTTTGCATTTTTGTGATTACCAAAGTATGACCTTTAGCAATTGGTGAAATATCCAAGAAAGCAAAAAACTTGTCGTTTTCAGCGATCTTATAACAAGGAATCTCACCCTTTACGATTTTAGTGAAAATTGTTTCTTCCATAATGAACTATCTTGAGATTTCAAGAATTTCGAATTCCATAGAACCTGCCGGTGCTTGAACAACAACAACGTCGCCCTGTGAATGGCCAATCAAAGTCTTTGCGATAGGACTGGAAACGGAAATCTTACCAGCCTTGAAGTCTGATTCAGACTCAGGAACCAAAGTATAAGTCATTTCCATTTTGTTCTTCGTGTTACGGATTTTAACGATGGAATAAATCAACACCTTAGAGATGTCAATCTTAGATTCATCCAAAACACGTGCCTTGGCAATAAGATTGCGAAGATTGGCGATTTTCAGTTCCAAAAGACCCTGTGCTTCCTTCGCAGCATCATACTCAGCATTCTCAGATAAGTCGCCCTTATCACGAGCCTCAGCAATAGCTTGAGAAATCTTAGGTCTTTCTACTGATTCAAGTTGGCTCAATTCGCGTTTCAATGCATCAAGGCCTTCTTGAGTATAGTATTTTAAATCTTCCATAATAGTTGTTTTAATTACACAAATAGAAGAGACCTTTTCAAGTCTCTTCTATTCGTAAAAATAAAAATATTAAATGTTACAAGGTGATTTTAACACCCATAACGTGATTACCTTTCCACTTGCTTGTGAATCTATAAGCATAGTCGATGTAAATACGGCTACCAGTGTTACCTTTCTTCAAAGGAATAACAGCAGTTGCACCTACAGAAGGACCAGCATAGAAAGAGTCACCATTTACAAGGAGAGATGTGAATATTTGTTCACCAGTATTAACGTCGATTTCAGTTTGTCTAGAGAAGCTTTCAAGAGCATAACCAGCGCGAACCATGAAATAGTTCATGAAACCGTATTCCATACCGATTGAGAAAATATCACGGGAGTAGGAGTTAGCAGTAAAAGCACCGCAGAATGTCAATCTGTGAGCAGCGTCGTCGCGGGTCAAACCTTCAGATTTGAGGTCATCCTTTGACATAGATTTGTATTCGCCACCGAACCACAAGAAGTCGTAAGAAACACCGATTGTCAACAATGAAGGCATTTCATATTCTGCAGAACGAATGTTCAAAGATTGTTCAACGTCAGTAGTAGTGATTTCACCTCTTTGTGACAGACCATCACCTTTGTAAGACATTGGAAGACCAATGTTCTTCAAGGAAACGCCGATCTTGAAGTTTTCGAAACTACCAGCGATGTATTGAACACCTGCATCGAGAGCAAAACCTGTTGCGTGCAAGTCAGCAATTCTCTCATTGATAACTTTGAGGGATGCACCACCCTTGATGAAGTTATTGAAAGACTTAGCGTAGTGAAGTCCGATGTAAGAGAGAGAAGGGCTAAAGGTACCAAGACCACCTTCAGGTTGAGCTACAGTAGTAATATCAATATTGCCAAAACCCATAGATGCAAAAGAAACACCGAGAGTACCAAAATCTTTAGCCTTGCCAAGATGTTGAGCGAAAGCGAGGGAGTTGATATTGATGCCGCAATTGGAACCTGCGAGATATTGGGTACGATTGAAACAGAACTCTGTTTTCTTAACGTAAGTCAAACCAGCCACGTTTGAGAAAATAGACTCAAGGCCTCTCGTCTCAGCAACGCAAGCATTTGCCATACCATTAGTACGAGCCCAAGGATCAATCAACAAATGAGATGCACCTGCCTGACCGGAACGGTCGCGGTTACCTGCCAGTACGTTATAAGACGTACCGACAGCTAACAAAGCGATTAAAGTGCATATAAGTAATGATCTATTTATACTTTTCATACTCTTTATTAATTTTCTTGTTTTAAAATTTTAGAAACCATTCAAGTCAGTAGGACGCATTGTGCAGAAGAACTTGAGGGTTCTTTCACCAATACCATCAGCCTTAACGTGAATAATATAAACACCACCTGCGATAGGAATATTAGCGTGATTCTTCAAATCCCATTGTACATAGGATGTGTTATCACCCTTCGTAAGTGTTCTAATAAGAGTACCATTTACGGTATAGATAGAAATTGTACATTTTTCAGGAAGGTTTACAATACGTACATAGTTTTCAAGAGCGTTTGACTCATATTGTGAGAAACCATAATATGGGTTAGGTACGATATTGATTTCATCGAGCAATGTTTGAACTTCTTCAACGGTTTCAACCTTTGTAGGAACAAGGTTCTTAGTTGTGAACTCATACATTGGGAAACCTTCATTTTGAGAAGCATTAGGAGCAGATTCTACATTTTCGAACCAACGACCTGAATATCTCATGTAAGGACGAGATACACGCAACTTGATCGTAGCATCAGATGACAACCATTTGTCTTCTTGAAGAAGTGTTGGCATAGCGATGCTTGTCCACATTACGTTGTTGAACAATTGCATCTTCTGTTGCTTACGCAAGTAGCTGTGGTTTGTATTGCTCTTGAATGAATTGAACTTAGCATTCAACCAAGCACATTCATCGTATGGACCACATTCGTAGTATGGAAGGTTTGTGCCTTCGATTACACCACCGTGCTGGAAACCGTTTCTTGAAACCATAGTTTCATTATCGTTGTAGTTACGTTTTCTTGAAGAGGTGTTGAAGTACATTGAGCAAGTGTTACCATCTGAACCGCAAACGTATACATAGTGACGACCACCATTCAATGGTTCACCGAAGCTGATACCATAAACATCACGGTATTCGTTGAATCTTGATTCTGACATAGCGATTGGCTCACCTGTTTCTTCATCGAGAATCAATTCACCAGTTTGAAGGTCTTTGTAGAATGCATATACATTTGTTGGGTTGAAGAGCATATCGTTACCATTGTTCAAAGTATCGAGTGAGTTTTCAGCGAACATAATGTTCAAACGCTCACCTGTTTCAACATTGATAGCATAGCCTGGGAACCAACCGAAACCTGTAGTACCAGAGTTGTCAGGATTACCATCCTTATCAACAGATGGACAGTTCTTTGGTTCGTGACGGAGGTTCTTGTAGAGTTGACCGTTGAACATTTGATCAACTTCAAAGTTATCTTCGCTTGAAGAACCAGCTTCAAGTACGAGAGCTCTTGACCAGAGGCTCTTATCTGGAGTAAGGATAATATCTACAGAGTAAACATTAGTCATTGTAGGGTTGTAACCTGGATGAGCAGGAGTTGCACCAAGTGCCTTAACATCATAGTAACCTGATGGGAATGCTTCACCTTGTTGATCATCAACTTGCATGTAGCAAGCCTTAGGACCACCGTCATATTGAGAAGCCAATGGATAAGGAGCCCAAGTACCTCTCAAGCAGCTTTCGAATTGTCCAAGTGGATCGAGGAAGAAACGAGTTGTAGAGTTTTCTTTAAGAGCACCCTTTGGTGACAATACGAAAACGTCTTCAGCACGTACCATCATATAATCAGATTCAGCACCATTTTGAGTACCTTCCCAAGTATCCCAAGCACCGGTAGAATATTGACCAGAGTGGATCCAGTTAGATGGATAGTCACCATCCATATCTCTAACACCTGACAACCAGCTGTAGTCGCCAGAGTATTCGATAGTAGCACCTACAAAGTCAACTTGACCATATTTAGTAAGGGTTTGATAAGTATAACCGCCTAATGATTCAATATACTCATTAGTTTCATCTTGGTGAACTTGGAAGTTGTAGTTCTTGATAGAAATAGCAATACCTAAGTCGAGGAACAATTCTTCATTTGTCATGCTAATAGGCATAGCAGCAGTAGAAGTTCTTTCGATACCAAGTTCTGCGAGTTCTTCATCAGTAACTTCATCAGAAATGATCAATTGCCATTGTGTGCTATCGTTAACGTCGTTGCTAACTTCGTTAGGTAAGAACTTAACAGTATAATCGTAAGGTTTTACTTGCAATGGGTCAACAACCTTAATGCTCAAAGGACCGAAGTTGTTCTTGTATTGAACATTGTTGAAAGTATTGTTGAGAAGGATTTGTTCACGGCTTTCATCTGTCATATCCAAGAAGAAACCACCGTTACCTTGACCTTCGATACGAGTAATCATAGGTTGATCACCATAAACTGCAGTTTGAAGTGCTTCTACAGATTTGTGAGGAACTCCCTTATAAACTTTGATATTACGACGACCAGCGAGATAAGGAGCCTTTTGACCATCGAGATATTCTTGATCAAGTTTGAACTCTTTATAGCAGTTGTAACCGTAAGCAATTACCATGAAGTAGTATTCCTTATGATTTACAAGCGCTTTATTTGTACCAGTAGCGAATTTATCTTCTGTTACAACGAAGGAGTGAGAGATACCTGTGTTTGAACCGTTAACCATTTCAGTAGCTACAGAAGTACCGAGAGCTTCATTATAAACCCAGTTGATGATTTGGGAAGCTTCGTTTTCAACGTCGCATTGAGCGATCAACATAGCTTTGTCGAGATTGTTAAGGTCAGTTGCACTTACAGCAGCGTCTTTCAATTGATAAATCTGATAACCTTCAAATTTGTATGAACGTTGATCGATAGAAAGAGAATCTTGGTGAGTTACGATAGAATCTCTTGTGAATACGAGCGTATCAGGAAGACCAGCAGCAGTATATGTGAAAACAGTATCACTTACGCTAATAGATTCTGTTCTGGTGATGAACTTCGTGATTTGAGGATCTCTTTCAGTATAAGTTTCATGCCAGTTGTTGCTATTCTTATCTTCGTTAGAGATGTAGAGAACGAGTTGATTTTCAAGTTCACGGATTGTCATATCAGGAGCATCAGGACCATCAAGAGTCTTGAAACAGTTTTCGAACAATGATTGACATTTATCATCGGCGAGTTTCAAAAGGTTTACAGAAGCCTGTGCACCACCTTGAGAAGCGCGTGCCCATGGAATACCAACGGTAATATAGTTAACAGAACCTGGTTTCAAGGTGAAAGGACCAGCAGATTGCATAAAACGACGGTCTTCAGGAGCGTTGCCTACGTTTGCTTCAGTCCAACCATCAGCACCATATTGTGCAGAGTTAGGATCAACACCTTTGGTACCCCAGTTACAAACGTCAGTCATAGCAGGGAACATAAAGTCACAATCAGGACCATTAGCACCATTGGTAGCATGAGCATTTGCACCATATTTCATCTTAGTATTATCTCTCCAAATACCTTGAAGCATATTATAATACTCGAATGCAACACTTGGGTCACCCGTTACAGAACTATTATTGTTGTGATATACGAATCGTCTCATACCGAAACGTTCATTATCAACGATACCGTCACCGAAGTTTACACCATTGATAGCCATCTGATCGAATTCATCGTTCAAGAAACGAGCACAATAGCCAGGATAAGAAGCACTATCGGCGTAGAACTTAGGGTTATCTCTACCATCAGCATCCATATAAGGACCTTGGAAGAAGTCAACACCTACTGCAGGTGGTTGGTCACCGTAAGCTTCGATTTGACCGAAACCATCGATATTAGAACCATTGTAGCAATAACCAAGACCACGAGCAACGTCACAACCTACGTAGTCGTCCTTTGCATAACCCAAGTCAGGGTCAACCCATTGTGAGAAATAGGTGTTGGTCAAAGTATAAGTAGAACGGTTGATGATTTCATATGAGTAGAATGTCATGTTGTTCAACTCGTTGTTGGTGGAGAAACCAAAAGCTTGGCCACGGATTTCAAGACCGATAGGGCTACCTTGAGATTCAGTGTGAGCACCACCGTTATCGTTGAAGATCCAGAACAAGGTTTCATCACCTTTCAGAACGTGGTCAGAATAAATCATACCATTTGAGTTCTGCCAGTTGTCACCATAATAATAAAGGTCTTCTGGAGTACGAGGGAGAGCATGAGCAGCTGCAAGAGCAATGTTATCTTCAGTCCAAGGACAAAGATCATTGTTAATATCATAGTAAGGATAGTCACCGTTTTCAGGATCGTATTCACCATTTTCATTAACATCCTTGAAAGGAGCGAGATAGTAGGAATAACCTTCATCACCATGAGCAGGCCAGTTAGCAATGCTTGAAGGCATTACATAACCAGAAGTACCGTGACCAGAAATGTGTTGGTCAACTTCTGCGCGAGTAATTTTGAAGTGTTTATCGAACTTAGAACAAATAGATTGGGAAGTACCAGCACCAGAGATTTTCAATGGACCAGTCCAATAGTCATCACCAACTTGTCTGAAACGAACGGCAGCGAGTTTAAGCTGACCATTAGCATCACGACCACCAATCCACAAACCGGCACTAAACATAGAGGTATGACCAGAGCCTACAGGAACTTCGTATTCAGCGACTTCCTTAAACCACATTGTACCACCTGTTTCGATATATGCACGGACATTGTTAACCGTAAGCTCGTTAGAACTTGCGGCCGGAAGGCAAGTTGCAGATTCTGCCTTCGCCGAGGAAGATTTACGTACAACTCCTTTGCATTTCTCAGCGTGCACAGATCCTGCGATCATACACGCCATAAGGAGCGTCAAGCAGAAAATTTTGTTGTTTTTCATATATCTATCTTTTTTATTTCAAACTATTAAAAACCGAAGGTAACACCTAAGCTTGCGCGGAATGGGCGGCTGTAGTTGTAAGGAGTTTGAATTCTCATTTGATAATAGTTCGTGAATGAAGGAACATAAATCTGAGAATTGATAGCCTGTTGATATTCAGCAGCTGAGAGGTAACCATCGTCGTCTGGGTTGCCAGTGTAGTCATATACAGAAACTACGTTCTTGAAGTTGAACAAGTTCTGGATTTCAAGATATACTGACAAGTAACCTGGTTTTGCAGATTTAGCGTGACCGTCTTTATCCTTAGCATTCTTGTTCAAGTTGAATACGAAAGATTTGTCGATACGAAGGTCGCATTGATATTGCCAAGGTTTGTTAGAACCGTTGATAGAACCAGCCAAACGAGAAGAACCACCGAGACCGAGAGCAGAATAAGGTGTGCTTGAACGGCTGTAAGGAGTACCTGAACCAGCAGAGAACAACAATGAGAAGCCAGTGTTAGCCAACCATTGAATATCCTTTGTAGTAGGTGTACCATCAACCATAACAGTCTTGTGAGCTACAGGACCTTCATAAGAAGCACCATCGTCGAAGCGGTAATCTAAGTTAACACCAATCTTATGTCTTTGGTCGAATGAGAGGTTAGTAAGAGTTCTCAAGTTAGGTTGACCAGCAGCCAAGATTGACAATTGAGATGTTGTACCGGAACCAGTACCCTTAGCATATTGCAACGTGTAGCTTGCATTGAGAGTGAGGTTCTTTGTTCTGTTCATTCTGTAAGAGAATGTGAAACCTTGAACGGTACCGAAGTCAATATTTTGATAAGAATAATAAGTGTTCGGATACGCACCTGAGAAACGGTATGATTGGATTTGGTTACGTTTTTCAGAATAGTAAGCACAAATACTGATAGCAGACTTAGCACCAACTTTTTGTCTGAAACCGATTTCGTAATCGATACTCTGTTGAGGTTTCAAGTTCGGGTTGTTAACAATGTAAGAAGCAGAGTTACGTTTTGCGATGAACAAGTAATCAACAGGAGAGATTTGAAGGTTAGTAGGACGAGAAGTAATGATGTTATAGTGTGCGTAGAACAATGAGTTGTCAGATACTGGGAATGAGAATGACAAACGAGGCATTACAGACCATTGAGCCTTGTAATCACCGAATGCTGAAGATTCTACCTTTGTAATGCTTGTAGGATCCAATTCGTTTTTCAAGATAGGACCATTAACATACAATGACAATTCATCTTCTGGGTCGGTAGTTTCCTGACCAGCAGCATTGTACCAAGTGTCACCACTACGATAACCAACGATAGAAGCAGAATTGAAACCATCACCTTGGATGTCAGCTTCACTCATATAAGTATCGTTACCAGAGTAATAAACTACCCAATTGTCTTCAGCGTTAGCTGCGAATTGGATACGAGAGTCTGGGTTTTGTTTTTGATAGATGTTCTGAAGTTCGCCAACTGTATAAGCAGAACGGAACAAATAAGGATCTTTCAAAACTTGTTGGTTAGCATCGAAACGGTCAACACGTACACCGACGTTGAACAACAAAGAGCTGATAGAGAATTTATCTTGGAGATAGAATGCCATGTAGATTGGTTCGTATGCACCAATGTTATAATTACCGGAACCATCGAAGAAGTCTTCAATTGTAGTTTTCTTACGAGTAGTCTTACCTGTATAGTCATAACCATAGTAGCTTACCAATGAACTTGTACCGGAAGAGGTACCGAGCAACAATTCTTCAGCAGAGAACAAATCAACGCTATAAGTACTTGGATCATAGCTGTCGATGTCAATCCAGTCGTCACCATTAGGATCTAAGCCCAATGCATTACGAAGGTTGCGGTCGAATGCAGTTTGGTCATCCAAGCTGATCAAACGGTTATAATCAACATAGATTTCTTCACCATTGTCAGTAATGATAGGATTGTCTTTATCCAACTCACCGATGTGAGAGTTAGCTTCGTTTCTCATGAGAGTCCACAAAGTAACAGGAGCAAGACCATAACCACGGTATGTCAATTTTTCGAAGTCGAAACCGAATTTCAATTCGTGGTTTTTCAAGTTCATTGAAAGACTTGCCTTAGCAGCAAATTGTTCAGATTGTGATTTGCTATAACCATTGGATACAACACCTGGAGAAGAGTACAGACCATAGATAGCATCTGCACCATCACCATTACGAAGAGCACCAAACTGTTGATATACGTCAAGGTCGATTGGTACTGCTGTTGAACCAGCATAATCATAATAAGCGTTGTTATATACAAAGTTATCAAGGAAGTTCAATGTGTATTGTGAAAGGATTGGGTTCACATTGTAGTTAGGATTGATTTGGAATGTTACGATTGAATCGTACCAGCCTTGGAATTCATAAGCATTGTAAAGTCTCCAAGGTACACTGTCAACCATAATTTCCAATTCATCGTTATATTGGTAACTCTTAACCTTTGTAGTATTGAATTTACCAATGTAACCATATTCGAAGATTCTGTCTTGATGTTGAGCAGAATATGACAAAGAGTTAGCACGATAGTAGCTGAAGTTAATGTCATACATTACATTCTTCAAAGCAGCCTTACCTGTTGTATCTGTAAATACACGGTGATTCAATTTTGCATTCAAACGGAACATGTTGCTCTTTGAGAAAGCAATACTTTCTGGGTTGAACAGAGCAACTGATTCACTCCAAGAGTTACCTGTAGAATGTTCATAAGTACCTGTTACAGAGAAACGCATATTGTGTTTCTTGCCAAGTGTGAAGTCTAATTTCAAAGAACCGAGGTAGTTCCAACCACCAGCATTCTTTCTTACGCGTTGTTTGTGGAATGATTCGCTTGTCAAATAGGCAGCTTCCTGATACCAAGCACCGAATTCTGTTGTGCTATAACGAAGAGGATTAGCAATGATAGCGTCAATAACGTCATCATTAGCCACCCATGTACCACCTCTTGCAGGGGAACCATCGTGTGTGTAGGAAACTTCACCACTGAACAAGAAACCAACACGTGTTGGGTCAGTTTTCTTTTTACCTTTTACCAGCGGACCAGAGAGGGATACAGCACCCAAGAAGTTGTTGTAACCATCTACAGAACCTCTTAATTCAGCAGAACCATGGAATTCCTTAGGAGCAGATTTTGTTGTAATGACGGTAAATGATGTACCATCACCATACTCTGCAGGGATACCACCTTGGATCAACTGAGCCTCTTCGATAGAAGACATTGCAACACCAGCATTACCGCGGATACGAACACCGTCGACGATAGTTTGTTGACCATCAGAACGGTTACCACGGACAGCACCCATGTTACCATCACCATCGACAGACACACCTTCGAGGTTAGCCAGTGCCTTTGACACTGAACGACCTGGTGTCGTCTTAAGGTTCTCACCACTGATACGAGTCGTAGAACTCGTGTTATCAGGGTCAAATGTAGGCGGTTCGTATGTAATCACAACCTCTTCCAAGTCACTGGAACAGTCAATTGTGAAGTCTACGAACATGACCTGACTAGAAGCAACTTGTACACCAGTCTTTCTAACTGATTTCTTACAAGTCATCTGAGCATCGGCAACCAAATCATAGGTACCGAGTTCAACACCGAACATAGAATAATCACCCTTGTCATCAGCCATAGCCATGTTCAAGACCTTGTCACCGCTTTGAAGGAGAACTCTGGTGTATGCCAAAGGTTCGCCACTCTGGTCAGTAACTTTACCTTTAATGGTAGAAGTCTGAGCAAATGCTACGCTTACGAGAAGAACGATCACTCCAAGTGTAGAGAGTAATTTTTTAACCATAGCCATTAATTTATATTAAACATTAATCTATTTTATGCAATATATTTTGGGCGGCTAAATTAACAAAAATTTCCTTAGCCTCAACCCATTTAAAAACATTAAATTCAAATAACTACTACTTAATTAGTTATATTTTCTCTTTAGAATCTCCGAGTATATCACCCCCTTCACCAACTCGTCCTTGTCAAACGACAAATCAGTGGGGGCTTCTTGTTCTATTTCAATAGTTTGCGCACTTTTATCAACAGCTGAATGTTCTTGGATTTTGTCCTTTTCAAAGCTAAAATCATCCGACTCATAAGTGAAATATTCTTGCGAATTGTCGGGGTTGGAACCAACATTTTGGAAATCGGATTCCATTTCCAGCGCATCCTCTTCAAAGGGATCTTCCTCCTCCAGCACAGGTCTCGAAGTTGATAAATTCTTCGCCTTTTCTCTTTTTGATTTCACTATGACAGGCACCAGCCATATCACCAGCATTAACAATACACTTAAAAACTCTTTCATATAGATATAATAATTATATTGTATATATAATATTATTGTTGAATTATTTTTATTATTTCATCTGTTTCATCTGAACCATTTTCAACGGCTTTCTCCTTAGCCTTAGCTATACTAATGTTCAGTTCAAAGCCTATCAGAAATATCAGCGAGCTCCAGTTTATCCACAACAAGACTCCGAACAACGCGCCGAGAGAGCCATATATCAGGTTATAGTTCGAAAAGTTTCTGAAAAACAGATTTAAAACCCACAATAAAATGACCATCAAAATAGTTGCCGTAGAGGAACCTGCGGAGAAAAATCTATAATGCTTCTTGTGTACTGGTGATAAGTAATACAATATGCTGATCAAAAAATACAGTGCAGCATACGTAATGACCCACTTAACTATATGTACAATAGACGTATACAATTTTTCAGATGCTTGAACAGTGTTATGAATATCATTCAATATCACCGATGACACAATAAACACACCCGCCACAATCAGCATCACAAAGAATACGATGATCATTATAGCTGCACTCAGCAATAACTGCTTCGGAAAGGATCGTCGTTCATCATTCAGATAGGAAACGTTCGTTGCAGCCAACAAACCATTGCAACAAAGTATGGTAAAATAGATACCTAAAACAAACATCAAGGCCGACAAAGTTCCATTTTGCTGGATAACCACTCCTGTAATCACCTCCTCTACAGCAGGCCAAGCGTAAGTTGGGATAAGTGACTGCAACATCGAAATAATGGATTCATGGACACCTGCTCCCAGAAAGGAAATGACTGAGAAAAAGGCAATTACCATCGGAATAAGCGCAGCAAAAACACGATAGGTAAGAGCAGCCGAACGTTGAAACACGATTCCTTTTCCCATCGACTGGAAGAAGAAATCCATCACATTGTATATGGGAATATGCTGGAAACCAGGCAATGAGAAGGTTTTTGATTTGCGTATCAAATTTCCCAAAAATGGCACTTTCTCCAAATCCGAACCCCAGATTCTCAGTCTTCGTCTAAGTCTACTTATATCTATCAGCATCTATTCAGGGATTTCGAGGTTAAACGTCAATTTTATGTTTCCATCTTTTGTACTCGCTTTGTCGCCTTCTTCCATTCTAATTCTATCTGCACCCACACCTTGAGAAACCAGATAATCCTTCACCAAAGAGAACGATCTCATCTTCAACGTCTCATTCTGAGTCGCATTATCTTCCGTTACTGGAGGAGTTTCCGCTGAAATCATCAAATTCATCTGATCCTTTTCCTTTAGAAGGTCAGCTATTGAATTCAGTTGATGACAATCTTCTATTGTAAGCTGCATCGGCATACTTGCAGGGAGTTTCATATCCTTGAACACCTTATTGTCACCACCCAGATTAGCTACAAAATCAACTGGCGACAACATCACTTTAACCAAAAGATTAGTGAAAGTTTTCCAAATAACCTTTCGGAAAGAGAACAACGGTGAGCTAATGTCCCCACTTACAGGAAGATCCATTTTCACGTGACCCTTTCTGTCCGTAATCAAATACATAGCCGCCTTCATTGGAATATTCGCACGTGGTTTCAGATCTTTGCTCTTATTTCCAAACGTCGGCTTGAAGACATCCAAACTATTATCACTATTCAGCCAATTATTTTTAATCACATCCTTACTATGGAAGGAAAGCAAACCATCCTCAATCGGATATGCTAAATAGTACATAGCATAAGGCGAAAACTCTTTGATAGAGAGATTATTAATATCAACGTCTACCTTTGCATTGCTTAAATTCATCGGATCGCATTTTCCAACACAACTTAGAGTACCTGTTTGTCCTAATTTGGCATTCAAGCGGATATCCGCAGTCGATCCGCTTTTTAAGTCATTGACTGTAAGATTGATATCATCAACAGGGAAAGACATTTTTTGCAAGAGAGTGTGATCTTCATACACAACCCTACCTTTAGAAACTGAGAACTTATGCACGTGATAGTTTGGCACAGCAGAGGATCTGGAAGTTGTATCTTTCTGTTCACCTTTAGCTTTACTTATGCGACTCAAAGTATTGCCATCCTTATAAACATCATAATAAAAGTCCAAACCATCCAACTCGACATTAGTAATATCGTAGTTCTGCTTTTGAAGATCTATTTTGCCGATGTCCAGTTTCAATGTATTCATCGACAGCAACGGAGAGTGATTTTCATTGGTGACTTTAAGTTTCGACAATGCAACATTACCAGATGCAACCAGATTCAGGATATGTTGTAAAGAGCCGTTAACACTTACATTTCCATCCATAAAACCTTGAAAATCAGAAATGTTAAATGATTTTGTAAGATAGGGCTCCACAGCATTGATATTAAACTTTTTCATCTTGACATTCAAATTGTAGTCTCCTTTCTGTATATCATACAGCAATTTTAACACAAGATTTCCGCCTTCAGCAAAATCCAAATCCAGATTGATATCAGATCTACCGCCCTCCAAGTATAACTGTGGGATCACCAAATCAAGATTGTTCAATCCGAATCGACTACCAATTTGTGCATCATTATATGAAATGGAACTATTATGAATCTGGATATCCATCAGATTCACCGCCCATTCTGAAGGACCATCATCTTTATCCTTCTTCGGTTTGTTTGTATATAATTCAATGATATCGCTAAAGTTGAACCGGCTACCATTTTGAATCACTTTTGCATCCAAGCCATCGAGATAGATTTTAGAAACTTTAACTTCTTTCGACAACAATTTCAGCAACGTAACATTTACAGCCAATTTGTCAAAGGACAGGAAGGTCTCTTTCCCATTCTCTTCCAACACTTTAAGATTATCAATAGTTACTGTACCATTGAAAAGATTTGTTCGCACTTTATCCATCGTAGCTACACGGTGGCAGAGCTCCATACTATGTTTTTCAACATATTTCTTTGCTATTGGCCCCGCCAGCAATGAGAGCAAGACCAGCAACATTAACAACGAGCCTATAACTATAAGGGTGACCTTAAGCCATTTTTTCATAAGCTTTTAACAAATTTAAGGCTTAAGTCTAAACTTGCAATATGGTGCGTGAAGGCACCTACAGAGATAAAGTCAACGCCCGTAACAGCATAATCGTGTAAAGTTTCCTTTACGATTCCGCCGGATGCTTCTGTTTCGAACTGATGATTTACAAGTTTCACACCTTCGCAGATCTGTTCTGGAGTGAAGTTATCGAACATAATACGGTGTACACCACCGTGTTCTATCACACGTTTCACATCTTCCAAATTGCGAGTTTCAATCTCAATCTTAAGATTCAGATTGTGCGAACGTTGATATTCATTTGCTGCATCAATAGCCTTTTCGATGCCACCAGCAAAGTCGATATGATTATCTTTAAGCATCATCATATCATACAGTCCAAATCGGTGGTTAGATGCACCGCCGATCTTCACAGCGTATTTTTCAAACGCACGCATATTGGGTGTTGTCTTGCGTGTATCCAACAGCGTCACATTTGTATCTTTCACTAATTCAACGTATTCTCTTGACGAAGTAGCAATGCCACTCATACGTTGCATAAAGTTAAGCACAGTACGTTCAGCCGTAAGCATCTTCTGAGCCGAGCCGTTCAATCTAAAAACTATATCCCCTTTAACGATCGCATCTCCATCGTGCATATATTGCTCCATTTTGATGTTGGGGTCGACTTGGCGAAGCACTTCACGAGCAACATCCACACCACACAGCACACCATCTTCCTTAACTAACAGTTTCATCTCGCCCTGTTCTTCCACGGGGATACAAGACAAAGAAGAGTGGTCGCCATCTGCAATATCCTCTTGAAGCGTAAGTGCTATTAATTTTTTTATTTGTTCATCAATGATCATTTCTTTACGATTATTTCTGGTGTTTCTATCACATTACTTCGGTTCAAAGATCTGTCAACCAACTGACAAGAGAGCTTGATAGTATCGTAAGGTGAGAAATAGTTATTAATAAATGTTAAAATTGTGATATCCCCTTCGATAGATTCAGGGACGCTTTCGCTCAGATAAGGCAACCGAGCATGAAGAGGAGTGGGCAGCTCAACCTCCACCCACTCCCCATTTTGTTTTTCATAATAATTGATGAAAAAATTATAGTAGTATTCTGAGTCGGGGGAAAAAATGCCCGTCGTATCAGAAGCACGCAAGCCGATATCTCCATTTCCATCTTGAAAATGGATTGTCAAATTGGCCTGATTGTCAATTCCCGTGCCGTCGTCAACTTTCTCGACACTAATGAATTGTATAAATGGGACCTCAGAAAACTTTTCACGAGGTCCACATCCACACAATATCACAATGGCCAGTACTGCCAGCCATAACTTTTTCATCTTTCTTTATTTTGAATTAGATTTCGCACTGATTCACAAAATCGATTGATTTTTGAATAAGCTCGTGCATATAAGTATCATTTTCAACGAATGGAACAACCTTGCGATATTCCGCAACAAAGTCCTCGATCAATTGAGAAGATTTTTGTGGGCGACGGAATTCAAGCGCTTGAGCAGCATTGAACAACTCGATACCGAGAATCTTTTCAACATTGTTAACCACGAGGTAACATTTTGTAGCAGCATTAGCACCCATACTTACGTGATCTTCCTGACCTTGTGAAGATTCGATAGAGTCGGTAGAGCACGGCATTGTGAATGCTTTGTTCTGGTTAACGATAGATGCTGCAGCATATTGAGGAATCATAAAGCCAGAGTTGAGACCAGGGTTCTTTACCAAGAATGAAGGAAGACCGCGTTTACCTGCAATCAATTGATAGATACGACGTTCGGAGATATTGCCAAGTTCAGCCATTGCGATGGTGAGGAAGTCCAAAACCAAAGCTAATGGTTGACCGTGGAAGTTACCAGCTGATACGATGATATCATCGTCTGGGAAAACGGTTGGATTATCGGTAGCTGAATTGATTTCAGTTTCAACAACAGATTGTACGTAATCGATAGCATCCTTAGTAGCGCCGTGTACTTGTGGAACACAACGGAAAGAATAAGGATCTTGAACGTGTTCTTTGTGACGAGCGATAAGTTCAGAACCTTCCAACAAACTGCGGATGTGTGCAGCGGTATAGATCTGGCCAAGGTGTGGACGAGCAGTTTCGTGAACCAAAGCATTGAAAGGTTCGATACGACCGTCGAATGCTTCCAATGAAACAGCAGCGATCTTGTCAGCCAACAAAGAGAGCTTATTAGCCTTCATCAACAACCAAACAGCGTATGAGCTCATGAATTGAGTACCGTTCAACAAAGCCAAACCTTCTTTAGATTGAAGAGTGATAGGTTCCCAACCAAATTTTTCGTTGATAACGGAAGAAGCATATTTCTTACCACGATAATAAACTTCACCCATACCAATCAATGGCAATGCGAGGTGTGCCAATGGAGCCAAGTCGCCAGATGCGCCCAGTGAACCTTGTTGATATACAACAGGATATACGCCCTTGTTGAAGAATTCGATCAATCTTTGAATCGTAACCAATTGAACGCCGGAGAAACCATAAGAGAGAGATTGGATCTTCATAAGTAACATCAAGCGAACAATTTCTTGAGGAACTTCGTCACCTACACCACAAGCGTGAGAGATCACGAGGTTACGTTGAAGTGTGGACAAATCTTCAGGAGAGATGCTACGGTTGCAGAGTGAACCGAAACCGGTGGTTACACCGTAGATAGGGTTCTTTGAAGATGCTGCCTTTTTGTCAAGGTACTCGCGACATTTTTGTACAGCGTCGATAGCTTCCTGTGACAATTCAATCTTTTGATTACGTTCGATAATCTTTTCAACCTTATCGATACTTAAGAACTTTGTTGAGATTTTGTGTTTTGTCATAACAATTTATGTTTTTGATTTTTAATTAATTATTCTTGATTTGATTTCAGTTCCAAACGAACCACATTTTCAACGTGTTGCGTGTGAGGGAACATATCCACAGGTTGGACAGCCACAACCTTATACTTTTCGTTAAGCATAGTAAGATCGCGTGCTTGGGTTGCTGGGTTGCAGCTCACGTACACAATTCTCGGAACCTCCAGTTTCAGCAACATTTCAATAACATTAGGGTGCATACCTGCACGTGGAGGGTCTGAAATAATCACATCCGGTTTTCCGTGTTTCTTTATAAAGTTATCTGTAAATATCTTAGCCATATCGCCAACAACGAATTCTGTGTTCTCGATATTGTTTTGAGCGGAGTTAATCTTTGCGTCAGCAACAGCCGTATCTACATATTCAACGCCAACCACCTTCTTTGCCTGATGAGCTACGAAGTTGGCAATGGTACCCGTACCTGTAAAGAGGTCATATACAACATCATCCGGTTTGATGTCGGCAAAATCACGTGCTACCTTATAAAGGTTATAGGCTTGTTCGCTATTGGTCTGATAGAATGATTTAGGACCAACCTTGAACTTCAGGCCTTCCATTTCTTCCATAATAAAATCCTGACCTTTAAAGAGATGGAAAGGAAGATCAAAGATAGCATCATTCATCTTCGTATTGATAACATATACCAATGAAGTAATTTCCGGGAAACGATCAGCAAGTGCTTGCATCATCGCCTTGGCCTCATCGTTAAAGTCTTTCACGATAACCACCACCATCAAATCGCCAGTAGAAGAAGAGCGGATGATGATGTTGCGCAAAAGGCCGACTTGTTCTCTCGGGTTGTAGAACTCCAGATTATGTTCCATTGCATAATCCTTGAGAAACAGGCGAATATCGTTACTTGGAGCTGCCTGTAGCCAACAATGATCGATGTCCAAAACCTTGTCAAACATACCTGGAACGTGGTAGCCCAAACAACGTTGTTCATAAAATTCTCCGTCCTCATACTTTTTCAAATCCTCGTATGAGAGCCAGCGCATTGTTGAAAAGGTATACTCCAATTTGTTGCGATAATAATATTGTTTAGGCGCACCGATGATAGGTTGCAGTGGCGGAAACTCAAACTTTCCAAGGTGACGGAAATTGTCTTCCACCTGTTTCTGCTTGAATGCCAATTGCTTCTCGTATGAGAGCATCTGCCATTTACAGCCGCCACAAACGCCAAAATGACCACAAGGAGGAACGACTCTATCTGGAGATGGGGTTCTGATTGCCAACAAATTAGCTTCAGCATATCCGTGTTTTCTCTTATACACTTCCACATCAACAAAGTCGCCAGGCACTGCGTATGGAACGAATATGGTAAGGCCATCCAACTTTGCGACTGCCTTGCCCTCTGATCCTGCCGACAGAATTTCCAGATTTTCAATTACATATCTCTTAAAAGCCATTGTTTTCTATTTTCTTATTAGTGTTTGTATTAGTTCTTATTTATAAAAGTTCATCTCATCAAGATACTGATATACCTTTGGATGCAAAGCGTAGCGTACCGACTTGCGTTCCTTCAAGCTATCTCTTATCATCGTTGAGGAGAGTTGCAGTTGTGGGGCATCCACGAAATGAATACGAGCACCGTTCTTATATTCGCCGGCGTCGTAGCCCGGACGAGGATAAACATAGAAATCATAATTATCCATAATCCACTGATAATTAAGCCACTTATCTATTGTCTGTAAATTATCCTCTCCCATAATGAGTGCAAATTCGCGCTGCGGATACTTCTCCGTCAAACGCACCAATGTATGACAAGTGTAGGAAGGCTGTGGCATAGAGAACTCAATATCGGAAGCCCTAAAGCGGGGATCATCTTCTATTGCAAGGTTCACCATATACAGCCGCTGACGGTCATTCAACAGCGAAGACTTCTTTTTCAACGGGTTACACGGGGATACGATAAACCAAATCTCTTGTAAGTCAGAATGTTCAATCATATATTCAGCAATGATCAGATGACCAATGTGTATAGGATTGAACGATCCAAAGTAGAGGCCGGTTTTTCGCTTCATATTATTATTCATAAAACGGGCAAAAATACACATTTTTGGCTCATTTTTTCCATTTTCAACCACAAAATATGCAGTTTTTCCGCATTTTTGACAAGGGGAAAAAGATGGAAAAACAGGCGGAAAACAATGGAGAAAAAACAACGGAAGCATATAGGACTTTTTTAGTACCTTTGCCGATTGAAAAAAACAAATATGGCAAAAAGCAAGACGCAATACTTCTGCAAGAATTGTGGAGCACAATCTGCTCAATGGTTGGGCAAATGTCCCTCCTGTGGAGAATGGAACACCTTTGAGGAAGAGGTACTTATACGTGAAGAGGCACCTGCCAAAGGTCGATCGATGGTTGTTACAACCCAGAAGCACCCCAAGCCTATAGACGAGGTTTCCTTGTTGGAGTTGCCGCGCATTCCCACAGGCTTCAGCGAATTTGACAACGTATTAGGTGGTGGCATCGTAGCTGGGTCCATCATTCTTTTAGGCGGCGAGCCTGGCATCGGCAAGTCAACATTGCTGTTGCAGATGGCCCTACAGCAAGGACAGCATAAAGTGTTATACGTCTCCGGCGAGGAGAGTGAGTCGCAGCTCAAGATGCGCGCAGCACGACTCTCCACCGCTCCCGCACCCAACTGTTACGTATTGACAGAAACCAACACCCAGCAGATTTTCAAGCAGATAGAAGATTTGAAGCCCGACATCATCATCATCGACTCCATTCAAACCATGCAAAGTGGCTTACTCGATTCTGCTGCCGGTTCCATCTCCCAGTTAAAAGAATGTGCAGCCGAGTTTCAGCATCTTGCCAAAACCTCCGGCACGCCCATCTTCCTCATCGGACACATCACCAAGGACGGCACACTCGCAGGTCCGAAAATTCTGGAACACATCGTTGACACCGTTTTACAGTTTGAAGGCGATATGCACTATGGATATCGTATAGTCAGATGTATCAAAAACCGTTTCGGCTCCACCTCCGAGATGGGTATATTTGAAATGGTGCAAAACGGTTTAAATGAAATACTTAATCCTTCCGAAATATTACTCTCTCAACACGAAGAAGAGTGCAGCGGCAACGCCATCGCATCCATTTTGGAAGGCAATCGTCCTATGATGATTGAAACACAAGCTCTGGTTAGTTCCGCCGTTTATGGAGTGCCTCAACGCTCTGCCACCGGCTACGACATCCGACGAATGAACATGCTTTTAGCTGTTCTTGAAAAACGATGCCGTTTCAAATTGGGCGCAAAAGACGTCTTTCTCAACATTGCAGGCGGCATCCGCGTAGAAGATCCTGCCATAAACCTGGCCATCGTGGCCGCCATCCTCTCCTCCGCCACCGACATCGCCATCGATGCCAAAACCTGTTTCGCGGGTGAGATGGGACTCAGCGGAGAAGTTCGACCCGTTACACGTATCGCCCAGCGCATAGCGGAGGCCGACAAGCTTGGATTCACCCGGATGTTTGTCTCCAAATACAACCTTAAAGGCATTAAAACCAGCGACTTCAACATTAAGATTATACCCATTTCCAAAGTTGAGGAAATGTTCAGATCACTTTTTGACAAATAAAATATCACACTATGAGTAAAGAAAATGTATGCAAAGAAGGTATCGTAAGAGCCATTCACAAAGATAGCGTCGACGTAGAGATTATCATCAGTTCTGCTTGCAGCGGCTGCCACGCCAAAAGCATCTGCATGCCTTCTGATCAAAAACAAGAAATCATCTCTGCAAAAAGTCTTTACGGAGAAACTTTCGAAGTGGGTGAAAAAGTGGAATTGGTATTGTCTAACGCCTCGGCCAACAAAGCGGTTATTATGGCATACGTCATCCCTTTCCTTCAATTAATGATCACATTGGTAGCTTGTTATCTTATTTTCCACACCGAGCTGATCAGTGTCCTCGTCAGCCTTGCATCCGTTGTCATCTACTATATCATCTTGAAGAAATTCAACAAGAAATTCGATAAGGAATTCGCCTTTTTTGTAAAAAAACACATTGAATAATCCATCTATAAAGCACAATAATGAAAATCATCGGAATCACTGGAACGCTTGGTGCGGGCAAAGGCACCATTGTTGACTATCTTAGAGATCACTACGGCTACAAGCATTACTCCGTCCGTGGTTACCTCATTGAGGAAGCCAAACGTCGCGGTATGGAAATCAACAGAGACACTTTTGTAGTTATAGCCAACGACTTACGAGCAAAGCATGCGCCTTCCTACATTGTGGATGAGCTCTACAAGCAAGCAGCTGCCAATGGTGAAAACGCCATCATTGAAAGCATCCGTACTCCAGGAGAAGTAGAATCGCTACGCCAACAGGAAGACTTCCTGCTTTTTGCCGTTGATGCCGACCCAAAAATCAGATACGAGCGTATTGTTAGCCGAAACTCCGAAACCGACCACGTTTCCTTTGAGACCTTCATCGAAAACGAACAACGCGAAATGGCTTCCGATGATCCTAATCATCAAAATGTCGGAAAATGCATTGCTATGGCCGACTATAGTTTCAACAACGACGGAGACCTTGAAGCGCTCTACCATCAAGTGGAAAAAGTGCTTCGTTAATCTGCGCCAACGCCCCTACTTTATTCAAAAACCGTTGTTTATAAATTCATAAGTGACACCTTGATAGTCACTTCATTCCTTGCTATTTTTGCACTCTTAGAATAATAGTAAAAGATGAAAAAGACTATCCTTATCCTTTTAGGCCTAACTTTGGCATTGCAGTTCAACAGTTGCGTTACCAAACAGAAATATAACGAGTTACAAAATCAATACAAGAAATGTCAAGACGACTTGACATACGCAAATGCAGAAAACGTTGATTTCTCAAACGCAAAAAAGCAGCTTTCACAGCAGTTGGATGCTCTTACGGTTGAAACTGAGAAACTGAAGAACGACACCCTTTCCTTATCTCGAAAGTTGCGTCAATCGGAACGTGATCTCGCTAAAGCCACCAAAGATTATGACGATCTGCTCAAAGATTTTGGCGAACTCAATGTCAACAACCAAAATCAAATGAATGAGTTGTTGAACAATCTTGACAAATACAAAGACGAGCTCACTGCAAAAGAAAAGTTATTGAATGCTCAAAAGGATTCATTGGAAGCAGCCAAAGCTATTCTTGAACAAAAAGAGGCACGCATCGCTGAGATGCAAACCATTTTGAATCAAAAAGATGCTGAAGTAAAAGCATTAAAAGACAAAGTTGCCAATGCGCTTAAGGGCTTTGAAGGCAGTGGCTTGAACATCAGCGAAAAGGATGGTAAAGTATATGTTTCAATGGAAGACAAACTCCTCTTCGCATCCGGCAGTTGGAACATCAACGAGCAAGGACTCAACGCTATCAAGAGTATAGCCAAAGTTCTTGAAAACGAAAAAGATATATCAGTATTGATTGAAGGTCACACCGACAATGTTCCATTTCGTGGCAATGGTCAAGTGAAAGACAACTGGGATTTGAGCGTGATGCGCGCCACTTCCGTAGTAAAGGCCTTGTTGCAAAACGGTGACATCGAACCCGTTAGACTTTCTGCTTCTGGTCGCAGCGAATATCTGCCAATCGACAACAATGACAGTGCAGAAGCTCGCGCCAAGAACCGTCGTACAGAAATCATCCTCACTCCAAACTTAGATCAACTCTTCAAGCTCATCCAGAACAACTAAGTGAGATGTTTACTCAGCGGCTTCTCACCTGGTACGACGAGCACAAACGATCGCTTCCCTGGCGGGGGGAGACCGATCCATATAAAATATGGGTTTCTGAAATCATCCTGCAACAGACTCGTGTTCAGCAGGGTTGGGACTATTATCTGCTTTTTATTGAAACATTTCCTACTGTTGAATCCTTAGCCAAGGCCCAAGAAGAGCAAGTGTTACGTGTTTGGCAAGGGTTAGGCTACTATTCACGTGCGCGCAATATGCACACGGCTGCGCAACAGATTGTGGAGCTTCACCAAGGTATATTTCCTCAGCAATACGACGACATCCGAAAGCTGAAAGGCATTGGCGACTACACCGCTGCCGCCATTGGTTCCATCGCCTTTGGGCTCCCCTATCCTGCCGTAGATGGTAATGTATTGCGAATCATCAGTCGTATTTTTGGCATTTTTGATGATATTGCAACACAGAAAACCAGACAGAAGATCACGGATATCTGCACCAAGATAATCGACACGCAACGTCCTGGCGATTTCAATCAGGCGTGTATGGAATTTGGCGCCACCTGGTGCACGCCCAAGAATCCCCAATGCACGGAATGTCCCTTCCTCAACCAATGCTACGCCCTGCAACACGGACAGGTGAACACCTTGCCCATCAAAAGCAACAAGATCAGCAAACGCGAACGCTATTTTGTCTATACTATATATATATATAGTAACAACACCCTCCTCGAGCAGCGTACAGGCAAAGACATCTGGAAGAACCTGTATCAGTTTCCGCTATTGGAAACAGACCAGCAACAATACGAGCAAATCGAGAACTATGAATATCAACTCCGGGAAGTGCTCACCCATCAGATCGTACACGCAAAGTTCATTGTTGAAACGCAATGCCAGTCGTTAAAGGCGACAAATAATCAGATCATAGTTCCCATTTCGGCGCTGAATGACTATCCAATGCCGAAAATAATGACCGAATTCCTAAAATCAAAAGATCTATATGAACAAAAGTGATGAATATTTTATGCGACAAGCACTCAACGAAGCTATGGACGCATTTGACGCAGATGAAGTTCCCGTTGGGGCAGTTGTTGTGCTAAACGATCAAATTATTGCGCGCGGACACAACCTTACGGAGACTTTAAAAGACGTTACGGCGCACGCAGAAATGCTATCCATAACCGCTGCAGCCAACGGACTTGGCGCAAAATATCTCAAAAATTGCACTTTGTATGTCACTTTAGAACCCTGTTTCATGTGTGCCGGAGCGATCATGCACAGCCAACTGAACCGCTTAGTTTACGGTGCCAGCGATCCAAAAAAGGGATATACGCTTTTGGAAAGGAATATCTTTTCAAAAGGTTTTGAGGTAAAAAAAGGGGTTTTAGAGGCCGAATGTTCGCGAATTTTGAAGGAATTCTTCCAAAAAAGGAGATAAAAAGAAAAGAGATGTACAATTTGTACATCTCTTTTTTTTGTGACCCCTGCAGGATTCAAACCTGCAACCTTTTGATCCGTAGTCAAATACTCTA
>JAKSMB010000002.1 GCA_024400875.1 Bacteroidales bacterium
TCGATCGGAGATGCCCACGATCCAATCCGGAAATTATCAGAAATTAGTTTTTGTTATTGTTTTTGTACTTGTGCGCAGCAACGATCAACGGCCAATGGTTGCAGTTTTGTTTACGTTTTTGCGCGTAAGCCATTCCTGACGCTCGTTTTCGGGGAATTTCTCTATGGCATATCGCAATGCTGTGCGTGGCATCGTGGCTGCGTGTTTCACCAAAAAACCTTCTACCATCGACTTGTCGCAACGATGCGCTACCTCTCGCAGCATCCATCCTACCGCCTTATGCATCAGGTCGTGCGGATGATTTACTAATCTCTCAGCATATCGCATAGCAAACGTCG
This sequence comes from Bacteroidales bacterium, assembly GCA_024400875.1. Taxonomy (GTDB): domain Bacteria; phylum Bacteroidota; class Bacteroidia; order Bacteroidales; family WCHB1-69; genus F23-D06. The sequence goes on from JAKSMB010000002.1 coordinate 339, forward strand.
GATCACCCGCTTGCGTGGTCTTCCACGTGCTTACCATCGCTATCCTTTGATGCCACAATACGTCACTTTCTGCTAATTTGTCTAAAATAGCTACTCGGTTTTCTATCTTGCTTGGAACTAGCATCCATTGTCCTAAGATCTTCGGTGCACTTAGGTCCACCAGATCCCAGTTGTTCGCTCTGTCGGCGTATTCCAAATATAGTTTTACCAGTCTATCTCTTTTTTCGATTGTAGCGGCGTCGTTTAATACCTTTTTCCTACATAGTTGTTGCATCTGGTAGGTGAGGATTAGAAAACCGCATAAGCGCACCTCGTGCCAGGTGTTAGTTAACAGTGCAGGCACTTCTTCTAAGGGCAAATCTACGGCCGTTTTGGCAATGAACCGTGTCTCCGGTACTTTGATTCCTAAAAACTGATCGCCCTCGCCATATTGGCCTGGAGCCGTTTTAAAAAATCGCATCAATATCTCGCGTTGCGCATCGTTACGCAACGCCATCATCGCTTCTATGATTTCTGCACTACTCATACGGTGTTTTTTTAAAACCAACCCCACTTACGTATCAATCGCAACAGGCCGGTTGGGATCAGGGATGCCAGGAAGATGAGTATGCCGTTGTATAACGATGGGATGCTGGCCTTCGCACGGCGCTTAAACATCGCCTTTACGCCTTTCTTGGCAAGCTTTTCGGGCGTTACTATATAGCCCATTGCCAAGCCGAATTTGGTGGCTTTCTCGTTCAGATTGTATAGTGTTGTGGCAACTGCTCCCGGCGATACGGCGGTGACATCCACGCCCTGATATCTTAACTCTACGTGCAGCGACCGGGTGAAGTTCGTAAGGAACGCTTTGGTGGCACTGTAGGTGGCTAACTTTTGTACGGCAATATGCGAGGTTACAGAACACATATTTAAAATGTAACCCTTCTTGCGCTTCGCCATCTCCTGCCCGAAATAATACGAAAGCATCGCCGGCGTGGTCATATGTAACGCTAAGATAAGTTTGTTAAATCCTTCCGTATCTTCGATAAAGTCGCGACTGTGGTAAACGCCCGCATTGTTGATCAACACTTCTACCAACAGATGTTCTTTTTGACAATAATCAAATAATTCCTTGGCTGCATTTTCTTGCCCTAAATCACGAAGCAGTGCAATTACGTGTACGGAGTATTCTTCGGTTAGACAGCCTGCCTTTTCGAAGATCGCCTCTTCATTGCTGACAATGATCAAATTGTAGCCATAACCGGCCATAACACGGGCATATTGATAGCCAATGCCTGAACTTGCTCCCGTGACTAATGCGTATCTGTTGTTCATATTAATGATTATTTGCCAAAAATCTCTTTGTAACGATGATTTATCTTTTGGTAGGTTTCTATATAACAATGAAAGAAACCTTCGGTTTTATCGGTGATAATAGGCTCGTTGAGCTCAATATTGTTGATCTTGTTGAAGTCGTAGCCACCGTTCACTTTCCATCCCCAGTCTTGTAAGAATCCGATGTCGAAGGCGTCGGTAGGACAGAAGAAAGAGCAGCGCATACACATATTGCAATGATGATGGAATTTGAATTCCCCTTTATCGTTGATGTAGATGTTGTGTGTGGGACATTGACGCACGCATTTTCCACATTTGATGCACTTTTTCGGGTCTATTTTATAGAGGTAGGAGTTCACGTCTCCCGCAATGTACATCGGTTTGGAAACGGTAGCCGCAACTACTTTCGGCCAAAACTTGTACGGTTTCATATTGGGGATGTTGTTCTGTATCTCGTAAACCAATATGTCGTACAGCTTTTCATCCATCGTCAGCATTTCCTTAATCAGTTTATCCTCAAACTTGAAGTGGATATTGTAAGGCATAATAAAATGATATTCGTTTTGAATATCGGCTTTGCAACGTTGCAGTTTGCGCAAAACATACAGGGAGGATGCGTCATTTTCGTGCAATGTTTCTCCTGAGTTTTTGTAGATGAATGTCTTTATGCCTTGAGGGAATTTTTGTTTACGGATAAACTTCAAGAAGGGATAGGGAGCGGCAAATCCGTAGATGGGGTAGCCGAGACCAATAACGTCGTATGCAGAAAGATCCAAACGCTCGTTGTTAAGAGGGTCTATTTCATAGAGTGTCACCGCATATCCGGCTGCTTCCATTTTTGCTTTTAGTTTGTTGGAAACGTATCGGGTGTTAAAGGTTCCTGTATAGTATATTAGTAAACAATTCATTCGATAGTTTGGGGTAGTCTGATTATTGTTTCTTTTTCAGCGTGTGATATTGAAAGAATTTTCCGAATTTTCCCAAAGTGTTGGGATTGGCATTTTTCACTCGTTTAAGGAATGTTTTTTTACGAAGTGTTAGAATGTTGAGCAAGCCACGTCCTTCAAAATATTCGTAGCAACGTTCATAACCAATGTTTTGAATCTGCCAGATGCCATTTTCTTTGACGTAGTCAACGTCATAAATGGCGGCACCGTGTAGTTTCACTAAGAATTTTTCGTGAAGAAGATGGTCTTCAAGGTACCATTTGGCGTGTGCGTGCAGGGTATCGGAAACTTCAATCTCTCCTCCGTGAATCAAATGGGTGGAGGGCATATCCAACTTCATGACTTTGCATAGGAAATGCAGCACATCTTCTTTTCCTTGATACGACATCGTGCCATTTCCGTATGAAGAATGAACCGTTTCGGAGAAACAGTCGGCAATTCCGTCAAAATCGCGCGTGTCGAGACAACGTTGGTATTTGGCCTGAAGCGACCGAATAGCCTCTATATCCTCTAAACGAGTAATTCTTTCTTCTAATGTCATTATTTATCTGCTTATGGGCGCAAGATAAACAATATTTTCACAAGATGAAATCGAATTATCGCTTGATTTTGATTTTCTGTCCCAGCTGAATGCTATTCACATTTTTGATGTTGTTGTATTTAGCAATTTCTTCAGCGGTAGTGTGATAGGTTCGTGCGATGGAGGACAATGTGTCGCCCTTCTTGACGGTGTAGATGATATCGCTCTTAGGTTCTGGCGTTGGGGTGGTTTTCGCAACGGTGTCTTGCTTTACTATGGTAGAATCGATGGCAACGCGGGTGGAATCCGTAGCCACGTTGGTGCTGTCTTGCGCTACCACAGGAGCAGGTTGTGTGATGGTCGTACCTTTCTTCACCAACAGACGTTGTCCCACGCGCAGACTGTTGCTGTGTAGGTGGTTCATCGATTTGAGCTTGCTGGTGGAGATGCCATACTTGCTGGCAATCTTGGAGATGGTTTCACCCTTGCGCACCGTGTGATATTTGTTCGGTGTGGTTTGAACGATGACGTCGCCGTTGGCGGTTACGGTATTCAGGTTCTTGGTAGGGTTGAAGTATTCGTCGTAGTGATATTTCTGGATGCTATCTTTGAGCGCAATGAATTTGGAAACCTCGCTGGCAGGCAAGCGCAATGGATATTCCTGATTAAAGGCCGGGATGATGGTTTTCTTATATTGAGGGTTCAAAGTTTTCAAATTGTTCAGGTCAAGTTCGAGAACTTGTGCCACTTGGTCAAGATGAAGTTCCTTGTCCACCATCACGGTATCTACGCTGGTAGGGAAGGAGATCGGCGCTGGCGTTATGCCATACAGATTGTGATAGGTCATCATATACAAGGCACCGATATAGGCAGGGAAGTAGTTTTGCGTTTCTTTGGGGAGGTATGGACAAACACCCCAGAAGTCGGTTTTGCCGCCCGAACGTTGGATGGCTTTGCGAACGTTGCCAGGACCACAGTTGTAGGCGGAAATGGCTAAACCCCAGTCGTTGAAGATTTTGTATAGGTCACGGAAGTGACGTGCCGCTGCATCGGTGGCCTTATAGGGGTCGCGACGATCGTCCACGTAGGTGTTTACCTCCAAACCATAAAGCTTGCCTGTGCCGTACATAAACTGCCAAATACCGGTGGCTCCAGCAGGCGACACTGCCGTAGGATTCAATGCCGACTCAATGATGGTGATGTAAACCAACTCTTCAGGAACGTCGTATTTGTCAAAAATCTCCTTCATCCATGGATAGTAATATTGAGCTAATCCTAAGATGATGGAGGAGGAACGTTGACGCTGAACGGAGTAGAGCTCGATAAATCGTTTTACTCGATCGTTGTAGGCCAAAGGTACGGCGGTGACGATGTGTGATAAACGGTTGTATATCAATGAATCATTGTTGTCGTAGGCGGTCGTGTCGTCTTTTAACTTCGACAGTACAGAGTTGGCTTTTGTAAGCTGACTTTCGATATACCAGTTGTGTAAGAGAGAGTCCATGATCTTGATTTCCTTATTTGCAAAGATGTCCATATCGGAAATCAAGGATGTTGTGGATTTATTTGTGTCGTTCTCGTTTACAACGTCTTGAGCGTAAACATTAAGGGTCAATGTCAGTAGTAATATCAGAGTCAGCTTTATGTTTTTAATCATACGCAATTTATTCGTTAGCACTATTTGATAGTGTAGTTGTTCCATTTTAATTCTTTACCTTCTTTGAAAAGGGTGGTAAGGTATTGAACGCCTTCTTCATTATATTGAATCCAGGTTCCTTCTTGCAATCCCTTTTCATATTTACCAGAAACTTTGATGTTGCCATTCTCCCAGAAAGCCGTGTATTTTCCGTCACGAATGCCATCGTCGTAGTGGATTTTATAGGCAGGTTTGTCGTTATCAAAAGTGGTGGTCCAAATCCCGGTTTGTTTGCCCCCATCGTATTTTCCATATTCACGGGACTCTCCGTTGCGGTAGGTCCAGGTTCCCTCTTCGAGGCCTGCTACGTATTCGCCTTTCACAATGGGGATGCCCTCTTCGTCGTATTCGGTGTATTCCCCATCGTATTCGCCGTCCTCGTAGTGTGCCACAATCATGGTGTCACCCGATGGGTAGAACCATATCCATTCCCCTACTTTCCGTCCCTTTTGGTCATATTCGCCAACGATCTCGAGACTCTTATCTTGGAAATAGAACTTCCATTCTCCTACGGGTACGGAGTTCTTGTATTTTCCTTTGGAGAGCAATTTTCCCGTTTGGTAATACTCTTTCCAGAGTCCTTGTCGCAGACCGTTCATGTCGGTAATGCCTTCGTATCGCAGCCATCCATCTTTAAACACGTATCCTTTTATGATCTTGCCTTCGGTGTCGAATTCCCGACGGATGCCTTCGGGCTTATCCTTATGATAGGTTGCGATGATGGAAGGTTGTCCGTTTGGATGATAGGCCACACGTCTGTCCAATTGTTTGGTTTCCTTGGCTTCGTCATCCAATAGGTCGTTTGTATATTTTTCTACGTATAGAAAATTGCCATTTTCGTCATAATATTTGAAGAAACCGTGTTTTTTATCATTGAGATAGGATGCCTCCATTTTGAGATTACCATTCTCCCAAAAATACTTCCAGTTTCCTTGTTTCAACCCAGATTTGTCGGTTCTGTTGATGCGCTCGCTTCGTCCCATGATGCCGCGATAGTACTTGGTGACTTTAACAACCAAGCCGTCCGAGTTGTATTCTTTTGCCATACCGTGCGCTTTTCCTGCGGCATACGGAATGCTTCTCTTCAGCCATCCAGCATTGTCGAAGGTTGAAACCACACCGATTATGGAGTCGGCTTGCCAATGGGTGACTGTATAGTCCGTAGAGGTGTAGCGAATCTCTTCGCCCTCTTTCTTGCCTGCAACGTAATGCTGCGTCAAATATTTTTTTCCATCGTTGTAGAAGGTCCATAAACTATCTAATAGTAGGTTTTTTCGGTTGCCTTCTGATACGAGATTTCCGTTTTCATCGTAGGATTTCCACCAACCGTCGGGTTGACCATTTACGAGAGTTCCCTCGCTGGATTTTACGCCAGAAGGATAGTAGAAAACCTTGTAACCATTAGAAATGGTGGAATCCTGCGCATACATGTATGCACATATTGCCAGTAAGCAAAGAATTAGATTCCACCGTTTCATTTTGATTGTCAATTATTTATTTTTTGATAATTAAGCTTGTTTCACGCCAGTGAATTTGATGATCTCAACACGGGTTTGCAAGGTTGAGAGGATCTGAACTTCGTAATAGATGGTCAAGTTCAGTGTGGAACCGTTGAAAACAGCTTCTGACTTGATGTTCTTAATTTGTTCTGTAGCAGTGTTTATGTAGTTGTTGTTTCCGATGATGGAGGAGAGGATGGTGGAGATGTAGTCACCATTTGTACTTGTTGCGGAGAAATAGCCGGTGGAGGTTTGTGTCAAAGGAAGACAACCGTAAAGCAGAATACCATTTTCGTTCAAAGGATTGCTGGTGATGCGAACATTTCCGTCCTTGGTTGTGCTGTCTTTGATGAAAGTGAAGGTACCTGCGTATTTACCTGCATAGTTGTTTGTACCTGTACATGCTGCGAAGCCTATTACGAGCAGTACGAAGATTGGGAATAAGAATCTTTTCATTTTTTTGAGTGTTAATTATAATTATTATTGGATTATCTATTTTTTAGAATAGGCGTTGCCGGTTTCTTTATACTGACATTCCGGATAGGAAGGCTTAACGAAAGAGTAGATAAGCAGACCTAATCCGATGAGGATGATAGGGATGCTCAAAATCTGTCCGTTGTTCAGTGCATGTCCAACTTCACGGGCAACTTGCACTTCTTTAAAGTTTTCGATGATAAATCGAGCGGTGAAAATCACAAAGAGTGTAATACCGGATGTTCGTCCGGCTGCCACTTTGCCTTTCGCAAACTTAAAGTAATAGATTGCTAAACCCAGGAAGACAAGCAGATACACGATAGATTCGTATAGTTGAGAAGGATGACGGAGCGTTCCTGCTACGCCTAAGCCGCCGTATATGAAATCAAAAGCCCAAGGTACGTCAGTGATGCTACCTACGATTTCATGGTTCATAAGATTGCCAATACGCACAAAGGCGGCTGCAATAGGGATGGCGATGCCTAATCGGTCTAACAACCAGAAAATGTTGATTTTATGTCTCCAAGTATAATAGATGATGAACAATAGGATAGCGATGACTGCGCCGTGACTGGCCAGACCTTGATATCCTACAAATTTACCATCGTGGATAGGGAGGATAATCTCTAACGGATTGGTAATGAATTGTTCTGGTTCATAAAACAGAAAATGACCTAATCGCAAGCCTACGATGGTCCAGATGATGGTCCAGATGGATATTTTATCTAACAATTTCTGGGATACGTTTTCAACTTTGAAGATTTTCTGGAAGGTGAAATAGGCAAGCATAAAGCCGGTGGCGAGCAGAATGCCATACCATCGAACTTCGATGGAGCCAATGTGGAAGGCAATTGGATTTGCTTTCCAAGTCACCGCCAACAAGGTGTTCATAAGTGTGCTTTGTATAGATGCTAATGTCATAATTCAAATATTTTAAAATCCTTCAGGATTGTTTCTCTGCCAGTTCCAGCTGTCGCGACACATCTCGGTGATGTCGTATTGTGCTAGCCATCCTAATTCGCGATAGGCCTTCGAAGGGTCGGAGAAGCAGGTAGCGATATCTCCAGCGCGTCGAGGTTTAATGCTGTATGGAATTTTTATGTTATTTGCTTCTTCGAAGGCGTGGATTACATCCAAAACGGAGTATCCTTTGCCCGTTCCTAAGTTGTAGATGTCGAGGCCGCAGTTTCGCTCGATGGCCTGTAGCGCTTTGACGTGTCCGGCGGCAAGGTCCACAACGTGGATGTAGTCGCGAACGCCGGTGCCGTCGTGCGTGTCGTAGTCGTTGCCGAAGACGCCCAGCTCGGCGCGTTTGCCAATGGCCACCTGGGTGATGTAAGGCATCAGGTTGTTGGGGATGCCGTTGGGGTTCTCACCGATGAGACCGCTCGGATGCGCCCCGATAGGGTTGAAATAACGCAATAGTACGACGTTCCATTCCGAATCGGCTGTGTGCATGTCGGTGAGTATCTGCTCCAACATGCTCTTTGTCCACCCGTAGGGGTTGGTGCATTGTCCTTTGGGACAGTTTTCGGTGATGGGAATCTCAACGGGAGAGCCGTACACGGTGGCGGAAGAACTGAAGATGATGTTCTTGCAATGGTGCTGGCGCATCACATCCAACAAGGTCAGCGTACCGTTGATGTTGTTGTCGTAATATTCCCAAGGCATGCTAACGGATTCACCAACAGCCTTTAATCCGGCAAAGTGGATGCAGGCATCAATGGAATGGCTGGAGAAGATCTCCTCCAAACGTTGGCGATCTCGGATGTCGGCTTTATAGAAGGGTATCTCCTGGCCAACAATGGTAGCAACACGGCGCAACGACTCTGGATTGGAGTTGCACAAGTTGTCGATCACCACCACTTGATGATGGGCTTGTATCAGTTCAATGATGGTGTGCGAGCCGATGAAACCGGCGCCACCAGTGACGAGAATGTTCATATTGCGTATTTTTCTTTGATGATTCGTAAAAAGTCTGTCACGCTCATCTCGTTCAGGAGGATGAGACCGTGTGTGGCGCGCACTAAGGCGCTTGGGTTCTGGTAGAAGAAGTCCTTACCCAAGAGCAACTGTACGTCGCGAAGTTGTCTTACCCAGATGCTCTCGGCCAACTCGCAGAATGTTCCGTCGAAGTTCGGGTTCGGGAACTCGGCTACCACCTGGGTCAGGTAGGAGGTGTTGAAGGCCTTCTCGAAAACGGCAAAGGAGTTCAACGATACAGGAACGTAGGTGTTTGCCGTGGAGGGGTCGAAGGTGGACCATACATTGCGGAAGCCGATGATGCGCACGTTGGAAACGTCGGTCTCCTGGCTCCATATCTCAATGGCCTCGGCAATGGAAAGCAATACCTTGTGGTGCGTGTCGGGACGGATGTCGCCGGCGTCCATCACCACGCTGATGACCGTAGGGTTGATGTAGCGAAGATGATCTAATACTGGAAATACGTCGGTGTCGTAGTCCGGACCGGTAAACTCTGTTTTTCTGTTGTAGAGCCCCAGGTGAAGGTGGTGTACGTGATCAACGGAGACGCCCATATAGGCCCACACCAACTCTTCTTCGAACTCACGGATCTCACCCTTGAGGGCTTGGCAGTGGCGAATGGTGGTCTGTACTTCCGGGTTGGGGTCTTTGCGAACCTCTTCGGTGAAGTTCTCCACGAAGACGATGGTGCGCTGCAGCGTTTCCTTCAACTCTTCAACGCTTTTCATACCCCAGATGCCTACCATGTCGCGTGCAATACGATGGCATAAACCACGTCGGCATTCTTCCTGATTGCGGTTGGCTACATTGTCCAAGAAGTGGTGTATGTCTTTGTCATACTTGAGCTTATACCCTTCTGTGAAGAAGTCGGCGTAGTGAATCATAAGCATACGGTCTTCTTCAATGAAACGGAGGGTGTCTTTCAGTGCATCAAGTAGGAACTTGTTGGTGACGGAATGGAATCCGGAGGTCATGACACCAAAGGAGATGTCGTTGCTTCTGGATCTCAATTGTCGGTTGATGAAGGGCATGATGCCCAACATGATGTCGTCGTGGTGCGGACCGGTATGAAAGATCACTTCGTTTTCATACATCTTGCAACCACGTTTAAGTCTGTTTTGAACCTCGTTGATGACGTTCTTAACGGTGTCGAGGCTCAGGTTGGGGATGGCTTGACAGGCTTCGTCGTTTTGCAGATCTTCCAGGGTGAGTCGATGTGCGTATTTGTTGAGTTTCTTGCAAAGGTCAAGAATGATTTTGATGTTGTTGGTAGTCATTGGAAGTCTATTTTTCTTCTTGTGTTAAGGCCATCAGGTATTGACCATATTGGTTTTTGATCATTGGTTTTGCGATTTCTTGGAGACGCTCGGCGGTAATCCAGCCGTTGCGGTAGGCGATGCCTTCCAAGCAGGCGATCTTCAGCCCCGTGCGCTTTTCAATCACCTCTACGAAGGTGGAAGCTTCCGACAGCGATTCGTGAGTGCCAGTGTCTAACCAGGCGAAACCGCGACTCAGCAACTGAATCTTCAATTGCTGATCTTTAAGGAATTCTTGGTTGACGGTGGTGATTTCCAACTCGCCACGAGCCGAAGGCTTGATGGTCTTGGCAATGTCAACCACCTTGTTGGGGTAGAAGTAGAGTCCCACCACCGCGTAGTTGGATTTGGGTTTTTGTGGCTTCTCTTCAATGGAGATACAGTTGCCGTCTTTGTCGAACTCGGCAACGCCGTAACGCTCGGGGTCGGACACCCAATATCCGAAAACCGTCGCTTTGTTGTTTTCTTCGGCATCTTTAACCGCATTTCTGAGCAGGGAAACAAAGCCGCTGCCGTAGAAGATGTTGTCGCCAAGCACTAAGCAGGCACTGTCGTCGCCGATGAACTCCTCACCGATGATAAAGGCCTGCGCTAAGCCGTCGGGACTGGGTTGTTCCGCATACTGGAAGTTCACGCCGTAGTCGGAACCGTCGCCCAACAGACGTTTGAAACCGGGAAGGTCGTGCGGCGTGGAGATGATCAGGATGTCGCGGATACCCGCCAACATCAATGCGGAAATGGGATAATAAACCATAGGCTTGTCATAGATGGGAAGCATCTGCTTGCTAACACCTTTAGTGATAGGATACAAACGTGTTCCAGAACCACCTGCCAATACGATACCTTTCATTTTTTTCTTGGGTTTATTAGGTTAAAATACCGTGTTTACTATTGTTTTTTGAAACGATAATCGCAGTAGGAATCTTCCATACTGCGATTATCGATATGCATAATCTGCCGATGGTTGATAGAAAACTATCGGCGAGGATGTATTACAATTTTACAGTTTCGTTCATGCTGCAGATGAGGTCAACAACCTTGTTGGAGTAACCGATTTCGTTGTCGTACCAGGAAACGAGTTTAACGAAATGTTCGTTGAGCATAATACCTGCGTTAGCATCGAATACGGATGTTCTCTTTTCGTTGATGAAGTCAGAGGAAACAACAGCGTCTTCTGTGTAACCGAGGATGCCCTTGAGTTCGTTTTCAGAAGCTCTCTTAACAGCAGCCTTGATGTCTTCGTAGGTAGCAGCCTTTTCAATCTTACAGGTCAAGTCAACTACAGATACGTCAGCGGTAGGAACGCGGAATGACATACCGGTGAGCTTGCCTTGGAGAGAAGGGATAACTTTACCAACAGCCTTTGCAGCGCCTGTTGAAGAAGGGATGATGTTGCCGAGGATGGAACGACCACCACGCCAGTCTTTCTTGGAAGGACCATCAACGGTCTTTTGTGTAGCAGTAGCAGCGTGTACGGTGGTCATCAAACCTTCAACCAAACCGAAGTTGTCGTTGATAACCTTTGCCAATGGAGCCAAACAGTTGGTGGTACAAGATGCGTTGGACACGATTTCTTGACCTGCATATTCGTGGTTGTTAACACCCATTACGAACATTGGAGTATCATCTTTGGAAGGAGCAGACATTACCACTCTCTTAGCGCCAGCTTGCAAGTGTGCAGATGCCAATTCCTTGGTGAGGAACAAACCTGTGGATTCAACAACGTAGTCAGCACCTACTTCATTCCATTTCAAGTTTGCAGGATCCTTTTCTGCAGTGATGCGGATCTTGTTGCCGTTTACTACGAGCATGCCGTCTTCAACTTCAACAGTGCCTTCGAATGGACCGTGAACGGTGTCGTATTTCAACATATAAGCCATATAATCAACATCCAACAGGTCGTTGATGGCAACTACTTGAACGTTATCTCTTTCGGTGGTGGCTCTGAAAACTAATCTACCGATTCTACCAAAACCATTGATACCAATTTTAATTTTTTCCATAATTAATTAATTTATAAATATTTAATGTGTTAAACGTCGCTTTTCAACAAAGCGCAAATATAAAAAAAAAATTGGTGTTGCGAGACAAGGAAATTTAGGAATTTTGTGTATCGGTAGATGATGGTTGTAATTATTTAAAACATAGTGTTTTAAATAATCGTTGAAGAGCTGTCCTTACGCTCGTCCATTTCTATTCTGAAAAGGTGCTCTCGAAGTTCTTGAAGTTGCTCTGTGGACATTGTGTCGAAGGTACTATTTTCGTGATACCAATCCGGAGTGGCATCGCCAATCCAATGTTTCAGATTTTCGTAAAGGGCGCTTTCTTCTGCCATCGTTTTTTCTTTGTGTTCCTGTCTTAAAAATTGCAGGATTCGAAGACCATCCGCTTTTTCGTGAAAGGCTTGCACGAAATGTGGTAAGTCCTTGACATTGTTGCGAATGCTCTGCCAGATGCTTTCGTTCGGATTTTTCGTGTTGGGCATCTGCTGTTGCAGAAATGTCAAGAATGGGGTTTCAATATCTTCCGTGTAAAGTTCGGGTAGGTGATGGTAGGTTTCATCAATGGCTTTGAATAAGGAATGATGATAGATGGGGTAGCTTTCCCAACTTCCCTGACTGCCTTTGATGAGTGCGGGACCGGTGCCGAAGAACACGCGGTTGGAGAAGCGTGCCGCGGGGTAAACCATCTCTTCGTTCCAATTGCTGATGGGAGCCATCTTGCGAAGTTTTTGCACTAAGTAGAAGTCCTCGCCACTCTTCACCGGCGTGATTCCGCCAATTTTGCGCAAAGCTTTCGCCCGCATAGCGATGGCCGAGCCCACGGCCGTGAAACTGTACGGACTGCCAATCTTGTACAGGTTGATGGCATAGTTTCGCATATACATCTCGTAGCGCAGGATGGCACGGTCGTTGGCCTCTTCGTCCGTAAGCGGATGGTAGTAAGGCACGGAGATGGCTGGAACCGCTGGATGTTCTTTGAAGTTCGTGAGGATGGAGGAAAGATAACCGGGACGGATGCGAGTGTCGGCATCTAAACTGACGATGATGTCATCGGGATTGGCAAACGTCAGGATGTGGTCGAACAGCACTTTGCGTGCCCAGCCCACGCCAAACTTCTTGCCCGTCCAGCCTTTCCCTGGAGAGGCATAGTCCAGAACGTGGATGTTTTTTTCTGCGTGTTCTGTCAACCAACGAAGCAGCTGCTGGTTGTTATCGCAGATCTGTTTTTTATCCGGATTCTGCCAATACTCCTCCGGCTGATTGACGCAGATGTAGATTTCAAAGGAGGATATAGCAGATTGAGCTGCAAGGTCTTGCAGCGTTGCCGGAAGATCTTGCAGCTCATCCATGGCCGGAATGGCCACATATAGTTTCGGAGTGTTCATTACTTGACGGTTATCGTCACGTCGCGGGTTCTGATAGCTTCGTCCACTTTGTCGCGGGCATAAACGAAATGCAGGGTTTGCTCACCTTTTTCTTTAGCTTCAAACTTCCAGAACAACTCGGAAGAGGCACCCACCATACCCTTTGGTGCATCGCTTTCGTAACGTTTTCCAATGGAGTCAACGACGGTGATTTCGTTGCTGTTGATCAACTGCCACCAGTAACCGGTAGAGGCGTTGGTGCGGAATTGAATCTCACAGGATTGACCTTTCTTGAGTTCTACTTGGTTGGTCTCTTTGTCCAAAGACACCAATTTCTTTTGTGAGGCACAGCTGGTAACCATCATGATCAGGATGGCACTGATATAAATTATTTTTTTCATCTTGGTAGGATATAGTAAGTTGGTAATCAATGTTAAGATATTGATATTCAACATTGTTAAACAATAGAATGTTTGTTTCTTTGAATAGCAATACCGCGTGCAAAGATAGTCATTTTATCCGATGTAATCATTATTATTCCATGCGTTGCCATTTCATTTACTCACCTTGCTTGTCGTTTTCTTTACGTTTGTCGGTTGGCGGTTCGGAAAGGTGGATACATAACTTTTTATTGGTAACTTCATTTGGATAACAGCATGATGAATCTCTCACCATCGTCTGCAATAAGTGTGTTGTCGCTTGGATGATACGTGAAGCCACGCAACAATTGACCAGCCTGACCATCTGTCCAATAACCACTGTTGTCGTATTTAACTTCAACTCTTTTTCCGCTAATGGTGTACACCAGATGACTTACTGTGTGGAAGTTATAACTGTAATCCCAGTATGTATAGGTTGCTGAGCCGTCCTCTATGAAGTGGAACTGCGGATTTGCAGTTACATTTGGATTGCAATAATAGTGTCCAATAATCTTACTTGCTGCTCCTTTGTTGCCGTCACCGCAACTGGTCAAGATGATTGCACTGAGCATGATCATGATTGATAAAACTTTTTTCATAATTCCTTGATTTAGTTAGATATTATTCTTGTTCCGTGTTCTATTGATTACGCCAACATGTTGGCCAAACGTTCGTAATCTTCGATGGAAAGTTGTTCGGCACGCTTGGTGAAGATGGGGTCTGATGCCACAAATTCGGCAGGGAACGCCAGGGTCTGCAAGGCGTTGCGCAAGGTCTTGCGACGGTAGTTGAAGGCCGTTTTTACGACCAGCTTGAACTTTTCGTCGTCACAGTTGAGCTTCTTGTTGAAGTTGCGGACTACTCGAACTACTGCAGACTTCACCTTTGGTGGTGGGTTGAACTCATTTTCTCCCACGGTGAAGAGATATTCTGTGTCGTAATAGGCTTGCAGCAATACACTTACAATGCCGTATTGCTTTTTACCCGCCGTAGCTGTGATGCGTTCGCCAACTTCTTTCTGGAACATCCCTACCAACTCTACCGCCTGGTCTTTGTAGTCCAGCATCTTGAAAAGTATCTGGGAGGAGATGTTGTAAGGGAAGTTGCCCACGATGACGAACTTGTCGGGATATCGTGCGCCTAAGTCGAAGCGGAGGAAGTCGCCGGCGATGAGGTTGTCGCCCAGTTGCGGAAAGTGTTCCTGCAGGTAGGCTACCGACTCTTCGTCCAACTCAATGACGGAGAAGTCTTTGAAGGGTTGTTGCAGCAAAAACTGGGTAAGCACGCCCATGCCTGGACCAATTTCCAGTACGCTGGCATTGGGTGTGGTTACGGCTTCTGCAATCCGTCGAGCGATGTCTTCGTTTTTGAGGAAGTGCTGTCCGAGTCTCTTTTTGGCTCTAACTTTATCTTTTTCGTTTACGTACATAGATGTTTGACTTATTCAATGTTGTCGCCTCGCAGCGCTCTGTAGTGTTTACGGGCGTCAACCACGTAAAGGCTGCCGCTGAAGTCTCGCATGATTTTCTGATAATACTCCATCGCTTTCGGGAGATCTTTGATGTAGTATTCATAAAGCTCCGCCAATTTGAAAATAGCATCATCGGCCAACAGTTCGGAGCCGTGGTTTTCTTCAATGTTTTTGAGCAACGCTTCTGCCCCTAGATAGTCTTTGCGCTTGATGTAAATCAAGGCTTTCTGATAGAGGGCGTCGTCCACTAAGGTACCTACGGGAGAGAGCGTGATAACGGAGTCGAGCAATATAAGCGCTTGATCGTCTTTGTTTTGGAAGATGAGGAAGTCGGCTTCTGCATATTTTTTCAACGGAAGATTCTGGGTCTGATGCTCAAAGAGGAGATAGGTGGTGTCTTGGTCGTCGTTGTCCTCTTCCTCCTCTTCTTCCTGGTTGTCGGAAATCAGGAGCGAGAAGTAGATGGCGTCGTTGGCGATGAGTTTGGTGGTGGCGGCAGAGAGCACGTCGAGCTGACTCTTCGCCCAGTCGAACTCGCCAATGTAGAAGGAGAGTTTGGCGTTTTTGAATTTGGCTTCGTTGCCCAACTCGTCGTTGGGTAGGTCTTTGTCAACTTGTGAGTAGTTGAGCGTGGCATCCCAAACGTTGCCCATATAGAGTTGAACATCTGCCAAGTCAATCTTGTAGAGGTTGCGCTCTTTGGCATCGCGGGTGGCATTGTTCATCGCCTGGTTGAGGATGTCCACCGCCTCTTGTGGCTTGTTTACGTAGAAGGCCAACAGGTGCGCATACTTGCGAATCCAGTCGGAAGTACCCGCGTGTAGGCCGTTTTCATCCAGCGCCTTTTTGAAGTCTTTCTCTAAGCTTACGGCATCTACCATTCGGATGGGCGACGACTCTGACAACTGCTGATAGCGAACGTCCAGGATCTTCATCTGGGCGTTGACGAAGTTGATGGCTTCTTCCCCCTTGGAGATGATGTATTTCAACGCCTCGATGGCGGTGGCGTAGTCGCGGTTGTCGGCAGCTACACAAGCTAAATCGTAGGTGTTGATACACTCGATTTTCTTACGTTTGTCGATGGCCTTGGCCAAGATCAAAGCTTCGTCATAGTCTTTGTGCAACTGGTTGATCCAGAAAAGTAAAGACATATAACTGAGCGTTGATGGGTTTTTCTGAGAGGCCTTTTGCAAGGCACCCTTGATCATAAGATACCGTTGGTTGTCATCGTCGTCCATCAAGAGGTTCTGGATGGAGGTCTTTGCCTGCTCCAGGTTCTTGTCGTCGTCGTCTTTTACTACGGAGATGAGCTCGTCCACGATTTTTCCCGTTTGATTCAGTTGCTGGTACTGCGATATCAGCTCCTTCGACATCAGTTGCGGGTTGTTCATCAGGCGGCGGCCACGCAGAATCGTTTCGATGGCGTAGTCGTACTTGGCTCGTGCGTAAAAGGCGTTGTACAACTCCAGGATGGAAAACTCCTTGGCGGGAAGCTCTTTGAGAAGTTCTTGGTAGATCTTCTCCGATTTGGCATGCTCCCCGGCGCGCTCGTAGGCATATCCTTGATCTACCTTGTAACGCTGTACGTTAGGGAAATTCTTGATCTGTTTCTTGCAAAGCTTTTCCAACTCGCTGTAACGCTCCAACTCCATCAGCGAAGCGTAATAATAATAGTAAATGTACGAGTTGGGGGTCTTGGATTGTATCTTTTCAAAGAGTACGATGGCTTTATCGAACTCCTTGTCTTTATAGTACTGCAAAGCCAACTTCTCATCGTCACTCTGCTGTGCGAACAGAGCGCCCAACGAGAAGACGAGGAGAAGGGCAAGGAGTATTCTTTTCATTTCAGACGTTAGTCGATGATGTCAAAATGGGTGTATGGACGAAGGACTTCAGGAACGACGATGCCCTTGTCGGTCTGGTAGTTTTCGAGGATGGCAGCCAAAACGCGTGGTAATGCCAAGGCGCTACCGTTGAGGGTGTGTGCCAAACGTGTTTTTCCAGAGCCGTCTTTGAATCTTAGTTTCAAACGGTTTGCCTGATAGGATTCGAAGTTGGATACGGAACTAACCTCCAGCCACTTTTGTTGTGCTTTGGAGTAAACTTCCAAGTCGTAGGTGAGGGCAGAGGTGAAACTGATGTCGCCACCACAAAGACGAAGCACGCGGAATGGCAAACCCAACTTGGTGAGCAGACCCTTGCAGTAGTTGGTCATCTTTTCCAAGGTCTCATAGGAACGGTCTGGATGTTCTACAACCACGATTTCGATTTTGTCGAATTGATGCAGACGGTTCAAACCGCGAACGTCTTTGCCGTAGGAACCGGCTTCGCGACGGAAACAAGCGGAGTAGGCACAATTCTTCATTGGGAAGTCACCCTCTTTGAGGATAACGTCGCGGTAGATGTTGGTGACAGGAACCTCGGCGGTTGGGATGAGGTAGAAGTTATCTACCTGGCAGTGATACATTTGACCTTCTTTGTCGGGCAGTTGACCGGTGCCGTATGCAGAGTCTTCGTTCACCATGTAAGGCGGTTGGATTTCGGTGAAGCCTGCCTCTACGGCGCTGTCGAGGAAGAAGTCGATCAACGCACGTTGCATGCGGGCACCTTTGCCTTTGTAAACTGGGAAACCGGCGCCAGTGATTTTATTGCCGAGTTCGAAGTCGATGATGTCGTATTTCTTCACCAAGTCCCAGTGAGGCATTGCTTCGTAGTCGAAGTTGGAAGCATCACCTTCCGTGTAAACGATTTCATTGTCTTCAGCACCCTTGCCAGGAGCTACGGCAGCGTTTGGCAGGTTCGGCAGCAACACCATCTTGTTCAGCAGTTCAGCTTCCATTTCTTGAAGTTGTGCGCGACCGCTCTTTTCGGCTTCTTTCAGTTCTGCCATGCGAGCTTTCAACTCGGTAGCTTCGGCACCTTTGCCCTCTTTGAAAAGTTGTCCGATCTTCTTGGCGCCTTGGTTTTGCTCCATCAGATTGTCGTCCAAATTTTTCTTGAGTGTGCGGGTGTCTGTATCTAATTGACGAATTTCATTGACCAGCTCGGTAGCGTCGAAATTCTTGATTTTCAGTCTGTCAATAACCTCTTGAGGATTTTCTCTTAAAAGTTGAATTTGTAACATCGGTTCTAATTTTTTAAAGGTCGCAAAGATAGTAAAAAAACGGTATTCAAGTGAATATATTTCTTCAAACAAAAAGAGGAAACGTGTTGGGCGTTTCCTCTTTTGTCTTTTCGTTAGAGTCGGGCTCCAATGCCTGCACTTACGATGCCTTTGTATCCGTAACCCAGTTCAACCGTGCCATATACCTGTTTGCCAAATCGGACGCCTAATGCGGTGACTTGCCAGGTGAATCGGGCTCTTGTGTGCAACAGATGGTCTGCATCGGAGGAGAGAAAACGGATGTTTGTACCCAGCAACAGACCGGAATATAAATCCGTGATGTTCTTGTGATAGTAGTTGAAACGGGCACCTGCAGCAATATACAGGTTCGTTTGGAGAAATTGTGCCAGCCTGTCGCCATTCCAGGTTTTTCTTACGTCGGCATCCGACATGGTGGAGATTTCGCCTCCAATCTGAAGCCAATCCAAAAGCTGATAGAAATAGCCAACGGTTATTGGTAAAACAAAATATTCTTCCGCATAACCGACGTTTATGGCAGGACGGTTGGAATAGTCCCATTCATGGAAGATATGATCTTCTGCTCGATTGTTCATAAATTGCAGATTTAAACACCATAAGGAGGTAAAGGGCTCTCCTACGGAAATCTCAATGTGATGTTTTTTGGGGGAAGAGGCGTTGCTTGTGTGCTGAGCATAACCTGAAAGGGTGAATAGGAACAGGAATGTCCAAAAGAATGTTTTTTTCATATTTGTGATGTATAAATTTGAGGGCGCAAAAATAGTATTTTCTACCCCCCCTTAAATGTTCAAAAAAGTTATTAACAAAATGAAAGGTGTTTGTAAACGTGGTATAGAATATGTATTCCTTGGCTGGTCCGCATTAACTTCGGACTCTTTGTCTGCATAGCCACGGTGCACACATCCCTCCTGCTTACTGTCTCCTGCTTACTGCCTCCTGCCTCTTGCTAAAATGATTGTTGTGCCAACAGATATATAGTTGCCCTTTTTTATTACCTTTGCCGCTTTAAAAATTTGAAGATGAATAAAGGTATAGCATTAGTTACAGGTGCCGATGGTGGTATGGGAACAATCCACACTCGTACGTTGGCAAAGGCTGGTTATGAGGTGATTATGGCATGCTATGATGTGGATGTGGCACGTCCAGTGTATGATCAAATCCGTCAGGAAACGGGTGCGTCGCTGCACCTTAAGAAGGTCGATTTGGGCGATCTGCACGATGTGGTTCGCTTCGCCGATGAGGTGAAACGCGACTTCGGTACGTTGCAAATCCTCCTCAACAACGCCGGCGTACTCTGTCATGGTGCCAAAAACAGCGTGAATGGTGTGGAATATACTGCCGCCGTCAACTATCTGGGACACTATACATTGACCCATGCACTGTTGCCAATTATGGGACAGGGCACCCGCATTGTTAGCATGATTTCGCTCGCGTACGCGGTGGGCAAAATCAAAGCCGATTTTCTCTCCGAAACGAACGACAAGAAGTTTAACCGCTTCACCACGTACGGAAACTCCAAACGCGCACTCTACTACTTTATGCTCGACGTGGCTGAGGAGTGGAAAAAACGTGACATCTGCATCAATGTGGCCGACCCCGATATCGTGAGCACCGGCATCATTCGTCAAGGCAATATCGTGGTGGACAAGTTGTGCGACTGGATTTTCCGTCCGCTCATCAACACGCCCGAAGAGGGCGCCGAAACGATGCTCACCGCTGCGTTGAATCCCGAATTTGAAGGCGTTACCGGATGCTGCTTCCATAAAAATAAAGTGCGAAAACATAATAAACGTTTCTATAACAATGTGGCGGAACGCGAACTCCTCCGCAAGATTACACGCGAGGCCTTAACCCGCAACGGTATTGCATTATGATAATTCCTCCCTATTTGAAAAGCGGTGATACGATAGCCATTGCGGCTCCAGCACGCAAGATCTCCCAAGAAGAACTTGCACCGGCAGTGGCTATGCTTGAAAAGGCCGGTTTTAACATTTATTATGACAACCGCCTCTTTGCTCAACACCATCAGTTTGCCGGTGATGAGACCGTACGCGCAGCGTATATCCAGGACTTATTGGACAACCCAGAGGTGAAGGCAATATGGTGTGCCCGTGGTGGTTACGGTTCTGCCCGTATTATCGATAGACTCGACTTCTCCTTCTTCTGTCAACACCCCAAATGGATTTGCGGCTATAGCGACGTGACGGTCTTTCATAATCATATTCATCGAAATTTTAACATTGCGACCCTCCATACTACCATGCCTATCAGTGTGAAGGAGGGTATGTATGATACCCCGGCAACCCAGACTTTCATTGCTGCCCTGAAGGGCGAACCCCTGTCGTACGAATTGCCTTTGCACCCGTTGAACCGACTGGGCAATGTGACTGCCCCCGTGGTGGGTGGCAACCTCTCGATGCTCTACTCCCTGCTCGGCTCCCCTTCCGACCTGAATACCGATGGCAAAATCCTGTTTATTGAGGACCTCGACGAATATCTTTATCATATCGATAGAATGATGACCAACCTGGAACGCAACGGCAAGTTGTCGAAGTTGGCAGGATTGATAGTGGGACACTTGAGCGATATGCACGACAATACTATCCCGTATGGGAAAAATGCTGAGGAAATAGTGGCCGAACATTGCGAAGGTTACAACTTCCCCGTCTTTTTCAACTTCCCTGCCGGCCATCTCTCCGACAACCGCGCCATCCGCCTGGGACTACCTATGAGTATTGAGATTGAAAATAATGTTGTAATAACAGAAAACTAATACGATGTCTGTTGCAAGTACTATATTAAGGATATTGCGTTTTCGCCCGTTGCCCAATGCGGCTCCCGACGTGAAGAAGTGCGTGATGGTGATGGCACCTCATACGTCTATCTACGACTTTATTCTGGGACGCCTTATGGTCTCCCATTTGAGGTTGAAGGCATGTATTGCCATTAAAAGAGAGTTTTTTGTCTTCCCAATGGGACCTATTCTCAAGGCGCTGGGCGCCGTGCCTGTTGACCGTCAGCACGTACGCAATGTTACCGCCTTTGCGGCCGACCTGCTTAAGAAGTCGGACGAAATGGCTTACATTATCTGTCCGGAAGGCACCCGCAAGCGCGTGGACCGCTGGAAACGCGGTTTCTATCAGATTGCCGTCGCAGCAGAGGTGCCGATATGTTTGACACACATCGACTTCCGCTCTCGAACACTTGGCGTTGGCGGCGTGTTTTACCCTACCGGAGATTACGAAAAGGATATCCAAGAGATCATGAAATACTACTACGGGATGCACGGTATTAAAAAAGGATGTTTTAACTTGGAAGAGAAACCCTACACACATACGGAATGGTTGAAAAGGTAACCGTTAGGATGGTAAGCTTTGTAGCCGCTTATGCCGCCAATACGTATTATAGTTATCGTAAATAAGCAAACAAAAACCGCGCATAGTATTTCTACCGTGCGCGGTTATGTTTGTGTTTATGTTTGAGTTAGGTTATACACGTTTGCCATTCAGGAAGCATTGATCCACCTTGTTGCTACCAAAGCCGTAGCTCATAAAGTAGATGGTATCCATTGGCTTGGTGATGAAGAAGTTGGCTTTCTTGCCCTTGGTGATGGTACCTACCACCTCGTGTTCACCCAAGGCGTATGCCGTGTTGATGGTGGTAGCGTTGATGGCTTCTTCCGTCAGCATCTTGTACATTACAGAACCCATAGCCACTACTAACTGCATGTTGCCGGAAGGACAAGAACCCGGGTTGAAGTCGGAGGCTAACGCAACGGGCAGACCGGCTTCCATCATCTTGCGGGCAGGGGCGCATACCATACCTAAGAAGAAGGCTGCACCCGGCAGGATCGTTGGCATTGTTTCGCTGCCTTTTAGTGCGGCAATCTCTTCATCGCCCGTATATTCGAGGTGGTCAACAGATAAGGCATTGTACTTCACACCCACTTGGATACCACCGGAGTAGTCCAGCTCGTTGGCGTGAATCTTAGGACGCAAACCGTATTTGATACCTTGCATCAACATGCGTTCGGTCTGCTCGCAGGTGAAGAAACCCTTGTCGCAGAACACGTCGATGAAGTCGGCCAGGTCTTCGGCAGCCACCATCGGAATCATCTCGTTGATGATGAGGTCCACGTATTCGTCCGGATTTTGCTTGTACTGTGCTGGCACGGCGTGCGCGCCCAGGAAGTTGGACTTGATGAGCATCGGGGAGTTCTCTTTCAATCGGCGGATGACGCGCAACATCTTGAGCTCGTCCTCGGTGGAAAGACCATAACCGCTCTTGATTTCAACGGCGCCGGTACCGTAGGAGGCCATCTCTTCCAAACGTTGCCAAGCAGCGTCGTAGAGCTCTTCTTCGGAGGTGTTGTGCAAACGCAATACGGAGTTGAGAATGCCACCCCCGCGTTGCGCGATTTCTTCGTAGCTCAACCCTTTGATCTTGTCGATGTATTCCACCTCGCGGGTGCCTGCGTACACGATGTGCGTATGCGAGTCGCAGAAGGACGGGAATACCAAACGGCCCGTGGCGTCGATCTCTTCAATGGGCTCTTTGACTTTTGCCAAAATGGAGGCGTTGAGGTCTTCCATCTTGCCGAAATCTTTGATCTTGTCACCCTCGGTGAGCAAATAGGCATTGTCGATAACCGGAAGATTCTGCATCTCTTTACCTGCTCTGAATTTTATTTTCTTCGGTTCTGCTTGAACCAGTTGCTTGATGTTTTTTACCAGTATTGCCATAATATAGACGGTTGTTTTTATTCGTGGAATGGGTTAGTCGCCGTAGTCGTAGCCGAAACGTTTCATGTGCAGTTCGCTGTTTCGCCAGTCTTTGAGCACCTTGACGGAGAGGTCCAGGAAGACGTGCTTCTGCAGAAAGTCTTCGATGGAAAGTCTTGCATCGGAGCCCAACTTCTTGATGGCCGCACCTTTGCTGCCAATGATGATGGCCTTTTGCGTGGTGCGTTCCACATATAAGGTGGCGCCAATGCGGATGATGTTCTCGTCTTCTTTGTAGCTCTCCACCACTACTTCAACGCTGTAAGGGATTTCCTTTTTGTATTGAAGCAGGATTTGCTCGCGGATGAGTTCGGATACGAAGAAACGCATCGGACGGTCGGTGAGGGCGTCTTTCGGGAAGTAGGGCGGACAAACCGGCAGCAACTCGATGATGCGATTGCGTACCACCTCGGTGTTGATATTTTTTAACGCAGAGATTGCGAAGACGTCGGACTCTGGAAATACTTGCTTCCAGAAGGTTTCCGCTTCCGCCACCTGCTCGGCAGTGTATTTGTCAATCTTGTTGATGATGAGAACGATAGGACGACCTAATCGTTTGATTTTCTCAATGAGTTCTTCATTGTATTTGGTTTCACCACACTCGATGAGGTAGAGGATGATGTCGGCATCTTGCAGGGAATCGATGACGAAGCGCATCATCATCTTCTGCATCATATAGGCAGGGTCTAACACGCCAGGGAGGTCGGAATAGACGATCTGGTAGTCGTCGCCGTTCACGATGCCTTTGATGCGGTGGCGCGTGGTTTGCGCCTTGGAGGTCATAATCGAGATCTTTTCGCCCACCAATTGGTTCATCAGGGTGCTTTTGCCTACATTGGGGTTGCCAATGATGTTTACGAATCCGGCGTGGTGGTTGCTGTAATCGGGTGTGGTATGTGTGTTCTCTAAGTTCATAGTTCCTTATTTGTGGAGGGTTCTTGTGAATAATAATGTAGCGTAGGCTCCTGGTCACCTTGACAGAAGGTGATGTAGCTGAAATTCTTTAGCCAGTCGCCCGTGTTAAAAAACGTTGAATGTTCATTCAAGGGGTAGCGCATCGGGATGTGTCGGTGCCCGAAGATGAAGTAGTCAACAGGTTCTTTGGCGAGAAGTTGTCGCGCGTATTGCACCTGGTGCTCGCCTTCGTTGCGGAAGGTGAACACCTCGTCGGAGTGCGACGCCCTGCTGGTTTTGGAGAAGTGTTGGGCAATGGCAAACGCCTGCCGCGGATGCAACATGCTGTAGAGTACCCGGTCGGGACCGAAGTTGAAGATCCACTTGATGAGTCGGTAGCGGTACTGCTTTCCACCCAGACCGTCGCCGTGTCCGATCATACAGCGCTTGCCATTGATGACAAAGGCTTGCTCTTGATGAAACACCTTGCAGTTGAACGACTCGGTGAAGTAGTCGCGTACCCACATGTCGTGGTTTCCGGTGAAATAATAGAGGTTGACCCCTTTTTGGTTCAGATTGTAAAGGGTGTTAAAAAATCTAAAATGCCCTTTGGGTACCACGTGCTTGTATTCAAACCAGAAGTCAAAGATGTCACCTAAAAGGAATAGGTGTTGGATGTTATCGGATGTTGTTTCAATAAGTTGAATGATAGAATCTTCTCTTTGCTTACTTTCCTGAAGGGTAGGCGCGCCCAAGTGGGCGTCCGAAAGGAAGAGGACGTTGCCTTCAAGGGTGACAGGGTTTGCAAAGTGTTGTTTCTTCATTCTTGTTAAAATCTATTAATCCAGTCGGCAACCTCGGTTGCAGGTATTTCATTCATGCATTTGAAATGCTTGCGAGGACATTTGTGATGACCTAACTTGGAGCAAGGACGGCAGCGTAGTGGACAAACTTCAAAGTTGCGGAAGTTGTTGCGGTTGCCTGGCATATACGGGTACATGCCGAACTCAGGGATGGTATTGCCCCACAACACGGCCGTGGGCTTTTCAAAAGCAGCTGCTATGTGCATCAAACCGGTGTCGCCCGTGATAACGCAGTCGGCTTGCTTTAGGATGGAGCAGGACTGATACAAGGTGTACTTGCCGCAGCCATTGTAGGCGCGGTCGCCCAACTCTGCCACGATGTCCTCGCCAACATTGATGACATCCTTGCCGCCTAACAGCATGATTGGTTTGTGCAAGATGCTGCCAATCTCGATGATTTTCTCAGCAGGAATGCGCTTGGTTTCGTATTGGCCTGCCAAAACAACGGCCACGAACCCATCTTCAAAAACCATTGGCAGATCGTCCTCGTCAAAGCCAGCATCTTCTGGAATGTAGAATTCCAGCCCTTTTTTGTCATTTCTGACATTTATTTCGTAAAGGTTTTCAAAGTAGCGTTCCACGATATGAACGTCTGGCAAGAAGTTCAACTTTAATCGTACGCTTAGCCATTTCCTGAAATTCAGTTTCCTGAAGGTTGAGGAGTGAACCTTGACATTGCGCAGAACTTGTCGGGAACGATGGTTGCGTTGCAGGTCAATGATATAGTCAAAATGTTCGGCTTTAAGTTCTTCGAATACGGCCTTCTTGCTTTTGCTATCATAAACGTGTACTTTGTCGATGTGAGGGTTGGGGAGTACGACGTTTTCGTTGGCCTTCTTGGTGAGAAAGTGTAATTCGACACCAGGAACTTGTTGTTTTACAGCCCGAATCACGGGGGTGGTCAGCACGATGTCACCGATTGAACTCAATCGGATGATGAGGATTTTAGTAGCCGACGGGGGTTGAATTTCATCCATTATTCTGTTGTTTTTCTTTTATTATTTGTTGTTAATAGGCATGTTGTAATGATTCTCTACGGGCGTGCCATAGATTTGCAGCAGGTAGCGCATCATCTTTTCTTCAGCAACATCTTGAACGATGGATTTCCTGTGCAGATATTGCTCGAAATGTGCTTTCTCTTCTGGAGTGTAGAATTCCGCATAGCGATTCGTTCCGTGCATCAAATCGTTGGCAATGTAATTGTTCGGATAGAGCTTGTAGTTCTGGTAGATCTGGTGGTCGATGAGTCGGCAGACATGGTAGAGCTTGTCGTTGTTGGAGATGTCGGTCGGGATTTCGTCCAACTCTTCGTTCAAGGTCTTGCCAATCACAACACTCACGTGTCCCTTCGGGTCGAACAGCCCGTGCTTGATGCTGTCGAAGTCCTCGCCCGGGCGCTTTTCGTAGTGCCCGTTTTCGCTCAGCGACAACTCGCGTGCCTTCAACTGGTCGCACGGCTCATATTCGTAGGAGATGGCCATCGGCGTGATCTTCAACTTCTTCAAGGTCTCGATCAGGTCTTTGTCGTGACCCATGGAACACATCTTCACCAATCCTTGCTTGGTATAGTCGTACCCGTCTTTGGTTCTGCCGTCGCGCTGGGCGATCCACACGGATTCGTTTTCTTCAAAGATGCTCTTCTGAATGTACGCCGACAAGCGCTTGGTGTTCATCAACTTCTCGCGCAGGGAACCGGATCGGATGACCAGAAACATACGGTTGATGCGGGCAATCTCGTCCAACACCGGCGTGTTGATGAGGTTGTTGCCTATGGCAATGCGGGAGGAATGTATCTTGTGCGTGAAAAAGTAATACTCCAACATCGAGGTGTCAAACGTGATGTCGCGGTGGTTGCTGATGTAAAGGTATGCTTGACCGTTGACGATCTCTTCCATGCACTTGATGGACACGCCAGAAGTGGTCTGGGAGACGAACATATCTACCCATTTTTTGAAAAAATTGACTTGCAGCTCATCTATGGTATGGAAAGTCGCAAAGTCGCGACGCATCTCCTCCAAGCTGTAGCTGGGAAGAAATTTGACCATAGCATCCTGAAAACGAGCATCATCCATCAAACGAAGGAAGGCTTGGTAGGCCTCTTCGTCGTTATAGGGTCGTATATCGTCAAAGTTATCCATAGTATTTCAAAATCGGCGGCAAAGATACAAAAAAAGGTAGTAAGCCTAATGCTAAAAAGCAGTAGGCAAAAAGCGATTTTCCGATGGCGTGGGGTTGGCGATTGTGTCGTGTGTTTTTGTATCTTTGCGGCCGTTAAAAAAATCTACAATATGGCAGCTATTACACATACCGAATTTAATTTCCCAAAACAGAAAAGTGTTTATCACGGAAAAGTACGTGACGTTTATAATATTAATGACGACGTGCTGGTGATGGTGGCATCCGACCGCATCTCCGCATTCGATGTTATCCTTCCTAAGGGCATCCCTTGCAAAGGTCAGATCCTCAACCAGATTGCCGCTAAGTTCTTGGACGCTACCAGCGACATCTGTCCGAACTGGAAGCTCGCTACCCCAGATCCTATGGTTACCGCCGGCATTCTTTGTAAAGGCTTCCCTGTGGAGATGATCGTTCGCGGTTATCTCTGTGGCAGCGCTTGGCGCTTCTACAAAAACGGCGGTCGCAACCTGTGCGGCAACATCCTTCCGGAAGGTATGAAGGAAAACCAAAAGTTCCCAACTCCTATCATCACCCCGACGACCAAGGCAGAACAGGGCGAACACGATGCCGATATCTCTAAAGAAGAAATCTTGGCTCAAGGCTTGGTTTCTCCAGAAGATTATGCCGTTTTGGAAGACTATACGATGAAACTGTTCCAACGCGGTTCTGAAATCGCTGCAAAACAAGGCCTTATCCTGGTGGACACCAAATACGAGTTCGGTAAGGCTAACGATAAGATCTATTTGATCGACGAAATTCACACCCCAGACTCTTCCCGCTATTTCTATGCAAAGGGCTATGAAGAGAACTTCGCTGCTGGTCAACCTCAAAAACAACTCTCCAAGGAGTTTGTTCGCGAATGGCTGATGGCCAACGGCTTCCAAGGTCAAGAGGGACAACAGGTTCCTGAGATGACCGAGGAGGTGGTTAACGGCATCACCAACCGCTATATCGAGCTGTACGAGAATATCGTGGGCGAAAAGTTCGTGCCTGCCGACACCGACAACGCCGCCGCTCGCATTGAAGCCAATGTTACCAACTGGCTGAACAACCGCTAATCGAGCAATAGACGATTCCTTATAACTGCTTGGAAAAATTTCCAAAGGCAAAAACAGGCTGAACCTTGAGAGAGATTCAGCCTGTTTTGTTAATTTTGTTGTGCTAAATATAAAGCTAACCTCTTTCGGTTTTGGGATACATTAAACTTCTCTGCGAGGATGTCGCCCCATTCCGCAAACGTAGTGCAGCGGAATCCCCAACCCGGGAGGACGAAAGACGTTTTACATTCCTGTGGCATGGGGATTCCGCTTCGTTTGCTGCGCAAACTCGCGGAATGGGGTGCGCATTGGGTGGGAAAATAGGAATGGGCGGCGGCGCCACGGGTGTGCAAAGGTAAGATGCGATTTGCCGCCGCCCATTATGCTATGTCCCGCGAGGATGTTGCCCCATTCCGCAAACGCAGTGCAGCGGAATCTCCAATCTGGGAGGACGAAGCGAAAGGACTAGTCCTTTTGCGTACGCTTAACGTACTTGTTCTCTTGTTTTTCCATTTCGTTACTCTTTTTATTGTAACGCTATTATAGGACAAGACTGAATAATGCAAAAGAGGATCCTCATTTCTGAAGATCCTCTTTTTTATAGTGTAACGAACGCTGCTATTCGGCGAGTACCAGGACTTTGCCCTGCAGTACTTCCACAACACCGCCGTTGATGTCAAAACTTTGTGTCTGTTGACTGGCGTCCTGAATTTTGATGGCGCCCTTCTTCAAGGCCGCAACCAGCGGCGCGTGGTGCTCGAGAATCTCGAACAGACCATCAATGCCCGGAAGCTGTATCAGACTTACTTCGCCACTATAGACGGAGCGGTCGGGGGTTCTGATTTCTAAGTTCATATCGTCAACTATTTAGAAGCAGCCAATTCCTTTTTACCCTTTTCGATAGCCTCTTCGATGGTACCTACCAAGTTGAATGCGGTTTCAGGCAGGTAGTCGAGCTCGCCGTCCAAAATCATGTTGAAACCCTTGATGGTGTCTTCAATGCTTACGAACTTGCCCGGAATGCCCGTGAACTGTTCGGCAACGTGGAACGGTTGCGACATGAAACGTTGTACACGACGTGCGCGGTGTACGGTCTTTCTGTCTTCCTCAGAGAGTTCTTCCATACCCAAGATGGCGATGATGTCTTGCAACTCTTTGTAGCGTTGCAAGGTCTCCTTTACGCGCTGTGCGGTGCGGTAGTGCTCCTCACCCACGATTTCAGGAGAAAGAATACGTGAGGTGGAATCCAATGGGTCAACGGCAGGGTAGATACCCAACTCGGAGATCTTACGACTCAATACGGTGGTGGCGTCCAAGTGCGAGAAGGTGGTTGCCGGTGCCGGGTCGGTCAAGTCGTCGGCAGGCACGTAGATGGCCTGCACGGATGTGATGGATCCACGCTTGGTGGAGGTGATGCGCTCTTGCATCGTACCCATCTCGGTGGCCAACGTGGGTTGGTAACCTACAGCTGATGGCATACGGCCCAACAATGCGGATACCTCAGAACCGGCCTGCGTGAAACGGAAGATGTTGTCCACGAAGAACAAAATGTCCTTGCCGCCGGTCGTTTCGTCGCCATCACGGTAACCTTCCGCAACGGTCAAACCCGACAATGCCACACGAGCACGTGCCCCAGGAGGTTCGTTCATCTGGCCGAACACGAGGGTTGCCTGCGATTTTGCCAACTCGTTCTGGTCAACCTTGGAAAGGTCCCAGCCGCCTTCTTCCATGCTCTTCAAGAAGTCGTCGCCGTAACGAATTACGCCTGACTCGAGCATCTCGCGCAACAAGTCGTTACCTTCACGGGTGCGCTCGCCAACACCGGTGAATACCGTGGTACCACCATAGTTCTTGGCGATGTTGTTGATCATCTCCATGATTAACACGGTCTTGCCTACACCAGCACCACCAAACAAACCGATCTTACCACCTTTTGCGTATGGCTCAATCAAGTCGATGACCTTGATACCGGTAAACAAAACGTCTTGTGATGTGGATAGGTTGTCGAATGTAGGCGGATTTCTGTGAATCTCACTGCGTTTAGCGGAGTTTACTGGGCCTACACCGTCGATGCTTTCACCGATAACGTTCAGCAAACGACCTGCAATGTTTTCTGTAGGTACGGTGATCATCTTGCCCGTGGCGATGGCTTCCATTCCACGGTGCAAACCGTCGGTTGAGTCCATGGAAATGCAGCGCATGGTGTTCTCACCAATGTCTTGCTCGCATTCCAAAATCAGCTTTTCGCCGTTCTCTTTAACGACTTCCAAAGCGTCGTAAATATTAGGAAGGGTGCAGTCTTCATCGAAATGAACGTCCACAACCGCTCCGATAATTTGGGAAATTTTTCCCTTAACTAATTCTGCCATAAATATTTATCTTATTAAGAATAATCTATATTTTTAAAGGTCCAAAGATAAGAAAAAATGGTTACCATTCGCGTGTTATCGTCAATTCTTTATTTTTTTACTTGGGCGGCCCGGCAGCCATGCCACGCTTGCCATGCCACCCGCACGCTGCCGTCGGGCTTTCCAGCCTAATTTCGGGCGGAAAATTGTCGCTCTCTTTGCCTTCTCCTCATCGCTTTTTTCTACCCACTTGCTCGTTTTTTTGCGATTTCCCGCCCTCATAAATGGCTTTCAATCCCTGCCGCAGACGTACGAAAGGTTCTTTCCGTACCCTTTTTGTTCTTTTTCTACTATTCTAAACCTTTTATAATCTTATAGTTAATGATTATGTCCAAAAAAAATTATTTTTTTTTTTGAAAATTGTTGCGCGATATGAAAAAAGATGTACTTTTGCAGCGTCAAACAATCAAGCGGAAGTAGCTCAGTTGGTAGAGCACAACCTTGCCAAGGTTGGGGTCGCGAGTCCGAGTCTCGTTTTCCGCTCCACAAAGCATCTGAAATCTGTCAGATGCTTTTTTTTTTATCAAAAAATTGGCTGCCGATATGAAAAGATTTTTATCATTTTTCGTATGTATCGCTCTGATGTCTAATATGTTTGCTCAGTCGGAACACTACGATATACACCCTAAATTCCCGCACAATGCCACGGCTGAGGAACAGCAGCTGCTGAGAACGTGGTATCGGAATGTGAAGACGTCAACCCCTCCTACGGGACCGGTGACAGCAGTTTCGGAGTTTCAACCTATGGGTGGCGTCTTGGTGGCCTATCCGCTCGGCATCCCCGTAAATCTTGTTTCTGAACTTTCTTTCGTAACCTCCGTGAAGGTGATCGTCAACTCCGGCTACGACAGCGTTTCGGCAAAGTCCTACTTCTCCGCCAATGGCGTCAATATGGATAACGTGCAATTCTGGCTCGTGCGTCACGACTCCTACTGGACCCGCGACTACGGTCCTTGGTTCATCATCGACGGCAACGACCAGGTAGGGGTTGTCGATTTTACCTACAACCGCCCTTCCCGCCCGTACGATGACGCCGCGCTGGTGGCTGTTGCCAATAAACTCAACATGAACCGCTACGAGATGCCGATGGTACACACCGGCGGCAACTACATGGTGGACGGCTATGGCACGGCTGCCTCTACCGACCTGGTGCTGGAGGAGAATCCTAACCAGTCGCTCACTTCCCTGCAGTCGATGGCAGAACAGTACCTCGGCGTGGACAACTATATGTTCCTCGATGATCCGTTGGGCGACTATATTGCACACATCGATTGCTGGGGCAAGTTCCTGAGCGTTGACAAGGTGCTGATTGGCCAGGTGGCGCAAAACGATCCGCGCTATGCACGCTATGAGGCTATCGCTTCGCTTTTCGAGAATGCAATTACCCCTTGGGGAGATCATTATAAAGTATATAGAGTGTATTCTCCAGGCAATAATCTCACAACCCCATATACCAATTCGCTGATCTTGAACGACCACGTGTTTGTGCCCATCACGGGATGCCAGTGGGACGATGCCGCTATAGAGGTTTACCAACAGGCTATGCCGGGCTACACTATCGTACCCATCATGCGCTCCATCAACACGCCGTGGTACAACACCGATGCCTTGCATTGCCGCACACACGAGTTGGCCGACCAGGGTATGCTCTATATCAAACACTATCCGGTGCTCGGACAGCAGGTGGATGGGGTTCAGGATGTCACTATGACCGCAGAAATCAGGGCGTTGAGTGGCCAACCATTGGTGCAGGATTCGTTGCTGGTGTATTACCGTATCAATAACGGAAATTGGCAGTCAATGCCGCTGCAGCCCGTGGGCGGTAACCAGTTCGAGGCCACCCTAACAGACTTGCAGTCGGATGCGGAGGTCGATTATTACCTATTTGCCAAAGATCAGTCGGGTCGCCGCGAGTGTCATCCGTATATCGGGGCTGCCGACCCACATCACTTCTACATGCATTCGGTGGGTATTGCCGACCCGATTGAAGATGCCGTGGTTTCCGTTTACCCCAATCCCTGCGTGGATGTGCTCACCATAGAGATGTCGCAAAGTACCTTGCAGCGAGTGGAGATTTACGATGTGTTAGGCAAGTGCGTGTACGTGGCCGAACCTTCTGCCAACATTTTGAAAATTTCTGTGCGCGATTATCCCGCTGGCGTGTATAATATTCGAATGATAGATGAGCAGGGAAGGGTAGGATACAAGAAGATGATGCACCATCCGAGATAGGGTGCGCGTTCATTCGCAAAGGTTGAATTAAAAGTGACTAGTCCTAAATAACCGTTACAGTTTTTTTTACTGTGCAAAAATACAACTTAAACGCTGCCGGAAGCTTCCGACAGCGTTTTTTTGTCTGCTTTCTTGTAAGTTTTTATTTTTAATGTGCATTGTTTGTGCATAAACTCAGGAGTGTTGTAACCGCAAGACAAGTGCGGCCTTTTTGTATTATATGTAGATACGGATTCCTTGACGATTTTCTTCATCAAGGAAAGCGGAAGGTTGAGTCCCATGTGCCGCTCATGGTTCCTGATATGGGTGATGTCAGAGACAAAGACCTGCTCGGTCCTTGTCACCTCCATGTCTGCAATGAGGTTCTTGTGCTTGCGGAACCTGTGGTGGGAGTTCGTTGTCACGTGGTAGGAACGGACCGGCTGTATCTTTTCGGATTTGCACCCCGTATTCCTCCTCTGCTATGTCTATCATCAGATCGAAAAATCCCGCCTTGATGTCTTTCTCCTCCAACTCCTTCTCCAATCGCGCGTTTTTCCGCTCCAGCACCTTCACTTTTCTCTGAGTTTCAGCAGCTCCTGGTCTTTACTTTCTTCGTACTCTCGTACGACTGACATTTTGAAGGACATGCTGTAGTCCTTTTGCGTACGCTTAACGTACTTGTTCTCTTGTTTTTCCATTTCGTTACTCTTTTTGTTGTAACGCTATTTTAAGACAAGACAAAAAGGAAAATAAAAAAAGGATGACTAATTAGTCATCCTTTTTTGGAGGTCTCTTCCAGATTCGAACTGGAGTCAACGGTTTTGCAGACCGGTACCTAACCACTCGGCCAAGAGACCCTTTGTTAAGAGGCTGCAAAAATACAATCTTTTTTGATAAAAACAAACAGTTTTTAATATTTTTACAACCTCTTAATATATAATAGGTTATATTATTTTTTTATTGGATAAGGAATGATGATATCATCGCAATACTCGCAACGATAGGAGCGTTTTTCCTTATTTACGAGGTGGAATACGTGGTCGAAGTAATGTTCAACAGAGGTTACACAACGTGGATTCTTGCACTTGATGATGTTGGTAACGGTTTCTGGAACTTCCAGTTTCACCTTCTTGATGGTTTTGCCGTCTTCAATGATGTTGACGGTAGCGTTCGGGTCGATGAGACCGAGGAAATCGTAATTGATATCGATGACATTATTGATTTTGATGATGTCCTTCTTGCCCATTTTTTCACTGTAGGCATTCATGATGAGGGCAACATTGTAGTCGGCTCTGTCAAGGTGTAAGTGGTTGAACACTGTGATGCCATGGCCAGCGGTGATGTGGTCGATGACGATACCTTTTTCTATACTATTGATTTCTAACATAGTCGTTGATTTTAATAGATTCCTAAAAGTTTACAGATGAGGGCCATGCGGACATACATGCCGTTTTTGGCTTGATTGAAGTATTGTGCACGAGGGTCGCTATCTACTTCAGGACTGATTTCGTTAACGCGAGGCAGTGGGTGAAGTACGTAGGTGTCAGGGCGTGCGTAGGTCATCTTTTCAGGATCCAAGATGAAGCGGTCTTTCAAGCGGATGTAGTCTTCTTCGTTGAAGAAACGTTCGCGTTGAACGCGCGTCATATAGAGGAAGTCGAGTTGTCCCATATAAGGTTCCATTTGGTCAACTTCTTGGAAAGGAATGCCTTTTTTCTTAACGATTTCTTCGCGGATGTATTCCGGTACGCGCAGCTCTTCAGGGGAGATGAAGATGAACTTCACGCCTTCGTAGTTGCTGAGGAACTTCACGAGAGAGTGTACGGTACGGCCGAACTTAAGGTCGCCGCAGAAGCCGTAGGTTTTATTTTCAACGCCACCGCGCAGACGCTCGATGGTGAGGATGTCGGTCAAGGTTTGGGTTGGGTGTTGGTGACCACCATCGCCGGCGTTGATCAACGGCATCTTGATGTAGTGGCTGGCCATACGTGGAGCACCCTCCTTAGGATGACGCATCGCAGCGATGTCGGCGTAGCACTCGATGGTGCGCAAGGTGTCGGCAATGCTTTCACCTTTGGCGGTGGAACTGGAGTTCGGCTCTGAAAAACCGATGACCTTACCGCCTAAACGCAACATTGCAGCCTCGAAGCTGAAACGGGTACGTGTGCTTGGTTCATAAAAAAGAGTTGCCAAGATCTTACCTTCACAACTCTTACTAAATTTCTCCGGGTCAGCAACGATTTCGTGTGCCAAATCAAAAATTTCACGAAACTCTTCGCGTGTGAAATCTGCCGGGTCTATTAAGCATCTGTTCTTTAACATAATAAAACCTTTATATATCTTTAGTTAGTAATTAAAATCTATAGAATTATCCTACCCCACGTTAATCAATGCAAAAATAGAAAAAAAAAGTTATGTCGAAACGATATCGCGACAGTTTTTTCAATTTTTATCAACAAGCGAAGCGAAGGACCTAATAGGTGGATATTTGCCAGTTTTTGAATAGAATGGCGGTAGGCGTGATTACGCTTACTGGCATTTTGAATTTTCCTTGTCTGGAAAAAGGATATGTTGCTAACGCATTCCAATAGGTCTCCTTGTTAGAAGTGGCAAGTGCTGAACGAAATTGCCACAATGTTGGATCCTGGATGTTTGCATATCGAACCATCTTCTTCTTACCCGTTCGAGCATCTATTCTATACGCAATGCAAGAAAGGGTGTTGTCTTCTTTAACATTAAGATGTT
The DNA here is from genome assembly GCA_024400875.1 of Bacteroidales bacterium. Lineage (GTDB taxonomy): Bacteria > Bacteroidota > Bacteroidia > Bacteroidales > WCHB1-69 > F23-D06. The sequence continues at coordinate 35,607 of JAKSMB010000002.1, forward strand.
CAATGATATATGCATAAGAATATCCATCTTCCAGGGCTTGTTTGCATAGTTGTTTTTCCAATTTCTGGAGACTGGTCTTATGATGACTGGATAATACTAATGTCCCGGCACCCGGGCCCGTGAACACTCCCATAGGGTAATCGGAAAATAGAAAACGTTGATGACCATTGCTGCTGGAGTAATTGGCGGTTGACTCTCGGTTTGTAAGAAGCGATATCAATTCTCCCCGATGAACCAACTGGGTCTTCTTGTCAACAGGAACCCCTTCGGCATCTATGGTATAGGACCCGATGAGCGCGTGTCCTTCATAACTGTCTAAATGGTCTTTGGTATATATGTCTAATATGTTGCTGATAATCTGTTTGTTGATAAAACTTCCCAAGCTGTTTTCATGGTCAGGATGATAATGGCTGTCGTAATGTAATGCAGACCTTTTGTTGATGAGCGTTGGAGAACTTTGAATACAGGCGAGGGTGAAAATTTGAGAAACAGCTTCGTTGACAAACAAAACAGGTCCGTCGTAAACCTCTTTAATGTCAGGAGTTTGAATGCGTTCTAAAAGTGTGTTTCCTAATCGGTATGCGGCAGCCGAGAGGGAGTCCCAGACGAGTTCTTCGTCAACATCTGCAAATACGAAATCTTGCGTGTTGGTGTAGCTGTAACCGTCGGGTGCTTCGCTTTCAGCATAAATACTGATTTTAACGTATGAAGTCGGATGAGCGTATTGAACGCCATCGCTGGCTAAAAAATAGACGTTTCCACGGAGCGTTTCAAAGGTTACGGCAGATTTTTGAATGTGATGCTTGAAATGCTCATTGCTGATGAAGATGGATGAGATTTCATTGAGGTGATTTTGAATATTGGAGATGTTCAAGGACTCGTAATGCTTGTGTTGAATAACATTGGTGGTGTGCTCTGTGGAATGGTCGGCAGGCAATTTGTTGATGTCAATATGATGATCCTGAATATAATTTTGCTTGTCTATGTAGTTGGTTACACTTTTGTCGTATTCAACATGGGTAGCTGCCCAAAGGGCACTCTTCAATGCGTTGTAGTTGTCGTTTAAAGGAATAGAATAGGCTGTGTTTTTATGCTCTCTGAAATGTTCGTCGTTGAGGAGGTCCATGCCGATTTTCACCGTTGGAACTACTTGGCGTGATTTTGATTCGGAATAGTCCTGGATGTTGCCTAAAGAGCTCTGTGTTTTCACTTTCTCTAGGTCGGAAACCAGGTAGCTGATATAGTAAGGCGGGTAGTTGTCATTGATGCGCAGGGCTTCGAGGTTAGCGTCGATCTCATCTTGCAGTGCGTTGAAAAGAGCATCGGGAGAATCCGCTTCTACCGTGTCCATATCAGCATTGTATGGACGAATTCGGTGAAAGCTACTGGGGCTTTTCGGGTTGTCGTTCAATAAGTTGAAATAGGCCTCTGCTGCATCTTTCCGTAAAATGTCAATGGGCGGCAGGTCATCCGGGTTTGCTTCATTATAAAATAGGCATTGGCGCTTTTGATTCAAATCGAATAGCGAGGTGCGGAAATGGGCGTTGTTGTCGTTATAAACAATCAGATTTCCTGCGTTGTCAATTCTGTAGATTCGTTTGATGACGTAGTCCAGCCACATTGTACAGGCAGAGATGTCTTGGTCTTGTACATAGTCTTGCGTACACGCTGCCATCTTAAGAATCAAATCTTCCTTGTTGTAGGCGTTGTTGCTCCTTGGTTCGTAGCGGAAAGTGTCAACGATAGAAGGCGCATTTTGAAGATTTACGGATGTTTTTGTGGAGATGATGGCGGCGGATTCGGCGAAGCGGTAGTTCTCAAGTTCTGCAAGGTAAGTCTCTTTTATAAGTTGTTGAATGCAGTATGGAATAGCCTTCGGATCGTCCGACAATGGCAGAATTATGGCTTTGTTTGCAGTAGAGGAACGATAGGAATAGTTGTTAACATCTTCATTGCCAACGACCATTCTGACAGTGAGTGTTCTATGTTGGCAGGAGATGTTGTCATTTTCAAGAGCGCCGAAGGAGACCTTGAGTGTTTGTTCTTCCAATTCGGTCACATCGAACCACATCCGCAAAACGGGTACGGTTTTTTGCGAATAAATCAAAAACTGCTCATTCATCTCTTTTTGCAGAATGAGCAGTAGTGGGTCTTCTTCTGCATACCGAGCCGTGGTTTGTGAGGTGCCCATTAGGCACAGCCAAAGACAGCTGAGTAGAAGAAGTATCTTTTTCATATTTGAAGATTAGTCTCTGAAGATCGTAGCGTCGCGGTCAGGGCCGACGGAAACGATAGATACCTTCGTATTTGTTTCCTTTTCGATAAAGGCGATGTAATCTTTGAACACTTGAGGAAGTTCGTCGTAAGTCTTGCACTTGCTGATATCCTCTTTCCAACCTGGAAGGGTGGTGTAAACGGGTTCGATGACGGCATCGGAAGCGGTTGGCATTCTGGATGTCAGTTCGCCGTTGACCTTGTATGCGGTACAGATGTTGATGCTGTCGAAGTTGTCCATCACGTCAGCCTTGGTGAGTGCGATGTCGGTAACGCCGTTGATCATAAGGGCGTACTTGAGCGCTACGAGGTCGAGCCAGCCACAGCGACGTGGACGACCGGTGGTGGCGCCAAATTCATTGCCTTGTGCGCGAAGTTGTTCGCCCGTTTGGTCGAACAATTCGGTAGGGAACGGACCGCTACCTACGCGGGTGCAGTATGCCTTGACAATACCGATGACTTTACCCGCATAGTGTGGGTCGAGACCGAGTCCCGTGAACGCGCCGGCAGCGATGGTGTTGGAGGAGGTTACAAATGGGTAGGCACCAAACTCCAAGTCCAGCAAGGTACCTTGCGCACCCTCTGCCAAGATGGTCTTCTCTTCTTGCAGATAGTCGTAAATCTCGTATTCACTGTCGATGAATTTGAACTTGCGAACCGTGCTCAAAGCGGCTTTCCACTTTTTGTCCAATTCAGGAAGTACTTCGCTGTAGTCGAAGTGATATTGGTCGAGAATCTCTTTGTGTTGGTTGATGAGATTCTGGTATTTCTCTTCAAAGTTTGGTGATTCCAAGTCGCAGATACGCAATCCAGTACGTGCGGTCTTGTCGGTGTATGTCGGTCCAATGCCCTTCAGCGTGGAGCCGATCTTGCTTTTGCCCTTCTTAGCCTCATACGCAGCGTCAAGCAACTTGTGTGTAGGCATGATAAGGTGCGCTTTCTTGGAGATCTGCAAGTTTTCTGTTGGGTTCAAACCCATAGCAATCAAGGCATCAATCTCTTCTTCGAAGATGATAGGGTCGATGACCACGCCGTTGCCGATGATGTTCATCTTCTCCTTGTGGAAGATGCCGGATGGGATGATGTGCAATACGTGGCGAATGCCGTTGAATTCAAGAGAGTGACCCGCATTCGGACCGCCTTGGAAGCGAGCGATTACGTCATATTTAGAGGTCAATACATCGACGACTTTCCCTTTTCCTTCGTCGCCCCATTGCAAACCGAGCAGAATATCAATTTTCATATTTTGATAATAGACTATTTATAGATGTTGTTATGCTTTACGCAAAAGCGGCGCAAAGGTACAAAAAAAACATAAACGTAGGCAACGACAAAAGCAGAAACTCAAACGAGAATTTAGTATGCTTTGATAAGTCTGTCCACTTCTAACAGTTGGTCGCGGATGGAGGCGGCCGCATCAAAGTCTAACTCCTTGACTGCTTTGTCCATATCCTTGCGCAGCTTTTTCTTCTTCTCCTGCAACTGCTCTTTGTTGAGCATCTTGTTTTCGGGCTCCGCGGCCACTGGAGATGGTTTGGAAATGGCTGCGTAGCTGTGTTTTGCCTTTTCATCCTTGATGGCGATAGCTTCATCGATGGTGCCGGCTAAGAACATCTCTTCCGACTTCACCACGCCTTTCGGCACGATGTTGTGCGCCTCGTTGTATGCCATCTGCTTGGCTCTTCGTCGTGCGGTTTCGTCGATGGTGGCCTGCATGGATTTCGTAATTTTGTCGGCATAGAAGATGACGCGGCCGTTGACGTGACGTGCGGCACGGCCTGCCGTCTGTGTCAAGGATCGCTCATTGCGCAGGAAACCCTCCTTGTCGGCGTCCATGATGGCCACGAGGGAAACTTCCGGAAGGTCAAGGCCTTCGCGCAGCAGGTTGACACCCACCAATACGTCGATGGCCCCGGCGCGCAAGTCCTTGAGGATCTCCACACGGTCGAGGGTGTCCACGTCGGAATGGATGTAGCAAGAGCGGATGCCGATGTTGGCGAGGTAGGTGTTCAGCTCTTCGGCCATGCGCTTGGTGAGCGTGGTTACCAAGACCCGCTCGCCCTTGTCCACCGTATCTTCAATCTCGTTCAGCAGGTCGTCCACCTGGTTGGTGGCAGGACGCACTTCGATAGGCGGATCCAACAAGCCCGTGGGGCGAACAACTTGCTCAACCACGACGCCCCCCGACTGCTGCAGCTCGAACTGCGCCGGTGTGGCACTCATGTAGATGGACTGCCCGATGAGGTTTTCGAACTCGTCGAACTTCAACGGTCGGTTGTCCAAGGCTGCGGGCAGACGGAACCCGTATTCCACCAAATTGATCTTTCGGGAACGGTCACCGCCATACATACCGCCAATCTGCGGGATGGTGACGTGACTTTCATCTACCACCAACAGAAAATCGTCGGGGAAGAAGTCTAATATGCAGAACGGACGGTCGCCAGGCTTGCGCTTGTCGAAATAGCGCGAGTAGTTCTCAATGCCCGAACAATAGCCCAACTCTTTCATCATCTCAACATCATAGTTAACGCGGTCGTCCAAACGTTTGGCTTCTAAATGCTTACCAATAGATTTTAGATACTCGATCTGCTCGCCCAAGTCCAACTTGATTTGATTGATGGCATCGTTCATCGATTCTTGCGTGGTTACGAACAGGTTGGCAGGATATATGGTGATTTTGTCCACCTTACTGATGACCGCGCCAGAAATGGCCTCGATTTCAGAGATGGTTTCAATTTCATCGTCAAAGAATACTATGCGATAGGCAACGTCGTTGTACGGTGGGAAGATGTCCACCGTGTCGCCCTTGACTCGAAACTGCGAGGGTTGCAGGTCAAGCTCCGTGCGGGAGTACAAGCTGTTGACGAACGCCAACAACAACTTGTTGCGGTCGATGATCATCCCGGTATGGATGTTCAACACATTCTTGGCAAAATCTTCTGGGTTGCCGATGCCGTAGATGCAGGATACGGAGGCAATGACGATGATGTCGCGCCGCCCCGACATTAACGATGCTGTGGTATGCAGACGCAACTTCTCAATCTCATCGTTTATCGAAAGGTCTTTTTCAATATAGGTGTTGGTGGTCGGAATGTATGCCTCCGGCTGATAATAGTCGTAATAGGATACGTAGTATTCCACTGCATTCTCTGGAAAAAACTGCTTGAACTCGCTATACAGTTGGGCAGCTAACGTCTTGTTGTGACTGAGTATCAACGTTGGACGCTTGGCTTGTTGGATAACATTCGCAATGGTGAACGTTTTTCCAGAACCAGTCACTCCCAACAGGGTTTGAGCCTGGTCGCCACGCTGAAGACCTTCAACTAATTGCTTGATAGCCGTCGGCTGGTCGCCAGAGGGAAGATAGGAAGATACGAGTTTAAAATCCATAGGTTGTGTTTATAAGATTGCAAATATACAAAAAAAGGAGAAAAGGATGGAAGGGTTGAGGGATATAAAAGAAAGGAACCCTTATGGCTTGGATTCCTTTCTTTTACTATAATAAAACAACAACTTATCTTTATGAGTAATCTCATAATGTTAAACAACGGCTTCGCTTTGTTTAACGATGCAAAAGTAGCGATTGATATCCATTTGCACCTTCCCTATTTTTAGGTATTTTTGATAAAGTTGCTACCCATATTTTTAGAGGAATAATCCTGCAACGAGGTAGGCCAATCCAGCGACGATCCAGGCGACGGCGCATTGGAAGAAAACGACGAAGAAGGTCCAACGGGTGCCGAGTTCGCGTTTCACAGCGGCAATGGCAGCTACACACGGGGTGTACAACAAACAGAATACCAGCATGGAAACGGCTGAGGTCGTGGTCATCACAGCACCGATGTTCAGCACACCTAAGGTCACTACAACGTTCTCTTTGCGCATGAAACCCGCAATCAACGCCGTCACCACCCGCCAGTCGCCTAATCCAATAGGCTTGAATACCGGTGCTAAAACGCCTGCAATGGAGGCCAACATACTTTCGTCACTGTTGCTTACCAGGTGGAATTGGAAGTTGAAAGACTCCAAGAACCAGATGACGATGGAGGCGAAGAAGATGACCGTGAAGGCCTGCTGGATGAAGTCTTTGGTTTTGTCCCATAACAGATGGACCACATTCTTGCCGATAGGCATCCGGTAGTTGGGAAGCTCCATCACAAAGGGAGCAGCCTGGCTTTTGTCGCCAAAGATCTTGGATATTAGGGCTATCAAAACGCCAGTGAGAATGCCTAACAGGTATAAGCCGATAAGGACTACGCCTCCATGTCCGGGGAAGAATATGGAGGTGAAGAAGGCATAGATGGGCACCTTGGCAGAGCAACTCATGAAGGGGGTCAACAGGATGGTTTTCAGACGGTCGCGGGCGGAGGGTAGCGTGCGCGTGGCCATGATGGCAGGTACGGAACATCCAAACCCAATCAACAACGGCACAATGCTGCGCCCCGATAAACCTAACTTACGCAGGGTCTTGTCGGTAACAAAGGCAATGCGCGACATATAACCGCTGTCTTCGATGATGCTGAGGAAGAAGAAAAGCACAACGATGATGGGTACAAAACTCAGGATGCAACCCACGCCACCAAACACACCGTCGATGACGAGGGAGATGAAACCTTGGCTGACGCCGGCGTTGGTCATCGCGTTTTCACACAAACCCGCTAATGACTGTATGCCCTTGTCGAGCAATTGCTGTAGTGGTGAACCGATGACGTCGATGGAAAGCCAGATGACGAAGAACATAATAGCCAAGAAGATCGGGATGGCGGTCCACTTGCCGGTCATCCATTCGTCGATTTTCTTGCTGAGGATGCGTTCTTTGCTTTCTTCGGGTTTGACGACGGTTTGAGAACACAATTTTCGGATGACGTCAAAGCGCATCTCGGCGATGGCGGCGGCACGGTCGAGACCGCGCTCCTCTTCCAATTGCAAGAGGATGTGCTCGAGCATCTCCTTTTCGTTTTGATCCAGTTGTAGCTTTTCTAAGATGCGGGCATCGTTTTCCACCATTTTGCTGGCGGCAAAACGTAGGGGCACGTTGGCGGCTGCGGCGTGGTCCTCGATGAGGTGCATGATGCTGTGCAGACAGCGGTGCAGTGCCCCACCGTGGTCGTCTTTGTCGCAAAAGTCTATTTTTTCGTGACACTCCTGGTAGCGGGCGATGTGGATGGCGTGTTCCATCAACTCGCCGACACCCTCATTGTGTGCGGCGGCAATTGGAACAACGGGAATGCCGAGCATTTTCTCCATCTCATTGACACGGATGCTGGCTCCGTTGTTGCGAAGTTCATCCATCATATTCAGTGCCAAAACCATTGGAACGTCCAACTCCATCAACTGCATCGTCAGGTAAAGATGACGTTCGATGTTTGTGGCGTCCACCACGTTGATGATACATTTAGGGCGCTCCTCTGCCAGATGTTGATAGGTGATGCGTTCCTGTTCGGTGAACGGCGACAGCGAGTAGATGCCGGGGAGGTCGGTCACCGTCACATCGGTTTGTCCCTTCATCGGTTTGGAAATGCTTTCGGCGGTCATTCCGGGGAAGTTGCCCACGTGTTGCATATCCCCTGTGATTTGATTGAACAGAGTGGTTTTACCGCTGTTTTGTTGGCCCACGATGGCGAAGGTAAGTTGCGTGTCTTTGGGGAGGGTGTGTTCGTCTTTCTTGCAGTGATACTTGCCCTCCTCGCCATAACCCGGGTGGGAGTTGTGTTCGTGCAGGGAGTCGATGTAAGGGGTGTTGTCCACCTTCGACGCTTTTTGATCTTGCTTTGGGGTGTCGGGCAGGGGTTGCACGATGATCTTCTCGGCGGAAGCCTTGCGAAGCGTGAGGGAGTAGCCGTGCAGACGCAGCTCCAATGGATCGCCCATAGGGGCATATTTCACCAATTTGACCGTCGTTCCGGGAATTAGTCCCATATCCAAGAAGTGTTGCCGTAGTGCTCCGTCGCTACCCACCGATTCTACGATGGCCTTTTTACCAACCTCTAACTCATTTAGCGTCATAGTTATACATCATTTGTCCTTGACAATAATTATAAAAATCAGAATGAAACGGTCCTCCCAGACCGTAAATGATCATTCATGGTGCAAAAATAGAACATTAAAATCAAACTCCTTATCCCTAAAGTTGGTATTTATAGTGTTATGGGATGAAAATCTACAACAGGAAATCTTCGATGTTGGAGGGTGAAATCACATCAAAAGTTGCTGTTGGATAGGTAGAAGCAAAGGTGCTGGGGAGCTTTGTTTTTTGACGTTCATTATACTTGAATTCGAAAGCAGATAATAATCCGTCTTTCTCTTCAATAAAATCAATCTCTTTTTGTTCTTTTGTTCTCCAAAAGTAGTAGTTGCACCAAATATCTTGGAGATTTAGCTTTTTTATTCTTTCCGTTATGATGAAATTTTCCCATAAAGCGCCCACGTCTATTCTATTTTCTATAGGTGAGAAGTTGGAAATTAAAGCATTCCGGATGCCATTGTCGTAAAAATATATTTTCCTACTATTTTTCAGTTCGCTTCTTCCGTTACGGCTAAAAGCACGCAAACGATAGATAACGTATGATTTCTCAAGCAGTTGAATGTAAGTTTCTACTGTCTTTGAATCTAAACCAATAGTTTTGGCGAGTTCATTGTAGGAAACTTGAGAACCGATTTGATAGGCCAGTGCTTGCAATAACAACGTTAATTTCTCAGGTTTCTTTATACTGCCCAAAGATAAAAGATCTCGATATAAATAACTATCAGATAGTTGTTTTAGAATTTGTTTTTCTATACCTGTCGATGTAACTACTTCGGGATAGTATCCATAAACCATACGTTGCGGAAGCATCCGCAATTCAGTTTGAAGACCGTGGTGCTCAACCATTTCACCAAATGATAAGGGAAACATCTGGTATTCCCACTTTCTTCCTGTCAGGGGCTCATTCAACTGATTGGACAACTCAAATGAAGAACTACCTGTTGCAACCAATTGTATGTCGGGCATTTGATCGGTGATGATTTTCATTTTTAAACCGATATCTTTTATTCGCTGAGCTTCATCTATGACAATGGTTTTGTGTTGACCGATAATACTACGTAACCGTGTAGAGTTGATATTTGAAAAAAGAGCTTGGGTGTCAGAGTCATCCCCGTAGAACCAAATACAGTCTTCATTTTCTGGATACATGGTCTTCAGTAATGTTGTTTTGCCCACTTGTCGGCTTCCCATTATGATAATAGCTTTGGGCTTCAGTTGTTTGGTTCTTATATTTTGTTCTAAAAAACGGTTTATCATAAAGTTTATTTTTTGCAAAAATACAACTTTTATGGAATTAATTCCGAAAAAGTTGCGACTTTTTCGGAATACGTTCCGAAAAAGTCGCAAAAATATCCTTAGAAACAGGCTTCAGAACGAGGTTGTGAATTTGTACGAAAAAATCGTTACGAAAATTTCGTGCAAAAAAATCCCCGACGGTGAAGACGGGGATTTATGGTGAGGTAGGGGGATTTCTTACTATCTAAAGCGGATGGCGGTGCCATAGACCAGTACTTCAGCGGCCTGTGCCATGATGGCGGAGGTGGCATAGCGAACGCCGATGATGGCATCAGCACCCATGGCTTCTGCTTGGGCAATCATGCGGTCGGTAGCGATCTTGCGGGCCTTCTCCATCATGCTGGTGTACGAACGGAGCTCGCCGCCCACGATGTTCTTGAGTGACTGACCGAAGTCGCTGAATACGTTCTTGGATTGGATGGTGCTGCCGTTCACGGCTGCGAGGGGCTCGTAATTTACGCCCGGCAATGTTTCGATGGTATATAATGTCATAATTGTAAAGTTTTAATGGGGCAAAGATAAAAAAAAATCCCCACCACACGGGCAGGGATTATCATAGGAGTTTTTATATTTCTTTCGTCCCTTCGTCCTTATTCAATAATCTTCAGTTCTTGCATCAGATTTTGGGCGTTGGCCATCTTGTCGATGATGAAGAGCAGGTAACGAACGTCCATGCAGATGGTACGTTGTACTTCGTTTTCGAAGGAGAGGTCGCCGCTCATGGCTTCCCAGTTGCCGTCGAAAGCCAAACCGATGAGGTTGCCCTCTGCGTCGATAACTGGACTGCCGGAGTTGCCACCGGTGATGTCGTTGGTGGTGATGAAGTTCACAACCAAGTCGCCGTTCTTGTCGGCATAACGACCATAGTCTCTGTTTTCCCACAGGCGGATGAGGTCTTTAGGAACATCAAATTCCCAGTCGCCGGGTTTGTACTTGGCCATCACGCCGTCCAAAGTGGTGTAGTAGTTGTAGGTAACGCCGTCGGCAGGTTGGCAATCTTGCACGCTACCGTAGGTGAGGCGCATGGTGAAGTTGGCATCTGGATAGAAGTTGCGGTCTTTCTGCATCTCCATCAACCCTTTCATGAAGAGGCGTTCGGCGCGACCGTTGTCGATGGCGTCAGCAGCATCGCTGAGTTCGATGTAGGTGTTCACGATTTCGGTCATCAAGGCGTAGATAGGGTCTTTGGTGAGGGCTTTCGGATTTTGCAACCACGCATTCAAACGGTCGGCATCCACGAAAATGGACTTTGCGAAAGCATTGTTGACAAAAGCGGTGAAGTCGCCGCCGTTTTTGTCGCCCACTTTCTTGACGGTTGCTGGGAGTTGGTCGGCATTGATGTCGTGATAGAGGAGGTTGAGCAGTGCGATGGTGACGTCGCGGTCGGTGGCCATGTCGTAGTCTTTGAAGTAGCCGTCAACGGTGCCTTGCATGCGTTGGGTGTAAGCTTTGATGTCGTCCATGCTGGCCTCTTTGTTCACGATGGCGTTGTTGGCAGCGCGGAATTTCATAGCGAAGGCCACAGCCTCGCCGCCACGCCAGCCGGCTTCACGCAGATAGATGAGCGCTTTCTTGTATTTGGACTGGTGCGCCCAGTATTTGTCGATGTCGCTGAAGATACTGCCGTACTCGGCTTTGCGGTCGTTGCTTTGGTTGACCCATTTCTGGAAGTCTTGTTCTTGGGCGAGTCGTTTGTCATATACTTTGTTGCGTTGCAATTGCTTAACTTGACCGATGTAGTATTTCCAGTAGTTGCTGACGCTGGCTTGCTTGGAGGCGTATTTGATGAATACGGCTTGGTCGGCATCCATGTGCTTGCGGTATTCGTTGAGTTTGGTGGTACGGCAATCCACGATGGCCGGACCTTCCTGTTCGATGACGTTCTTCACAGCACCAGAGGTGGAGTAGCGGTCGGTGGAACCCGGGTAGCCCAAAATCATGGTGTAGTCGCCCGGTTGTACGCCCTTCAGGTTGATCGGGAGGAAGTGTTTGGACTTCATCGGCACGTTGTCTTTGCTGTATTCAGCCGGGGAGCCGTCGGGGGCGGTGTAAACGCGGAACATGCAGAAGTCGCCCTTGTGGCGAGGCCAGGTCCAGTTGTCGGTGTCGGCCCCAAACTTGCCGATGCCCCAAGGTGGACAAGCTACGAGACGTACATCTTTATATACGTCGTAAACAAAAAGGATGTATTGGTTGTTGTGGTAGAAAGGCACGATTTCCACCTCTACGTTGCGTTTGCCTTGGCGGTCTTTGATGATCATCTGACCGTTTTCTTTGATTTTTTGGTTTCTGTCTGCTTCAGACATGTTGTCGGTAACGCCGGCAAGGATTTCGGCAGTTACGTCCTCAATATGGTTCAGGAAGGAGACGGTGAGGCCCGGGTTGGGGAGTTCCTGGTCTTTGCTTCTGGCCCAGAAGCCTTCTTGGAGGTAGTCGTGTTCCACGGAGGAGTGGGACTGTACTTGTCCGAGACCGCAGTGGTGGTTGGTGAGGAGCAAGCCTTCGGCGGAGATGAGTTCGCCGGTGCAGCCGCCGCCAAATTGCACGATGGCGTCCTTCAAGCTGGGTTGGTTGAAACTGAAGATTTGTTCGGCGGTGAGTTTGCACCCCAGACGTTGCATGTCGGCCAGGTTTTGTCCGTTGATGGAGTACGGTTGCCACATACCTTCATCGGCACGCGCGCCCACCACAATCATCATCAGAGCGATGAGTAGGAGGTTGATTTTCTTTTTCATAAGCTTTATTTTGATTAAAATTTTTGTACGAAATAATGTTGCAAAGATACGACTTTTTGCGGATGATGCAAAGACGAGGTTTCTTGTTGTACGGCTCTTCGTTCGTACTATCTTTTTTGAACTGCTTTCAATTCTTTGCAGGCTTTTTTCATTTCTGCTTTGCTGGTATGATAGGCGACAGGTATGCTATAATATGATCGGACAGGCTCCCCTTGTTTTGTGGCAGGAATCCAATGGGGCATGCTTTGAACACCTCGAAGTGCAGCCTCATCACAGGCGGGATAAAGCGGTACAATGACTTTTGCATTAGATATGGAACCGTCTTTTTCAACTACGAATTTGACCAATACTGTGCCGGTAATCCCTTTTGCTTTAGCTTCCAAGGGAAAAGATATGTTGGTTGACAGAAAGGAAAACAGGGCATTTTGTCCGCCAGGAAATTCTGCCATGGTTTCCGCAAGCACATAGATGGTCGTGTCTGGTATCGATTTCTGTTCGTTTTGCGCCATGCTTGCGTATTTGTTTACAAATAAGATCAATGCTAATAATAATATTTTCTTCATAATTCTGGATTTTTTGGTGGTAAACGATGGGTTTTATATAGGATGGCAAAAATATAAAATTATGTAAATTTTCCTGTGAAATGGAGGTTTTCCTGAGATTCTTTTTTGAAACAAAAAAGCGACGATGTTGCCACCGTCGCTTTTGGGGATAATTTTGCATTAAAATTAAATGCGTATAATAAGTTTAGCAAATAAGTGATTTACGGATGTGACACTACGCCTTTTGCAACAATTTCAGTTCTTTTGCGAACGACGCCTGGTTTACCTTTCATACAAAGCCACCATAAGCCAAGTACAGGCGTTGTAACTAATAAATCCAGGAATAATACCAAGTTCCTTTCCAGTCTGAGGATGTAGTCACCCAATCATATACAGTTTGGTTAAATCCGTAGTTGCTTGGAGTGAAACCACTAACACCACCCATATAATCATCGGGGTCCAAAACGCCATCTTGGTCATAAAATTTTACGTCAAACGAAGAATACGCATCTAAATAGACCCCAGATATGTTCCATGTTAATGGAAGAGAAGATTCTCTAACATCATTTTTGGCATCGCTTGTGTAAACAACCGTGTTCCCTTGGAAAATTTTAAAATAGATGTCAGGACCAGCATCAGTATAATCCCAGTTTTCACCGTTTGCTTCTGTAAGAGGATAATGTTTTAGAACGAATTTATTGAGTCTGAAGCCTGTTGGGTTGGTTGTAGTGCCTCCGCCACCACCTTGGTCAGAAATAACAATTCGTTTTTTAAAAGAACTCGCTTCATTGCAATCATTATAGACTATAGCTCGTATCTCGTATGTTCCAGGGCAATTATAATTGGTGTGAACCACATCAACATAATCAGAAAAATATAAATTCTGTGTTTCAGTGTCGCCGTTGCCAAAATCCCATAAGATATAACTTATACTTGCGTTATTTGTTGGAATAAATTGAAAACCATAATTTCCTAAGGATGATCCATTAGAAATTATTTCCCCTTCATTCTTTTTGCATTTGTTACATCCGTTAAAACCAATAGCAAGGATAATAGTTGCTATTAAAAATTGCTTTTTTTTCATAAGTTTGAAGATTTATAACTTTGCAAAAGTAATTATATTGCAATGAATTATTTTCATTTTTACTATTATTGTTAGATTGAATAACCTATCTTTTCTCGATAAATTCCTCAAAGAAATTATACTCTAAAATATTGGAGATACGAGTGAGTAAATCAGTGTTGATATGTGGACAGGCGTATATTTTATATAGATGGTTGGGCGTGCACGGAATTTGTGAGGCAAGCTACACGGTGGTACGTCCTTGTTTCTTGAGTATATCTTTAATTTGATGGCCGATGTGTATGTTTCTGACTGGTTGCATAGAAAAAGCGTGGAATTTAAATCTTGCCTGACTCTCGGGTTTCCACGCCCACACATCTAACAAGTTATTCCACGCCGTAATACTACGGCATCTCATAACTAATCCTTGATTGGTTTGTTCCCTACAAAAAAGGGAACGTTGTGGAAATTGAGAGTCAAGGATAGCTACAAATGCTATCTAAAATTATATTAATGTTATCTATTTGCCTTTTTTATATCCTTATTTTTCGTTACTACTTATTTATTAAATTTCTTCATTAAGTATTTCACATAAAGTAACAGGGCCGTAATGCCAATACTTGGAATCTTCCTGTTCCAACAGTTTATACGTTTTTGAATTGTATATGATTTTCAAACAATCTATTGCATTAAGGTGCAATTTTTCACATAGTATTTTTGTCATCCCCGTGATTTTGCCGGGAATTAATAGTGGTAGGTTGTTTTGGTTTACTTCTGCTCTCATAATTGAATTTCTTTTGCATCAATAAAGGAAAGTGCTTTTAAGGATCTTTCTGTATGAAAGAGATATTGATCTACCAGCTCGTAGGCCTTTAATTCCTTTATAAGCTCGGTTTTATTGATAAATCCGGATTCATATAAGGCAAAAGCCGCATATGCTCTGTCATTGGCGACAGGTCCTTTAACAATGTCATAATCATGAGTGAAATCGACATTTGTTCGATTGTTCATCACAAAGTCAAGCCATTCTTCGGAAGGTTCATCAAATGAAAGAATGTTCAAACCAGAAAGGAGTTCGTCATGGAGTTCGTAAATATTAACGTGACCAATGGAAGACAATCTGTTTGTTTTTCGCAAAACCCATGCGGTCGCTTGGCTCTCGGAGGTGGTTGTGTAAAATCCATTACCATAATCCAACGTTCTATTGGGAACTCGGATAACAGGTCTTTCAACAATTTCCAAACTGCCGTGATAAAGTTTCATGGGTTCTATTTTTGTTCTTTAATGAATTGGTCTATATCCAAATTCAACCATTGATGGCCTTGCGTGTGTAAAACATCATAATTGTCAGTGAGATAGTCATACACGTGGTATTGATCGAACAATTCGGAGACTTCAGTTCCGGAAAGTTGCTTGTAAACTTTGTATTGCTCCAAGCAAAAGGAAATAAAATAAACGATATCCGTATCTTTCTCTGACATGTTTCTCCGTTTTTTTGTTTGCAAAGATACAAATTATTTTCCACAAAAAAATCCCCACCGATGAGGTGGGGATTTTGTATGTTGATAGAGACGCGATGAATCGTATCTCTACTGAAGTTAAACGATTATTCGCCGTCGTTCAATTTCTTGTAGCCTTCGGAGAACAGTTCTCGCCAATTGTATATGCCTGCTTGCTCGCTTTGTCGTGTGTCTTCTCCATCATATACCACAGCAGTACGCTGTACTCTGTCCCCGAGAATGGCTGAAACTTTATTGATGTTGTCGAAATACTTGGCATTGAAAGTTTGAGAGGATTTGATTTCAAACATATTAACCTCATTACCTAACAATTGCAACAAATCAATTTCTGTTCCTTTACTGTCGCGATAAAAATAACAATTGGGTTGTTTACCTTTGTTGAATCTTGCTTTGAAAAATTCCGCCACAATCAGGTTTTCGAAAATTCCGCCACGCAAGGGATGAGTTTCCAATTGTCCTGGATTTTCAATGCCTAATAAAAAGCACAAAATCCCCGTATCATAAAAGTAGTATTTTGGGGTTTTGGTCAGTCTTTTCCCAATATTATCGTAAAAAGGAGGCAACTTGAAAATAATATAAGAAGCTTCCAGGATACTTAACCATTCGTTGATGGTGGGAACTGAAACGCCTACTTCGTTGGACAGTGCTGACATATTGCATTCGGAGCCGGCACGGCCAGCGCAAAGCCGAATGAATTTCTGAAATAACGTGAGATTCTTCACCTTTATCAATTGTCGCACATCTCGTTCTATGTATGTATTGTAATAGTTTGCATATAATAATTCCGGAGGAATTTGTAATGAATAACCAGCAGGATATAGTCCTTTGAAAAGCAGTTCGTCGGTTGAAAAAGATTGAATTTGTTCTTGTATTTCAGCAACTGACAAGGGCGGCAAGGTGAATACGGCAACACGGCCGGCAAGCGACTGGGAAAGATGCTGCATCATTGCCAGATTGCTACTGCCCGTGAGAATGAATCGCTTGTTGCGATTATTATCCACGGCTACTTGTATATAGGAAAACAATTCAGGAAGATGATGGATCTCATCAATCACAATGCCATCTTGCACGCCGTTGACAAATTTCTTCATATCATCTGCAATCATTTCCCGCGTTGACAAATCTTCCAGATTCACATATCGAAATTGTGGGAAAAGATGCTTACACAAAGTGGTTTTCCCTACCTGACGCGCACCTGTTATTGCAAGGACAGGATAGAATTTGAATGCGTTAAGTATTGATTCAGAAATAGTTCTGCATATAATATTGTCCATTGGTGCAAATTTAAAGTTGTTGTTTAAATTTGTGCAAATGTACGAAAAATTATTTTAGAAGGTGGGTAGTGAAAAAAATCCCACCGAAGAGGTGGGGATTTTGTATGTTGATAGAGACGCGATGAATCGTATCTCTACTGAAGTTAAACGATTATTCGCCGTCGTTCAATTTCTTGTGGTCCTAATGTTGAAGGTATTATATGTTTATAATTCGTAATATTGTGTCTGTTCCTAAAAATGGTGAACCAGGATAATAATTTGTGTAATCTAAGTTGAGCCAATAATCACCAATCGAATCTATGTGATAATAGAGTGTGTCATTATGTTCAAATTCCGCTTCAAATAGTTTTTCTTTAATCAGATATTGCACTATCTCAAAATCTTTTTTTGCAACTTTCATTTCGGGATAAGCATGCTTTATAGAACCAATGATGCGAACATCGCAGCCAATTGCCTTTAGACAAGCGGCCATGAAAATGGCGTGATCTTCGCAATCTCCTCTAAGATGGTGAACACTCTCGCTTGCTTTAGCAATGTATTCTCTATTAATTGGATCATAAACGTAATCCCAATGAGAATTGATGTGTTTGCAAAGAGCACAAGCCTGAATCTCTTTTCGATATTTAGGAAAACGTTTTATTACAGATTCAAAATCTGAATAATCGTCCAGGCATTTCAAGGCATAGTTTCTAACTTCTGGATGATAGTAGTCAATAGCTTCTTTGATAGTGTCTTCTATATTAAATGTGATGTTCACTGGAGACGGCGACAATGTATCGTACAGGGGTGTTAGAAGGATATGTTCTTTTGACACCTTCTTCTTTTCGTGTGATAAAGCATATATTGTGGCTTTATAGTCAAGAAAAAAATCATCCCATCCATAATGTTTTTTTCCAAAAATACTGCCAAAGGTAAACATGGCGACTATAATGCCAAGGGTACTTAAAGTAAAAATGCGAAGATAGTAGATTAATATGTTTATAATGATAAAGGTTCCTGCTCCTAAAAGAATCCGGTCCAAATTAAATTTCCAGTCTGGGTTGGGGAGAATACGATGCAAGAATAAGAATAAGGGGAAAAAAAGTAATAAACATAAGAGGAATAATAGCCAATCCTTAAAGGTCCAGTTGCCGTTTTCTACATCCTCATTGGAAAAAGAACAATCTTGTATTTCTTTTTGGGAAAGGTTCAATGCATTGATGATAGTCTGCCCGTCCTCATCAGGTATCACTTCGTAAGGTGTATTGCAGTTGGGACAGGTGAAGCGAATGTGTTTCCCAGTGGGATATCTCAGTTTCTTCTTGCAGTGAGGACAAATGAGGATTTCTTTCTTGTTGGCTTTCATAATGGATGGATTGTAATATCAGTACCGTTGTTAATTTTTTTTTTTACCTTTCAAGGTCAAAGTCTATATATTTTTCTTTATAGATTTGAAAATCTCCCCGTAAAGCGCGCTCGCGTAAAACGCGCGAGCGATAGTCGTTCAAGTCAAAGTCTATATATTTTTCTTTATAGATTTGAAAATCTTCTGAAAAATTCTTGATCGCAAACTGATACATCTCCTCATTTAGGTCATACAGATTCTTCTTTTCTGTGTTAAATGTAAATTTGCCATCTATAAGGTTTTTCAAGAAATATTCTTGCAAAAGGTAATCAGTAATATCACCATTCTGAACCAGTTCTCTCATTTCTTTAAAGGCATCTTGATTCCCACTCATAGCAGATATAAAGTAGCTGGTTAACGCCATAAATACCCATCTGTCTTTAGAAATGAAATCATTTTCGTGATAAATGTAATTTTTTGCGGAATTCCAGCAACTACGTGCAAATTGTAGATGAGTATTAGCATCCCACTGGTTGAATACTCTTTCGTAGCGAGAGGAAATAAGATATTGATAATGAGAAAGGGGATAAGTACGAAGTAGTTTTACATACCGATTGCTGCGCAAAAAGGAGAGGCCGGTGCTACCGAAGTCAAATGTACAATTGCTTTCAATATTGCTTTCAATAATGTTAAATAGGTTTATGATTTCTAATAGAGTGTCCGTGCTAATTATATCCTTTCTTGGCCCAAGTTGTTGTAGAAGAGTTTCTAACTTATCTGTGGCGGAGTCAATTTTCATATCCAAGGTTTGATCCACCTTTCGATGCATCAAATGGACATCGTCCAACACCAAGTATTCAATTTTATTGAAAAGTTCTTTCAGTTCATTGAGTGAACCCTCGACGAACATATAGACGGTATCTTGATGATGCAACAGTTCCGGGATTGGGAAAGCCCGGTCGTCAAGTTCAAAGTAATAGGGGGCGTATATGCTATGATCATAATAGGACATTGGATCCGCCATAAACAACGTAAAATATTTGTCTTCATCTTCAAAAAAATCGCTATCTTCGCTGGTTCTTACTAAACCGGGGACGTCATATTCTTGTATGCCCTCTCTATGATAAAATATTCCGTATGGCTCCCTGAAACTACGAGACCACTTTCCGCCACCTTCACCAAATTCGGCACCAATTTTTCTTGAATCATAGAAAGAAAATTCTTCAGGATACCACTCCAATTCGGCGGATAAACAATTATCTTCGGGTACATATAGATCTAATTCTGGAGAACTTGATGTTTGAAAGGGAATTTTGTTTTTGTTAGCGTCCTTTAGTCCAACATGATAACGTAGATAAGGCCAATAAGACGCATCGAGAGATTCATTCCATTGAACAGAATAAGAAGTTGGAATGCAAATACATAAAACGTTAATTTTTCTATAACCTAACTTGCGGGCTCCTTCGGGCCAATGAAAAACTTTGCGTTCTTGAATAGAAATTTTTGCTTTGTTTGTATTCAATAGGTCAGCATTTTCACCAGTAATAATGGTCTTGTCGAGGGCAATTTCTTTGCTTTTTATATCTTTTATTGTCAGTCTTTTGTATGCTTTTTCTCGTGCCTTTAGTTCTGCTTTTTCTTTATGGTTCAATTTTATCAGTCCCCATTCTTCTTGAGCGAATAATGATGTGCAAAATAATGCACAAAGAATTGTAGCGATAATCATTTTTCTTTTCATTTGAAAGGTTCCCTGTTATAGCATTAGGACATCGTTTAAATGAATAATTGTGTTTTTAATAATGCAAAATTATATAAAGCATGTCTTTGCTTTTTAACATTTTCTATTGTCAAAAAATATAAATCCCTATTCATTTTCGATAAATTCCTCAAAGAAATTATACTCTAAAATATTGGAAATTCGGGTAAGTAGACCTGTATTAATATATGGATTCGCATACACTTTATACAGATGATTGGGCGTGCACGGAATTTGTGAGGCCAACCACACGGTGGTACGTCCTTGCTCCTTGAGTTTGATTTTGATTTGATGGCCGATGTGTATGTTTCTGATTGGTTGCATAGAAAAAGCGTGGAATTTAAATCTTGCCTGACTCTCGGGTTTCCACGCCCACACATCTAACAAGTTATTCCACGCCGTAATACTACGGCATCTCATAACTAATCCTTGATGTGTTTGTCCTCGCAAAGAGGACGTTGTGGAAATTGAGAGTCAAGGATAGCTACAAATGCTATCTAATATATGTTGTGTCTATCTGTTAATCGTCTATCTTTATTTGCTTAAATTTATTATTACGTGTTATTTTGAAAGTTCTTGAATATATTTTTCGATGAAGGGTTTTATTTCAGGAATATCCTGCTCTATAACCGTCCATAATTGTCTTGGATTGATGGCATAATAACCATGAACTAATACATGCCGCATAGATTCTATATCACGCCATGGAATTTCAGTGTGTGTCTCTCTAAATTGAATCGTTAGCATATACACAGCTTCGCCAATCATTTCAACGTGCTTCACAAAGCCATAATACAGAATCGGATTTGCCTGTACTTCCTCAAAAGTATATTTTTGCTTTTGTTCCAAAAGCACATTGGAAATATCAAGAATATGCTGAAGACGATCCTTATCCTTAATTGCCTCTCTCATAAATCAAAATTTTATCTTTTTCTACAGATGAAACAGCAAAAGGCTTCAATCGACCTTCTTCTACCATATCCACTGGATGCCCTAACTTATCACTTAATTCGTTTATCATACGACAAATTGTAAGGAGCGAAAGGTTGTTGCTGTCATCGTAAGTGACAAGCAGATCTATGTCGCTTTTGTCATCTTCTTCGCCACGAGAATATGAGCCAAATAAGAATACCCGTTTTACCGGCTTTTCTTGAAAATATTGCCGTATGACGGGTATCATATTTTTTACGACTTCGCTATTCATACTAATGAATGTTTTTTTTACGTCTGCAAAAATACGATAAAAATCCCAAACAAAAACTCCCTCCGATTGTTGTCGGAGGGATTCTATTATAATATTGTTGAAACGGTGTGCACACCGTCTCAACAGGGGAATAAACGATTATTCGCCGTCGTTCAATTTCTTGTAGCCTTCGTAACGAAGTTGAGCGTATTGTTGTGTCTTTTCGAACAACTCTTTAGCTTCTTCTGGGAAGGTCTTCAACAAGGAGTTGTAACGTACTTCGCCCATGATGAAGTTCTGGAATTTGCTCCAGTCTGGTTCTTTGCTATCCAAGTGGAAGCCGTTTTGACCAGCTTCTTCTTCTGCTGGGTTGAAGCGCCACAAGTGCCAGTAACCACATTCAACAGCCATAGCTTCTTCGTGTTGTGTGCGGCCCATACCCACTTTGATACCGTGGTTGATACAAGGAGCGTAGCAGATAACCAATGATGGTCCTGGATAAGCTTCAGCTTCCTTGATGGCTTTGAAGTATTGTGCTTGGCTTGCGCCCATAGCCACTTGTGCTACGTAAACATAACCGTAGGATTTAGCGATCATACCGAGGTCTTTCTTGCGAACTTTCTTACCGGAAGCAGCAAATTTAGCTACAGCACCAGCAGGAGTTGCCTTTGAAGATTGACCACCTGTGTTGGAATATACTTCGGTATCGAGAACGAGAACGTTAACGTCTTCGCCAGATGCCAAAACGTGATCCAAACCACCGAAGCCGATATCGTAAGCCCAACCGTCACCACCGAAGATCCATTGTGATTTCTTTACCAAGTGGTCTTTGAGTTCAACGATTTGTTTGCAGTAGTCGCAATCGCATTGGCTTGCGAGTTCAACGATTTGTGGAGCGAGAGCTTCCGTTGTCTTGCCACATTCGCGAGCGTCGATCCATTGTTGGAAGAGGCCCTTAAGTTCAGCGCTGCAGCAGTTGCAACCAGCGATAGCTTCACGCATAACGCGTTCTACGCGGTCGCGCATTTGACGGGTAGCGGTAGCCATACCGAGACCGAATTCAGCGTTGTCTTCGAACAAGCTGTTAGCCCAAGCAACACCCTTGCCCGTTCTGTTGCTCTTACAATAAGGAGTAGCAGGAGCAGAACCACCGTAGATGGATGAACAACCGGTAGCGTTAGCCACGATCATTCTTTCGCCGAACAATTGAGTGATTGTTTTGATGTATGGAGTTTCACCACAACCTGCACAAGCGCCGGAGAACTCGAACAATGGTTGAGCGAACTGGCTGTTCTTAACAGAAGCATACTTGTCGATCAAGTTGTCTTTGTAAGTAACTTTCTTTTGGCTGTATTCCCAGTTTTCTGCTTCGCCGAGTTGGCTTTCGAAAGGTTTCATAGTGAGTGCCTTTTCTTTAGCAGGACATACGTCGGCACAGTTACCGCAACCGGTACAGTCCATAGCAGAGATTTGCATGCGGAAATGCATACCAGCGAGTTCCTTAGGAGCCTTGATAGCTGCGGTAGCCATAGATACAGGAGCACCAGCTTTTTCTTCATCAGTCATAACAACTGGACGGATAGCAGCGTGAGGACATACTAATGAACATTGGTTACATTGGATACATTTTGTAGCATCCCATTCAGGGAGAACGGTAGCAACACCACGTTTTTCGTAAGCGGTGGTACCAGCTGGGAATGTACCGTCAACGATTTCCTTGAATGCGGAAACAGGAAGGTCGTTACCACATTGTGCAACCATTGGACGCATAACCTTGTTGATGAATTCTGGATCAACAGGGTTGCTCATGAATGCGAAATCTGTTGTGCAGTCGAGGTTAGCCCATTCTGCAGGGATTTCGATCTTGGTGATTTCACCACCACGGTCAACAGCAGCGTAGTTCTTGTTTACTACGTCTTCACCCTTCTTGCCGTATGATTTAACGATGAATTTCTTCATTTGTTCAACAGCGAGGTCGTAAGGGATAACGCCGGAGATCTTGAAGAATGCAGATTGAAGGATGGTGTTGGTTCTGTTGCCCAAACCGATTTCGCCAGCGATCTTAGTAGCGTCGATGGTGTACATGGAGATGTTGTGGAGAGCCAAATATTTCTTTACGAAATCAGGAAGATGTTTTTTGGTTTCTTCAGCATCCCATGGAGAGTTGTACAAGAAAGTACCGTTGTCTTTCAAACCGCGCAAGCAGTCGTATTTGCTCAAGTAAGAAGGAACGTGAACAGCTACGAAGTCAGGAGTACCTACCAAGTAAGGAGCGAGGATAGGTTCGTCGCCGAAACGCAAGTGTGAACAGGTGTAACCGCCAGACTTCTTGGAGTCGTAATCGAAATAAGCTTGGCTATATTTGTTGGTGTTGTCACCAATAATTTTGATAGAGTTTTTGTTAGCACCAACGGTACCATCAGCGCCGAGGCCGTAGAACTTAGCTTCAAATGTACCCTTAGGAAGGATAGAAACTTCTGGAAGGATAGGCAATGAACGGAAAGTAACGTCGTCAACGATACCAACGGTGAATTGGTTCATTGGTTTTTCAGCAGCGAGGTTGTTGAAAACAGAAATGATGTGGGCAGGAGTGGTGTCTTTGGAAGACAAACCGTAGCGGCCGCCGATGATCATAGGTTTGTTAGCACAATCCTTGAATGCTTCAACTACGTCGAGGTACAATGGATCGCCATTAGCACCTGGTTCTTTTGTTCTGTCGAGAACGCAGATTCTCTTAACAGATTCTGGCATAACAGCCATGAGATATTTAACGGAGAATGGACGATACAAGTGAACGTTGATCATACCGAGTTTCTTGCCGTTAGCGTTTTCTTTGTCGATGACAGTTCTGATAACGTCGGTAATGGAGCCGATAGCAACGATAACGTCGGTAGCGTCTTTAGCGCCGTAGTAGGTGAAAGGAGCGTATTCACGACCAGTGATCTTGCTCATTTCAGTCATATATTTAGCTACGATGTCAGGAAGTTCGTCGTAGTATTTGTTTTGCAATTCGCGAGTTTGGAAGTAGATATCCGGGTTTTGAGCGGTACCGCGAGTTACAGGGTGTTCTGGGTTGAGAGCACGTTCACGGTAAGCTTTCAAAGCGTCCCAGTTGATCAACTTAGCCACGTCTTCTTGGTTG
Source organism: Bacteroidales bacterium (assembly GCA_024400875.1). Lineage (GTDB taxonomy): Bacteria > Bacteroidota > Bacteroidia > Bacteroidales > WCHB1-69 > F23-D06. The sequence goes on from JAKSMB010000002.1 coordinate 59,741, forward strand.
GTAGCTTCCACTTTCTGGATTTCGTGGGAGGTACGGAAACCGTCGAAGAAGTGCATGAAAGGAACGCGACCTTCGATAGCAGCAAGGTGTGCTACAGGAGCGAGGTCCATGATCTCTTGTACAGAGCTGGTTGCCAACATGGCGAAACCAGTTTGGCGTGCGCTCATAACGTCGGCGTGGTCACCGAAGATAGAAAGCGCTTGAGCTGCCAAAGCACGAGCAGAGATGTGGAATACGCCAGGAAGCAATTCACCAGCGATCTTGTACATGTTAGGGATCATCAGCAAGAGACCTTGTGATGCGGTATAGGTTGTGGTGAGCGCACCTGCTTGCAAAGAACCGTGAACAGCACCAGCTGCACCAGCTTCAGATTGCATTTCAACAACCTTAACGGTTTCACCGAAAATGTTTTTTCTGCCGCCTGCACTCCATTCGTCAATGTACTCAGCCATTGGAGAAGATGGGGTGATAGGGTAAATAGCGGCAACTTCACTGAACATGTACGCAACGTGAGCTGCAGCGCAGTTACCGTCGCATGTCATAAATTTTTTTTCTGCCATAATAAGTAGTTTATTTGTGTATAAAATTGTTGTTTAAACAGGCATAAGCTATTGGCTATTAGCTGTTAGCCGGATGCTTTCCGGTTTTTGCCAAAAAGCGCGCAAAGGTAACAAAAAAGTAGATAGTAAAACCGCATAATATGAAGATATTTTCCTGAAAATTGACGATAGAACATTATGACGTTACAATATGCCGAGGTTAACCGATTTTTATTATCTTTGCCCTCCTTTTGAAAATCAATTAAAACTTAAATAATATGGCAAAAGTTCTTATTATCGGTGCAGGCGGCGTGGGTGCCGTGGTTGCACACAAATGCGCTTCCGTACCAGAAGTGTTTACGGAAATTATGCTCGCTTCCCGTACCAAGGAGAAATGCGACAAAATCGCTGCTGAAATCGGTGGCAACCGCATCCAAACGGCTGCCGTTGATGCCGACAACGTGGAAGAAACCATCCAACTGATCAATAGTTTTAAACCAGACCTCCTTATCAACGTGGCTCTCCCTTATCAGGATCTTCCACTGATGGATGCTTGCTTGGCAACGAAAACCAACTATATGGATACCGCTAACTACGAACCTCGCGATAAAGCGAAATTCGAATACAGTTGGCAATGGGCTTACCAAGACCGCTTTAAAGAAGCTGGCATCATGGCTCTCCTCGGCTGCGGCTTCGATCCGGGTGTGACCAGCATTTATACCGCATACGCTGCAAAACACTATTTCGATGAAATCCATTACCTCGATATCGTGGACTGCAACGCCGGCGACCACGGCAAAGCTTTCGCTACCAACTTCAATCCGGAAATCAATATCCGCGAAATTACCCAACGTGGCAAGTATTGGGAAAATGGCCAGTGGATTGAAATCGACCCGATGTCCATCCATCGCCCTGTAGATTACCCAAATATCGGCGACCGCGAGTCTTATCTGCTCTATCACGAAGAACTCGAATCTCTTGTTCGTAGTTATCCTACAATCAAACGCGCCCGCTTCTGGATGACATTCGGTCAGAAATACCTTACCGTGCTCAACGTGCTCCAAGAAGTTGGCATGACCAGCATCAAACCAATCAACTACCAAGGTATGGATATCGTTCCTTTGCAATTCCTCAAGGCTGTGCTTCCTGAACCTTCTTCCCTCGGCGAAGGCTATCACGGACAAACTTCTATCGGTTGTCAAATCCGCGGTATCAAGGACGGTAAGGAACGTACTTATTACGTTTACAACAACTGCGACCACGCGGTTTGCTTCAAGGAAATCGGCGCTCAAGCTGTATCTTATACTACCGGCGTTCCTGCAATGCTCTGCGCTAAGATGATCCTCACCGGCACTTGGAAGGGTGAAGGCGTGTTCAACGTTGAACAATTCGATCCAGATCCATTCATGAAGGAAATCGGTGGCTACGGTCTTCCTTGGAACGAGGTTATCGACCAACCGCTGCCAGTTTATAAACACGAATAATCGTGAACAAAAAAACGCTGCTCCATCGAGCAGCGTTTTTTTTTGATCTCTTAATTTCAATTATTTTTTAATCACTTTGCTGATGGCGCCTTCGTGTTGGATGAAGTAAACGCCAGATGACAGAGTTTGAACGTTCAATGTGGTGGTGTCGTCGGTGGCTGTGGTGCTCATTACCACTGCACCTTGTGCGTTGAATACGGTAACATTGCCGCCTGCGACGGTTTTAACGATAATGGTGTTTACACACGGATTCGGGTAAACGGAAAGTTTTGTCATGGCGTGTTCTTGAATGCCCACAGGGTCGGCTACAGCCACTACTGGTGTGGTCCAGGTGCTTACCCAGTTTTCGTCCATGTCGGCACAACCGTAACCACCCATTTTGATGTAGTCGCCGTTGTGGATGTACTCGTTGCTTACGATGTCGGCATACTGGCCATTGTGGTTGTACACAATGTAGTCGGGAGCGATTGCCAGACTGTCTTGCCCATGAAGGAAAACAAGGTCGGTGAGGAAGCCGCCGGATTCTGAGAAGCTGAGGCGAAGGTCGGCATTGCAGATGTCGCTCAACATGGTGGCCACGGTCACAGAGTCAGCGTCGAAACGGTAACCCCATGCGTAAGCGTTCGGTTCGTTGCACCAGTTGCCGATGAAGATGGCCTCGTTGTTGCCGCTGCCAATCCAATATTGGATGTCGCTGGCTGCAATGGTGGCATCTACGTTTTGAGGTTGTGGGTTAGGATCAGAAACTGGAGTGACAGGGGTAGTCCAAGCCATCCAACTCCAGTCGTCAGCAAAGGTGGCAGTCATGTAGCTGCCCCATTTGATGATGTCGCCATCCACAACTTCTTGGGAAGCGTAACCCAATTGTGCGGTCAAACCATTGATGATGTACATTGGAAAATCTCCGTTCATGGAGAGGTCGTACTGAGCATCTTGATAGTAGAGGTCGCTAACCGTACCGCCGTCACCATCGTAAGAAAAACGGCTGTCGGCTGCTGCGATGGAATCCATCAGATCCATTACGAGCATGGCATCGTCGTTGAAACGGTAACCCCAAGCGAATGCTACGTTGCTTTCGTCCCAGCTAACGATGAAAACGACTTCGTTGCTGCCGTTGCCGATCCAATATTGAATGTCACTGGCTGCAATGGTGGAGTCAGGAGATTGCGCTTTTGATGAAAATAAGCAAGCGCAGAAAATAGATAAAAACAGTAATGCTTTTTTCATAATTCTTTGAGTTTTAGTTTGTTATTATTAATTTGATAGTTGTTCCGCAGTTGAGCAACGGAAAAAATAGACAAACGAAACCCAAGGAATCTTCGCTTGCATAGCCTACCTCCCGAAGCTGTTTTGCAATGATGATATGGCAGGTCTTCTGACTCGTTTCGCCCATAGACGCCTTCCCATCGAATGAACGACAGTGACATCAAGTCTATGGCCTCGTGAAACTTACAGCAGCGGGTACTGTTCAGGATTCACACCTGATTCCCTCTCAAGATTCCGAAAAATCTTTCACCATAAAATCGGCGGCAAAAATAATAAAAACAAAGACACATAGTATATAGGCTTTTGGCTTTTGGCTTTTGGCTTTTAGCTTTTAGCTTTTAGCTTTTGGCTTTTAGCTTTTAGCTTTTGGCTTTTAGCCTTTAGCCTTTAGCCTACTGCTTACCGCTTACCGCCTACCGCCTTTCATCCTTTTTTGTATATTTGCGCCCGCAAAAAAAGAAGAATCGAATTATTAATAACATATCTATGAAAAAGACATTCTTTTTAACCCTGTTGATGGGTTTGCTGACAATCAGCACAACGATGGCTTGCACCAATTTCATTGTTACGAAGGGTGCCAGCAAAGACGGCTCTTGTTTCCTGACCTATGCCGCCGACTCACATTCCCTTTATGGTGAACTTTATTATCATCCAGCCAAAGACTATCCCGCTGGCACGATGATGGACATCGTGGAATGGGATACGGGTAAGTTGCTCGGCCAAATTCCTCAGGTAGCGCACACCTATTCTGTAATTGGCAACATGAACGAATGGCAGCTCGCCATTGGTGAAACAACCTACGGTGGCATTGAAATGCTCGAACAAGGTCAAGGTATGATCGACTACGGTTCCCTGATCTACATCGCACTTCAACGTTCCAAGAACGCTCGCGAGGCTATCAAAGTTATTGCTGACCTGATGGCTACCTACGGCTATGCTTCCGAAGGCGAATCCTTCTCTATCGTTGATCCGAACGAAGCTTGGATTATGGAAATCATTGGCAAGGGCGAGAAAATGCTCGACGCTAAAGGTAAGGTCGTTAAAGGTTGGAGCAACGGCGCCGTTTGGGTGGCTCGTCGCATCCCGGATGGCTACGTAAGCGGTCACGCTAACCAAGCTCGTATCACAACCTTCCCGTTGCGCGATGGTAAGACTTCCATCACCAGCAAGGAACTCGACAAGATCTTCTTGCCTTCTGTGGAAACGGTTTACTCTGAGGATGTTATCTCTTTCGCTCGTCTGAAAGGTCTTTATCCAAAGGATACCAAGGCTGCGCCAGATGCTCAGTTCAGCTTCTGCGACGCTTATGCTCCTATCAACTTCGGTGCTGCTCGTGGCTGCGAAGCTCGCGTTTGGGCTTTCTACAACCGCGTAAACCCTGCTGAGGCTGCTCAATACGAAGATTATGCTCGTGGCGACAACCTCGCTCACCGCTTCCCATTGTGGTTCAAACCGGCCGACAAAAACAAAATCGATGCTCAATTTATGATGGCCGCTATGCGCGATCATTATGAAGGTACTACCATGGACATGACAAAAGATCTCGGCGCTGGCCCTTACCAATGCCCTTATCGTTGGCGTCCTATGACATGGTCTATCGATGGTAAAAATTATATCCATGAACGTGCTACTGCTACCCAACAAACGGGTTTCTCTTTCGTAGCTCAATGCCGCAGCTGGCTCCCTAACTGGTTTGGTGGCGTTTTCTGGTTCAGCGTTGACGATGCTGCCAGCACCTGCTACGTACCTATGTTCTGTGGTATCAACCAAATCCCTATGGAATATGCTGAAGGCAATGGCTCTATGGTTGAATACTCCAACACCGCTGCTTTCTGGACCTTCACCAAAGTTAGCAACTTCGTGTACTCTCGCTATAGCGATATGATTAAACATGTTAATGATAAACAAGCTTACTGGGAAGGTAAGTTCGTGAAGGAAATCAACGATATGGGTAGCAAGATGAAAGATCTTTGCGAAAAGAACCCTGAACAAGCTCGTAAAGCCTTGAATGATTATTCTGTTAACGCTGCTAAGAACGTTTGCGCCGACTGGAACGACCTCTTCATCTACCTCTTGGTAAAATACAACGATGGTAATGTTAAGAAAGAAGAAAATGGCAAGTTCAAAGTTACCAACACCAAGGTTCCTCAATGTGAATTCCCAGACCAACCACGCTACCGTGACGAGTGGTATAGAATGATTGTTAAAGATTGTGGCAAAAATATCCAAGCTAAATAGTTGACACATCCTCATACGAAGAGCGAGCATCGGAACCCGGTGCTCGCTCTTATTTTAATGTTAGTTTTGTCCCTCTGTTAACGAAAACGATAGGCTACTCCTATAGAACAACGGTAAGGACGTATAAACTGTTTTTCGTTATGATTAAATCCGATGATATCGGAAATGCTCATTGATCCATATAGGAATAATTGGAGATGAAAGGGAAACTCGTAGGTGGTCTTCAAACATAATCCGGAATTGTTATTCGACAAGGCAAATATGTTTTCTCCGTTTTGTCCAGTTCCCACCAATTGATTGTAGGGATCAAATGTATCATTGCCAAATTTTGTTTTACAATGAAGTACGAATTCCGTATAAGGTCCTGCCCCCAGATACCATAGACCGTTGTTTTTCATTGTCCAAACTTTGGAAAATACAAAATTCAATATCATTCCGTCGGTCGTCATTCTGCCGATTTCACCGCCATCTGAGAATCTGGTGGTCTCGTGGTTCAGAATCAAGTTGCTCTCTATCACAAATCCTCGGGTGACCTTGAAATCAATGAAACCACCTAAGGAAACGCCAAGGCTTGGCGTGCTGTTGAAACCATAGAATTTATGAATCCATAAACTGTTAACATCGGCGGAAACCAAAAGCCCTCCACTGGTGATTTTATCGTCTTTATCTCGGCCAAATCGATCGATATTACGGTCGTGTTGAGCAAATGAGGAAACTAAAATCGAGAATAATAAGGATGTAATAAAAAGTCTCTTTCTCATGGAAGGTGCATTTATAAGGTGAATCTTAAGGAGATACGTACGCCATTGCGACGTGCTTTAGGATTATTCATATAGTTAAGTCGCCGTACATAATCGATACGGATGAATTTCAAAATGTTTTCGATACCAACACTCATTTCCATGTAAGGGAATTTCCCTAAGGTGCCGGCTGCCTCCGGAAATACGAAGAGTCCTGTTGGCGATATGGCAGGATTGTTTTTTGCTGACAAGGTGCCGTATAGAGCACTGAAGGAAATCACTTCTCTGAATTTCAGTTTCTTGATAAGTGGAATGCGATTAAGAATCCACCCTTTGAGATAATAGGAGGCATATAAGGAGATGTATTGATCGGTGATGAATTCCATCGGCAACATCATGTTGAAGGAGGTTGGTTGTAGGAAAATGGATTGATTGGCCAACGGAATAAACAGTTTGGTGAATGGTACCTTGTTCCACTCTATTCCAGCGTTGACGGTGAGGTCAATATGCCCGAAGGAGGAGAGCCAGAAACGTTTTTGTGCTAGAAGTTCGCTTCGGTTGAACCAATAGCCACCTTGCATATATCCGAGCTCGTGTGCAACTTGCAATACGGGTGCCTCATTCGAGAGGTTGAAAAGTGAGGATTTCCCCATTCGATTGTTGAATAGGGCTTCGCCTGGCGCAAAACGGAATGACATCCCAACACTCATTTCGTTGTACTTCCGGATGTTGTTCAAAGATCCGTCAGCATTGATGCGTTGATAAACCAAGGTGCCTGCCGCTTCGTTGTTTTCGTGTGTTATCCATGTCTGAATTTTGATGCGGTTGGGCCATTCCTTTTCGTATTTGATTTGATTACGGGCAATATATTGCAGGTTGGTGGTAGGTCCTCCAAAGTTGAGCGACATAAGGATGTTGTCTCGGTCAAATACCCCATACATTTGTCCCGGTACGTTGACATCGTATGATGTGGTGATGTACAAAGCATTACGGAATGACTCGTAGGCGTGATATTCCTTGGGTGTAAAACTATAAATGATGCTACCCATATACTTTACTCGTAGGTCCTTGCATCCAAAAGCCACGTATCCATTCAGAAACCAATGCGGGTGAAGATTGGCTGTTGTCATGCCCCCAATACGCAAACGAACGCCTTCTAACCAATTGTAACTGATGGTGGAATAGATCGGTCCAAAGTCGAACTTGCTGCGCAGCCTGTTTTTGGACGTCGGGATGTATCCGGATACGAATACTTCTCCCGTTTTTAATAGGTGTCGGAACTTGGGAATTCTTTCCAATTCCGTGACCAGTGAGTCGATAAGGGATTCTCGTTTTGAAAGCGGTGTTGGCCTCAAATTGGCCCACTCCGTCTTGGTGTGCTTTGTGGCGTGATCCTCTATTAAGGTCTTCCCCTGTATGGCAAATATGGAGTCATACTCCGCTTGAGGTATGTCAAAAGTGTATGCCGTAACCATTTTGCTTTGGTGGGCATATACTTGTCTCATCTTTTTAAAAATATAGAAATTGACGTATGTGTCGGATTGGGTTGGCACCAGTAGTCCATCGGCGGTATAGTCGTACTCTTGGGTGATACTCAAGTTGCTGACAAAATTCAGATTGATGTTGGCGGGAATGTTCAGTACGTATTTTTTAAGAGCAAAACTGCCGTCGCTGAGGATGTACAGATGCCCGGTGAATCCGTATCCTTCACTGTTCATGGGTACGAATGCCAGGTCGTAACAGGGGTCTCCAGAAACTTCTATGGTGTCCATGATGAAATATTTGTAGTAGGATGTCGCCAAACTGCTGGATAATGGACTGACAAAACTGTTGAGCAGGATTTCCATGTTGTCACTGAAGATATCCACACTCTGTAACATTGCATCCAGATTGGCACTCAGCCCCTCTCGGTCTAAGATTTTATCCACACCTTGCATGTTACGGTAATGCACCACCTGCTTTTCATCGTGAGGCTTCTTTCTATAATAAAAGTCATAGATGTTTTCTCGGATAGATCCTGTTAGTACAGGCGTGCTGTTAAAGGTAGAGGTGTCGAGGTATTCTTTCAAAAAATCAAATTGTTTCCAGAGTTTGCTGCTGTCAAAGTCCACGTCAAATTTATCCAACGACAACGTCAACTTTTCATACACGGTAGAACGGTAAGAATCCTTGGATTCCAATCGGTTATCTTTTTTGTGCTCGATAACTTTTTGAACTAACTCAATGGCAGGGTTGTTCTTTCGGGAGTACTTCTTAGATTGACGTGTGGGTTTTATTGTTACCGCATCAATACGAAACCCATCTGTTTCCAATTTTATTTTTAGATCATCATTATGTTTGTTGGGTTTCAATGAGATAATCGTTGTTTTATACGAAATCAATTGAACGGCTAACGTAACATATCCTTGCGTGTTTGAGATGTTGAAGTGACCGTTTTCATCGCTGATAGTAACAATCTCGGATCCTACAAAGATAACTGTAGCAAAGGGTACGGGAGCTCCGGTGGAAGCATCGGTGATGATTCCTGAAGCGGAGGTCTCCTGCCCAAATAGTGATGAAATGCTGAAGAGTATGCAAATCAATATAATGGACAATTTCGTGATTCGGGATTTCATATATTTTTTATGCAAAAGTATTGAGATTGCTCGCTTTAAATTTCCCTTTTTTTCTTTAAAATTGGGATGTTTTTCCTATTTTTTTTGATTAAAGGAAAAATATGTTGAGAATATTGGTTATTTTTGCCTGTTATGAGTAAAAAAATCCCTTTTCTGGATTGGAAATCCTATGTGGATCAAATCACGCAGGAGAATCAACGCATTGGTTCGGATCTTTTTGTGGTAGAACAGGATGCGAGTTGTCCTATTGTTGATTTAGATGTTTTCAAGTCGGATGTTTGTTTTTGCGTTTTCCATGAGCAAGGCAGCTCCGTCATAAAAGTTAATATGAAGGAATATGATGTATCGGCGCCAAGTATTTTGATTGTCCTTCCAGGACAGGTGGTGGAAGCCATTTCGCACTCAGAAGATTTGAAATACAAGGTCATCGTGATGTCGCGTCATTTTTGTGAAGGACTTTTGTTTTCTGTGGGGGAAACGTTCCAACTATTACGCGACTTTTCTGATGTGCCTGTCATTGGTGGCCCTGACGACTCTTTTATCTTCAATATCTATTTCGATATGTTGGCCAATCTTTTGAAGGCTCCTGAAAATGAACATAAGTTTAAGGCAGCTCAACATCTAACGTTGGCGATGTTCTACGGTTACGGTTATGTTTACACGCAAGTAAAGAAGGATGAGGTGTCTTTAAATAGAAAGACCTTTGTTTTCAAAGAGTTCTCTTCCTTGGTGGAAAAACATTTCCAGTCGGAACGAAAACTATCCTTTTATGCAGATAAGTTATGTGTAACACCCAAATACTTGTCGGTGGTCACGAAGGATCTTATGGGCGTGAGTGCGTTGCGTTTTATCGAAGGGTATGTAATAACAGAAGCGAAAGTTCTGCTTCGTAGTACAGATCTTTCGCTTCAGCAAATCAGTTTAAGATTGAACTTCTCTACCCAGTCGGACTTCGGAAAATACTTTAAAAAATCGACAGGATTGTCGCCAAGTGCTTATCGGAAGGGTGATTAGCCTTCCAACTCAATAGCAATGTAGTCGGTTTGGTTGTCTAATGGTGGATTGAGTTTGCAAACCTTTACACGTACATTTTCCACTTCAGCAAATGTGGATTTAACAGATTGAATGATTCTGCCTGCCAAAGTTTCTAACAGATGTGTGGGTTTGTCCATCACTTGGCGCACTAGCTCATAGACGGAGACGTAGTTGATGGCGTCTTCAATGTTGTCGGTTTCAACGGCTTTGGTGTTGCTGGTGGTAAGGGCAATGTCCACTACAAAGCGGGTGCCGATGGTTTGTTCTTCTTCAAAACAGCCGTGGTAGCCGTAAAATCTCATACCGGAGATCAGTATTGTCATCTTAAAAAGGAATTGGTGTTGCTATTAGGTTAGAGATAGGTGCTTCTTATTTTGTAAACACCATGTTGAGACCGAAATATTCGTAGTGACAACGGGTCTTGTTTTTTGCTTTTTTCTGTTCTAAGTCAATCACATCCTGCATGTTGTGGTCGTTGTATTTGAATGGAAAATAGCGACGGATGTATTGAACGGAGTCGGAGTCTAATACGAAGGGGGTTTGGGCAAACGCCTCACGCCACTGTTTTTCACTGCGGATGTTTTCGTTGCCCATCAAGACTTCTTTTTTCAAAACATCATCATACACGGAAATGATACGTTTGCTGCCACGTTGCTTGTAAAGCATGGCACGTTTGATGAGGCAGCCGCCATTTTCTTCAATGAGAATGAGTTTGCCACCTTTTTTCAAAGCTTTGTAGAAGATCTCAAGACCTTCGTGCAAAGGCTCGATGTGGTGCAAGGTGTCTTGCAAAATGATATAATCAAACTTCTCAACTGGAATGTTTTGATCGAAGACGTTGGCATATTCGTAGTTGAATAAGCGAGTGTCTCCATATTGGTTCCAGTACTGCTTGCGTTGCTCGATCTGGTCGGCATAGAACTCCAATGTGGTCCCATAGGTGGGTTGGCCGTTCATTGCCAAATAGAGGCAGGTGGAACCATAACCACATCCGCAATCCCAGATGACGGGATTGCGGGATAGGTCTATGTGTTTATCTATAAAGTCTAAACGTTGTAGGAAGTAGGCTTTACGGAACTGTTGCTGTTGAATTGTTCCGTCCACCAACTTATAGTAAGGGTACAGCGACCTGTTTTGGTGTAGCTCCTCACATAGATGTTGATAGAATTCCTCTTTCTTCATAATGGAATCTTATTCAGCTGCGTCGGCACGCTTCTCAGCACGTTTACGTTCGGTTTCATCGAGGATGATCTTACGCAGACGTAAGGATACTGGTGTGATTTCCAGATATTCGTCCTTAGCGATGAATTCCATATATTGTTCCAAAGAATAACGAATTGGCGGAGCAAGTACCAACTTTTCGTCAGAACCAGCAGCACGCATGTTGGACAATTTCTTGGACTTGCATACATTGATGACCAAGTCTCCCTGACGGATATGTTCACCAATAACTTGACCAGCATATACTTGTTCACCTGGTTCGATGAAGAAACGTCCGCGGTCTTGCAATTTGTTCACGGAGTATGCGTAAGCTTGACCTGTTTCCATTGCAATCAATGAACCTGCGTGACGGCCAGGGATTTCACCCTTCCAAGGTTCGAAGGCGATGAAACGGTGGGAAACGATGGCTTCACCTTCAGTGGCGGTGAGCAATTGGTTGCTCAAACCGATCAAACCACGTGATGGGATCTTGAAGGTCAAATGAACACGGTCGTTCAAGGTGTCCATCGACATCATCTCACCTTTGCGGCGGGCAACGTGGTCGATAACTCTACTGGACATCTCTTCTGGAACCAATACGGTAAGCTCTTCAATAGGCTCACATTTTTGACCATCAATTTCTTTGATAATAACTTGTGGTTGACCAACTTGCAATTCGTAACCTTCACGACGCATAGTCTCAATGAGGATGGAGAGGTGCAGAATACCACGACCAAACACATTCATACGGTCTGGAGAGTCGGTCTCCTCAATACGCATAGCGAGGTTCTTTTCAAGTTCAGCGAAAAGACGATCGCGCAGGTGACGAGAGGTTACGTATTTACCTTCTTTACCGAAGAATGGAGAGTTGTTGATCGTGAACAACATACTCATGGTTGGCTCGTCCACCTTGATAGGGGTGAGCTGTTCTGGATTTTCATAGTCTGCTACAGTGTCGCCAATTTCGAAGTTGTCGAGACCCAATACGGCGCAAAGTTCACCTGCCTCAACTGGCGTTTTGATTTTTTCTTTGCCAAGACCTTCAAATACGTAAAGTTCTTTAACTTTAGCTTGTTGAACGGTACCATCGCGTTTTACGAGAGATACGTTCTGGCCCCAGGCGATGCTACCACGTTTTACACGTCCTACGGCAATACGACCTACATAGGAGGAGTAGTCTAATGAGGAAATCATCATCTGAAGTGTACCCGGCTCAACCTTTGGAGCTGGAATGTGTTTAACGATAGTGTCCAGCAGGTAGGAAATATCGTTGGTTGGATTTTGCCAATCTGGACCCATCCAGCCGTTTTTGGCAGAACCATACACGGTTGGGAAGTCGAGCTGTTCGTCGCTTGCACCTAAGTTGAACATCAATTCAAATACAGCCTCTTGTGCCAATTCAGGTTGACAGTTTGACTTGTCCACCTTGTTGATGACAACGATAGGCTTGAGACCGAGCTCGATAGCCTTTTGGGTTACGAAACGGGTTTGAGGCATCGGACCTTCGAAAGCGTCCACCACCAGCAATACACCGTCAGCCATATTCAGTACACGTTCAACCTCACCACCGAAGTCGCTGTGTCCCGGAGTATCAATAACGTTGATCTTTACATCTTTATAACGAACAGAGACGTTTTTGGAAAGGATTGTAATACCTCTTTCACGTTCCAAATCATTGTTGTCCAAAATCAAATCTTGAACTTGTTGGTTGTCTCTGAACAGATGAGATTGGTGTAAAATTCTATCTACTAACGTTGTTTTACCGTGGTCAACGTGGGCGATGATTGCTATATTTCTGATTTCCTGCATTTTATGAAATTTTCTTAAAAACTTGCAAAAATACAAAAAAAAAGTAATAGTTCCAAAATGGAAAGTGGGGCTGGACTAATGCCGATAGGAAATTGTATAAGTTAACGACGAAGCCAAATGATGCTTTCGCCATCGTTGCCGAAACGTGCACTAACCTCTTGAATTCTAGGTGCGTGCAAACGATGACGTACGGCCTCTTGCAACGCAGTCCCATTGTTGTAACCATGTATTACGATGATTTTCTCCGTGGTTTTGGGAGCACTGGCTATAAAGGCGCGCAGCCGTTGCAGCGCTTCTTCAACATAAAGCCCGTGAAGGTTGATGGTTAAGGTGTTGCTTTGTTTTGCCATAATTAGCTGCAAAAATACAAAAAAATAGCGCGTTTGACCGTCCTATTTTGTATATTTGCATTTCTCACAATATTCAAATAATTTATTCTTATAATGAAAAAAATTACACTATTATCAATTTGCTTGTTGCTGGTTGCCTTCTTGTCGGCCCAGAAAAGCCAAATTAAGACAGTAACCCTCGCCAATGGTATGAATGTGGTTCTTTGTGAAGACCATTCCGAACCACGTGTCTGGGGCGCTGTGTGTGTACACGCTGGCGCTAAAAACGACCCTCTGGATAATACCGGTATGGCCCACTATCTCGAACACATCATGTTTAAAGGTACCGATAAGATAGGTACCATCGATTGGCCCTCCGAAAAAGTTTATCTCGACAGCATCACCCTCATGTACGACATCCTTCATGATGTTACAGATGTTGACAAAAGAAATGAGATTCTTTTGAAGATCAACGATCTCAACAACAAAGCTACCAATTACGCTATCCCTAATGAGGTAGATGTTATTTTAGGTAAAATGGGTGGCGAAGGCGTCAATGCTTTTACTTCTAATGACGTAACCGTTTATTTGAATTCTTTTCCGACAAATCAAATGGAAAAATGGTTGAACGTATATACCGAACGTTTCCGTAACCCGATTTTCCGTTTGTTCCAAAGCGAGTTGGAGGCCGTTTACGAAGAATATAATATGTATCAAGATCAGCCGATTTCCTCTTTTATGGAAGATGCATTGGCAACCGCTTACGGTGAACACCCTTACGGCCGCCCTGTCATTGGTTATCAGAAACATCTGAAAAACCCGCAAACGTCGGCTATGCAGAAGTTCTTCAATACCTATTACCACCCATGCAATATGACGCTGGTGCTGGTGGGCGACTTCTCTGCTTCCAGCATCCGACCTTTGTTGGATAATACAATCGGAAAATTGCATAACGAGGGTGATGGTGTGGACAAGACACTTGCTTATCGCACCGAACGTATGAATACGGATTTGAATATGGATGTGAAACCTTTCGAAGGAAAACAGGTGGTGAACGTTAAGGAAACTCCTATCAAGATGGGCGTTATGGGCTTCCAAACCTGCGGATCCAAAGATCCCGAAGCTTTCTATCTCGATATCATGAGCGCGCTCCTGAATAATGACTCCGGAACCGGTTTGCTTGATCGTTTGAATAACGAAAATAAAGTGATGGAAGCGTCGGCTTTCAACTACGGCATGCTCGAAAAAGGGCTGTTCGCTTTCTTCTATGTACCCAAACTGATCGGACAGTCGCACGAACAGGCTGAGGATCTTATTCTGGCAGCTGTTGATTCACTGCGCAAGGGCCACTTCAGCGACGATCTCTTTGAAGCTGTGAAGATGGAATGCCTGAAGGACTTTCTGTCAAGCACGGAGTCGCTGCACGATAAGTTCAACACCATACTGGATATGGTTATGAGCAAGCAGATGCCTGAGGAACTGGCTGCTCGTGAACAGAAAATCCGTAATCTTACAAAACAAGATATTGTCAACTTGGCCAAGAAGTATTTTGGCGACAATATGTTGATGTTCCGCTCCAGCATGGGTGTCAAACAACATGAAAAACTTGAGAAACCGAACTGGAAGCCGGTGGTGGCTCAAAATACCGAAGCAAAATCGGATTATGCAAAGTCTATCGAAGATATGCCGGTGGCTTCAATTACCCCTCAAGTGATTAACTTTGAAGAAAAAGTGAGCATCGTCCCAGTAAACGAAAGCTTTAACTTGTATGGCACAAAAAATCCATGCAACGACATGTTCTCTATGGATGTTGTGTTCAACTACGGTTCTCTTCGCGATCGTAATTTCGATAATGCAATTGAATATGTGTCTATGCAGGGAACCAAAGATAATTCTTTTGAGGCTTTCCAACTGGCATTGCAACGCTTAGGTGCTTCTATGTCAATGTATGCCACTGGTGATGAACTGCATGTTTCCATTTCAGGATTTGATAAGGATATGGAACAGATTCTCAACCTCTGTCGCGAGAAAATTTACAGCCCTGCCAATGACGAATCCAAATTGCTGAAAATCATTGACAATAAGGCCAGCGAGGCTTCTATGACAAAGAATGATGCCTCTGAATGGGGTAGAGCATTGTACTATTACGCGATTTATGGGGCCAATTCTCCTAAACTGATGGATCCTTCATTAAAAGAGGTGAAAAAATATACGGGAGATGTGTTGTTGCAATCGTTTGCTCGCGCCCTCGAGTACGACGGCTCGGTGACCTATGTGGGCAACTTGAACTATAAGGATGTGGCCAAACTGTTGAGCAAAACGATTTTAACTACTTCTCAGGCAAAACAGGGTGAAAAGAACATCCGTCCAGTGGAAAACTACGATACGCCAACCTTGTTCTTGGTTTCCAACAAACATTTCTTGCAAAGCAACATTTATTATTATGTGCCGGGCAACCCTTTGGAGGATGAGAAGTCACGTGTGCGCTGCGATGCGTATAACGAGTATATGGGTGGTGGTATGGCTGGCGTCATCTTCCAAGAGATTCGCGAACTCCGCTCCTTGGGCTATACCGCTTACGCCGCTTATTCCTACGATGAACTGAACCGCCGTCCCGGTTTCTTGATGGGTTTCCTGGGTACTCAATCGGATAAAACCAATGAGGGTTGCGATGCCATGAGCGAGCTGATGATAAAGTTTCCTGCTAAGCCTGAAAAATTCGATATGGCAAAAACTTCTCTGTTGAAGAAAATGGAATTGGATTACATAAACTTCCGTGATCTTCCTGCTACAGTGAAGAATTGGATGGAACAAGGTTATACTTCGGACCCGAGAGTGGAACGTATGGCTATTCTGAACAACATCACGATGCAAGATGTGGAGAAATTCCATAAAGCCAACATTGCCGAGCGTCCTATGATTATCACGGTGGCTGGCGATAAGAGCAGAATCAATATGGATGAGCTCGGAAAGACTTATAAGATTGTCAATCTGAAGTATAAGGATATCTTTAGATAGTCTATTTGGGCGGCCCGGCACCGCCGTTGTGCCGGTAATGCGCAACGACACGTTCCGATAAAACCGGCGGATGCCGTCACGCTTTCCACCCTAACTTCGCGCCACGGGTGCGTGCTTATACGTATGGCACGCACCCGTTTTTTTATGTTGCCGTCCTATTATTACCTGACAGGCCGGCGCTCGTAAATGGGTTTCAATCGTTGCCGCAATATGCCTTGCTTCCCATCGCCGCTCGTTTGTGCGCCACCACGGCATGAAAAAACCGACCACCCGGAATCGGATAGTCGGCCTCAATTATAAAAAAGACTTGATTCAGTTGTTATTTCATCAGGAATGGGAACTTGTCGAAGTTCTTAAGTGCGATAGCTGTACCACGAGCAACTGCTTTCAAAGGATCTTCAGCTACGTGAACCTTAAGTGTGGTTTTCTTGCTGATACGTTTGTCGAGACCACGAAGCAGTGAACCACCACCGGCAAGATAGATACCTGTTTTGTAAATATCTGCAGAAAGCTCAGGCTGTGTTTTTTCCAAAGCGTTGATGACAGCTGTTTCAATCAAAGAGATGGAAGCGTCTAATGCGTGAGCGATTTCGCGGTAGCTAACCTTGACAGCCTTTGGAATACCTTCCACGAGGTCGCGGCCGTATACTTCGTAATCTACTGGAGGGTTTTCCAGGTCTTCTACTGCAGCACCAACGTTGATCTTGATTTGTTCTGCGGTAGCCACACCGATAGCGATGTTGTGGGTACGACGCATATAGTCGATGATGTCGGCGTTGAAACGGTCGCCGGCGATCTTAACGGAAGTGCTGGTTGTAATACCACCGAGGGCGATGACAGCGATTTCGCTGGTACCACCACCGATGTCGATTACCATATTACCATTGGCATCGAGTACGTCAATGCCGATACCGATAGCAGCAGCCATAGGCTCGTGAATCATTCTTACTTCTTTAGCACCAGCTTGTTCTGCGGAGTCGCGTACTGCACGCTCCTCAACTTCAGTAATGCCAGAAGGAATACAGATAACCATCTTGAGTGCTGGAGGGAAAATGTAACCCTTGGAGCCAGTCATCTTGATGAATTCGCGCAACATCAACTCTGTTGCTTGGAAGTTTGCGATAACGCCGTCACGAAGAGGACGTTCTGTGCATATGTTGTTTGGACAACGGCCTTCCATCATCAACGCCTTCTTACCAACCGCTTTCACTGATTTGGTCTTTTGGTCAAAGGCAATAATGGATGGCTCATCAACCACCACCTGATTGTTGTGCAAAATCACGGTGTTGGCAGTGCCCAAGTCAATAGCAAGTTCTTTTGTAAATGCCGAAAATAGACCCATTTAATGTAAAATTTAAGTTTGCAAAGATACAAAAAATCAAACTCTTTTTACGGAGGTTTCTTAATAAAGTTACATCATTTTTTGTACTTTTGCAGAAAATATTTTTATGAGGAATTTTTACTTGACCATATTATTGATATTCCTTGGATTGGCAGCTTTTGCTCAGCAAAATGTCCGCTATGATGTGGAGCCGATTGTGCAAACAATTCAGGAAGATTATATCAAAACTTGGAATAAAATAGGCGAAGTGAATGGCTATAGGATACAAATCCTCGCTATCACGGGAGCAAACTCCCGCACAACGGCTGAAAATGAGAGATCCGTTTTTGCTGCAAGATATCCGGAGACTCCATCTTTCCTCTCTTATGCCGAACCCTACTTCAGAGTCCGTGTAGGCAACTTCGCTACACGCTTGGAAGCTTACAAGACTTTGCTCGACATTCAGGAAAACTATCCTAATGCCTATATCGTTCCCGATAAAATCACTTATATAGAATAATAGTATCATTTATGAAGATAATCGATGGTAAGGCTTGTGCCCAACAGATAAAAAATCAAATTGCAAAAGAGGTTGAAAAGATAAATGCCATCGGTTTTCGTGTACCGAAAATGGCGATTATGCTCGTGGGCGATCGCGCCGACAGCGTATCGTATGTGCGTAGCAAGGAGAAAACCTGCAAGTCTTTGGGCATGGATTGCGATACCTATATTTTTCCTGAAAATACGCCGGAACAGGAGGTTATGGATTTGATATCTCGCTTGAATCAGGACTGTAATGTCGATGCAATGCTGATCCAGCTCCCATTACCTGCCCATTACGATAGTGCTAAGATTCTGGATTCCATCGATTATCGAAAAGATGCAGATGGGTTACATCTGATGAATGTTGGCCTGCTGCATTTGGGCGAACCGTATGTGATGCCTTGCACTCCTAAGGGAATTATGAGCCTTTTGGAAACCAATGGGATCGAAGTCGCTGGCAAGCATGCGGTGGTCATTGGCAGAAGTCAGCTCGTAGGTGAGCCAACTGCCCAGCTGCTCATCCGTCAGAATGCAACGGTTACACTTTGCCATTCGCACACCAACAACCTATCGCAAATCACCCGTATCGCTGATATCGTGATTACTGCTGCGGGTTCGCCAAATCTTCTGAAGGCTGAAGATTTCAAGGAGGGTGCCATATTGATAGATGTGGCCATCAATCGCACAGATGATGGTTTGGAGGGCGATGTGTATAGCCCTCGCACACGTGAGGCTTTGGAGCAGCGACTGTCTGCCGCCACGCCTGTGCCCGGTGGCGTAGGCCCGATGACCATCGCTATGTTGATGCAGAATGTATTAGATATGTATAAGATAAAAAACAAAAAAAGCCTTGACTTCTAAGCCAAGGCTTTTGTTTTTCTCGTAGACTTTTATTTGGAGTAATAATCCAACACTTCTTCCAGTGCTTTCTTGCATACAGGACAGAAGTCGTCGTAAACAATGGTGTGCATGGTGCAGTGCATGCTCGGACGATATACGCCTTTTGCAACGTAACCACCTCCTTCGTAAACACCTACCTTGTCGTACTCCGGTGTGCCTCTCTTGGCTGGTGGAGTTGGAATGGAAGTGCCCGACTCAAGTTGGTCAACCCATTTGCTCTCAAAATTAACCAATGTGGTTAAGTTTGGTTCAACAGGTTCTACACCAGCAGGATAGAAGTCTTGAACGGTGACTTCGGAGGTGTAGTATTCGTCGGCTAAACCACCAATAAGATGTCCCATCTCGTGTACGATTACGTAGTCGGGATGATCACCGTGGTTGTATACGGTACAGTAGAAGTTGTAGAAACCTGCACCACCGTATTTTTCTGTGTTACAAATAACAACGATAACGTCATACGGAGCATCGTCGGCTACTTCGTGCATATTCCAGATACCATTGCATATGAGGTAACGGTCGAGTTCCAGACCGTTGAATGTGCTGTTTAAGAGGGTTTTGCGATAGATGTTGTTTTGAGGTTGAGTAATGCCAGATTCTTCGGAATAACCCTCAATGTAGCGGATGTTTACTTTCTTGCTCATCTCTTTGTATGGTGAACAATTCATCACGTAAGAGGCAAAGCGTTTCATATCAGCTTTCATCAGCTTAGCATCGCTTTCGGCATATCCGTCTGGAATGAAAAGTATGTCAATAGCTTTTTCAGGCTTGTTACCAATGTGAAGATTCTTGGTTTTATAGTCTTTAAGCATGGGAGAAGTCTCGGTCTCTTTTGGGTTGAAATAGGAGATATTCAACGTGCTTGGGTTTCTTTTGCGGTCGAATGTGGTGAATTTCAAACGTACCGTATTCTTGGGGAATGGCATATTGATACATTCTTCCATCGAAGCGACTTGCGTTTGCCCTGGCTCTGTGGTTCGATATTCGTTGAACAGACAATTGTAACTCCTACTGAATATAAGTTTATTGGAAAGAGAGTCGTAAACTTCAAGCAATAGGTCGCCGTAGTTGTGCGGTTCGATGAGGTACTGGCGAGTGCCGTTCCATTGTCCACCTTCATTGAAATGGTCAATCTGTATAGTTTCTTCGGTAGCATTTCCAATGTGTAGATAGCTGATACGAAGTGTTTTGTCTTTGAAAAATTGATCAAAATGCTGCGCAAAGGATGTCATGATTGTACAGCAAATAAGCAATGCAGAAAGAAAAAATGTTTTTTTCATTGTAGATGTTTTAATAATGAGTGCAAAAATAGAAAAGTTTTCGATTTTTTTATTATTTTTGCAGCCTCAAAAAAGCCACTTTAGCTCAGTTGGTAGAGCGACGCATTCGTAATGCGTAGGTCGCGAGTTCAAGTCTCGCAAGTGGCTCAAAAAAAAGCGCTCAAGTGAGCGCTTTTTTTATTCGAAGAATGTCTTTTGAACTTCATCCCAGATTTCATCGGGCAGTTTGGCGCCGATATATTCAATCATTTTAGCGGATAAGAATGAGGCAAGATCACCAGCCTTTTGTGCGGAATAGCCATTTAGCAAGCCATAAAGGAAACCAGAGGCGTAGATGTCGCCAGCACCTGTGGTGTCACGACGAACAGCATCCACCGGTTCGATGGTGGTGATTTCTCCATTCATCTTGATTAATGAACCGTCCTTACCAATTTTCACGATGGCGATAGGACAGTATTCGGAAAGAACATTCAATGCGTCAACACCCTCTTTGCCGGTGAAGGCTTTAGCTTCTTCTTCATTAGCGAAGATGATGTCAACGTAGTTGGTGAGCAATATCTTTACAAAGTCGTAATTGGCTTCGATGATGTTGTAGCTGGCCATATCCATAGAGATTTGAAGACCTTTTTCTTTGGCAATCTGGCAAACACGGAGGATGAGGTCGTGATTAAAGATCAGGTATCCTTCAACGTGAATGCAGTCGTATTGTGCGATGATCTCTGGGTCCAGTTCATCTGGAGTCATCGTTGCCGCTGCGCCAAGATAAGTGGCGAAAGTGCGTTCGGCATCTGCAGAGATGAATGTTGTAGCAATGCCTGTATCTTCTGTGCTTTGGATGAGGTGTGGCGTTACGTTGAAGCGCTTCATCTCGTCGCGGAAGAATTGTCCCATGGTGTCAGGACCTACCTTTCCGATATATCCGGCAGGAGCGCCTAAACGAGATAATCCGTGAATGGTGTTAGAGGTGGAACCTCCTGTTGCACAGGATTGTTGCATGTTCTTGATACGCTCGTGGATTTCGCGCTTGCGGTCGGCATCAATCATCACCATACCGCCTTTGTCAAGATCGTTCTGGGATAGAATCTCATCGTTGTCGATGTTTAAAAGAATGTCCACGAGGGCATTACCAATACCTAATATCTTTTTCATTTTTTTTCTCCTTCTTGTTGTTTCTTCTTTCTTTCAATGATGGCGTAGCTTACCCAATAGCCGATAGTTACGGCCAAGGTTACGCCCACCACGATAGGGAAGCGTTCGTTGAGCGCTCCCCTGTCGATGAACGTAAAGGGTATGAGGCATATAGCCAACAACATAAAATAGCGTAGCCAGGCCTTCATTATTTCAGTTTTGAAAGTTGTTCTTTAATGATTCGGATCTTTTCTTCAGCGTCAGCTTGTTTTTTGCGTTCCATATCTACCACTTTTTGCGGTGCATTGTTTACAAAGCTTTCGTTGGAGAGTTTTTTCATGACACCCATCAAGAATCCTTCAGCATATTTAAGGTCAGCTTCCAGTTTCTTGATTTCTTCTTCTGCATTGATGAGTCCTTCCAATGGAACTGAATATTTCACATTTTGTTCAATGAAGGAAGCACCATTCACTTCGCCGTTTTCGCCAACATAGTCGATAGCTTCAACGTTGGCCAGTTTCATTACAACAGCATCCATACCGGCATTGGCGGTTGAGGCTTCGGCGTGAACATTCAATTTCAGAGCGTTCTTGTTTGCAATGTTCTTTTCGGAACGGATCTTACGGATCTGTTCGATGACGCTACGCGTGTTAGTGAATGCGTTCAACAGATTTTGGTCGATGGTTGCGCTCTTTGGCATTTCAACTTTCATGATGGATTCACCGTCCTTGCGTTCGCGGAGCGCATGCCATAATTCTTCAGTGATGAATGGCATGAATGGATGCAAGATTTCCATCAGTTTTTCAAAGATGTTGATGATGTCGGCAAGTGTCTTTGCATCAACAGGCTTCTGATAAGGTGGTTTAACTACTTCCAAGAAACAGGAGCAGAAGTCGTCCCAGATGAGTTTATAAACAGACATCAGTGCTTCTGACAGACGATAGCGTTTGAAGTCTTCTTCCATGGATGCCAATACTTCGTTGATGCGTTGTTCCATCCAGTCGATAGCAACTCTTGTGTGCAGAGGTTGCTCGCCGTTGTTGTCCACATCCCAGCCTTTAACCAAACGGAAGGCATTCCACAGCTTGTTGCTGAAGTTACGGCCTTGCTCGCATAATGACTCGTCGAAGAGCAGGTCGTTGCCGGCAGGGGAGGTGATGAGCATGCCGAAACGTACGCCGTCAGCACCATATTGTTCCATCAGGAGGATAGGGTCTGGTGAGTTACCGAGTGATTTGGACATTTTGCGATGCAGTTTGTCGCGAACGGTACCGGTGAAATATACATCCTTGAATGGGATGGCACCATTCCATTCCAACCCTGCCATAATCATACGTGCCACCCAGAAGAAGATGATGTCGGGAGCGGTGATCAATGCGGAGGTTGGGTAGTAATAGTTGATTTCTGGATTGTTCGGATTACGAACGCCGTCAAAAACGGAGAGTGGCCACAACCAGGAAGAGAACCAGGTGTCCATAACGTCCTCGTCTTGCTTGAGGTCGGCAATGGTGAGGTTCAATTCAGGGAATCTCTCTTGTGCGATGGATAAAGCTTCTTCTGCATTGTGAGCAACGATGAATTCGTGGTTTGGCAAGTAGAAAGCCGGGATGCGGTGGCCCCACCACAACTGACGGCTGATACACCAGTCTTTCACGTTTTCCATCCAGTGTGCGTATGTGTTTTTGAATTTCTCAGGGTAGAACTTGATTTCACCGTTCATAACGGCATCAAGAGCAGGTTTTGCCATTTCGTCCATCTTGCAGAACCATTGCATAGAAAGCTTAGGTTCAATTACTTCGTTGGTTCTTTCAGAGAAGCCTACTTTGTTCACGTAGTCTTCGATCTTAACCATATTGCCAGCTTCTTCCAACAATGGGATGATGGCCTTACGTGCTTCGAAACGATCCATGCCAACGAGGAATTGAGCGCTTTCGCTCAAAGTACCGTTGTCGTTGAAGATGTTGATGGTTTCCAAGTGATGCTTGATACCAAGGTTGTAGTCGTTGATGTCATGTGCAGGTGTGATCTTCAATGCACCTGTACCGAATTCACGCTCTACGTATTCGTCGTAAATCAATGGGATGGAACGGTTTACCAATGGAACGATGGCGCGTTTGCCTTTGTACTTGGCGTAGCGCTCATCTTCTGGATGCATGCAGATGGCAGAGTCGCCGAGGATGGTTTCCGGACGGGTGGTGGCAATCGTGATATATTCACCAGGCTCACCCTCGATTTGATAGCGAACGTAATAGAGCTTGGATTGAAGTTCTTTGTAGATAACTTCTTCATCAGAAACGGCGGTCAGGGCTTTTGGATCCCAGTTGACCATACGCACGCCGCGATAGATTTTGCCTTTGTTGTAAAGGTCAACGAAGATGTCGATAACAGCCTCGGAAAGGTCGGCATCCATGGTGAACTTGGTACGATCCCAGTCGCAGGAAGCACCCAATTTGCGGAGTTGTTGCAAGATGATGCCGCCATGCTTTTCTTTCCATTGCCAAGCATGTTCGAGGAATTGCTCGCGAGTGAGATCTTTCTTCTCGATGCCTTGCTCCTTGAGGAGGTTGACAACCTTGGCTTCGGTTGCAATGGAAGCGTGGTCGGTGCCAGGTACCCAAACGGCGTTGAAACCGTTCATGCGTGCGCGGCGGATGAGCACGTCCTGGATGGTGTTGTTGAGCATGTGGCCCATGTGCAATACGCCAGTCACATTTGGCGGAGGGATAACGATCGTGTAAGCCGGACGACTGTCGGGCTCGGAGTGAAACATACGATTGTCAGTCCAATATTTATACCATTTATCTTCGACCGCTGTTGGATCGTATTTAGTAGCTAATTCCATTGTGTAAACTTGTTTATTTATGCATTTAATATTTTAAAAATCATTTCTTTAAGCAACTCTCCGCCTTCTAAATTGTCTACGTCCACGCCTTTTGACTTGGCATCATACTCTTCCAGGATGGCAATGATGTTGATCAGTTGCGGAAGCGTATAACGATTGGCATAGCCAGTCAGCTTGTTCAGGACGAATGAGTTGGAATTCTTGAAGATGTTTTTAAGATTGTCGCTGCTTTTGTCGGCGGCAAGATGGTAATGAAGCATCTTCTGAAAGAATGGATAGAGTTGTCCAATGGTTTTGACATTGGGATTTTCGCGCTGATGTTGTGCAAAGTTCAGCATGATTTTGTAGGTCTTCTGCTGGTCTCGGTTTCCTAAGGCATCCTGCAATTCGAAAATGTTGTATTCTTTGCTGATGCCGATGTATTTCTCCACAACATCGAGGGTGATGTTGCTGTTAGGAGGTAAGATGAGGCGCAGCTTCTCCAGCTCCTTGTGGATTCGGGAGAGGTCGTTGCCGATATGCTCTGCCAAAAGATTAGCAGTATTGGCATCAATGTGGAATTTGAAATGCGCAACCTGCTTTTCGATCCATCCGGCCAGTTGGTAATCTTTTTCTCCGACGGACTCAAACACTACGCCGTGTTTTTCAAAGGGCTTGTACTGTTTAGGGGTCAGCTTGCCATATTTGTAACAGATTACCAGTATGGTGGAGGCGAGAGGGTTCTCTGCGTATGCGCTTAATTGATCGAAGTTGCGCATCTCCTTGGCTTCTTTGAGGATGACCAATCGAATGGGACTGCCGAATGGATACTCCTTTGCACTGGCGATTACGTCAGCCGGTTGCGTATCCTTACCGTACAATACTACCTGGTTGAAGTCACGATCCGCTTCATCAATGACCGTGTTTTCCATATATTTGCACAGCTGGTCGATGTAGAATGGCTCTTCTCCCATAAAGAGATAGACGGGAGCATATTGCTTTTTCTGTAGCTGGCTTTTCAGATCTTCTAACTTAATCATAGTTCATTGCGATGGAGCGTGCAAAGATACAAAAAAGGATAAAGGGATGAAAGGGTAGAGGGGTGAAAAAAAGAAAGCCACTCCGGGAGGAGCAGCTTTTCTTAAATCAAACATTATGAACAAAATATCACTTACATCATCTACTCTTGAGGAGTAACGGATACAAATGATTTATCTTTGTAGGTTTTTCTGAAACTTACGATACCATCACAAAGTGCATACAAAGTGTGATCCTTGCCCATACCTACGTTTTGACCTGGGTTATGAACAGTACCTCTTTGACGAACGATAATGTTACCTGCCTTTGCAAATTGACCACCGAAGATTTTCAAACCTAATCTTTTACTAGCTGATTCGCGGCCGTTCTGTGAACTACCGACACCTTTTTTGTGTGCCATATCTTTTTATTTTATTTCGTTAATACTAAATTATAAGGTGATGCTATCAATCTTAATAGCGGTCAAACATTGACGATGACCATTCAATTTTTGATAACCTTTTCTTCTTTTTTTCTTGAAAACAAGAACTTTGTCACCTTTGAGATGTTTTTGAACGGTAGCAGTTACTACAGCACCTTCTACGGTTGGAGTACCTACTTTTACAGAACCGTCGTTACCTACTAACATCACGCGGTCGAATTTAACTTGTGAACCTTCTTCAGCCTGGAGGCGTTGAACATAGACTCTGCGGTCTTTTTCAATCTTGAATTGTTGCCCGGCGATTTCTACAATTGCGTACATTTTTTTATAATTTTAGTTGATAATTTAGGGGCGGCAAAAATAGAAAAAAATCATTTATCTTTGTCTGCCTTGCAATTTTTTTTTCATTATTCCGTTAACCTCTCGCTTTAAGTTTATAAAATCTATTGAAATGGAAAAGATTATTTTTAAAAATGTGCTGTTAATCACTGTTTTAACATTTTTCTGCTTTTCATTTTCTGCCAACGCCCAAAGCACTGCCAAGTCTTCAAAATATGTAGATTTGTCGGATGCTGCTGAGAATTCAGTCAATGCCGTTGTATATATTAAGACAGAATTTACCCAAAAAACTTCCATGTGGGACGATTTTTTCGGGGGTACGATATGGGAACATTTTTTTGGAAGTATGTCACCGAGCCTCTATCCGGTTCAAGCGGCTGGTTCAGGTGTTATCGTGTCTGAAGATGGTTACATCATCACCAATAACCACGTTGTTGCAGATGCTGTAAAGACAACGATCACGTTGAACGATAAACGTGAGTTTGCCGGTATTATAGTGGGCACCGATCCGAGCGCCGATCTTGCTCTGATTAAGATTGAAGCGGAAGGTCTTCCGTATCTCAAATTCGCAAATTCCGACTCATTGCGCCTGGGACAATGGGTGTTGGCGGTAGGAAATCCTATGAACCTCACCTCTACCGTTACGGCGGGTATCATCAGCGCCAAGGCACGCCAGCTTGAAATGGCCGGTAAGGGCGCTACGGAGGAGAGCTACCTGCAGACGGACGCTGCTGTCAACTCTGGAAACTCAGGCGGAGCTCTGGTTAATGCAGAGGGTAGACTCGTGGGTATCAATACCGCAATCGCTTCCGGAAATGGATTCTATACCGGATACTCTTTTGCTATCCCTTCCAATATTGTTAAAAAGATATATTTGGATTTAAAAGATTATGGTCAAGTACAGAAGGCTTATTTGGGCATTTCTATTGTTGAATTGAATGCCAGCTTGGCAAATGAATACGGACTGGACGATGTGAAGGGAATCTATGTGGCTGACGTGGAGGAAGATGGCGCGGCTGCAAAAAATGGTTTTCAAGAAGGTGATGTGATCAAAACAATAGATGGTCATCCGGTAAATAGCCTTGCTGAGGTGCGTGGCGTATTGAAAACAAAGTCACCTGGCGATGAAGTCTCTGTCGCATTTGTCAGAAATGGAGCGAAAAATACCAAGACGGTTACCTTGCTGAATAGCGAAGGTACAACGGATATTATTAAGAATTAATTTCTGTTGTGAGATTAGAACCGAAAGTTCTTACGTTTTTGACCTTATAATATACAATCATAAAACATAAAATTATGCGTCAACTAAAAATTACAAAATCTATTACCAACCGAGACTCTGCCTCGTTGGAACGTTATCTATCGGAAATTGGAAAAGAACAGATGGTTAGTGCAGAGGAAGAAGTGGAACTTGCTCGCAGAATAAAAGCAGGGGATGAACAGGCGCTCACCAAACTCACTGTTACGAATCTCCGATTTGTGGTTTCTGTGGCTAAACAGTACCAAAATCAGGGTATTGGACTCCAAGATCTGATTAATGAAGGGAATGTGGGTTTGATAAAGGCTGCCAGAAGATTTGATGAAACCCGTGGTTTCAAATTCATCTCTTATGCCGTATGGTGGATTCGCCAGGCCATCTTGCAAGCTATTGCAGAACAGTCTCGTGTTGTTCGTTTGCCTCTGAACCAAGTGGGCGTGATCAATAAGATGAAGAAGGAGACTGCACGATTGGAACAGGAACTCAATCGTATGCCAACTAACGAGGAACTTGCAGAGGTGATGGGCTTGCCGGTATATAAGGTTGCTGAAATCTTGAAGATGAATAACCGCCCGCAGTCTATCGATTCGCCTATCGCTTCGGATGAGGAGACCCCCTTTGTGGATGTCTTTGTGCACGACAATGCGGATGATACGGACAAGGTGCTGATGCAGGAGTCGCTGGCATCCGAGATCCGCGAAGTGCTGAAAACACTTCCGGAGAAGGAACGCGAGGTGCTGACTCGTTTTTACGGCATTGATACCAGTCATGAATATACATTGGATGAAATTGGCGATGAACTGGACCTCTCACGAGAACGTGTCCGTCAACTCAAAGAACGCGCACTTAAGCGGTTGCGACAATGTACTATGAATAAAAGTTTGAAAAGTTATTTGTAAATATGAAGAAAACTACCCCATTATTGTTTTGTATGCTGATTTTGGGACTCGGACTTACCATCTCCTGTTCCCATAAAAAAGAGGCTTATACCCCAAAACCGCAGGCTTATTTCCGTATCGATTTGCCTGACCACCAGTATCAGAGATTTGATACAGTTCTGCCTTTTACTTTTGAGAATTCAGCTTACTCAAAGGTGACCATTAACAAGCAAGATAATGGAAACTGTTGGCTTGATGTTGATTATCCGGAGTTGAATGCTACATTTAAGTTTACGTATGTTCCAATGCCTTGCGTTGATAGTTTGCGCTCTCTCATTGTGAAGGAGGAAAAGATGGTGAAATTCCATTATCAGAAGGCTGACGATGTGGAATATTCTGTGATAAAAGATGCGGACGCGCGATTGTGGGGACAAATCTATGATATTGAAGGCAAGGAAGTTGCAACACCATTTCAGTTCTGGATGACCGATAGTGCTCGTCATTTTTTGAGGGGCACTTTGTACTTTAATTTTACGCCTAATAACGATTCTTTGCAACCTGTTATCGACTATCTTCGCGCGGATGCTATGCACATTGTTGAAACTTTTCAATGGAAATAGTATCTTTGCCCCCTCTAAAATTGCCGATATATGCGCTTGAAATGTTTTCTCCTACTGACGATTATATCGTTATCAACGAGTCTGTTTGCTCAGGATACTATTCGAATGATGCAATACAATCTGATGTATTATACGGATAACTCGGGTATCTCCGATTGTAATTCATCAACCAATAACCTCGCTAATAAGGATGAGAATGTCAAGACGATTTTTCAGTATGTGAAGCCGGACGTGTTCTGCGTGTGTGAGATGGGTAGCAATATGACGTATGTCAACCGCTTGTTAAACAATGCCATCAATGTGGATGGTGTAGATTACTATCGCAATGGACCGCTGACAAACTATTCGGGCGGCTCGATTGCCAATATGATTTATTATGACTCCAGAAAGTTGACTTTGTATGACAATTATTATGTAACCACGTCATATAGAGATATAAATGGTTATAAGATGTATTATAATTCCACTGATCTGGAGCACGGTGACACGGTGTTTGTTACTTTTTGGATTATGCACTTGAAAGCAGGATCTTCTGACGCAAATGCTGCTGCGCGCTATGTGCAAACCCAGCGTCTGATGAGCCGTCTGGAGGCAATGGGCGCTCCAGACAACTATGTGGTTTCCGGCGACTTTAACGTGTATGGTGCGTCTGAAAATTGCTACCAAGAGTTGGTTAACTATTCCAATAGCTTCTACAGATTCTATGATCCGATTGACCGTCCAGGCGAGTGGAACAACAATGGCCAGTTTGCCGACATCCACACTCAGTCAACACACACCGAGTCAACGGGTTGTTTCTCCACGGGAGGTATGGACGACCGTTTCGACATCATCTTGGTTTCTCCGTACATCAATTATGGTAGCCAGCGTGTGAAAGTCCTTCCTGAAACCTATCACGCACTGGGTCAGGATGGCAATCGCTTTAATAAGTCGATCATATACCCTGCCAACAATTCTATTCCGAGTGCAGTTGCTCAGGCCTTGTATAATCAGTCCGATCACCTTCCAGTCATCACAGACTTTGCTATCGAGGCCAGTCCGGTTGGCGTGCAGGAGCGTGCTGCCGACTTTAGCATCAGTGCGGTGAATCCGGTTCGCGACAACCTGACGGTTAATGTGCTGACACCTAATGCGGATGTTTACCAATTCCAAGTGTATGCTATGGATGGTCGTCTATTGGCTCAGTATGAGGAGGCTTTGGATGGCGGCTGCCATACGGTTCGATTCCCATTCGAATATGCCAAAGGCCTATATGTCCTGAAGGTGACGGATAGCCGTCAGCAACAGCAAGTTTGGAAGTTGGTAAAATAGGTGTTGGATATCGTAACTATGTATCCAAAAAAAGTTTATCTTTGCGCCCTATTTCAAACCTAAACTTATAAAAAAGATGGCAACAAAGATTGTAAACCGTTATTCCGATGAAGAATTAGAGGAATTCCGTGTGTTGATTGAAAACAAAATTGCGGAAGCAAAGAAAGCTATGGAAGTCTATCAGGAGGCCTACTCCGGAGCAGGAAACGATACTGCTGATACGGCTCCAACATTTAAGAATATGGAAGAGGGAAACCAGGTGCTTTCCAAAGAAGAGAACAGCCGCTTGGCTGGCCGATTGGATAAGTACATCTCCAACTTGGAAGCTGCTCTTGTTCGTATTGAAAATAAGACATACGGCGTGGATCGTATGACAGGCAAGCTTATTCCAAAGGAGAGACTGAGAATCGTTCCTCACGCAACATTGGATGTTGAATCAAAGTTGAACGAAAAGAGAAAATAGCTTTGAAAAAGCAAACAAAGTATACGATAATTGCCTGCTGCATTATTGTAGTTGTTCTATTATTGGACCAACTTCTCAAAATCTGGGTTAAGACGAATATGTCCATAGGACAGTCGATACCTGTATTGGGAAATTGGTTCAATCTTCTTTTTGTTGAGAATGAAGGTATGGCATTTGGCATCAGCTTTGGACAAAATTTGGGTAAGCTGCTGCTTTCATTGTTTCGTATCATTTTGGTGGGTGGAATTGGCTGGTACCTGTTCCGTCAGATCAAACGCGACAAAATGGATGGCCTCTCCCTTACTGTGTTCAGCTTGGTGATTGCTGGCGCAATGGGTAATATTATTGATAGTCTTTTCTATGGTATCATCTTTAGTGAAAGCACTCCTTTCACGGTGGCAACGCTGTTTCCCGATGGTGGAGGCTATGCCCCAATGCTCTATGGCAAGGTGGTGGATATGTTCTACGTGAAACTGTTTCCTATACCAGAATGGTTCCCGTTGTGGGGAGGACAGCATTTCTTCCCGGCGATTTTTAACTTCGCCGACGCCTGCGTCACGGTTAGCATTGCGCTGATGATCATCTTCTCAAAGAGAATATTTGGCAATTTGGAATTGCAACAAGATGAGGCTACAGAGCAATAGAATAGATAGAAAATCATTTAAAAATAAAAACTAATGAATCTAGTATCAAAACTTAAAAAGGGCTTGTTGCTGTCAGCGTTGACAGTATTCTGTGCCACAACATTTGCTATCAACCCTCCTGATGAAGGTATGTGGTTGCCAATGTTCGTTAAGAACTACAATTATGCTACAATGCAAAAGTTGGGTCTTCAACTTACACCTGAACAGTTGTATGACATCAACAATTCTTCACTCAAAGACGCTATCGTACAATTAGGCGATGGCTTCTGCACCGGCGAAATGGTTTCTCGCGATGGTTTGATGTTTACCAATCACCACTGCGGTTATTCTTCTGTAGTAGAACTCTCTACAGTTGAACACGACTATCTTACCAATGGTTTCTTTGCTATGAGCAAAGAGGAAGAACTTCCTGCTAACTTCCACGTTAACTTCTTGGAAAGAATGGAAGACGTTACTTCTATCGTTTTGGCAGAAGTAAAAGATGATATGAGCGAAGATGCTCGTGAAAAAGCTGTAAACGCTGCTATCAAGAAATTGCAAAAGGAAAATGCTGCCGAAGGCCGTTACAAAGTAGTGATTAAACCTTTCTATGAAGGTAATGAATATTATATGTTCATCTATACTACTTATGAAGATGTACGCTTGGTATGCGCTCCTCCTGCTGCTATCGGTAAGTTTGGTGGCGACACCGACAACTGGATGTGGCCTCGTCATACTGGTGACTTCACCGTATTCCGTATCTACACCGCTCCTGATGGTTCTCCAGCTAAATATGCTAAGGAAAATGTTCCTTTCCATCCAAAACATTTCTTGCCTATCAGCTTGAAAGGCTATCAACCAGGTGATTATACTATGATTTGGGGTTACCCAGGAACAACCGAACGTTTCAAAACTTCTTTCGAGGTTGAAAACGCTATCAATATCGATGGCCCAGCTATCTATGAACCACTCGATGTTATCCTTCCAGTTATTAATGATGAGATGAATGCTGATGATGCTATTCGTTTGAAATATGCTGACAACTATGCAAGTATGGCTAACAGCTGGAAAAATCAAAAGGGTATGGTAGCCAGCTTGAAGGCTCTCAAGGTTGTGGAAACAAAGGCTCAACTCGAAAAAGAACTTACCCAATGGATCAACCAAAATGCAGATCGTAAGAACAAATATGGCAAATGCTTGAACGAAATTCAAGAAATCTGCAAGAGCATAGATGGTAACGCTTACAAAGCAATGATGGATGTAAATATGTCATTGATGACCTCTTCTACTTTGTTGGCTGCTTGGCGCGTTCGCAATAGCTTGACATTGAAGAAAGGTGAAAAATCTTTCGAAGAAAATAAGATCAATGCTTTGATGGGTGTTTATAAAAAGCAAGTTGATGATAAAGATATCGCTACTGAAATCAAGATCATCATGGCTACAATGAAGGCTTGGAACAATGTTCCTGAAAGCTACAGACCAGACTTCGCAGCTATGCTCGCTAAGTTCAAAGGTAGTGAAGCCAACTATATGAAAGCTTTGGAAAATTCAATCTTCATCTCTGAAGAAAAGTTCGAATCATTCCTTAAGAAACCTTCCAACAAGGTTTTGGAAAGTGATCCTATTTATCTTTACATTCAAGCCCTGACACCTGCACT
Organism: Bacteroidales bacterium; assembly: GCA_024400875.1. Lineage (GTDB taxonomy): Bacteria > Bacteroidota > Bacteroidia > Bacteroidales > WCHB1-69 > F23-D06. Next base: position 92,613 of record JAKSMB010000002.1, read on the forward strand.
TCTTCTTAGCCAACACGTTTATGCTGATATGGAAAAACTGGATGTTCCACGTCGTACATTCTTGGCTGCTTTGAAAGGCATGAAGGCTGACACTCCAATGTATCCAGATGCAAACAGCACTATGCGTACTACTTTTGGTACCGTATGTGATTACTATCCTGCTGATGGTGTTCATTACAACTACTTCACTACTACAAAGGGTATTCTTCAAAAGGAAATCCCTGGCGACCCAGAGTTTGATGTTCCTGCTAAGTTGAAGAACCTCATCGAAAGTAAGGACTTCGGTCAATATTTGGATGCTGACGGTACAATGCACGTTTGCTTCTTGTCAAACAACGACATTACCGGTGGTAACTCAGGTAGCCCAATTATGAATGCAAACGGCGAACTTATCGGTTTGGCATTCGATGGCAACTGGGAAGCTTTGAGTAGCGATATCGTATTCAACACTCAATTGCAACGTTGTATCAATGTAGATGCTCGTTATGTATTGTTCATCATCGACAAGTTCGGTGGTCAAGGCTACTTGTTGAACGAAATGGATATCAGAAGATAATTTCTAAGATATTTACATAAGGAAAAAGGACTGCCGAAGGGCGGTCCTTTTTTAGTATCTGGGGTGAAATTGTGCGATGTTGCTGCGGATATAATCGCTGTCAAGATGTGTGTAGATCTCGGTGGTGGTGATGCTTTCGTGACCGAGCATCTGCTGCACAGCGCGCAGGTCGGCACCACCTTCCACCAGATGGGTGGCAAAGGAGTGCCGGAAAGTATGCGGACTGATGGACTTTTCAACGCCTGCCTCTTTGGCCCATTTTTTTACGAGCATGAACACCATTTCTCGTGTAAGGTGTGACCCTCGACGGTTGAGGAATACGTAGTCCTCTTCCCCTTTTTTGATTTTCAAGGTGGCACGTGCTCCTTCTACATATAGTTTAACCATCTTCTGAGCTGTGCTGCCAATGGGAACATACCGCTCTTTGTTGCCCTTGCCGACGATCTTTACAAATCCCTCTGTGAAAAACAGGTTGGAGAGACGAAGGGTTATGAGCTCGCTTACGCGCAATCCACAGCCATAGAGCACCTCTACCATTGCGCGGTTTCGATGCCCCTCAGGTGTGCTGAGGTCGATGACGCTGATGATGGCTTCTATCTCTTCGATGGATAGGACGTCAGGAAGGTGCAGACCGATTTTAGGGGCATCCAGTAGCTCTGTTGGATTTTCCGTCAAAACGCCGTCGTACAGCAAAAATCGGTAGAAGGCCTTGATGCCGGAGAGTATGCGTGCCTGCGAGCGCGGCGCCACCCCACGTTCATAAATCGCCTTTAAAAACGCCTGGCAATCTTCACGGGTGGCTTCCTCCATCTTCTTTTCTTCCAAGAAGGTCTCTAATAAAGCTACATCATGCAAATAGGCCTCTACACTTTTTGGAGAGAGGCCTTTTTCAAAGATGAGATATTGCTTGAAATGTACGATGAGCGGGTTCATCGTATATCCTTTTCGATTTCGATGCGCAACATGTTGAGTGCGGCTTGCGCTGCACGCTCAACGATTTGCTTCCGTCCGGTGCGGTTGCCAAAGTGAAATTCTTTGGTGACAAGACGGATAGGAGTTGCTACGGCAATCCATACGGTGCCGACTGGCTTTTCGGCCGTACCACCATCGGGGCCTGCGATGCCCGAAACAGCAATGGTGTAGTCCACATCAAACAATCCCATACAGTTAAGGGCCATGTCGCTAACCACTTGTTCGCTAACGGCGCCACGACGCTTGAGATTGTCTTCGCGAACATTCAACAAGTCGCGTTTCACGTCATTGCTATAGGAAACCAAAGAGCCTTCGAAATAGTTGGAACTGCCAGGAACGGAAGTGATGAGGTGCGCAATGTAGCCTCCAGTGCAACTTTCTGCTGTGGCAATCTTCTTGTTGCCGTTGGCAAGCAGTCTGCCAATGACTTCTTGTATTTCAATGTCATCGGCTGCAAAGGCGTATTCGCCAGCTACGAACTGCAGTTTCTCGAACTGCTCGTCCAAAACCTTGTTTAAAGCAACTTCATCTGATCCTTCGCCAGTGAGGCGCAGACGGATGACACCCGGACGTGGCAAATAGGCCAACTTCAAATTAGCAGGTAGCTGATCTTCATACTCGGTAAGTTTGTCGGACAGGTTGCTTTCGGAGATGCCGGTGCATTGCAATACTCTGTAACGGATGAGGTTACGCTCGTTTTGAGTGGCCAAAAGACGAGGAAGCACTTCGTCGCGGATGAGCTTCTCCATCTCGAATGGAACGCCTGGTAAGGCGATGAGGATCTTGCCCTCTTCTTCAATCCACATACCAGGAGCTGTGCCCAATGGGTTGGTGAGTACCGTGCAACCTTCGGGAACGGCAGCCTGCTGACGGTTGGTCTCAGTGAGCTCCATACCGCGTGCGGCAAACATGTCTGTGACCTGTTTCAAGGTTTTCTCGTCAATGACTAAATCGCGATGGAAGATGTCGCACAGCACCTTCTTGGTGATGTCGTCGCGGGTAGGACCAAGTCCTCCAGTAAGAATCACAACGTTGGTTTTCTGGAAGGCATTTTCAATGGATTGACGGATGATGTCACCATCGTCGCCGATGGTGAGCGTTTCGGTCATAGGATAGCCGGCAGCAGCCATCTGCTGTCCGATGAATGCGGCGTTGGTGTTGACAACCTGTCCGATTAGGAGCTCGTCTCCAATATTGATGAGTATCATTGTTGTTCCTTTCTTTGTTTTATTAATTCCAAAACCTCAACACGTTGTTTCATCTTCTTGAGGTATGGATGGTTAGGGTATTTATTTAATAGCGATTTTGTGATAGACTGTAGCAGTTCAAAATCCTGTTCTTCGCTGAAGAAACTGCGACGGTTATAGCTTTGGTAGAAGGCTACATAGGAGGCTAAATTGTCGGGATGTTTGCGGATGAAATCAGTGAGAAAGTCTTTGTGATTGTTCAATAATTTAATGTAATCGTTCTCAATGCTTTCCCGAATGGAATCATTTTCGATGTTGTCTTCATATACGGAGTACAACGCATTGGTGGGTTGTACGAAAGCTGCTAACGCACTGTCGAGCTGTCCCATAAGTTCGGCCTCTTTGCTTCCGCTAACACGGTATGTTCCGGAAGTGCTCTTGGCATCAGCCTTGATGACAATGTGGTCGCCACCCTGCGCCAAGGTGGTTAAAGTGTTGTCGTAGGAAAAAAGGATCTGATAGAGCATGGGGGTGCTTAAACGGGCTTTCTCCATATCGTTGTTGCCCTGGACTGTAAATCGGAAGTGACCATCTTTCAGTGTGGTTGAATCTATGATGATGTGGTCGTCTTCGGTGATGACTGCTAATCTGATCTTGGCTTGAGGGGCTTGTGTGAAGTCACCCTCGAGGATCAACTGGTTTTGCTTTTTGGTGCAGGAAACCAGGAGTGCGCAGAGTAATAGCAAGTATGTAATATGTTTCATATTAGTCGGTTAGATGGTATGCATAGTTGGCCTCGTCGGTAGTTTGGCAAGGTGTGGTGTTGGGTTGCGAAAGATTTTCGCAACCGCAATGTCGGTCACGACGATGCGGGGTGGCTCCGTTTATTTTCGGAGAGCAGGATGCTAACAAGATGGCACAGATGCCTAATAACCAGATGTATTTTTTCATATGCATATAATAGGCTGCAAAAGTACAAAATGTATGGGACATACCCGCCTCTTGGATTTCTTTTTGTACTTTTGCCGCCCTTGTTTTATTTGTGATGAAAGTTAAGATAATCTATATATTTACACTCTTATTGATGTTTTTGATGGTTACGCCTGCTTCGGCGCAGCATCATAAAAATAAACGCAAACAGGATCAGGAGTCTTATAACGGATGCCCGTTGATTGACTCCATCATTGATTTTTCTAAAACTAAGCTTGGATGTGCCTATCGCTCTGGCGGAACAGGTCCTAACTCTTTTGACTGTTCAGGTTTTATGTACTATATTTTTGGACATTTTAACATCCAGCTGGGTCGTAGTTCTCGCGATCAGATTTTAATGGGGCAGAAGGTGGAACGCAACGATATTCGTCCCGGCGATCTGGTGTTTTGGTATCGTGGCAAGGGCTATGTGGGGCACGCAGGAATGGTTGTGGAAGTGGATAGTAATCACAATTTCAAGTTCATACATTCGGCTACGCACGGTAAGGGCGTGCGTTATGATTACTCTACCAGTAATTGGTACACGTCAACCTATGCGGGGGCACGTCGTATCATCGATTGCGACTGCAACGGCCAGGCTTACCTGGTGAAGGCCGATGGCCGTTCGTCTACGGAGGTGGCTATCCAAACTCGCCCGGAACCTGTTGATACAACGGCAAAAGCACAAACCGCTCGTCCGGAAGTGTCGAAACAGGAGGTGGTAACGGAAGTCCAGCAGAAGACAATCTATCATAAAGTTAAAAAAGGTGAAACGCTCTCTACTATCGCTCGCAAGTACCACGTCTCTGTTAGTCAGCTTAAACAATGGAATCATCTGCGCTCCGATATGATTCGCGATGGCGTGAAGTTGAAGATCATCAAGAAGGAAAAGCAGCAGGTGAACGTGCAGACTGAGCCAGTTGCTACACCTGCGAAACCTACTGCAGCAACCGTTGATACATTGAAGAAACAGGAATCAAAGGTGGAGACGTCCAAAGCAGAGATTCCTGCTGCTCCAACAACGCAGACGATTTATCATAAAATCAAGCAAGGGGAAACGCTGTCGTCCATAGCTCGTAAGTATCACGTTACAGTGGATCAGATAAAACGTTGGAATAATTTAAAATCGGATATGATTCGAGAGGATCAGAAATTGAAGATCGTGAAAACCGAGTCCAGACCAGTGGACACTAATGTGCCTGCAACACAGTCTGCTACTTCTGTTCAAAAAGCAACGACTGAATCCAAGTCGGAAACTGCTAAACCAGCGCCTGCAGCGCAAAAGGTGACCTACCACAAGATTAAAAAGGGAGAAACGTTGTCTACCATTGCAAGTAAGTACCACGTTACGGTTAACCAGATTAAACAATGGAATCATTTGAAATCGGATATGATTCGCGAAGATGCTACTTTGAAAATTATTAAATAACTACTATGAAGAAATATACATTTACATTAATATCCTTATTGGTCTTTGTTCTTGCTGCTTTGACGACGTCGGCTCAGGAGTGTCCGGCAACTTGTTATCGATTGTATCTGCACGATAAGGCCTTAAGTCCTTATAGTATCTTTCGTCCGCAGGAGTTTCTTTCGGAAAGAGCTATCGCAAAACGCCAACGTTTTAACATACCTATAACAACACAGGATTTTCCTGTTAACCCAAATTATGTTCAGCAGGTAAAGACTATTGATCAGGATGTTCGTGTCCTTGCATCTTGCAAATGGTTGAATACAATCACCATATATTGTCCAAATCGAAATTCGTTGGAACAGATCCAGCAATTGTCGTGTGTTGATAGTGTTGTGCCTGTGGCAAACTACGATTTGTCACAGCCGATAGCAAAGCAGGCTCAAACAGTAGAGCCCCCAATGGCATCCATTGTAAAGGCGCCACAGGAAGAGAACTATTACGATTATGGTAACGGTTATGCTCAGATTGCCATCCATAATGGCCATCTCTTGCATAATCAAGGATTTCGGGGTGAGGATATGTTGATTGCTGTTTTTGATGCGGGATGGAATAGCGTGGATACGATTGCTTCTTTCGCTAACCTTTATCAGGAAGGACGTATGTGGGGTGCAATCGATCTTGTACCTTGGCGCGATAATGTATATGATGGTCATTACCACGGTACGCTCGTAACGTCCACGATGGCAGCGGCAAACCAGTCTTCCTTGGTTGGAACAGCCCCAAAAGCAAACTATTTCTTCATCCGTTCGGAAGAGCCTGATATGGAGCAGCTGATTGAGGAAGATTTCTGGGCTTATGCGGCCTGTATCGCCGACAGCATAGGTGCGGATGTCATCAACTCTTCGCTGGGTTATACCAACTTTGCCGATTTTCCTCAGGTGAACAACAACTATTGGGTAGATATGGATGGTCAACACAGTATCGCGTCTTTGGCGGCTACGATTTTGGGGCAGAAGGGTGTGATTGTGTGCATCAGTGCGGGCAACGATGGTGCCAACGAGTGGCACTATATCAGCCACCCTTGTGATGCTTTTGATGTGCTGGCTATCGGTGCTGCTGATATTGAGGGTAATGCTGCTTCGTTCTCCTCTCGCGGTCCTTCTACGGATGGACGTGTTAAGCCCGATATCGCCTCTGTGGGCGTGAGCACTTCTTGTATATGGCCTGGCGATATTTTAGGGGTGGCCGACGGCACCAGTCTGGCAGGCCCCGTGGCAGCGGGACTCTGCGCGTGCCTTTGGCAGGCACTGCCCGAAAAGACTTCCCACGAGATGATGCAACTCATTCGCGAAGCAGGCTCCTGCTTCAATAACCCCAATGATTCCCTGGGCTATGGCATCCCCGATTTTTACGCAGCCTACCTTAATAATCAGGTTGGTGTGAATGAAATCGCACCTGCTACGGTTGAGGTTTTCCCAAATCCTTGTACCAATATTCTTCACATTTCTAACGGTGGCGCACAGGTCCAACGGATAGAAATCTTCTCTATGGCCGGAACTATGGTGAAGACCTTTTCTTCTTCTTCTGATCTTCTTATTAGTCTGGATGTGGCTGACCTTACACCAGGTTTTTATGTTGGAAAAATATGGATGAAAGATGGGTCGGTTAGCGTTTTTAAATTGATTAAATAGTTGAAATATTGATAAAAGCGGATGATTATCCGCTTTTATTTTTTATCAACAATAAAATAATTAGTTTTCTCGTTGTTAATAAAAAATTAACAATGAAAAAACTTTTTGATAATATTCTTTCGTTTTTTTATCCAAGAATATGCGTGGCGTGTGGACAGGCGTTGCAACAGCACGAGGAATTGCTGTGCTTACGTTGTATGCTGCACCTTCCGGAAACCCATTTCCACAAGGAACACGATAATTCGCTCAAGTATATCTTTGCAGGACGTGTGAAGGTGGAGGAGGTGGCATCGCTGATGTATTATAAGAAAGGAAATGCGGTGCAAAAGATTCTCCATGGTCTTAAGTATAAAGGACAAAAGGAGTTGGGTAGAAAATTAGGTCTTTATTATGGCCAACAATTGTTACAAGAACCTCGTTTTCAGAGTGTAGATTATATTGTTCCAATTCCTTTGCATCCCAAGAAATTGCGCAAACGTGGTTACAATCAAAGCGAGTGGATTGCGAAGGGCTTGAGCAAAGGGATGCAGAAACCCTATTTGACGGATGTGCTTGTGCGGTCGCAACATACGGAGACACAAACCCGGAAAAGTCGTTTCAATCGCTGGGAGAATGTGAAGGAGGTGTTTGCCGTTCAACACTCTGAGCGAGTGGAAGGGAAACACCTCCTGGTATGTGATGATGTGCTGACTACGGGCGCGACAATGGAGGCGGCCATACAGCAATTGCTTACTATTGAGGGCGTGTCGGTCAGTGTGGTGACGCTGGCAACGGCACAAGGGTAGTTCTCGTTATTCTTTCACGAACTTACGACTGTTGTATCCTGTGCGAACAATGTAGATGCCAGATGGAAGATCCTGGATGTCGATGTGTCCAGTAGTGCTTGTCATCTGTTCTTGTTTCAACAAGCGGCCAGCAAGATCATATACGTGAATGGAACTGCCGATTTCGTTGTCGGAGATGGTGTAGTACAGGTTGTTGCTGGCTGGGTTCGGGAAAATGTCAAGTTGATGTACGTCGTAAGCGTGTTCGGTAATGCTAACTGGGAAATCACCGCCGGCAACTAAGGTGGCATCAAATGACACTTCTACATAGTTCTTGAAATTGTTGTTGTTGGTAAGAACGATGTAGGTTTTGCCACTCTGATGTACCGGGAGGTTAATGCTGCCAGAGGTCAACGCACCAAAGTCGTATTCTACATTGGCGGTGCGGTTTCCTTCTTGGAATGCTGCCAACTGGGATTCGTTGACGGTATAGATGTTCAACCCAGCGGGAGTGTTGGTTCTTTCATAGAAGGTGGAGGATTGCACGTCGGCAGGGTTGGTGCTGGAGGTGATGTTTCGTGCATCTAAGGTGAGTTGCAGACTCTGACTGGCAGCATATTGCTGTTGTGCAGAGGTGATGTGATGACGATAGCTTAAGCAAGAATCTGGAAACTCGTAGCTCAACGTGTAGGTGTGGTTGGCAGTAGCGTTGCTGGTTATGAGGTTGTAGGCTTGACCACTGGTGGTTGGATAGCTACCGTATTTAGGGTGAGATATCTTCATATAATATTTCTTCCCGTTGCCCAATTTGACTGAGATCTTTCCCTCAGAGTCGGTCCAAAGGTAACCTGCCGACATCACGTAGGTGGTGCCATATTGGGTGTTTGTTGAGTATAGATGCACTAATGCGCCATCCACAGGAACGCCCGTGTTGTCGGTGACGGTGAGGTTGAGGGTGCACGGCGTGCTGCTGGAGTATTTTTCAGATAGGTTGATCATATGTCCATCGGGGGCGTAGCCTTGAACGAGGGAACTCTTCCAGCCGTAGTTGCCGTTGTCTTGCATATTGGTCATACCCCAGTAGTAAGGGCGTCCGGCGGAACAGCCGCCACGGAAGAATTCAAAGTGATGCCAGATGGTGTCTTCGCCATCGTGGAAGGCGGTCCATACGTGATCGTCGCATAAGTCGGCTACGTGTATGCAGGGGATGAGTGCTGTGCGTGCGGCAGCCACCAACATCATAGCATCTTCGTGACAGTTGCCCACGTGTTTCCAAGCAATGTGGTTCGGTTCGGATGGACGATAGTCGCTTTCGCTGGTCACATCCTGCGGAAGGCATCGAGAAGCCCAGTTGCCTAAGACGTTCATCGCACTTTGAGAGCTGGTGAAAGAACGGTTGAACAACCAGATGCTGTAGTTCTCGTCCCAAAGGTAGGCGGGCATCTGCATGATATTGCCCAGACGAGGAATGGTGTCGATGCGAACGGTGTCGCGGTCGCCACTGGAGTTGATGGCTACGTAACCCCAGGTGTTCACGTTATGGTATCCGCGGTATGCCGTGTCGGCGGGGTTGACGGCCTGTGCGTAGTCGTTCCACAAGTAGTCGCGCCAGAAGTAACCCCAGGTGCGGTAGGCGGAAATGGAGGTCAGGTTGTCAACGGTTGCAACATATTCTTGCTCTACCTTTGGCATAACGATGAACTGGTAGTAGTAATACTTGTCAATTTCTCGCCAGATATAGTTGGAACCCTGTTTGATCTTATATTTCGTAGTGGTAAACCAATCCCCGCTGATGGTGTCGCCGTGCTCCACAAGTTCTACATACTGCAACGAGTCGGCGTGCAAGTAAATGAGGCTTGCATTGTCCACAAGATGACTCCAATCTTCAGGAAGTCGAGAGTAGGTGAGTGCCTCAACCGGGAGATAGGTGATGACGTAGGCAACCTCATCCAGATATTTCTTTGGAGTTCTATTGATGAGGTTGACCATCTTGGTGCGTGTGGCTGAAGAGGTTACAACCTTAAATTTAAAACGGAGATCGTATTGTAACCATTGCGGTACGCGTTGGATGGCATTTTCAATGTCGTTGCTGAATGTGATGCCGAGGTGGGTGGTGTCTTCGGTGATGCTGTTGCCGTTAACAGATAAAATGACGGACTCGCCCGGCGCAAGTATGCGTTTGGTAGGATTGGTGAGATCTTTTACAGCACCCACATAGCCCGTTTTGCTTCTATTTGTGTGACCAAAGGGGAGGTCGATGGTGGAGGTTATCTCGTGGGTTCTATTTTGAGGAATGTTGATGACTTCATTGCTGAAGTTTTTGTTAACCACAATAGATTCAATAACTTCCTGCGAGAAAATAGGGTAAATGCAGAGAATGATGAGCAAAGATAGAAGCGTTTTTTTCATAATTCTTTTTTTTTCAGAAACCAGCAGCAAAAATAGAAAAAAACAAGGTTGATATGCTGTGTTTGGGCTAAAATGCTATATTTGCAGCCCATCAGATAGATATGTTTAAACGTAGAGTCCAATATGTACTGGCCGTCTTTCGGCATTTCCTAAGAACGCACTTCAGTCAGCGTGCCATTGTTCTTTTGTTGAGCGTGGTGATTGGTGTGTTGGGAGCCGCCGCCGCCATTATCATTAAGAATTTATTGTTCCTTACTACCAGATTGTTATCGCAGGCTTTTCCGTTGGCCGACTTCAACTATCTCTATCTGATCTTTCCACCAATAGGCATTATCCTTACTCTCTTGTTCGTGCGTCGCTTTGTTCACGACAATCTCAGTCACGGGGTGAGCATTGTTTTGAAGTCCATTTGCAAGAGTGATGGAAAGCTTCGTTTACACAATGTCTATTCATCAATGATTTCCAGTGCCATCACCGTCGGCTTTGGCGGATCCGTGGGATTGGAGGCGCCGATGGTGTTGACCGGTTCTGCTATCGGTTCCAACCTGGGCCGTTTCTTCCATCTCAATGCCAAGCAGACAACCTTGTTGCTGGCGTGCGGATCTGCGGCAGCTATGGCAGCCATCTTTAAGGCTCCTGTTGCGGCCATCGTCTTCACGTTCGAGGTACTGATGCTGGACTTGACCGGTACGGCAATCTTGCCCCTATTGCTTTCGGCGGCTACCGGCACGGTGATGTCGTTGCTTTTCCTTGGCAATGAGGTGATGTTCAACATCAATGCCACCAAGGCGTTCTTTTTGTCCAACATCCCTCTGTATGCTATCTTGGGTTTGCTCTGTGGCTTGCTCTCCGTATATTTCCTCCGCGTTTCCCGATGGGTAGAGAAACTGATGAAGAAGATACGCCTGCCGTATGTTCGTGCTGTGATCGGTGGTCTAGGACTTTGTTTACTGATCTTCCTGTTCCCGGTGCTTTACGGTGAAGGATATGAGAGTATCAACCAACTTATCCATAACGGTTTGCAGAATCCTGGATTTTTCAAGGGTTCACCGTTGGACATCCTCTGTGGCAATGAATATCTTTTCCTGTTGGGCATTGCTGGCATTATCATGCTCAAGGTGTTTGCCACAACGTTCACTACGGCGGCTGGCGGTATCGGTGGTGTGTTTGCCCCAACGCTTTTCATAGGTGCTTACGCCGGTTTCTTGGTGGCCGCTATTGCCAACCATATCACGGGTGTGAACGTGCCGTACGTGAACTTCATCCTCGCCGGTATGGCAGGTGTGATGACGGGGGTGATGCAAGCCCCGATGACGGCGATCTTCCTCATCGCGGAACTCTCCACGGGCTATACGCTGCTCATCCCTCTGATGGTGACCGCCGCCTGCTCCTACCTCTGCGTTCACCCATTTGAAAAGTATTCGGTTTACACTCGACCATTAGCTGAAAAAGGTAATCTTAAAACCCATAATAAAAACAAATTCGCCCTTCGTAAACTGGATTGGCACCGACTCATCGACCACGATATTAAGACGATTCCTTTACATAGTACGCTCCGAGAGTATGTTCAAACTATCGCCAGTTGTAAACGTAATATCTTTGTGGTTATTGATGATAAAGATACTTTCGCAGGCTTGCTGGTTATGGACGACCATAGGGAAACAATCTTTAAACAAGAACTTTACGATCTTGTTCGCGTTGATGATCTGATTATGATGCCTGATACGTTTCTCTATGATGAGGATACGGCAACCGTGGCATTGGAAAAATTCAATAAGACGGGTAATTTTAATATGCCTGTCATAACTAAGGATAGAAAATATGTCGGTTTTGTCAATAAGACGCGGTTCTTGGCAGAGTATCAGCGTTTTATTGCCTCAGAATCAGAAGATTAATTTTTTGAGAATGAAAATAGAGAAAACATCCATCAATGGATTGATAATTATAGAACCTCGTGTATTCAAAGATGAACGAGGTTATTTTTTTGAAAGTTTTAATGAACGTGCTTGGGAAGAGGCCGGCGTTTGCGAACGTTGGGTGCAAGATAATCAGTCCTGCTCCCAAAAAGGAGTTGTTCGCGGATTGCATTTCCAAAAACCACCCTTTGCTCAAGCTAAGCTCGTCCGTATTCTTCGTGGCGCTGCTATCGACTTTGCTGTGGATATCCGAAAGGGTAGTCCTACCTACGGACAGTATCATTCCGTGCTGCTGACCGCCGATAACTTCCGTCAGTTCTATATCCCCGCAGGTTTCGCACACGGCTTTTCCGCTTTGGAAGATGATACCCTCTTTGCATATAAATGTTCCAATTTCTATAATAAGGAGTCAGAAGGAAGCATCCGATTCGACGACCCTGACCTCAACATCAACTGGCAGGTAGAAAATCCATTGACCTCCGAAAAGGATCTGATGGGCTCGTTCTTGAAAGACTTCGATTCACCCTTTGACTATAACGACTTTAAGAAATGATCAAGCTGGTAATTTTCGACCTTGATGGTACCTTGATGAACACGTTGGAAGACCTTGCCGATGCGGCTAACCACGTGTTGTCATCCCACGGATTCCCTACTCATCCCGTGCCTGCCTATTGCTATTTTGTGGGCAACGGTATGTATGACCTCATCCGTCGCATTCTCCCGGAAGGAGAGAAAGAGGGGCCTATGTTCGACATCTGTTTCCAGGAGTTTTACGAGTATTATACAGCCCACATGCACGATAAGACCACGATTTACGACGGACTTTGGGAGGTGCTGGAAGAACTGCAGCGTCGTGGTGTTAAGATGGCGGTGGCCACCAACAAGGTACACGAAGCCTTGGCTCCGCTGATGGCCGAGTATTTCCCAACGATTCGCTTTAGTGCGGTCTTTGGACAACGCAAGGGTGTTCCTACGAAACCAGATCCACAGATTGTTTACGATATTTTGGAACAAACAGGTGTAAGCAAGGAGGATGCACTCTATTTAGGAGATACCAATGTGGATATGATTACGGCGCATCGTGCAGGCCTGAAGGCTGTTGGTGTGCTCTGGGGCTATCGTACCCGTGAGGAACTCGAAGGCGAAAACGCAGAATACATCATCAGCCATCCATCGGAATTGCTGCAGCTGATTTAGTGTTTCTTTGAAGTCATTACGTCTAACACGTAGTCGTCGGTGGCGGCCATACCCTTGAGTCCCAGGTTGGCAAGGTTCTGAACACATTGATCCACATCGTCGTCGATGATACCTTCTACGGAGGTTACGGTTTCGTCTTCGATGGCTAACATGGAGGATAATACCGCCGTAGAGATGCCGGTGGCAATCTTCAAAGAACAGCTTGGTTTTGCGCCATCGCATACCATACCCGAGATGTTGGCAATCATATTCTTTACGGCATAAGCAACCTCATCGTAGGTGCCGCCCATCAAGTAGGTGAGACCGCAAGAGGAGCCAGTGGCAGCTACTACGCAACCGCACAATGGAGATAGTCTTCCGAAACTTTGTTTGATATAGATGACGGTGAGATGACTGAGCATCAGGGCGCGGATAAGTTCCTCTTCGCTTTTGAGGCGCTCTTTGGCAAATACCCAAACCGGAAGGGTGGCCGCAATGCCCTGGTTGCCACTACCAGAGTTGCTCATCACTGGCACTTTGACGCCCGCCATACGGGCATCACAGGCGGCAGAGGTGTAGGCCAAAATCTTAGCATATACACCATTACCAAAGAAATGTGATTTGGGTTCCATGAAAATGGAACGGCCCAAACTATGGCCATAGTTGTTTTTCAAAGAGAGTTCAGCAGCATTTTTGTTCAACTCGGCAGCCTCCATAATGAAGCGGATTTCGTCGAGGGGCGCGGTGGTAGCGAAGTCAAATACTTTGCGCAGGGAGAGTTTTGGAGCTGTATCGTCTTCCGTTCCCTGTTTTTTCTGGGTGTCATCTAATATAACTTCACCATCTTTTTCAATAAAGGAGTAGTGCGTGTGATTTCCGCTGATGACAACCGTAACGGTGTGGTTGGCGCCGCTGCTGATGATTTCGATGTAGAGTTTTTCTTCCGTATCTTTCTTTCGTTTGATGTCGATGCGCTGTTCATCGATGTATTTGCGACCGACTTCTACATCTTCAGGGTTGGTGTCTTTGAGCACTTCCAGCTGGTACTCCGACTTTCCGATCAATGCGCCTAATGCGATTGCGATAGGTAAACCAATCATATTGGTACCAGGAATGCCTACGCCCATAGCGTTCTTTAACACGTTGGCACTCAGTAATACAGATATTTTCTCGGGCACTTGACCCAAAATCTCTTTGGATTTTGCTACCGCTAAGGCAACGGCCATAGGTTCGGTGCAGCCAATGGCTGGAACAACTTCTTTCTTTACCAGGTCAATGATTTGAGCTCTTTCTTCTTGTGTCATCATAATATCTGTATAATTTAGAAATGCAAAAATAATAAAAACACGAACATAAAACGTAATCAAAAGCACGCCTCCTGCTTACCGCTTACTGCCTCCTGCCTTCTGCCTTATATCTTAACGTGTTGCTTTTTTCTTCTACGAATAGGTCTCGGATGATGCGTTTCATTTGTTCTTCTGTCACGTCGAAATAATGTTGTCGCTCATCGAGAAAATATTCGGCGTTGGAGATGGTTTCCCCCACGGCAAGGTTGGAGGCGCGGTCGTCGATCTTGATCTCATTGTTCAAAAGGATGGACTCGGCACGGTTCTTGACTTTCTGAAGGTCGTGGGCGAAGGTCTCGCTCTCCTGATAGTGGAAAAGATACTGACAAAGTGCATCATCGGCTTCTTCAATGGAAACGCCCTCTGTTGGTCGACCGCTGACATAGAATAATCCATTGTCGCAACTGCCCATAATGGAGGCAGAGATGTCGGTAAACAATTTCCGGTCAGTGACAAATTCTTTGTATAGGTAGGAAGAATGACCCGTACCGAACATATCGCTTATCAGGTCATAGGCGTAATAGTCGGGGTGCATACGGTTGCACATTGGCCACGCTTTCAGCAGTACGTCGGAGGGTACCTCGCGCTCAACGGTGAGCAGTCGGGATGCGGTTTGCTCCTTCTCTGCGGGGTAGTTGCGTGTGGGTAGTTCGCTAACGGGAATGTCGCCGAACCATTTTTCTACCATAGCAATGACTTCGTCGTAATGCACGTTGCCTGCAACAACCAGTACGGCGTTGTTAGGACGATAGTAGGTGTAGTAGAAATCTTTGATGATACCCATATCTACTTGGGCGATGTGCTCTGTCTTCTTGCCAATGGGAAGCCATTGATAAGGATGTCGCTCGTAGGTCATCTGATGCATCAGCATCATAAGGTCACCGTAGGGGCGGTTGAGATAATGCTCTTTGAATTCTTCGATGACTACCTGCTTTTGAATGTCAAGAGATTCTTGACGGAATGCTAACTCTAACATACGGTCCGACTCTATCCAGAGTGCGGTTTCCAAGTTGTTGGCCGGCAAAACTACGTAGTAGTTGGTGTGGTCTTGGCAGGTGTAGGCATTGTTGATCGCCCCCACTTTCTGTAGGGCAGTGTCGTAGTTGAGCACGTTCTTGGACCCCGTAAACATAAAGTGTTCCATCAGATGCGCGAGCCCGGTGCAGTTGGAATCTTCATCCCGAGAGCCGACATTATATACTATGTTGCAAACGGCCAGTGGCGTGGTGTGATCTTCGTGTACCAGCACGCGTAAGCCATTGGAAAGTGTTGTTTTTTTTATATTTAGCATAATGATAGTATCAAAAGAGTTTTATACCCACATCTTTCGGGCCTTGTCGAAATGAACGGTATGATCGTAACCGCAACGTTGTAGCTCGTTCCAAGCTTCCGGACAAAATTGACCCAGATCCTCCGACTTATGCGCGTCGCTGCTGATGACTACGGGTATGTCCATCTTCCGCGCTTGCATAAGCAATGGCGTGGCCGGATAGAAGGCGTTGCATCTTTTCTTGTAGAGACCGCGGGTGTTGATTTCAATGATGACATCGTGCGATTTGATCAATTGCAACGCTTTTTCAGCAAGAATCCTGTACCAACGTTCGTCTTCGGTAAAGAATCGGTCCTGGTTGTGCATCTTGATTTTGTCGAAGTGAGCGATGATGTCCATCTTCTGAGTTTCTAACATCTCAAAGGTTTGTTCCCAGAAGGTGGTGACAGCCCGTTTGATATTGTTGTCGAAGAGCTCGCGAAGTCCATCGTCGTATATTTGTCGGTCGCTGCCGTCGATGAACCATATCCGGTCGTCGTTCTGTGGTCGCACGAGATGCACTCCCCCGATGATGTAGTCAAGGTTGTAGGTTTCCTTGTAGTACACGAAAGGTTTTGTCATCTCAGGTATGAAGTCACACTCCAACGCTTTGAGCAACTGTATAGGTGTTTGCATCTGCAGTTGGTCGATCTCCTGACAATAGTTGTTGATCTCCTCTTCGTGTATGCCGAAGTCGTTTTCAAAGGGGACCGGGGCGTGGGAGGAGAAACCCAGTTGCTGGTAGTTGAGTTTGGTGGCTGCCGCAATAAATGCCGAAAGCGGCTCCTTGCCGTCACAGTATAAACTATGGGTGTGATAGTTAGTTTGCAGAGGTGACATTCTGATATTGGTCTATGATGTTCAAAAGTTCGTTGCTTTTGCCTACGTGTGAGGCGTTGTAGAAGTTGCTCAGGAATACGCAGATGGTTCCATCTGATGGGCGATATAACCACAGGTTGTGGAATCCATTCCAAAGTCCGCCGTGATAAACGAGCCATCCGTGTTCTTTGTTGTTTTCCAGATGTACGCCGTAGCCGTAAAGTTTTTTGGGGATGATGCCGCTGGGCAGGATGTTCTGGCTTTTGCAAGCCATTTCCACCCACTCTTTTGGAAGAATCTTACATTCAATGTAAAAAGTATGTGTCCAGCGCAGCATATCTTCTACGTTGGAATATACACCCTTGTCGCCAAGGATGGCATTCAAACGATCGTATTTTGCCAGGGATCCCCCCTTGAAGTGTCCGCGGGCGATGGGAACAGGGAAATTATCCCGCAGGGGTTGTATGTCCACCAACTCTTGGCCTTTGCGTACGGAGGCGTGCGGACGTGGAGCATCTTCAGGATAAAGTCCTACCAATTCGGTGAAGAAGTAGGTGTGCTTCATTCCGGCAGGCTTCCAAAGGTTGTCGCGCACGTATTGCTCAAAGGGTTGCTCAGCAACGATCTCAACAATCTTTGCCAACAGAACATAATTCGTGTTGGTATACGCAAAGCCTCCGCTGGGTTTGAAGATACGGTCGAATTTGTTGTTTCTCATTACCCTGCATAGTTGACTCGTACTGATAAATGTGCTTGTATCGTAAAGTGCATAGTTGAAGTTGAAATACTCGGGTATGCCTGAGGTGTGGTTCAACATCTCTCGAACGGTAACAGTATGGTAGGGCATATTGGGGAAGTATTTTCCCAGGGAGTCTTGCAAGCTCATCTTTTCTTCATAACAAAGTTTCAGGATGGCAGCAGCTGTGAATTGTTTGGATACGGAGGCTAAGTCGAAAATGGTCTCCGTGGTCATTCTATTGTTTTTCAGATTGCGTACGGAATTCAGTTGCTCCATCGCTAACCCTTCATAGCCGCGGTTGTTTTTGTAAAGTTGCAGATAACCGTAGGCTTTTTCCACCAGGATGGTGTCGTTCTTTGCAATGATCAGCGTGCCATTCATTCTTTGCCCCAAGGTATCAGCAAAGCGCAACAGTGTGTCCATAAGTGGGTCGCTGGAGCTTCGCTTGGTGTGGTGCAATTCCTTGTTAGCGAAAGGAATTGATAACTCAGTGAAGAGCTCTTCCAAATGAAAAGAGTCAGCACTTAATAGCCCGATGCAAAGGATGAATGCTATGAATATGGAGATGGATTTTTTACGCATGCTGCAAAGATAGTGATTTCAATAAAAACAACAAAGGGATAACTGGTAAAAGTTATCCCTTTTATATGTTAATAATGTATCAGTGTGATTTCTATAATCGATTAGCCGTTCATAGAACTTAGGAATTCCTCGTTGTTTTTGGTGTGACCCATATTTTCTTTGATGAAGGTCATGGCTTCAATGGTGTTCATATCGGCCAGGTGGTTTCTGAGGATCCACATACGGCGTTGTACTTCAGGAGATTGCAACAGGTCGTCGCGACGAGTGCTGGAGGCCACGAGGTCAACGGCAGGGTAGATGCGCTTGTTGGACAGGCGACGGTCGAGCTGTAATTCCATATTGCCGGTGCCCTTGAATTCCTCGAAGATCACTTCATCCATACGGGAGCCGGTTTCGATGAGGGCGGTGGAGATGATGGTCAGTGAACCGCCGTTTTCAACGTTACGGGCAGCACCAAAGAAGCGTTTTGGCTTCTGCAACGCGTTGGCTTCCACACCACCGGAGAGTACCTTGCCGGAAGCAGGCGCCATGGTGTTGAAGGCACGTGCCAGGCGGGTGATGGAGTCCAAAAGAATACATACGTCGTGACCACATTCTACCATACGTTTGGCTTTCTCCAATACCATATTGGCGATCTTCACGTGACGTTCTGCTGGCTCGTCAAAGGTGGAAGAGATGACTTCCGCATTTACGCTGCGTTGCATGTCGGTAACTTCTTCCGGACGTTCATCAATCAACAGGATGATGAGGTATATTTCAGGGTGATTGTAGGCGATGGCGTTGGCAACGTCCTTGAGCAACACGGTCTTACCCGTCTTTGGTTGCGCAACGATCAAACCACGCTGACCTTTTCCAATAGGGGCGAACAGGTCGATGACGCGGGTGGATAGGTTGCAACCAGGATGGCCTGTGATGTTGATCTTCTCGTTAGGGAACATCGGGGTGAGATAGTCGAACGGAATACGGTCGCGAATCTCTTCCGGCTTGCGTCCGTTGATCATCTCAACGCGAGTGAGCGGGAAGTATTTCTCGCCACTCTTTGGAGGACGAATGGCACCATATACTGTGTCACCATTTTTCAAACCAAACAACTTGATTTGAGACATGGATACATAAATGTCATCGGGAGAGGTGAGGTAGTTGTAGTCAGATGAACGAAGGAAACCGCAGTTGTCGCTGGTGATTTCCAATACGCCTTCTGCCATTACAGATCCTTCATATATGGAGTTGGCCATTAATTCAGCCTCTGGATCTTTCTTCTCCTCAACAACTTCTTCTTTCTTTTCAGCTACAGGCTCAACGGGCTTGTTCTCTTTGTTGTTGTTTTGCTTTCTGACGAATCGTTTTGTTTCTTCTTCGTTGTTTTTCTTTCTGATAAAACGCTTAGGTTCCGTCTCTTCTGTCTCCTTCGTCACCGCTTTTTCCGCTACAGTTGTAGCAGCAGGTTGATTGTCAGCAGCAGCAGTTTCGGTAGCAACGGTCTCGCTCTTTCGTGGTCTGCCACGTTTTCTCTTAACAGGAACTTCAGGCGTTGGTTCAGTTGCAGGTGCTTCAGCAACAGGAATAGGAGAGGACTCGCTTTTTATGGAAACGGGCTCTTCAACAATATCTTCTTTGCGCTTGCGTGTGACTTTGAGTTTTGGCTCTTCCGTTTCAACAGGCGCTTGCTTCGTGTTGATATTGTCGAAGTTAATGGACGTTTGAGTGTTTTCTTCTGCGACGATTGGACGCTCTTTGAAAAGTGGTACCTCTTTCTTTTCAGGAAGTTCTACCTTTTTTCTAACTTTGTCTTGATTAGATGAGGCAGCAGGTATAGCATTGGTAGTTGTGGTGATCCTTTTTCTTTTAGGCTTTTTTTCAGTACTGTCAGACATATTAAAGTGTTTGTGGATTCTATGTTGCTTGATTGATGCAGAGTTGAAATGTGAGATTGTAATGTGTCCTCTGCACATGATAAGACGCGGCAAAGATACATTAAATTTTTTATTTTTGCGGTGAGGACAATAAATTAATTTATATTTTTTGCGCTTCAAAATTCTTTAATTTCTTAAATTATGAAAAAAGTTTATACCTTATTATTCTTGGTTGCAATGACATTGATGTCATTTGCTCAGACGGTAACACTGACATTTACAGGACGTGATGTTGCAAACCATACTATTGCTATGGATAGTGTGTCTGTTGTGAACATTACACGTGGATGGCAAGAAATCCTCTATAATCCTGATACTGTTTTGAATATGACGAATAGCGTTGGTGTTGACGCATACGCTAATTCCTCTTTTATGTTGACACAAAAAGGTGCAAATCCTTTCAGTGGCAATACAGAGGTTATGCTTCAAACAGTAGAAAATGAAAATGTATGTGTTGAAGTTTTTGACTTTAATGGTAAAAGAGTGGCATCCATAAACCAAATGGTGGACGCCGGTATACATTGTTTTAATATTAGTTTGGCTGTTCCACAAACATATTTGTTAAGTGTTAAGAGCCGTAAGAATATGGCATCTTTGAAACTGGTGAATATAGCTTCCGGTGGTCAGAATATAATTGAATATGTTGGTGGTAAAAATGTTGTAAACAATGGCACCAAGTCGCAAACCACCAATACTTTCGTTTTCGGCGATATGATGGAATATGTAGGATATGTAACCGTAGATGGTGTTACCTATGAAAGTGACAGAATTATGCAAGCGCAAGGAACTAGTCAGACATTCGTCTTGAATTTCCCAGTATCGGGTGCAACACCTTCGGGTTCAGGTCTGATTTTCTGGGCTCCGTTAACATCAAATACGGTGGACGTGGTGAGTGGCGACACGGGAACGATTCATGGAAACCCAGGTGCATATACTGCGGAAGGATTGGATTTCAACAGAGCGTATGTGTCATTTACAAGCGGATGTTGGCAGAACTTCAATTACAGCACCCCTTTTACGGTTATTTGTGATTATAAGCGTACGGGTGAAGATGTGGGTTCACACATGCACATTGTTACCAACAATACAAGTTCTTACGACAGAGGCATGTTGCTTTATTGTCATGTAAGATCTTGTGATAGATTCAGAGTCGGCCTTGTACATACGTATGGTTCCGCATCCGCTACTGCACAAGAAACTGTAGGGGGGGCCGATAGTACAGCCTTGTTGGATACGATGTATGTGAATTGCGGTTTCATGTATGATGGTAATGGAACAATAACGATGATTCATAATGGTGTGGTTACGAATGTTACTAAAACCTATACGCAGGCGCAGTTTCCAAACTTTTCTAACGTGCCGTTAGGAATTGGTGGAGCGTTAGGTACATACTCCAATCACTGGATTGGCTATATCCGCAACGTACGTATTTATGATCATGCACTTTCCCCAAAGGAATTGGAGGCATTGGGTCAAGAGAATGAATAAAAGAACGAAGCTGCATATAAAGTAGGGTAGTTTACATATAGAAGTTAGTGTCAGCTAATGTCGGCACTAACTTTTTTTTGTATTTTTGCCACCCTCGAAATGAAAGATAGGATTATCAAAATATTTATCAAGGTCTTCTCGAAGCAGTTCATTCGCTTTGTGTTTGTTGCTGCTTTGAACACAGCGTTTGGTTGGTGCGTGTTTGCGCTGCTGCGCTTTTTGTTGGGATTAACCACGCTGAAGGATCCGTATGTGTTGGCTGCTTTCCTGGGAACGATTATCAGCGTACTCTTCAATTTCAAGACCTATGGAACCATAGTTTTCAAGAATGGGGACAATCGTTTGATATTCAAATTTCTGATTGTTTGTGCCATTACTTATTTTATTAATATTTTTGGCATTAAGGTTCTAGAAAACATAGGTATTGATAACTATGTGGCCAGTGCTATTATGTGTGTGCCGGTAGGTTTACTTAATTTTTTGTTTAATAAGGTTTTCACCTATTCAAAAGATACAAAAACTTGGATATGGGTGACTATGATCTCACTTTTATTGATAGAAACAACCCTTTTCGTGTTGATGAAGTGGGTGGCATAAATAGGTTTTCTTGGACAGAGTTTAACGGTCTTTTGTGTTCCCCATTTTTTGATATCTTTGCAAGTTAAAAATCATTACTGAAATAATATAGTCCCCAATGTTGTATGGACATCAAAGAATTAAATGTTAATGTAGAAAAAGAGAGTACTCAAAACCATCCGTGGGAGTATGCTCGTGCACGCGTAATTGATTGTTTATTGCGAAGATATATTAAGAAAAAATCTGCCGATGGTTATGTTGCAGATGTTGGCTGTGGAGATATTTTCTTTGTTCATCAGTTTGTGTGTAAACATTCTAAGCTCAAGGCTGCTGCTGTTGATATTGCTTTCAATGACGATATAATAGCCTCATTAAAGGCTAAATATAGTGATCAGGAGGTGCTTTTTTTTAATGATATTCAAAAGGTTGATTTAAATGGGAAGCCTGCGAAGATTGTTTTCCTGATGGACGTGCTGGAACACATTGAAGATGATGTTACGTTCTTGAAAACGTTGGTAAACAGTGATTTTGTCAATGGTGAAACACTCTTTATGATTACAGTTCCCGCTTTCAATAGCCTATATTGCTCTCATGACAAATGGTTGGGACATTATCGTCGTTACGACCGTAAGATGTTGGGAGATTGTATAAAAAGTGCAGGATTGAAAAGTGAAACTGATGGATATTTCTTTACCTCTATACTGTTACCTCGATGGTTAAAGAAAATGGTGGAATCACATCAGAAAGAAGAAACAGAAGTTACAGGTATTGGAGGATGGAATGGTGGGAAACTGGTGTCTAAGGTGTATGAATGGATTCTGCTGGCAGACTTCTACTTTTTCAGAATTTTTAGAATTTTTGGTGTTAAAATGCCAGGTCTTTCAACTTATGCTATATGCAAACTACAATAGTTATTCCTTGTTATAATGAAGCTGGTCGCTTGCGTAAACAGGAATTTTCTGATTATGTGAGTGCGCATCCTGAAACTTTATTCCTTTTTGTTAATGATGGAAGCAAGGATGCAACGTTGGAGATGTTAAAACAGCTTTGCGATGAAAATCCTCAATTTGAGTTTTTGGATGTTCAACCTAATGGTGGAAAGGCAGAAGCCGTACGAAGAGGTATGCTTTATGCTGTTGAACATTTTGACTCTGAATATGTTGGTTTTTGGGATGCAGACCTCGCTACACCTCTCTTCGAGATTGATAATTTCTTGAAAGAAATGCAAAGGGGTGACTATAAAATGGTGACGGGACTTCGCCTTATGCGTTTAGGCTCTGGGGTACAACGCAAAGCTTTAAGACATTTGTTGGGACGCTGTTTTGCTACAGTAGCCTCTTTTATGCTTCACCTTCCGGTGTATGATACGCAATGCGGATCCAAACTCTATAAGAAAGAGGTTGTTCAACCTTTATTTAAAGATCCTTTTATTACTCGATGGCTCTTTGATGTTGAAATCCTCTCTCGCTATATCTACCTCTTTACACTATCTTCTGCCCAACAACATATTTATGAATATCCGCTGCTGCAGTGGAAAGATGTTGATGGCTCTCAGTTGAAGCTCAAGGACTTCTTCAAAGCTCCTTATGAATTGATTAAGATTAAAAGAAAATATAATAGATAACACTATGAAACAATTCTTTTTGGATAATAAAAATAATGTCTGGTTTTGGGCATTTACGGTGATTGTTTTTGCTCTGTTGTTCATTATGCCGATGATGAGTAAACAGGCGGGTAATACCGGAGATGAAGATGGCTTTCAAATCCCACAAGGTAAGAATGTTGTAAACTATTACAAAACGAATGGCCAAGATACTACCTGTATGAACTTCAAAGATAACCTTCAGTTTTATGGTTCTTCTTTTGATGTCATAACAGAATATATCAATCAAACATTTAAGATTGAAGATATAAGTAAGTCAAGACACGTATGCAATTCTTTGATGGGATGGCTGGCGGTACTGATGGTGGGGCTGATAGCCTACCAGTTTGGAGGTGCGCGTGCAGGAGTTTTTGCATTGATACTTATGTTCTTGTCTCCAAGATTCTTAGGACATTCATTCAATAACCCCAAAGATGTTCCATTCTTGGCGGGTATCGCGTCTTCCATCTTTGGTATGGTTTTGTTTTTTAAACAATTCCCTAAAGTTAAATGGTACTCTTATGTGATTTTGATATTGTCGATAGCATTGGCTATCAGTGTTCGTATAGGTGGCTTGGTTCTCTTTGGATATTTTGGATTGCTAGGGTTTGTATTTTTGATACAATATGTTATTCGCTATTCAAAATTACCAAAAGAAAAAAATCAAACAAAGAATATGACACCGGCAAAGGCGATAATGTTGATGTTGGTAATGGGTGTTGCAATTTGCGTGGTAGGTTTCTTTGTTGGTATTTTGATTTGGCCGTATGCAATGCAATCTCCGATAAAGCATTCAATAGAGTCGTTTAATGCGATGTCTTCTTTTGCCACCTCCCTCCGTCAACTTTTTGAGGGTAGTCTCCAATGGTCCGACTATTTGCCATGGTATTATACACCTAAGTATATCCTCATCACGATCCCTATCGCTGTTATCATCGGTATGGTTCTTTTCTTCATCTTCTGCTGGCGCAAGAAGGAAGACCGCTTCTGGGCGTTCTTCGTATTCTTCACCTTCTTCTTCCCAGTTTTCTGGATCGTTTACACACACGCAAACGTGTATGGCGGATGGCGCCACGCGATGTTCGCCTATCCAACAATGGTGGTGGCCGCCGGTTGGGGGTTCGATGGACTCCTCCGTTGGGTTGAGAATAAATTCGGCATCTTGAATTCAGAGAAGAAGTCAGCGAAAGGCATTGTCGTCAATGTTGCCGGTGCCGCAGTTGTCTTGCTGCTGCTCGCCGGCCCTATCCGACATATCATCGTAAACCATCCTTATGAGTATGTCTATTTCAACGAACTCGCCGGTGGCACCAAGAATGCACTCGGCAATTATGAGTTGGACTATTATTATCATAGCACTCGCGAAGCTAGCGAATGGATTATCGCCAATGCTGAGAAAAAAGCTGATGGCTCAAAGGTAAGAGTGGGTACTTGGCATACGGCATCAGTGAACTATTTCTTTAGAAAAGATACCGCCGATTTCCAGCCCGTTTTCATTCGCTGGTATGAAAAGGAAAATACCGATTGGGATTATGCCATCTTTACGGTTACCGGCATATATCCGAAATACCTGAAAAGCAAGAATTTCCCACCTAAAAATACGATTAAGACTATTGATGTGGATGGCGTTCCAATCTGTTTTATTTTGAAAAGGGAAGATAAGTCGGATTACAAAGGTTTTAAATATAAGGAACAGAATCAGTTGGATTCCGCTATCTTGATGTATCAGAAGGCTTTGCAGGTGGATCCTAACAATATGGGCGCTTTGTGCGGGTTGGGTGAAATCTATGTCAGAAAGAACAATCCGGACAGTGCTCAACTCTATCTGAATCCGTATCTTAAAATCGATCCGGAGGCTGAAATTGCGAACTTGATGCTTGCTTATTCTTATGCTGGAAAGGGAGATCTGGAAGGTGCTATGAATACGTTGCACAGCATTATGAAACGGAACCCGAAGTATATGGGTGCACATATACTGGCCATCCAAATCTGCTTGCAACAGAAGGATATCCCTGCTGCAAAACGCGAGTTCGATAAGGTTATTGAAGTGGATCGGGTGGATGAACAGGTTACCAGTTTGTGGATACAATATGAGGCTATGCAGAATATTGACCAACAAACGGCCTATACAAATCTTTATAAGGCGATGATCCGAAGCTTGGAGAAACGTGGAAAGAAGAAAGAGGCGAACAAGCTACGTGAGCAGAGCGGTATTAAATAAAAATAGAAAGGGTTGTTCGATGAAACAACCCTTTTTTTATCGCTGAAAGATTCCGAATACGGCAGTACCGCTGCCGCTCATGGCAGCATACAAGGCTCCGCTCTCGTAGAATTGCTGTTTGAGCGTTTTCAAGGATGGATGTTTGATGAAGATGCTGTCTTCGAAATCGTTGTGAATGATACTGCGCCAGTGCTCTATAGGCGTGAGAATGTCGGTCGACAGTTCAGTGCCTGGTACTTTGGGCGTAACTCCAGCATAAGCCTCTTTGGTGGATACGGAAATGTCGGGCTTGACGATGCGGATTTCGTAGTTGGACAGATCTAAATCAATGGGGGTGAGTATCTCCCCACGTCCAGTAGCGTACATAGGTTGGTTTTCGATGAAAAAGGGGACGTCGCTGCCCAATTGAGCGGCATAGTCCATCAGTTGCGCGGTGCTGAGGTTGAGCTGGAAAAGTTGATCCAGCATCCGTAGTGTGAAAGCGGCGTCTGCCGAACCACCACCTAATCCCGCCCCGCTGGGAATGCCCTTCTCCAAGGTGATACGCACGCCTTGGATGTTGAAGTCTTTTTGTAGCAAACGAAAAGCTTTTACGCAAAGATTGCTCTCGCTGTCGCCTAGGTCTTGCTGGCTGTGACAGATGAAATCGATTTCTGCATCAGCACGCTCAAGGGTGATGGTGTCGGTGAAGAAATCAGTAGGGTAGAATACCGTCCGGAGTTCGTGGAAGCCATCTTCCCGTTTTCTCACGATCTGAAGCCCTAAGTTGATCTTGCAGTTGACCTTTTGAGTTAATATAGTCATAATGTTTATAGTTTCAAGGTGTCAAAATTCTTACCGAAGACGCTGGAAGTCTTGGTTATGGTGATAAATGCGGAGTTGTCGATTTCCTTAATGATGCGGGTGATGATGGCCTTGTCGGTGCGGTGAGCCACGATCAGCAACACGTCACTTTCCTGGCGGTTGTAGGAACCGTAACCTTTGAGGAAGGTGGCGCCACGTTTCAAGTCTTTGCTGATGCGCTCTGCAATCTTTTCATTGTCTTTTGAGAAGACCATGAATTGATAGGTCTGACGGTAACCGTCGATGACGTAGTCGGCCACGAACATATATACAAAGAGTACCACGAAACTGTAAACGAGTTTTTCAAGGTCGTGAACGATGAAGTAGGAGCAACCAACGATGAATACGTTGGCGGCAAAGTTCACGTGCCCGAAGGAGATGTTGCGGTATTTACCGATCATCAGGGCGATGATGTCTAAACCGCCGGTGTTGCCACCCCAGTTGATGGCGATGCCCACGCCCGCTGCCGAGATACAGGAACCGATGAGGACACTCATAAACATATCATCTACTAACGGGTGGGTGAAAAGAACTTGTGCGATGGAAAAGAAGAGCGACAAAATAAAAGTGCATATAAGAGAATTGATGCAGAATTTTGTCCCCAAGATGCGCCAGGCAATGGCAATCAGGATGGCGTTAAAAAGAAAAGTGGTGATACCAATTGGAAACTTTGTAGCGAAATAAAGGATGGATGCGATACCCGCAACACCACCACCTGTTACTTCGAACGGAGTCATAAATGCGGACCATCCGAGCACAAAAAGTGCCAAACCGATGGTGATAAAAGCATAGTTCTTAGCTTCTTTGAGTACTTGTGAACGCGTTATGGTCATTTTTATAAAATTTTATTACGTTGTTATTCAGACGATTAGATTTCATTTTCAGAAAAATCACTGCAAAAATAAAAAAAAATACAAAATGTGTTGCGCGATATGAAAAAAACTGTATTTTTGCAGCCGTTAAACCAAGCGGTTAACGAAACGCTTCCTTAGCTCAGTTGGTTAGAGCATCTGACTGTTAATCAGAGGGTCCAAGGTTCAAGTCCTTGAGGGAGCGCAAAAGCAAAGGCACCTGCAACGCTGCAGGTGCTTTTTTGTTTTATCCATCTTCCTTCCAACCCTTCCTCCCTTTATTCCTCCTTCCCTCCTTAATCCTTCCCTCCTTTAATCTTTTTTGTATCTTTGTGGCAAACCTGAAGATATGAAAATAGAAAACTACCCTGTACTAAAAGCACTTTTCCCCTTCATTTGTGGCATTTTATGCTGCTATCTCGGTAACTTACCACCTCAATTTGGCCATTTTTTGTTCTTGATAACATCCATTTTTTGTCTTTTTTCTGTTCTTTTATGGCCAATACGGAAGCTTTCGATGCAATGGTTGCACGCTTTTATCTTATTTTTAGGCTTCTTTTTTGCGGGGGCTACGGCCACAAATTTCCGAATGCAGGCGGTTGCTACTGAACAATCGGAGGAACTGGTCTCGCAAAACAATACTTTTTTGGTCCGCGTGATGGATCACCCTGTCGTGCGAGCGCGTAGTGTGAAGGTGGTGGCGGAACCTTTCAATGACTCTCTCCGAAGTTGCCCGTCGTTACGCCGACTCTTGCTGTATGTTCAGCGCAGTGCTGCCAGCGACAGCTTGCAGTATGGTGATGTGTTAGCTTTGAGTACGAAGTTTGCTCCATTAGAACCGCCAACGAACCCGGATGCGTTCGATAATCAACGCTATATGCGCCGGAAGGGTATCTGCTATTCAGGTTATGTTCCAGAAGGTGCGTGGCAACGTGTTGGAAATGATGTCCCTAACCCATTGAAGGATATTGCCTTTCAATGGCAGCGGAAATTGTCGGCCTTGTTCTTGCAGACCGGTATGAGCGGGGCTGAATATGAGATCATTAAGGCTATCTTGTTAGGTGATGACGACACGATGGAGCCCGACTTGAAAGCGGCGTACGCATCCGCAGGCGTGAGCCACGTGCTGTGCGTGTCGGGAATGCACGTGGGGGTGATTTTTATGATCCTGAATTTTCTCCTGAAACCTATGGATTTTTTTAAGAGTACGCGTGTCGTTAAAGCGGTGCTGCTACTGTCGTCAATTTGGTTGTATGCTTGCATTACGGGCCTGTCTCCTTCTGTAACACGTTCTGCTACAATGTTTTCTTTTGTTACTGTTGGCGGTCTTCTACGACGAAATGTGAATGTGTTCCATAGTTTGCTTGCCTCCTTGTTCATTCTTCTTGCCCTTAATCCGTTGCTGCTT
Source organism: Bacteroidales bacterium (assembly GCA_024400875.1). Taxonomy (GTDB): domain Bacteria; phylum Bacteroidota; class Bacteroidia; order Bacteroidales; family WCHB1-69; genus F23-D06. Next base: position 121,401 of record JAKSMB010000002.1, read on the forward strand.
TTCGAGGTGGGCTTCCAGTTGAGCTATCTGGCAGTGTTCGGGATCGTTACTTTCCAACCGATGATCGCCGACATATATCATTGCAAAACCAAGGTGGGCAACTATTTCTGGGAGTTGCTTTCGGTATCGATTGCGGCACAACTAAGCACGTTCCCCATTTCCATTTTCTATTTTGGACAATTCCCCAATTATTTCATACTCTCCAACCTGTCTGTTATCTCCCTCTCTTTCATTGTGATGATAACGGGTATTGGTTTGTTAGGTCTGTCTTTTATACCAATGGTTGCGCGTGGGGTGGCTACGGTGTTGACCTTTGAAATTCGAATAATGAACCGGATCATTCTCTTTATTGAGCAACTTCCAGGATCGGTAACGCATAACATTGATTATCGAATGCACCAAATGTTGTTGCTGTATTTGGCTATCGTACTTACGCTTATAGCTTTTCAATATCAGCGAAAACGTATGTTGCTGTGTGCTTGGGCAGTGATGACGCTCTTTGCGGGTACGTTTGCTTTGAGAAAAGTGGGGTTACTGCATCAAAACGAGGTGGTGGCGTACGATGTGCCGCACGCTACAGCCCTTGCCTTCTGCTATCATCAGCGGGGGTTGATGCTTTCCGATTCGGTGCTGGACTTCGACCACCAAAGCTACAAGATGGCTGTGCAGAATCACGCACGACGGCAGCACGCGTTGTGGCAGTTTGCAGCTATCGATACAAATCGGCTGGATTTGCCCTTTATCTGTAAGCGGGGAGCCGCGTTGCGGTACTGCGATAAGACCTATTATCTGCTCAAGAAACACTGCCCGGTTTATGCTGTTGAATCTTCCCTGCCGGTCGACTATCTGGTGCTGTGCAATAGCCCGACGCAATCGCCTGAGGATGTGGCTGCTGCACTCCATTTCCGGGCGGTGATTGCAGATCAATCTAACGGCAAATTCTGCATCGAAAAGTGGCGTCAATGGTGTAACAAAAACGGGGTGATATTCCAGTGCAATCGATAACCGATTGTCTCTTATCTTTTTGTATCTTTGCCGCTCATTAACCATAACCTTATGATAAGTTACCTAAAAGGAAAAATTGTAGAAAAAAATCCGGCTTATGTCGTTTTGGAAACGGCTGCAGGAATTGGATTCTATGTAAATATATCCGTTGCAACATATTCTCAACTTAAAGATAATGAAGAAGTTAAAATGCTAACTTATTTCATTGTCAAAGAAGATGCTCAAACCTTGTATGGCTTTCTCGAAGAGGAAGAGCGTGAGCTTTTCAAGTTGTTGATATCCGTCAACGGCATTGGTCCAAATACGGCAAGATTGATTCTTTCTTCTATGTCGGTGGGTGAGGTGCTGAACGCCATTGCCACGGAGAATGTGAAGGCTATCCAGTCGGTGAAGGGCATTGGCGCTAAAACGGCGCAACGCGTGGTCATCGAGTTGAAGGATAAAACCAAGAAGATGGAACTGACAAATTCCTCAAAAATTTCTGTTGCGTACAATAATAACAAGTATGATGCGTTAACAGCGTTAATTGCCCTCGGTTTTCCTAAGGCTGGCGCAGAGTCTGTCTTGGATAAGGTTATTAAGGCCGATGGTATTGATTTGACAGTGGAAGAATTGATTAAGAAGTCGTTGAAATTATTGTAACAGAGTTTGAAAGCAACAAATAAAACATATACAAATTGCAAGCTGATCGTACTGTTGTTTGCCTTCTTAGGTTTTCTAACAGGCGGTTACGCTGCCGAAACCATTACTCCGGTTTCCATGCTTAATCCGGTTGGCGTTTTCCCTCCGGATACCTCAAAAAAGTCTAATGTTCCCCAGCCCAGCAATAACCCGTTGGACAACTCCTTCAATAGCCCGTTCTGGTTGCAAAACCCGACAGGTTTGGGAACAAATATCCAGTACGATCCTGAAACCAATACGTATAATTTTCAATATATGACGGGTTCAGTGCCTTATGGCCCAGGAACTTATATGGACATAAATGAGTATATAGACTACGATTTGCGCAAGAGTATTGATGATTACTGGTACAATCATAGCACTTCGTACGCGGGTGGTAATCGTAGGGGTGGCGGTGGCCTCATCCCTGAGTTGCACATTGGCGGCGACCTCTTTGAAGGCATTTTCGGTAGCAATACCATTGACATCCGTCCGGCAGGTACGATGGAATTGAAATTTGGTGTTAAGTACAATAATGTTAAGAACTTAACACTTCCTGTTAAGCAACGCCGTCAGATCCAGTTCGACTTTGACGAAGATATTCAGCTGAACTTGATTGCTAAGATTGGTGAGAAAATTGAGTTCAACCTCAATTATACCACCGACGAACTTTCCATTGATAACAATATGGACAAAGTGAAACTGAAGTATGCTGGTAAGGAGGATGATATTCTGCAATTAATTGAATTTGGTAATGTTACGTTGCCATTGAATAGTACACTCATCACGGGTAGCCAAAGTTTGTTTGGTGTTAAGTCGCAACTCAAGTTCGGTAATTTGTTGGTGACAGCGGTTGCATCACAAAAGAATAGTACCTCACAAACGATGACCATCACCGGCGGTGCTGAAGAGCAGGATTTCTATTTCCGTGCCGATGAGTACGAAGAGAACAAACACTTCTTCATTGGACAGTTCTTCCGTGATCATTACAACGAATATCTGAGCACCTTGCCATTAGTGGGATCTCCAATCGTTATTACTAAGATTGAAGTATGGCGCACCACCGTTGGCGCTGCTACTAATGATAACCGAAATATCGTGGCATTTACCGACTTGGGTGAATCAGATCCGGAGTTTAATGCCCTTTCTTATAACCCTGCATATGATGGCGGTCAGTATCCCGACAATATGGTTAACAACCTGACGATGTTTGCTGATTCATCCATTATCCGCAATATCTCCAGCGTGTCTAACAACTTGCAAGGTCTGGGCATGCGTTCGGGTGTGAACTACGAAAAGGTGGAAAGTGCTCGCTTGCTTTCACCTTCAGAATACACCTTCAACTCAAAGCTGGGTTTCATTACACTTAATTCAGCGCTAAGCTCTGATCAGGTGTTGGCTGTCGCCTTCCAATATACGGTGATTGGCTCTGATAAGGTTTACCAAGTAGGTGAGTTCTCCAATGAGGTTGCCGCACCAAACTGTATTCGTGTGAAGTTGTTGAAGAGTACCAGCTTGAATACCAAGTCTCCATTGTGGAAGTTGATGATGAAGAACGTTTACAACCTCTCCGCTTATCAGGTGTCACCGGAAAAATTCCGCTTGAACATTCTCTATACTGGCGACTCAGAGGGTGTGCCTAATGGTTTCTTCACCAAGGGCTCTCAGAAGGGTATCTCCCTCATCAAGTTGATGGGATTGGACCGCTTGAACCAACAACAAGATCCTAACCCAGATGGTATCTTCGACTTTATTGATGGCGCTGCTACAGAGGGCGGTACGATCAACTCCAATAATGGTCGTATCTATTTCCCAACAATAGAACCTTTTGGTAAAGACTTACGCGCTATCTTCCCAGAGAATGAACAGGAATTAGCTAACTTCTATGCATTCGACTCTTTGTATACGATGACAAAGACGATGGCTCAGCAGATAACCAACAAGAACAAGTATTACATCGAAGGTAGTTATCGCTCTTCCTATGGTTCAGAGTTCCACTTCTCTACTACCAACGTGGCTAAAGGTTCTGTGAAGGTTACCGCTGGTGGTATTACCTTGACCGAAAATGTGGACTATACGGTCAACTACGATATGGGTACCGTTTCCATCATCAATCAGGGTGTGTTGAGTTCTGGTACGCCAATCTCTATCTCCATTGAAAACGATAACGCCATTGCCGCCACCGACCAGGTGATGTTTGGCGCAAACTTCGACTATACTTTCTCTAAGGATTTCAATATCGGTGCAACCATCTTGAACTTGCGTGAGAGACCTTTTACCAACAAGGTGAATTATGGTGAAGAGCCGATCAACAATATGATCTGGGGTATGAACTTCGCTTATAAAACAGAGCTTCCGTTCATTACCAAGGTGATCGATAAAATTACATTCCATAGTACGACCACACAATCCTTCCTTAACTTAGAAGGAGAGTTCGCACACTTTGTACCTGGCCACAACAAGGCTATTGGCAAGACGGGTACAACTTATATCGATGACTTCGAGGCTTCCAAGTCTACAATTGATTTGATGACGATGGCCAACTGGGTGTTGGCTTCTACACCGCAAGGACAGTTGGATCTCTTCCCAGAGGCTCAAACGGTTTCCATTGCTGACAATCCTCGTAAGCAACTTGCATACGGTTACAACCGTGCCCGCCTCGCGTGGTATATCATCGACCCGTTGTTCTACAATAACAATAGTGCAACGCCATCGAACTTGACCTCCGCAGATCAGTCGATGCCGTATGCTCGTGCCGTATATGAACCTGAACTTTTCCCATATAAGCAACAATCAGGTACACAGCTTACCACCTATATGACGGTGTTCAATATGGCATTCTATCCGTCCGAACGCGGTCAGTACAACTATGATGTTGCAGGTGCCGAGGGCTTCTCACACGGTGTGAACGAAGACGGCTCTTTGCGTGATCCTAAAACCCGCTGGGGTGGTATTATGCGTAAATTCGATAATACAGACTTCGAATCCTCCAACTACGAGTATATCGAATTCTGGATGATGGATCCATTTATTGAGAATCCTAACCATTCTGGTGGTAAACTTTATTTCAACTTGGGTGACATATCTGAAGATGTTTTGCGTGATGGTGTCAAGTTCTTTGAAAATGGTTTGCCTGCCGATGGCTCTGACGAGAATGTGGAATTCACCGTATGGGGTCGTGTTCCTACTGTCCAGTTGATTGTAAACGCCTTCGATAACGACCCGGCAGCCCGTCCTAATCAGGATGTCGGCTTCGATGGCTTGAACGACGTTCGTGAACGTGAACATTTCAACGATACCTACCTGTCTTTGTTGGGACAACTTTATGGTACAGGATCTGAAGCTTATCAAAAGGCCTACAACGACCCTTCTTCTGACAACTACCACTATTTCCGTGGTACCGATTATGATAATATCGACTTGAAGATCGTAGATCGTTACAAATATTATAACAATGCGGAAGGCAACTCTCCAACGGATGACCAAAGCACTGAAAGTTATCCTACCTCCGCAACTTCTCTTCCTAACCTCGAGGATATGAATAATGATAATACCTTGAGTGAGGAAGAAAGATATTACCAGTATGTAATCGACCTCTCACCTGAGAATATGGTGGTAGGATCCAACTATATCAATGACATTTATGAAGCATTGCCTGATCCTCTGCCAGATGGTACTCGTCCATTGACAAAGTGGTATCAGTTCCGTATCCCAATCCACAACCCTGATAAAGTGGTGAATGGCATCTCCGGATTCAATTCCATCCGCTTTATGCGTGTCTTCATGAAAAACTTTGAAGAACCTATCATCTGTCGTTTTGCAACCTTTGAATTGGTTCGTGGCGATTGGAGAACTTCCAACGTGAGTCTGCAGGAAGAGGGTGACTATTTGCCAACACAGGGCGATGGCGAAGGCTCTTTCTATGTGGGAACGGTAAGTATCGAAGAAAACTCAAATCGTACACCTATTCCTTATCTGTTGCCTCCTGGAATTAAGCGTGAAGAGGCATACGGTACTCAGGTGTATCAAATCAACGAGCAAGCCTTGACAATGAAGGTGGTGGATCTTCCTGATGGCGACGCCCGTGCTATCTATAAGAGTACCTCATACGATCTTCGCCAGTTCAATAACTTGCAAATGTTCGTACACGGTGAAGATGTACACAGCAATGGCGATCTTCATAGAGGTGATGTTACCGTGTTCATCCGTATGGGCTCCGACTTCACGGATAACTACTATGAATATGAAATGCCGATTGAGATTACGCCTTGGGGCGTTGGTAAAGATACCAATGCAATTTGGCCGGTGGCTAACCGCATGCGTATTTACTTGGATTCTCTTGTGTCTTTGAAGCAGGAAAGAAATATGGCTGTACGTCACGGCGTCCACTCCAGCAATCTGGTTCCTTATACTAGATATCTGGAAGATGATTACAAGATGACCGTTGTGGGTGTACCGAACTTGGGTGACGTGACAACCATTATGATAGGTATTCGAAATCCTAAAAAACAAAACCTGAACGATGGTGATGATATGTTGCCGAAATCTGTGGAAGTCTGGATCAACGAATTGCGTTTGTGTGGCTTCGACGATAAACAGGGATTGGCTGCCTTGATGCGTGCTCGTGTCAACTTGGCAGATGTGGGCGACCTTACCGTTTCAGGTACCTACTCCACACCAGGATTTGGTAGCATTGAACAATCGGTAACGGAACGCTCAATGGATACCAAGTATAGCTTGGATATTGCTACTAACATTGATGGTGGCAAGGTGCTCTTCCCAGAAAAATGGAACATCAAGATCCCGGTACACTACGACTACTCTCTCGGTGTTCAGATGCCGGAATATAATCCGCTGAATCCAGACGTGCTGCTGAAGGAAGACTTGGCAACGTATGATACCCGTGAACAACGCGACTCTGTTCGTTATCAAACCAATACTTTCACTCAACGTCAGAATGTTAACTTGATGAATGTTCGCAAGGAACGCAATTTCTCAGGTGGTGGCAAGGTGAAAATGCATCCGTGGGATATCGAAAACTTCGACCTTTCATACTCCTATTCAGAATTGATTCAGCGTGATCCAGACTTGGAGCTGAATAACGAATACACACACGATGGCGAAATTGGCTATACTTTCAGTACAAATCCAAAGAACTATCGTCCATTCTCCAAGGTGAAATGGATGAAGTCGAAATGGTTGCAGTTGATTAGAGACTTCAACATAACACCAATGCCGAAGAATGTGACGATTCGTACCTCTCTCAGACGTGAAATGCAAGAGTTTAAGTATCGTCCAAAGAGCCAAGGTAACATCATTGTGGATACAAGTTATGTTAAATCTTTCGACTGGACACGTAACTATGCAGTCAATTGGGATCCGTTCCAAAGCTTGAAGTTGGAATACAAGGCCGACGCTTCCGCCCGTATTGATGAACCTGATGGCAGAATCGACACCCGCGTTGAAAAGGACTCCGTATGGAACTGCTTGGGTCGTGGTGGTCGTACAACGGATTTCCGTCAGACCTTTAGTGGAACCTACCAGGTGCCTATTAATAAGATACCTTTGTTCAACTGGGTGAATGCCAATGTTCGCTATACCTCTAATTATATGTATTCTGCATCGGCACTTTCGCTCGCATATCTAGGTAATACGATTCAGAACTCTAACAGCATTCAGGGTAATGCTACTTTGAATATGGTGACATTATATAATAATGTACCTTATCTCAAAAAAATCAATCAAGGAAGAAGCAATAAGAAGAGACCTGGCGTTCGTGATGATCAGTCGGGTAGAAGGAATGCCGATCTGGTAGATGGTAACAAGGACTCCAAGAAGGGTAAGGGTAAAGATTCCCTTCAGGAAAAACCTAACTATGGCAAGATGATTCTGGATGGTACCTTACGCGTGATGATGTTGGTAAGAAATGTCTCCGCGAACTATTCGAGAGGTGCCGGTACAACCCTGCCTGGTTATATGGGAACGCCTAACCTGTTCGGTATCGACTTCGCAAACAGCTCTCCGGGATTCTTGTTCGTGTTTGGTGCACAACCTGATGTACAAGCCCTTGGTGCTCAAGGCCATTGGCTTACGACCGACTCCTTGATGAACACCGCATATAGAAGAACCAAGAATGAGGTGCTCAATATGCGTGCAACCATCGAACCGTTTAAGGATTTTAGAATCGATGTGACAGCCAATAGAAACTATACGGAGAACTTCTCAGAGTACTTCCACGTGAATGAAGAGGGCGTCGTTTCGCACTATACCCCTCAACGCACGGGTTCATTTAGTATGACCTACTGTGGACTTAAGACATTGTTCGCTAACTATGACGATTTGTTTAGCCAGTTCAAGATTGATCGCTTACGTGTGGCTCAACGTATGGCTGAAGGTAATCCAAACTACACCGGCGCTGTTGATGAAGATGGCTATCCTGTTGGCTATAGTGCCGTATCTCAGGATGTTTTGATGGGCGCTTTCTTCTCTTCCTATATGGGTAAGAATGTAGATAATATGGATATCTCCACACCGTTTATTAAAATCCCGTTGCCAAACTGGCGACTCAACTATAACGGATTCTCAAAGATTAAGGGTGTGGATAAAATCTTCCAGAGCCTCTCTTTGACACATAATTATACTTGTACTTATCAAGTAGGCGGCTATACCACCAATGTGGCTTATCTCGAAGATCATTCTGCAATGAATAATCTTGGTGACTATATCCCAACCAACGAATTGAGCCAGATTGCAATATCTGAACAGTTTGGTCCGCTTATCGGTTTTGATATGACCCTTAAAAACAGTACAATCCTTAAGGTTGAATATAAGAAGAGCAGAAATGTATCTTTGAGTTTTGCAAACAACCAGATTACAGAGACCTCCTCTTGGGAGATGACGTTCTCAGGTGGTTACCGCTTTAAAGATTTGAAACTCGGATTGATCTTCTCTGGTGTTAAACGTCAGTTTGTAAGCGACCTGAACTTGACGGCAGGTGTAGGTATCAAGGATAATAAGACGATGCTTCGTAAAATCCAAGAAGATGTCGACCAGGTTTCATCTGGTATGATGGTGGCAACTATTAATGTTGCTGCTGAATATCAATTCAGTAGAATGGTCGGACTCAAATTCTATTATGATCAGACAATCAACAGACCTAAGATATCCAACCAATATGATCGTATGAATTTTGAAACAGGTATTTCAGTAACCTTGAACCTAGCTCAATAGGCTTGCGTGAAAAGGATATTTTATGGTTGAACAATTTTTTTCTTATCTTTGCGCTCTAATTTGAAAAATATGAAGAAGATAAAGTTTGCTTTATTAATGATTTTGGCGGCAGGCCTGGTGTTTCTCTTTACTCAGTGTGAAAAAGAACGTGGCGGGTCTGTGAAGTTGTCCTGCTACTTCATTCAGGCTGGTGGAGATACTGTAGGTCCAATTTCAAATGTGTTTGTGTATGCAGATACCACCCGTATCTCTCCTTACGACCACGTTGATACGCTGATAAATAACCACGGAGACACCCTCCTTATCCCTAGAACCAATTATACGAATGCCGACTTGGCCAATGCTCGTGGTTATACGGGCGCTGATGGCAGCATTACATTCACCTTTGCTCATCCAATTCTTCTCAACCTTCTGGCTGTGGATACATTGCGTGATGTGAATGGTCAGGACAGCCTTATCTATAATAGCGTTCAAACTCAAGTTCAGATTACTGACGGTGATGTTTTGGAAGCTCCAATCTATCTTTATCCTGTATTCTAAAAACGGATTGTTATGAGAAAATTTTTGAAATGCGCAGTTTACATTTTGGTAGCAGCCGTTGTTGCCTTAACTTTTACACGTTGTGAAACCAAACACGACTGCAAGATGTATATTAGATGCAACTTTACATCCAATGGCGTTGATACGCTCGGCTCGGTTGCGAATGCTCATATTGTTGTAGGTGAAGACCACTATAACGCACGTGCACGTGCTGAGGGCTATACCGATGCTAACGGTGTTTTCATCCACACTTTTGAGTTGCCTGCATTGTTGAACGTTTTGGCTACTTATTCAGATACAATTAAAGATGAGGCTGGAAATGTTACGGCTATAAAGAATTACTCTGGCGGTACGCAGGTTCAACTTTATGAGGGCGAAACCTCAGAGAAAACCATCTTGATGGTTGAATTATTATAAGTATTCATTGGCATCACTCCTTTACTTCTACTACTCCTTTACTCTTTGATCCCTTTGACGGTGCGATGCAAAAAGCTATGTTTTGAAGAAAAAAAAGTTATACGGTTATCTGTTTTTAGTTCTTGGGACAATTGTGCTGAGCGTACTTCTCCTCTCACGTGGGAGAATAGAATTCCCTAGAATCGAAAAACATCACCACACTGAAAAAATTCAGACGAGCAGCGACACGATAAAGGCGCTGATCTTCTATCATGCTGCCGATTATTTTGTATATCAAGGTCGTGTTATCGGATATCAGTATGATCTGATAAAACAGATGGGTGAGGACTTAGGATGCCCTGTGCAAATCTCAGTTGAGAATGATCCAGAGAAGGCTTTCCTGGAGTGCTTGACAAACAATTATGATGTGGTAAGTTTCGACTTCGATATGAGCCGCTTTGCTCCTGAATATGTCGAACAGTCGGAACCAACTGCTTACACCTACCCTGTGTTGATTACCCGCAAGGGGCATACGATTGATAGTACCGCCAAGGAATATGTGGTACACGCAGCTGCAAAATACTCCAATATCTTGGATTATTCTATTCTGCCTAATCCAGAAAGATGGACGCTTGAACATCATAAGGAGGTTACGGCGGAGGACCTTTTTGAGATGCTGGCGGACTCTACCATTGATTATCTCGTATGTAACTTTAACGTGGCCATTACGATGCTCCCATTCTATAAGCAGTTGTCGTTAGGCCCACGCATTGGTGAGAATTTCCCAAGGCGATGGGTGCTCAATCGATACAACACGGAACTGAATGAAACGATTAACAAGTGGCTCCGTGAGTTTGAGAAGACTCCTAAATATCAGCAAATGTGCGAAAAGTATCTCTCCAGACATTCGTACGTTATCGAGAGATCATTCGGCAGCAAGCGTAATAACATCTCATCTTATGATAAATGTATGAAGTTGGCCAGCGCACGTTGCAAGATCGATTGGCGGTTTATGTCTTCCATTATATACCAAGAATCGCATTTCTGTACCGATGTTTTGGGTATGGGCGGCAGTTTTGGCATTATGCAGATGATGCCAGCCACTCGTGAACGTTATGGCATCACCGACTCCTCTTCTGTGGAAGAACAACTGTGGGCGGGCGCCCGTTACATCGCTTCCCTCTATAGAATATTTGAGAATAAGGTTGACTCTACGGAAATCTACTACTTCGTCGCTGGCGCGTATAACTCGGGCCCCGGACATATTCTGGATGCCATGGCTCTGTGCAAGAAACATGACGGCGACTATCAACATTGGCAACCCGTGTCGGAGTATCTGATACTTAAATCAAGAAGAGAATACTATAACGACCCAGTCGTGAAATGCGGATATTACCCAGGTAAACATACGGTGAACTATGTTGAGGAGGTGATGAACCGCTATAATGGATATGTAATTACAAAAAAAGAAGAATGAAAATATTAATCATTGGCCGTGGTGGCCGCGAACATGCTATCGCTTGGAAGGTAGCCCAATCTGCTCTCAACCCTCAACTCTTCATCGCTCCTGGCAATGAAGGTATGTGCACTATTAAAGACGCTCCTGTAACGCTGGTCCCTATCGATGAAACCAATACAGAACAATTGCTCGCTTTTGCTCAGGAAAATGCTATCGACCTGACAATTGTTGGTCCGGAGGCTGCTCTGATGAATGGCATCGCCAACCGCTTCCACGAAGCTGGACTTAAGATCTTTGCGCCAACTTGTGAAGCTGCACAAATCGAAGGTAGCAAGCAGTTTGCTAAGGATTTGATGGATAAATATAACATCCCGACAGCGGCATATCGTACTTTCGAAGAGTATGAAGAAGCTAAGGCTTACCTTGATGAAGTGGGCGCTCCTATCGTCATTAAGTATGACGGATTGGCTGCCGGTAAAGGTGTAGTTGTGGCGCTCACCGCCGAGGAGGCTGATGAAGCTCTGAAGGATATGCTCCTCGATAACCACTTTGGTAAAGGTAAGGTGGTGATGGAAGAGTATCTTCAAGGACCAGAATTCTCTTTGCTGACAATGGTGAACGGAGAAACAGTAGTTCCGTTGGTGATTGCCCAGGATCATAAACGCGCTTACGACGGTGACAAAGGTCCTAACACGGGCGGTATGGGCGCCTACTCTCCAGTGCCAGTTATCCCTCAAGAGCAAATCGACTGGGCAGTTGAACATATTATGAAACCTACGGCAGCAGCCATGGTGAAAGAAAATTGCTCCTTCTGCGGTATCCTTTATGGTGGTCTGATGCTGACCCAGCAAGGTCCTAAGGTGATCGAGTTCAATGCTCGCTTTGGCGACCCTGAAACAGAGGTTGTACTTCCAAAATTGAAAAGCGATCTCGTGCAACTTATGTTGGATGTACTCGATGGTAAATGTCCACAACCCGAATTCCACGACGATGTTTTCTTGGGCGTTGTGATGGCCGCAAAGGGTTATCCAGGATCTTATCCGAAAGGGGTGGCTATCGAAAATATCGATAAAGTTGAACAGTTGGTTTTCCATATGGGTACTTCAAAAAAAGAGGGAAAATGGGTTTCTAATGGAGGTCGTGTTCTCTTTGTAGTTGGTCAAGGAAAAACTTTCCAAGAGGCTAAGAATGATGCATATAGAGGCGTGGAAACGGTCGAAAGTGATGGCCTCTTCTATCGTAAGGATATCGGTTGGCAGGCAATGTGATTTTTTGTATATTTGCGACCTTTAAAAAAAATCGCAAATGAAAAAATCTATCCTCTTTGCAGGACTTTTGATACTGTTCGCAACTGCACTGTCTGCACAAAATACGATGCTTAAGGGGTTCACATACGATGAATCAAATGGTGAAACTCTTCCTTATTGTACGATACAACTTATGGGCACTTCCTACGGTGCTCTTTCAGATACCAAAGGTGCTTTCGTGATTAACAAGATTCCGAAAGGCACCTTTGTTGTTAAAGTCTCACATCTCGGATATAACGACATATATGATACTATCGTGGTACGTCACGATATGACAATTACAAAGCGTTACTCCTTGAATCCAGCTTCCACCACGTTGGATGCTGTGCAAATCTTGGGCGAGGGACAACGTAGAGAACAGGAAACTAGAACTTCTGTGATCAGTGTTACGCCTAAGGATATGAGCAAGATGCCTGCCATTGGTGGTCAACCTGATTTTGCACAATATCTTCAAGTACTTCCGGGTGTGATCTCTACGGGCGACCAAGGTGGTCAGCTTTACGTGCGTGGTGGTACGCCTGTGCAGAATATGCTCCTGCTGGACGGCGTTATCGTTTACAACCCGTTCCACTCCATTGGTATCTTCTCTGTATTTGATATGGATATTATGTCCAGCGCCGATGTCTATACTGGCGGTTTCGGTGCGGAATTCGGCGGTAGAGTATCGTCCGTTATGGATATCAAAACCCGTGATGGTAACAAAAAACGCCTCTCCGGTAAAGTCGATCTAAGCAACATTGGTGCTCAACTTCTGCTTGAAGGCCCGCTGGTGAAGCTGAAAGAGGATAGAAAGACCTCTTTGAGCTTTATCCTTTCTGGTAAAACCTCCTATCTCGATAAGTCTACACCTGTTTTCTACCCATACGTGGAAGACGGTTTGCCATACAATTTCTTGGATCTTTATGGTAAGTTGACATTGGCTACCAGAAATGGTACGAAACTCAATATCTTCGGTTTCCGTTACGACGATAAAGTGAACTATAGCTCTATCGCTAACTATAATTGGGACAACTGGGGCCTGGGTGCCAATTTCTTGATCATTCCTGGTGATGTTCCTACTTCTATTGAGGGCTCTCTCTCTTATTCCAGATACGATTGTTTGCTGGATGACAAACAGTTTGAGCCTAAGAAAAGTTCGATGGATGGTTTCACCTTCAACCTCGGCTTTAATTATTATATAGGTAAGAACCTGCTCAACCTCGGTTTAGAAACGGTGGGATACAATACTTCTTATTCTTATTTCTCACGATTTGGTGCTGAAAATCTGTTGGAAGATCACACCACGGATCTTTCTCTTTACATAAAATATAAACACAACTTTAGAAACAAATTGCTGATCGAGCCAAGTTTCCGTCTTCAGTACTATTATTCCTTGGGTGAGGCTTCTCCAGAACCTCGTTTGGCAGTTAAGTATAATGCAACAAAGAATCTTCGCTTTAAGTTGGCAGCCGGTCTATATTCACAGAACTTGATTGCCGTTAACTCCGACCAGGATGTGGTTAGCCTATTCTCAGGCTTCCTCTCTTCTCCATTGAGTAATACGGTGCTTAACGACGAAATGCTTAATGGTGCCGATACGATGAGAAGTCGTTTGCAGAAAGCACAGCACATCATCATTGGCGCCGAATACGAGCCTATTAAGAACATCTCTATTAATGTAGAGGGCTATTTTAAGAACTTCTCCCAGTTGATTTCTGCGAATAGATATAAAATGTATGATGACGAATGCGAGTTTATTTGGGAAAAGGGTAAAGCATACGGTGGAGATGTTACGGTTAAGTACGAAAACAAGGGCTTCTACGTATGGTTGGTATACTCTTTGGGTTGGGTAACACGTACGGATGGTGTTGTGGATTATCATCCTCATTTCGACCGCCGTCATAATATCAATTTCTTAGCTTCTTATGCTTTCGGTAAACGTAGATCTTGGCAGATCGACGCCCGCTGGAACTTTGGTACTGGTTTCCCATTTACGCAAACGCAAGCCTATTATCCTCACTACGGCTCATCCAACATTGGGGATGATTTCGTATCCAACAACGAGGATGTTTACTTCTTGCTCTCCGATTTGAATGGCTCCAGATTGCCAAACTATCACCGTTTGGATATTGGCGCAAAAAAGAAGTTCTATTTGGGTGAAAGAAATTCTCTTGAGTTGAGTATTTCGTTCTCAAATATCTATAATTATAGAAATGTTTTCTATGTGAATAGAACCACAAATGACGTAATTTACCAGCTTCCATTCCTATATTATTTCGGTTTGTGCTGGAGATTTTAGTCGCAATAATGCAAGTATGCTGTTTAACTATTTGATATAAAGAAAAATAAAAAATATAATTTTTTTTCAAAAAGTGGTTGAACGAATGAAAAAAAGTGTACTTTTGCAGTGTTCAAACAACGAACGAAACGGATCGGTAGTTCAGTTTGGTTAGAATACATGCCTGTCACGCATGGGGTCGCGAGTTCGAGTCTCGTCCGGTCCGCAAAACATCAGGGAAGGTTCAAAACCTTCCCTTTTTTTGTGCCCTTTTTTCACACATCATTAAATTAAAAGAGACGCGCCATTGGCACGTCTCTCAATATGTAAGCCTTTCACTTTTGTCTCTTAGCTTCTTAGCCTCTTTGCCTACTGCTTGCTGCCCTTTACGACCTTCGTCTTTGATACGTACTGATATGTCGTTTGCTTTTCTTCTCGTAGATGTCTTTGATCTTGATGGCGATCGCAATCTCTTCCACTTCGCCGAACTCCTCGTTGGCAGAAGCGCCGTAGTATTGCAGGGTGGAGGAGAGTTGTATGTAGGCCTTGATTAATGGCGGAATCGTGGTCTTGAGCTCCATAATGTTTTGATTTAAGATCTTGAAGTCTTCAGCGGCGGTGTTGCCTGTAAAGATGGACTTCAATACCTTTGGAGTCTTTTGCGTAGGATTGAACGGCTTGATCAACTCCGGATCGCCAGGGAAACGCTTGGTGAGGAAGTTCAAGATCCAATTGCGGGCCAGACGGTTGTAGCTGTTGTACATCGTCATCTTGCCGAAGAAGTAGTCGATTTCGGGGTAGTCCACAACTAATGTGCCTAAGCCGTCCCACATATTGTCGAGGGAGAACAGACCTACACGCGGGTTCTGGGTGGCTTGATATTGTGGTTGTACGAAACTTCTACCCAACTCGATGGTTTTCTGCCAGTCGCCGTGGATGTATTTCTCGGAGAATTCAAACAGCTTGGAGCAGGGCGTCAATGGGTAGCCGTTGGCGTCGGTAGGAGCATCCTTGCCCAAGATGAAACGGTAAGAGCTTACGATCTCCTGATCTTCCTCGTTCCATACGATGAGCTGTTGGAAGGGCTTTTCGCCTTCGTCGTATTCGTCGATGTCTAACGGTTTGCCCGTGCCACCACCCGCCATACGGAAGGTATATTCACGTAAACGGCCGATTTCTTTCATTACATTCGGCGCATTGTTGGCGTTAACCATATATATATCATTGCCTAGTGCGTTGGTCTTTCTGAGAAAGCGCTCTGGCGTTAACTCTGATTTGAGGATGTCCCGGTCGACTCTCGGAATGAGATCATCGGTATTAACCTTTGCGGCAGTTTGCGAGTTTGTAGGTTTCTTCCCTAAGCCAATTGGCCCATTCTGTGTTCGTTCTGTCATTGGTAAAGGTTTTATAGGTTATTGGTTTTCCAAATGTTATCTTGAATGTTTGACCTCTCTGTTTGAACATCTCGTCTGGCAGCAATATCATCTCTATGTTGAATTTGATACCGATTTTTTTTCTGAAGTTGGCAAGATTGTAGAAGAAGTTGCTGTTTCTTCCCTCGAAATACACGGGGATGATGTCTCGTTCGTATTGTCTTGCCTTGGATATGACCGTGCCTTTCCAGTCTAAGTCTTTGATGACTCCCTGTTGACGGCGTGAACAGAGGCCGGCAGGGAAGTAAAAGATGAGGTCGTCAGACTCGAAGGCCTTGTTGAAGGCTTTCACAGCATCCGTGTTTTGTCGCCCGTGTTTGTTGATGGGAACGAAGATGTTGTTCAACGGTTCTACGTTCATCAGCAGGTCATTGACCGGGAACTTCATATCCTGGCGGTACTTGGAAAGCAGCGCAATGTAGCCGATGCCGTCCAAGCCTCCTAATGGATGGTTGGAAACGATGATGGGTCTTCCGTCGGCAGGGATGTTTTCGGGATGCTGTATGTCGAGTTGTATGTTCAGGTGTTGGATGAGACTGCGTGCAAACGTCACTCCCTTTTCCTCGCCGTGTTCACGCAGAAAAGCATTCATTTCATCTTGATGTATGATGCGCTCGAGTAGGCGAATGACGAACTTCGGCAAACGTTTATGCCACTTTGGACTTTTGTTTGCAAGGATTTGGTCAACGTTTAATTGCAGTGCCATAGTTTTCTTTGTAGAGTTCAAAAAAACGCGGCAAAGATAGTAAAAAGATTTGCTTTTTTAACATTTTTTCACAATTTCAAAAAACAGATCTATCCCCTTTTCAATCAATGCATCTGGGAAGTTGAAATGCTGGTGATGTAGAGGTGGTTGCTCTTCGCCGGCGCCCAATCCGAAGAGTGCGCCAGGATAGTGTTGGGTGAGCAATCCGAAGTCTTCGCCCCAAGAGAAAGGAAGTTCTTTTTCAACGTAAGGAAGATGGCATTGCTGAGCAGCTGCTTGTAAGTGATTAACGGCATCGGGGTGATTGTGCGACGCGGCGAAGTACTCTTTCCATTGAATGCTACTTTCCAAACCAGGAAATTGTGCAATGGTATTTTCCACTTCGTGGCACACGATATGGCGGGTGTGTTGCAGCACTTCATCGTTTTTGGCGCGTAGTGTGAAGCGTAAGACCCCGTGTCCGGCAGTTACACCGTAGGCCTGCTCGCCAACTCTAAATTCTACGAGGGTTACCAGTTGGAAGTCGTCCCGGTACATATCATATTGGTTAAGTGCCAGGAGCGTGTCGGTGATGGCTTTTGCGGCGGGGTAGGGGGAGAGCGCCTTCAGTGGCTCGGCCGCGTGCGAGGTCTTGCCGTGCAGTTCAATGTCGCAGCTGATAACCGAGCAGGTGAAACTTTCTGGTTTGCAGATGACTGTCCCTAAGGTCTCGCCGGGGATGTTGTGGAGGGCGTACACCCATTGCGGCTGGTAGCGTTCCAAGATGCCACTTGCGAGCAGTTGACCCGCGCCCTCGCCCGTCTCTTCGGCAGCCTGGAAAAAGAGCAATATGCGCCCGCATTGCAGCGGCTGATTATGCAGCTGCTCTGCCAGCCCCAAAAGGATGGCAGTGTGCCCGTCGTGTCCGCATTTGTGCGATACACCAGGCGTCTGCGAGGCGTATGGCAAGTCCAAAGTCTCAGGAACATACACGGCATCAAAGTCACCCCGGATCAGGATGGTGCGACCACCTTCCCCGAAGTCGTACACGGCAAGGATGTTGTTGCTGTTGTCGAAGGTGTGTATTTGCGTGGGCGTGTATGCCTGAAGTGTCTCCAATATGAAGCGCTTGGTCTTCTCTTCCGCCCCGGATGGCTCCGCCAACTCGTGCAGTCTGTGACGTATCTTGCTATAATCCATAATAATTATCTAATGACAAAAACAAAAACCGTTGGCCATTAACTATTTAATCTTTAATCTTTCCACCTTTTGTCCTTTCGCCCTTTCCACCTTACTGCCTCTTGCTTACTGCCTCTTAGCTTACTGCCTCCAGCCTTTCACCCTCTCAATGATGATACGGTTCTCCGTTCAAGATGGTGAAGGCGCGGTAAAGTTGTTCGGCAAAGATCAGTCTCGTCATAATGTGGGGAAATGTCAGTTGGGAAAGGGCCATCTGAGCGTTTCCACGAGCATAAACGGCGTCAGAGAAACCGTAGGCGCCACCGATGATGAAGACAACGGCTTTCAACCCGTTATTGGCTTGCTGCTGTATGAACTGTGCGAATTTCTTGGAGGTGAACTCTTTGCCTCGTTCGTCAAGAAGCACAACGTAGTCACCAGGCTCTATCTTCTTCAAAATGAGCTCGCCTTCCTTTTTTTTCTGCTCGTCTTGGGAGAGCGATTTGGTGTTCTTCAGGTAGGGGATGGCAATGGGTTCGTATACCGTGTAGAACTTCAACTTCTGGGTATATTGCTGAATGGCGGTGTCAAAAACATCGCCGTCTGTCTTGCCGATCCAGATGAGTTTTACCTTCAAGGTGTGAGGATTTATAGTTTGCTGGCGTCGATGGGGAAGATGACATTGCTGTTTTCCGCATCGTGCCACATACATTGGTCGCAAATGGTGAGTTCGCCGTTGAGACGACGTTGTACCATATCGCTAAGTCTGTCTTTCAAAGCTTGGATTTCTACGTGTTGGCAAATGTCATTGGCGAAGGCAAACATCAGCAGCTTGCGGGCGCTTCGCTCGCCGATGCCGCGGGAACGCAAATAGTACAATGCCTCTTCGTCGAGTTGTCCAACGGTGGCACCGTGACTACATTGCACGTCATCCGCATAGATTTCCAGGAATGGCTTGGTGTTGATCTTGGCCTTGTCGGTAAGCAACAGGTTGCGGTTGGTTTGGAACGCGGCGGTGCGTTGCGCGTCTTGTTCCACTACTACGTGGCCATGGAAAGTGGCCTCCGACTCATCGTCCATAATACCTTTGTAAAGCTGAGAACTTTTACAATCGGTAGCGTGATGGCGCACCTGTATGTGGTTGTTGCATTTTTGAGTTTTATCCACCAAGTACAAACCATACAAATTGGCTTCAGCAAAAGGCTCGTTGAGGTTGACGTGGATGTCGTTGCATACGTAGCCAGCGTTGAAGGTGATGGCGTTGGAGTGGAATTGCGAGTAGGCCTTCTGATTGACAAAGATGTGGTTGAATAACATCGATTCGGCCTCCTTGTTCTCAGTCTTGTAGTAGTGTAGACGAGCGTTTTCGGAGAGTGTTATCTCGGTGACGACATTGATGAAGGTCTTGCCATATTTCGTAGAATCATCACATTGGATGATTGAAAGTTCTGAGTTGTTGCCTACGTAGATGACGTTGTGGTTCTGAACCAAAAGGTCTTCGCGGGAGTTGACCAAAGAGACAATCTGGAATGGATTTTCTACCTTGGTGTTGTCAGGAACATAAATGAAGATGCCGTCCGTGAACTCGTGTTCATTGCTTTCGATAAGTCCACTTTTTTCATTTTCCTGGAGTTTGCATAAATAAGGATTTATCAACTCTGGATATTGAGCGATGGCGGCCTTGATGCTACCGGCGATAACACCGTTTTCATAGGTCGTCAAGGGCATATCTTCGTGAACATACCAGCCGTTAAGTATAGGTAACATGATGGAACCCATATTGGCAACCTGACATTTGAAATATTCTTCAACAGGACGGAATGGGTCGGGTTGTGTTTGTAGCCTATATTGCTTCAATTGCTCTAAATAGTCTGCGAATGGCTTCATTATATGAGTTTTCCTTGTTCGTATTCTTCTTTAATCCAGTCGTAACCTCTCTTCTCGAGTTCCAATGCCAGTTCTTTAGGGCCAGACTTCACGATTTTGCCGTCAAACAGTACGTGAACGACGTCAGGAACGATATAGTCGAGCAAACGTTGGTAGTGGGTGATGACGATGGTGGCGTTCTCTTTGGTCTTGAGTTTGGTTACGCCGTTGGCTACGATACGCAATGCGTCGATGTCCAGACCGGAATCGGTTTCATCCAAGATGGAGAGCATCGGTTCCAGCATGGCCATCTGAAAGATCTCATTACGCTTCTTCTCGCCACCAGAGAATCCTTCGTTCACAGAACGGGTGCTCAGCTTTTCGGTCAACTCAACGATTTTCTTCTTCTCGTTCATCAACTTTAGGAATTGTGCGCCATTCAGTGGGTCAAGACCTCTGTACTGGCGGATTTCGTTCAAAGCTGTGCGCATGAAGTTGGCGATGCTGACGCCTGGAATCTCTACAGGATATTGAAAACCAATGAAGATACCTTCGCGGGCGCGGTCCTCAATGGACATATCCATAATGTTTTTGCCTTTGAAAATGATGTTACCGCCTGTTACATCATAGCCATCTTTACCAGCGATGACGGATGCTAACGTGCTCTTTCCTGTGCCGTTAGGACCCATGATGGCGTGAACTTCTCCGGCGTTTACATTCAGGTTTACGCCTTTTAATATCTCTCTTCCTTTAATGGAAACGTGCAGGTCTTCAATCTTTAACATAGTGTGTTTTTTAAGGGGCGCAAAGATACAAAAAATGAGCACTTCTTTTACGCGTTTATTTGGCAATCCTAATCCGCTGATTTCCCTTTTTTTAGTATCTTTGCAAATGAAAAATCCATCATAACTATGTTTACAACATATTCAGCATCAGCCGGCTCCGGAAAGACTACCCACCTTGTGGCAGATTATATCGCCCTTTGTCTCGATAATGATAGCAAGTACGTAGATCGTGTTCTCAAGACAAAACAGGTGCAAAGTAATGTGTTCCACGGAATTTTGGCGATCACTTTTACCAATAATGCTGCTGCTGAAATGAAGGAACGTATCGTGAAGATGCTCCATACTTTCGTCTTTGAATCCTATGACGATTTTGATGGAAGAGCTAAGGCGATCTACGGAATGGTCGTAGAACAGCTTTTTGGTCAGCACCCGGAACTTCCTGAATATAAGATAGCTGCGTTTATAAAGCTGGAGTCGCTGGAACTGTTGCGGAGCATTATCTACGACTATGCCCGCTTTACGCTAACCACCATCGATAGCTTCTTCCAAAGGGTGATCCGTTCATCTGCCCTGATGTTGAATCTCAATCTCAATTACTCTGTTCAAATCGACTTGAATGAGTTCTATGTTCAAGCTATTGATCAGCTGATCAATGATTTATATGGAGATAAGGAGTTGATGGATCGGTTGATGAACATGCTGAAAAATGCAATGGAGGACTCAGGAAAGGTGAATATCGATGCGGAACTGAAGGATGCGCTGAAGATCTTGTATGGTGATGCAGAGAAGAATTTTGACTATTTGCAGGATCTTCAAGCAAGAAGTTCATCGGAGTTAAAAGCGGAAATTAGCCAATGGCGCTTAAGTCTTGACCGTGAGAGAAAAGCGCTTGCTAAAGCTTTACAAATTCCATTGCAACAGATTGTTGCTTGTCTTGATGAGGCCGGAGATGGGGCAGCTGCGAATCCGAGAAAGTTCATAGAAAAGTTATCGTCGAAACCGGAGGATTTTCTGAAAGACTACAAGAAGCTGAACGAAAGTGCTACGGTGAATAACTTGCGGATGGGCGAGTGCTTTAAGAAGACTTTTGTCAATAAAAACAGTTCCGAGGCTGAACGACTGGGCGAGTCTATCAAGACACAGTTTGAGAAGGTGTATGACATCGTTGTAGAACATCGTAAAAATTATCTCGATAGCAAGCTGTTTTACAGCAACGCCGACAAGTTGCTGCTCTTTTCCGATCTTCAAGAACGTATGGAACGGATCAAGCTGCAGTCGAATTTCTTTATTCTGAGCGAGGCCAATACTTTGATATACAAGAATATAAAAGATCAAGATATTCCTGTCATCTTTGATCCCATCAAGTTCAAGAATTTCTTCATCGATGAGTTTCAGGATACTTCCCAAATGCAGTGGCGCGATATCAGACCGCTGTTGGAAAACAATGCTTTGTCTGACGACGGTAAGGTTACGCTCTTTGGGGATGTGAAACAAGCTATATATCGTTTCCGAAATGGAGATGTGAATCTCTTCTATAACCTGATTGATTATGAAAGAATGTGTAAGAATACATCTACGCATCTTCCTGCATTATCGTCAGATACGTATCAAAATGTTCAGTTGCAAAGCAATTTTAGATCTTCCCAAAGTGTGGTGAAATTTAATAATGCTTTCTTTAGATATTATAGTGATAAACTGAGTTTGTCGGACTTTTATGAGGATGTGGAACAGGAGGTGAGAAGTGGTGACGAGGGTTTGGTTCAGATCTATTTTAAAAGTGCGTCCTCAGATAAGAAACTGAAAAGAGATTTTCCGAATAAAAGTGACGATATAGAGGCGTTTATTGATGATACAGAGTCGATATCCGTGGAAGATGCGGAGGTGCTTCGTGCGGTGGTGGATGCGCAGGGCAGAGGTTATGCGCAAGGCGATATCGCAATTCTATTTTCAGGTAATGATAAGGTTCGCAATACCGCAAACCTGCTGATGAGCAGAGGCTATGATGTGATTACAGAACAGTCGCTATCGCTGGACGCATCTCCGAATGTTAATTTGATTCTTAGTACGATGCGGTACCTTCTTTATCCAATGGATATGGTAGCACAAGCTTCGGTACTTTTCTACCTCTCTATAAATAAGGAAGAACAGAAGGACGATTTTCAAACAATGCTCCTCACGCTGAGACGAAATAATGATTTCTTGGAGAAAATTGCTGCACTCAATGAGGGGAAGACTATCCCTGTGGAACAGTGGCTTACTCAACCGCTCTATGTCCTGCTAACCCACATTATAGATTTCTATGCCCTGGATAAAACGGATGATCCTTTTGTCGTGGATTTCAATAATTTGATTCTCAAATATCTGCAATCGCATAATGGTGAACTATCGGAATTTCTGAATTGGTGGAATCTGCAACGCGAAAACAATAATGTGGATTCCTTAACTTTGCCATCCGGTGTAGATGCGATAACGATCAGCACCATACATAAATCCAAAGGACTTGAATATCCTGTGGTGATCCTTCCAACGTCGAAAGCAAGTCATAAACTTTCACCAGTTTGGTCGAAAACGGCCGAGGGTAGTGTCGTCTATCTTAATCTGAGCAAAAAGTCTTGTATGGGCTCTTCATACGAAGATTTGTTGAATGAAGAGGAGACGAATAAAGCCATAGACAGGATTAACTTGCTATATGTGGCACACACGCGAGCCAAGGATATTCTGTATGTGATTGCTAACGGCAAGAAGGATAGTAACGACGGTGCCGATGAAACTGGCAAAGATGGTCAACAAGATCGTAAGGTGGATTATGGTGAGGCTTTGATGGATTATGTGGAAAGCAGTAAATGCTCTTCCGACCAGTGGAGATTCGTACCAGATGATGCGGATGAATGCGTGTATTATGCCGGCGATCGCAACTGGAAGAAACCAATGAAGAAGGGTGAAGATAAGGTAGTTGCCTTTAAGCCGAAAATGGAATTGTCGCGTTTCTTGGTAGAGGATGTGGCAGCGCTTTGCGAACAGTTGACGCCGGAAAGTGAAAGTCAGACAATAGGCAATTATGTTCACGATTATCTTGCAAAACAGGTACACTTTCCGCAGAATATGGAGGAGGTGGAGGCCTGTATCGCTTTGGAAGAGAGTGATATGAAGGACCGCTTGCGTCAGGCATTTGAGAGAATATTGGGCGATGAGAAACTGAAGCCCTACTTTGCCCCGGATGTTAAGGTGCTGAATGAGATCACGATCCTCGACACCGATGGCAGGGAGCACAGACCCGATAGGGTGGTGTTCCTGAACGAAGAAGTTGTGGTGCTGGATTATAAGACGGGACAAGCTCACGATAGCTATCAGAAACAGATTGACGAGTATTGCAACCTCCTCACCCGAATGGGCTATGAGAACGTTCGCGGTGAACTGATTTATGTGTAATTTTGCACCCCTAAATACGAATATATGACGATTAATTTTATAACACTCGGTTGTTCTAAGAATATTGTTGACTCTGAAATCATTGCTGCTCAACTGAAGCAGCAGGGACATCAAATCTATTTCGAGAGTCTGATGAAAACGGATGTGGTGATTCTGAATACCTGCAGTTTCATTGGCGATGCCCGCGAGGAGTCTGTAAATGAGATTCTTGTGCAACTGGAGCGCAAGGCCCGCAAACAGGTGAAGAAGGTGTATGTGGTGGGCTGCCTGGCACAACGCTGCAAGCAGGAATTGGAAAACGAACTCCCCGAAGTGGATGGCTACTTCACCTTTCAAGAACTGAAACAGTTGGTGGGTACGCCCGATTTTGAACTTTTGCAAACGTCGGATAGAGTGCTCTCTACGCCTTCCCATTATGCGTATCTGAAAATTTCAGAAGGTTGTGACCATCAATGTTCTTACTGCGCCATCCCTTTGATTCGCGATAGACAGGTGTCAAAACCTATCCCTTTGTTGGTAGATGAAGCCAAGAAGTTAGTGGACCAAGGGGTGAAGGAGGTGATGCTTATTGCACAGGACTTGACCTATTACGGCATCGACCTGACAGGCAAGCGCGAACTTGCCCGACTGATGGAGGAACTTGGCAAGGTGAACGGCCTTGAGTGGATCCGTCTGCATTACGGCTATCCATTGAATTTCCCATTTGAGATTTTAGATGTGATGAATGCCTTCCCGCAGTATTGCCGCTATTTGGATATCCCTATCCAGCATATTAGTGATGAGATCTTAAAGAGCATGCGCCGCGGGGGTAGTTCACAATATATTTATGATATGATTGCCCGCATTCGCGAAACTGTGCCGGGCATCGCACTGCGTACCTCTTTGATCTCTGGATACCCTACGGAAACCCACGAACAACATAAGGAACTTGTTGAGTTTGTGAAGAAAACCCGTTTCGAACGCTTGGGCGTCTTTGCCTATTCTCAGGAAGATGACACGCTTGCTTACGAGTTGGGCGACCCTATCCGCAAGAATGTCAAAACCCGCCGCGTGAATGAAATCATGCAATTGCAGGAGGAGATTTCTCAGGAACTGAATGAAGCAAAAGTGGGCAATACGATGAAGGTGATTGTAGATGTCGAGGATTCAGATTTCTATGTTGGCCGTACGGAATTCGATTCCCCCGATGTGGATAATACGGTGCTGATTAGTAAGTCACAACCACTGACTATTGGCGAATTTTATAAGGTGAAGATTATAGAGGCTTCGGCGTACGACCTCTATGCAGAATTGGCATAATGAAAGGAAGAGAGAATAAACCCCATATCGGCATTTTTGGCCGAAGAAATAACGGCAAAAGTTCCCTGATCAATGCGATAACGGGACAAGAAATCGCTATCGTGGATGCTCAGGCAGGTACGACCACCGACCCCGTGAGGAAGTCTATCGAGATTTTTGGAATTGGTCCTGTGGTACTTATCGACACCGCCGGCATTGACGACGAAGGCGCTGTGGGTCAGAAACGTATCCAGAAGTCGCTGGAGGCATTGAAGACGATCGACTTTGCCTTGCTGGTGATCACCCGTCATACGATGGACGCTCCCGAACAGATGTTGCTGGAAAAGTTCAGAGAATATGAGGTTCCGTATCTCATTGTTAACAATAAATGTGATGAGGCAGACGCGTGCGAAACAACTCGCTCCGATGTATGGAACGTGAGCGCCAAGACCGGTGAGGGCATCGAACAAATGCTCGCTGAACTGGTACGCAAGATGCCCCCCTCTTCGTACATTTCTCACTCCCTTTTGGGAAATATCATTGAGGAAAACGATACGGTGGTGTTGGTGACGCCCATCGACTCGGAAGCCCCGGAAGGTCGTCTGATCCTGCCGCAGGTGCAGATGATTCGCGATATTCTCGATAATAACGCTATCGCTGTCGTACTTAAAGAGGACAAGGTGGCCGACTATCTGAGCAAAAATCCGGCACCCAAGTTGGTGGTGACGGATAGCCAGATGTTTGGACGCGTGTCGAAGGATGTTCCCGAAAGTGTCCCATTGACGGGCTTTAGCGTGGTGCTGGCCCATCATAAAGGCGACTTCGAACAGTATATTTCTGGCACCCCACATATCGACAAGTTGCAAGATGACGACCACATTCTGATGTTGGAATCGTGTACGCACTTGACCTCCTGCGAGGATATCGGTCGTGGCAAATTGCCTCGATGGATACAGAAACACACAGGCAAACAACTCCATTTCGATTTCGCGTCGGGGTTGAATCAATTGCCTGACATTGAGAAGTATGCGATGGTTATTCAGTGTGGTGGCTGTATGATTACCCGCAAGCAGATTCTCAACCGCCTCAAACCTGCGGTGGATAGAGGAATCCCAGTTTCCAACTACGGAATGGTTATCGCCTATATGAACGGAATCTTTGACCGTGCAGTGGCTCCCTTTATTTCAAAGTAAGCGATGAATAAAAGTATAGAACAGCTTAAAAATTATCTTCAACATAACAACATTCACCAGGTGCTGGTCCTGACGGATGCTAATGTGGATGAACTGTACCCACATTATCTGGATCCGTTACAGTCGATTGCCCAGGTTGACAAACTGGTTATTCCAGCTGACGAGTCTTCCAAAAGCTTGGAGCAGGCTACGGAAATCTGTCATTATATGTTGAACAAGGGTTACGACAAGCATCTCTGTATGGTGAACTTTGGTGGCGGTATGGTCTGCGACTTGGGTGGATTTGTGGCCGCAACCTACAAACGGGGTGTTCATTGCGTGAACTATCCAACGACGTTGTTGGCTATGATTGATGCTGCACACGGAGGCAAGACGGCTGTGAATATGGATGGCATCAAGAACTGCGTGGGGTTGATTCGGCAACCGGATCTGGTGGTGGAATCAGACCTTGACCTGCTGAAAACGTTGCCACATCAGGAACTGCTGAGTGGCTTTGGTGAGCTGATCAAATATGCGCTCATCTCCTCCAAGGATCTCTTCCACCAGTTGCAAACGATGATGTCGTTGTCGGCAGAAGCCATCCGACCGGAGTGGATAGCCCATTGCATCAATTTCAAAAACAAGGTTGTGGCTATCGACCCTGAAGATAAAAAGGAACGACATATTTTGAATTTCGGACATACGTTTGGCCATGCATTCGAAAGCTTGTATGCGGCTGAAGGTCATCCAATTCCGCACGGCGTGGCCGTGGCTTACGGTATGGCCTACGAGCTGCCCTGGGCCTCCACACTTCAAGGTGAGGACTTTGAGGAGGAATTCGAAGTGCTGAACCTGATTGGCCGCTTCTATGATATCCCGGATTTGACCAGTAATATGTTCAAGACATTGGAAAAATATATGAGGCAGGACAAAAAAAATAAAGGTGGAAACGAAGGCGAGAAGGGTTCAACGGTTTCGTACGCGCTGGAACATCTGCGTACATTTAAATTATTTGATGGATTTTCTTATAAATAACAGATGCCTAAAAACATACTCTACGTTCACGGATTAAATAGCAGCAAGGAGTCGTACACAGGCAACCTGCTGAAAACCTCTTTTCCCCAATATCAATGGACTTTGGAATCTTTCCAGTTGATGGATGTATATGATACGATTCATAAATTGGTGAAGGTGGTGCGGGAACATCAGATCGATACCATCGTATCTTCTTCGTTGGGATGTGTTTATAATCTCTATATCAAGAGGATGCGCGATAGCGAGACGCCCGTGGTTAATAAGATCTTGATCAATCCGTGTTGTTTTCCTTCCCGACATCTGGCGGGTTTCGAGCCCCTGCCCCCACGCGCGATGGAGTATTGCGATGCCCTGGAGGATAACATTTATCATCATAATAAGGACAACTGTCCGGAAAAACTGTTCGGCATCTTTGCCAAAGATGATGAATTGTTCCAATATCACGATTTCTTTGTTGAACAATATGGTGCAGCAGATGGCAGCAATGCCCTTTGGATTGAGGGCAAGCATGCAGAATTTGATCCGTCGGTGATTGTGGGGGCTGTGGAACAGGGCCTCAACTATTTTGAAAAGCAGGGAGAGATTTGTCCGATAAAATCAGCGCCAGTATCATCCAAGAACCTTGCCGACCCTACGAAACCGTATGTAAACCCTTATGCGGATCGTAAGCCTGTGCTCTATTTTGATATGGATGGGGTATTGGTGGATTTCTACAGTGGCGTGCAGAAGTTGGATCCTGTGTTGCGCATTCGCAGCAATGGCGACAGAGATGAGGTGCCGGGAATCTTTGGCCTTATGGAACCCATGCCAGGTGCGGTGGAGGCCTTCCATACTTTAGCAAAACACTTTGATGTTTACATTCTTACAACATCGCCATGGAACAATCCTACGGCCTGCAACGATAAGTTGGCATGGGTGAAGCGCTACTTGGGCGGAGAAAAGGACGATCCTGCCTACAAACGTCTGATTATCTCTCATCATAAGGATATGAACAAGGGCGACATACTGATAGACGATCGCCCCACGAAGAATGGTGCTGACAAGTTTGAAGGGCTGGTCATCCCCTTCGGCAGTGCGCAATTCCCTGATTGGTCGAGTGTGCTGGGGTATCTTGTTCCTAAGGAGTAAGTTGCGAAGAGGCGGGCACGTTCCATTGGGTTGCGGCAACGATTGCAGCCCATTTACGAGCGCGCAGCGCGAAGTTAGGGCGGAAAGCGTGACGGCGACGTTAGGAGCCGGGCCGCCCAAATAATTACAATACGTTCAGTATGTATTAAAAACAAAAAGACTATTTTTGCAAAAAAGAAAGAAAACTATGCTTAAGACAAAAGATGATATTGTAAAAAACTGGCTTCCTCGTTACACAGGGATGCAGTTGGAAGAGTTTGGACGCTATATTCTCCTTACTAATTTTCAGGATTATGTGGAGAATTTTGCAACCATGATGGGTGTTGAGGTTAAAGGTCTTAATCGTCCGATGAAATGTGCAACCAAAGACGATATTACCATTATCAATTTTACAATGGGCAGTCCCAATGCTGCTACGATCATGGATCTGCTAACCGCTATCAAACCGAAGGCGGTGCTTTTTTTGGGCAAATGCGGCAGCCTGAAGTCGTATATCGGAATCGGAGAGTTCCTGTTGCCTATCGCGGCTATCCGCGGGGAAGGTACGTCAAACGACTATTTTCCGGAAGAGGTGCCGGCACTTCCAGCCTTCAACCTCGAAAAGGCTATCTCCACCACCATTCGCGATGCTGGCCTTGACTATTGGACGGGTACGGTTTATACCACCAACCGCCGCGTGTGGGAACACGACAACCGCTTTAAGGAGTACCTGAAACGTATCCGCGCAACCGCCGTGGATATGGAAACAGCCACCCTCTTCTCCGTTGGCTTCTACAATAGAATCCCTACGGGCGCTTTGCTGCTCATCTCCGACCAACCTACCATGCCCGATGGCATCAAAACCGAAAAGTCGGATAGCGTAGTGACGCAAAACTACAGCGAACGCCACTTGAAAATTGGCATCGACTCACTGCGTCAACTGATTGAAAAGGGCTTGACCGTTAAGCACTTGAAATACGACTATTACGAATAGTCACACGGGATTTATCCGTAAAATTCGCAAGGACGACACGCTTTTATGTTTTCTTCCAACATCTGGATGTGCGATAGGAATTGCTCATCGTGTATGCCGATGGCGTGCGTGGAGCAGTGAAATACGCAGGCCTGACATTTGATGCACACGCCCTCAAACTGAGGCAAACCATCCTCCATTCGAATACTGCCCATTGTGCAATGTTCGGCACATTGTCCGCAGCGCGTACATAGGTTTACGTCCACCGAGGGTTTGCTTTTCAAGAACTTGGCGGGTTGCATGTCTTGTTTTAATGGGGTGTAGTAGGTTTGAGGGGCAACCTCCCCGGGAACGAGCAGATCGTCGGTCCTATCTATCTGCACCTGATTCACAAAGTTTCTAAGCTGTTGAAGGTCCTCTTCCGAAGGACGCCCTTTCGACAATGTTTGAGAAAATACATGTCGGCTAACCATGGCAGCAGCCCCGATGGGTTTCATGTTTCCTTGCTTGGCCTTGAGCACCATCTCGGAAAGGGTGTTGTCGTAATGACGTCCACCATATACGGCGATGGCAATCATAGGGTTGCCGTTGCCTCGGATGAACTGGTCAACAAAGGGTAGAGTCTTGTTAGGGATGCGTCCTGCATATACGGGGGTGCCCCAAACTACGAGCGCGTCGCTGGGGATGTGTTGTTCTTGTAGGCGATCGGCGGGCGTGGTGTAGGAGAGGGTGCGACAAGGGACGCCAAAACGTTCCGCGAGTGCTTGGATGGCACATTCTACTATTCGTTTGGTTCCGCCCGTTGGACTGAAATAAATGCCTATGATTTCGTTGATGTTCATCGTGTTTCTTTATGAAAAACCCTGAAAGCGACTGCCTTCAGGGTTGTATATTGTTTGTTTGGAAATGTCTTAGAAGGTATAACCAACTTTTATGTTGATGCCACCGTTGAAGTTGTCGTACGCAGGACTGGATTTCATAAAGAAACCGGCCGTGAAAGAGAAGGCTTTTACTTTGAAACCAGAAGCTAAGGATGCATAGAGTCCAAAACCTTTATTATCAGGGTAGTAAAGATTATCACAGAGGTAATAATCCTCATAACCAAAGTAGTAGGTTGCACCTACGGCAGCGTTGAATAAGGGTTGTAATGTTCTACCTCTGTCGAAATAGTGACGGTAGTTGAGGAACATAGGAATGCCTTGACCGTTATCACCGTCAACGGTGTAACCCAAACCGATACCTAACAGGTCGTTGGTTTTGTTGAATTTGATGCTGTTGATGAAAACGCCTTCAAAACCGAAGGTGTTGCCAGCATAGAAACCATACTCGTTAATCATGTTGTAAGAAATCTTTTTATCGTTGTTTTGAGCCGAAAGTTGGCTTGCAAAACAGAAACATGCAAGCATGCAAAGGATCATCGTTTTTTTCATATTGTTTTTGATTTTTAATGGTTTATCTTCGTAATTAAAAAAACGCGCAAATATATAAAAAGTTTTAGAATTTGAGTGTCAAACCGTTTGCCGTCATGCTAACACAGTTTTTCTTCCCGCGAACATAGAGTACCGAACCGGCAATGAACATGGGAATGGAAACACCAATGCAGGTAAGACCGCCGATGGTGCACAGTCCCCCCACTGCTCTCGGACCATCAACAAACTGAAACCCTAATGGATATGCGATAAGTCCAACGCCCATGAAGCAACCTCCGGATATGAGTAGGTCGCGACCGATGCGTTTGTCCTTACAAGGGTCTTGTTGGAAAAGATAGGTCTGTTGGTTAAGTCCGAATGATTTGTCAATTTGATAAAGATCGGACAAGTCAACGGTTGGAGTGTTGACATCTGCCAATTCTTGTGCGGAAAGGCAGTAGGCGAAAAGGGCAAATAATATTGCGAAAAGTGTTTTTTTCATAGTGTTTAAAAGTTCAGTGGAGTTATTTGTTCTGTTTCAAAATCTATGGAGAAGAAGAAATGCTCTTTCCCGTTGGTTACGCCTAAGACAGGGGCGTGCAGTGTTTTGTTGTAACGCCCTGCCTGTTCTACCACGTCCTGTGTAATTTTCACATCGGGAGCTTTGCATTCCACCACCATCTGGGGTTTCATGTCCAGCCCGTAAACAACCAGGTCGTATCGTCTGGTCAGCCCGTTGACCGTGATGGCCCGCTCCACGGAGATATGGGTCAAGGGCACTTGCTTTACATTCAGAAGGTAGAGGATGAGTTGCTGACGTACGCGTTCTTCGGGTGTGAGTACTAACCATTTCCTGCGAATGTGGTCAAACACCTCATCGCGTCCCTCTTTTTTCCGAATCTTCAACGAGTATTCCATTAGCCGAGCTTGCTTTTGTAGGATGGATAGTCGCCAGGTTTCGATAGGATTTCAAAATCGCCATCTTTGTAGATGATGCCGATGGCTGGGTGTGCCACGCCATTGAAGAAGGTGGTCTTCACCATCGTATAGTGAATCATATCGTCAAATACGATGCGGTCGCCAATTTCCAGAGGCTCGGAGAAGGCGAAGTCGCCCATTCCGATGTAGTCGCCTGCCAGGCAGGAACATCCGCCTAAGCGATAGACGAACTTGCTGTTCTCATCGGGCTCGGTGGCGCCCAGTACAGTAGGTTTGTAAGGCATCTCCAGACAGTCGGGCATGTGGCAGGCGAAGGATACGTTCAGCATCGCGATCTTAATGCCTTTGTTTACGACGATATCCTCTACGGTAGAGGTGAGTACGCCGGTTTGCCAGCCCACCGCCTCGCCAGGTTCAAGAATCACCTCTTGCAAGTTCGGGTATCGGCTTCTGAAATCTTTCAGCAGCTGGATGAGGTGCATAACATCGTAGTCTTTGCGGGTGATGTGATGCCCGCCGCCAAAGTTGACCCACTTGCATTGCTTGATGTAGTGGCTAAAGCGATCTTCAAAAGCCTTCAAACAACGCTCAAGGGCATAGCTGTCGTTCTCGCACAGGGTGTGAAAGTGTAAACCTTCAATACCTTCTGGCAGGTCGGCAGGCATATCTTCTACAAGAATGCCCAAGCGCGAACCGGGCAGTGCCGGGTTGTAAAGGTCGGTCTCCACCTCCGAGTATTCCGGGTTTACACGCAGGCCAAAGCTTACCTTCTTGGTGCAAGCTTTGATGGCTTCCTGGTGTCGTGCCCACTGACTCAAAGAGTTGAATGTTAGGTGACTACTGTACAGCAGCAGCTCGTTGAAGTCTTCCTTTGTATAAATGGGTGCATAGGTGTGCGCATCGCAGCACATCTCTTCCGAGATGAGTCGTGCCTCGTTCAAGGAAGAGGCAGTGGCGCCCGCCAGATAGCTTTTAATAAGTGGAAAGGAATGCCAAAATGACATTCCTTTTAGTGCACATATTATAGATACTCCAGTTTCTTGTTGAACCAGATTTAATAATTGCAGATTGGCTTCTAACGCTGCTTCAGAG
Organism: Bacteroidales bacterium; assembly: GCA_024400875.1. Taxonomy (GTDB): domain Bacteria; phylum Bacteroidota; class Bacteroidia; order Bacteroidales; family WCHB1-69; genus F23-D06. The sequence continues at coordinate 154,637 of JAKSMB010000002.1, forward strand.
AGAATGTAGCAGGGAGAAGGGAGGTTATCGTAAGCGGTCAACTTATTTGTGGTTTTCGTTAAACATTTTCAGACGTTCTTCCAACATCGGGAATTGGCTTCTTGGAGTCAGAGATACGCAAGCGCGCAAACCTTCAGTACGTTCGCTACCGCAAGTGCTCAAAGAGATCGCACTAACACCGTAATAAAGGAATTCGCGGAGAAGCTCGTCGCTGCTCATGCCTGGATATGCAATGGTGAAATAGAAACCGTCGGCCAAATCTTGATCGCCATCCTTGTCGTAAACGATCTTAAATCCGTTGTCCACGAACAGTTTCTTCATGATGGCAGCTTTTTCGCCGTATTCTTTGATGTCGTTGATATAGTTGTAGGTGCCATCGTTACAAGCTTTGAAGATGGCAGCCATAGCGTATTGTGCGGAGTGAGCAACACCAGAGCTGATAGCGTAAACGGTACCGTAGATGATGGCTCTACCCAACTTGGTCATATTGAAGTAAGGTACGAGATCGTCGAACTCGCGGTTGTAAAGTTTGTTAGACATAACCAACATAGCGATACGTTCACCAGCATAACTGAATGCCTTTGAACCTGAAATCAACAATGCGTAGTTGTCGGTGTATTTACCAACGGATGGTTGGAAAGGAGCAACACCTGGAGTGGAGATGTTCTGACGGAAGTCCATGCCGAAGTATGCAAGATCTTCAAATACGAATACATCATACTTGTTGGCCACTTCGCCGATGATTTGAAGTTCTTCATCTGTAAAGCAAATCCAAGAAGGATTGTTAGGATTGGAGTACATGATGGTGTGGATATGACCCTTTTCGAGGTAGCTTTCCAACTTAGCTCTAAGTTTTTGACCACGATGTTCATAAACGTCGAAGGTTTCATATTTGAGACCCATAACGCGGTGTTGTTGTTTTTGAACAGGGAAGCCTGGGTCGATGAAGAGGGTGGTGTCGCGTTCTTTGCGACAACGTACGAAGGTCATGTATCCGGCCATGCCACCCATCATACCACCGACGGTTGGGATGCAGTTTTCAGGATTTACATCCAAGTCGATGAAGTTCTTGACGAAGCGAGCAGCCTCTTGTTTGAGTTCAGGGATGCCTTCGATATCTGGATAGATAGCTGCAACGCCGTTTTGGAGAGCCTTGATTTGAGCTTCAACGCCAACATGGCAAGGAGGCAAACCTGGAATACCCATTTCCATACGTACAAACTCCTTACCTGAAGCCTTTTCAATGTCGTTGATTAATCTTTTCACTTCGCGAATAGATGCTTTACCAACTTCTTTTATGCCACTGTTGGCAACAATTTGGTCGACAATGTCTGCTGGAATAGGTGTATTTTTCATAGTAATTTATTTATTTATTGATTATTAACAAAAAATGATGTGCGTTGCAAAAATAAAAAAAAAAGAGGACACCTAACAAGGTGTCCTCTTCGTATCAAGGGATAATCTAAAATTATCTTCTTTTTTGAGTTTGAATTTGGTTAGTAGCTTCTTTTTCGCCTCTGTCGATAGCAGCGTTAGCGATTCTACCTGCAGCTTGTTTAGCGTGTTCTTCAACTGTTGGAGGAGTAGTGGTGCTAGATGATGTCAGTTTACCATCATCGTTCTTTTTCTTTGCAGGAGTTGTAGTTTTCTTTGCAGGAGCAGCTTTTGTTTCTTGAGCTGGTTCTTCAGCAACAACTGGTTCTTCAACTGGAGCTTCTTCAACTACTTCAGTAGCAACGGTATCAACAACAGCTTCTGGTTCAACGGTTTTCTTGTTGCCACAAGCAACGAACAAACCTGCGCATAATAATGCTAAAAATACTTTCTTCATTTTATTAATTTTTTTAAGGATTAGTGTCTGTGTTTAAATTATTTAGCTTTGTAAGTCAAAGTGAATGTGTAAGTGCCCTTAGCAGTAGATGTTTCGTCTGTGAAAGTGTAAGCGAGTACCATTTCTTTGTTGGTGAGAGAAACGATTCTGCAGTTTTCTACTTGAGCATTGTAAGAAGTGTTGTCATCATTGTAGAAGAATGGGATTTGCATGTTAAGAGTAGATTGGTCAAGGCTGAGGTTCCAAGCAGCAGTTACAGGGGTTTGGTAACCGAAAGTAGGATCTACGTTCTTACCTGGATCAATAATTTGTGTACCATCTTCTTTGAAGGTGATGATTTCGTCAACTTCGCTTTCGTAAAGATAACCGTCGTTGATGAGGTCGGTAGCGATCTTACCAGATGCGAGTTCGTAACCTGGTTCAGAAGTTGCAGATGCGAGTACCCAACCATTGGTTGCGCCTGTGAGCAATTCAGCGTTAGTTTTTACGGTAGGATCACAAGAGGTGAAACTCAGACCGATAATGGCTGCGATAGCCAATGCGAATAATGATTTTTTCATTTTTTTTGTGTTTTTAATTAGTAAATAGTTTGTTCCAAAATCAAGTGTGCAAAAATAATATTTTTCAAAACATCATATTTCTTAAAAAATCTAAATAATTTAAATTCTTTTAAAAAAAACGCTGTAGAGGGAACGTGATTCTTGAAAAAAATTGTACTTTAGCGGCCTTAAAAATATTAGGTGATGTAGAATGCTCTTGTTGTTCTTGCATCAAGTTTTTAAGTGTAGTAAAAATATTGATAGATTATTGAAAATCAATAGAATATTAAATAAATTTTTTAAAAACAAAACACAAAAGTTATTATGAAAAAGCTAATCGCATTACTTACCGTTTTTGGTTTCTTAACCTTCGGTATCGCAAACAACGCATTTGCTCAAAAGGAAAAAACCGACAAAGCCGCTACTGAACAAGTAACAGATACTACAGTAGCTGAAGCTGCTGCTGCTCCTGCAGCACAAGCTGAGTTGACAGAAGATCCAGATGAAACTGTTAGCCAAAGCTTACACTATGTTTTGAAAGACAAATTCATCCAAGGTGGTGCAGTATGGATGACCCCGGTATTGATCTGTTTGATCCTTGGTCTCGCTCTCGTTATCGAACGTATTTTCTATTTGAACCTTTCTTCAGTAAACTCAAAGAAATTGCTCAGCAAAGTTGAAGACGCTCTCAAGAATGGTGGTGTTGAAAAGGCAAAACAAGTTTGCCAAGATACCAAAGGACCTCTCGCAGCTGTTTTCTCTCAAGGTCTCGAACGTTATGATGAAGGTCTTGATTCTGTAGAAAAATCTCTCGTTTCTTACGGTGGTGTTCAAATGGCACAACTCGAAAACAACCTCACTTGGATTAGTTTGTTCATCGCACTTTCTCCATCTTTGGGTTTCTTGGGTACTGTAATCGGTATGGTACAAGCTTTCGATGATATCGAACGCGCTGGTGATATTTCTCCGACTATCGTTGCTGGTGGTATGAAAACCGCTTTGTTGACAACCGTATTCGGTTTGATCTCCGCTATGATTCTTCAAGTGTTCTACAACTACCTCCTTACAAAGGTTGACAGCATCGTTAACGATATGGAAGATGCTACCATCTCTTTCATGGATATTTTAGTAAAGAATAAATAATTGTATTTATATATATACAATAATAAAATATAGCTTGTAATGAAAAACAAGATACTTAGCATTGTAGTTTTTGCAGTTGCTATCTTGGATTGCCTTTTAGCTCTCTTCTTTTCCTTCAGCTTCAACGAAGAAAAGAAAGATAACTACATCCAAGCTAGAACAGTTCAGGAACAATGCCCTGCATTGATCGCTGATCTTCAATCTGCAACCCCTGAATCTCTTCCTAAAGTTGTTGAAACTTATCAAACCAGTCTTAGAACTTTCAATGATACTTTGAAAGCTGCTCAAATGCAAAAAGACATCCTTTATACTTACCTTCAAGAACTTAAGAACCTTGACGAAAATTCTTTCGAAGCATACAAGTCCGGCTTTGCTGGTCACGCTGATGCCCTTTTCGCAAGAGCTGACAATAAAGCTGCTCTCGTAGAAGGTTTCAACAAGGTGAACTCTTTCAAAGAATTGGCTTCTTATATCTCTAAAACAGAGAAAGATTATAACGTTGTAAAGCAAGATTATCTTGTAAACCGCAACTATCTTAAGGCTGCTAATGGTCTTGTTGGTCGCGCTGACATGATTAACGCTAACGCTTCTGCAAATAAGAAGGCTACTGATCTTGAAGAACTTCAAAATGATCTTAAATCTTTCAACAAAAGTACTCGCTTGGAAAATGCTTTCGTTATCATTGGTTACATCCTCGGTGGTATCACACTTTTCTTGATGGTATTCTTTGCTCTTGTTAAGATCGTAAAGAACTTCAAGACTTCTTACAAGATTCTCTTGGTATTAGTTGCTATGGCAGTTGTTGTATTCATCGGCTACATTATCGGTTCTTCCGTATTGAGCCCATCCGCTATTAAGGCTGGTCTTACCGTAACAGGTTTCAAGATGGTGAATGCAGCTTGCTTCACATTTTATGTTTGTTTGGCTGTCTCTATTTTGGCTATCCTCGGAACCTCTGTTATGTCAGCCATTAAAAATAGAAAATAGGTAATAAAATGGCAAAAAGAAAAACTCCAGGACTGAATACGGGTGCAATGTCGGACATTTCGTTCCTGTTGCTCACCTTCTTCTTGTTGACTTCTTCTATCAACACGGAGCAAGGTATTCCCCGTAAGTTACCACCTCCAAAAACAGACGACACAGAAGAAATCAAAGCTGATATTAACAAACGTAACGTTTTGAATGTCATCGTTAACTTCCGTGACGAAATCTATGTTAATGGAGAGGTTATGATGGTTTCTGAGTTGAAGGATAAGGCTAAAATCTTTTTCTCCAACCCAACAAACGACCCTTCCCTTCCTGTAAAAGAGAATAAACTCATCGACGGTATCGGCGACTTCCCTGTATCTAAGGGCGTTGTTTCACTTACCAACGACCAGGGTACCAGTTATAATATGTATGTGCAAGTTCAAAACGAACTCCAACGTGCCGTTAACGAACTTCGCGACGAAACTGCTCTCCAGTTCTTCGGCAAAAAGTTCAGCACATTGGATTCTGCTTCACAACGCGCAATTACAACTGCTATCCCTATGAGTATCTCTGAGGCTCCACCTATGGATTACAGTAAAACCGGCGCTACTAACTAATTTATAAATTCGCAAAACTATGTCAAGATTTAAACAGAACGGAAAAAAAGAGACTCCGGAATTGAACATGGGTTCTATGTCCGACATTATCTTTATGTTTTTGTTCTTCTTTATGGTGATCACGACAATGCGTGAGGCTTCTTTGAAAGTACATTTCAATCCACCTCAAGCAACAGAAATTCAAAAACTCGAAAAGAAATCTCTGGTTGCGAATATCTATGTTGGTGCTCCTATTAGTAAGAATGAAAATACCCTCCCTCCAGGCGAGGTTTCTGTACAGCTGAATGACCAAACGATTAAGGCCGAAGACTTGGTTGCCGACGTTCGCGATTTCATCGGTACTGAAAAGGAATCCCGCGATGCACAAGACCGTGATAAATTGACTTTCTCTTTGAAAGTTGACAAGGAAGTGCAGATGCGCTATGTGAATACGATTAAACAAGAACTTCGTAAGAACAACGCGTTGAAAATTAACTACGCAGCAGGTAAAAGAGCCTCTGCTCAATAAAATATGAATATGGTCAGGTGTGTTAGCGCCTGACCATATTGTAATTTGACAAATATAAATTTTATTAATATGAAAAAAACTTTACTTACTTCTCTTGCAACGCTTTGCGTTGTTGCTCTCTTTGCTCAACAACCTGTAAAGTGGACAAGCGAGTTCGCTAGAACTCAAAGCGCTCAAAGAGCTATTAATCACGTTGCTGTTCAACATAATGAAATGGCTCCTTCAAAGAACGCATCTATCGTAATGGGTGGTGACATTATCGGTCACACTTATTATGATCAACAAACTAACTACAGCATGCCTCAAAAAGTGTATGCACACAATGATGGTACTGTATCTGCAGTTTGGACAACCTGTGGTACCTCTACTTCTTCCCGTGGTACTGGTTACAACTACTTCAATGGTACTTCTTGGACCCAAGGCGTAGGCTATAGCGCTCCTACAAGCAGAATCGAATCAGTAAGAACTGGCTGGGGTGTTATCTCTGGTGTTGGTACCAATGGTGAAATCGTTGTTTCACACAACGGCACAGATGCATTGGTTATTGGTCTCCGCGCTCAAAAAGGTACTGGTGACTGGACTTTCACAACATTGGCTGGTCCTCAAGCATCTAACGGTTCAAGCACAAGTACTTGCCTTTTGTGGCCTTCTATCGCTACCAGTGGCAATACTATTCACTTGATCGCTTGTACAGAATCTGATGAGGGTTACCTCTATCAAGGTATCAATACTTGCCTCGTTTACATCCGTGGTACATATGACCAAGCTTCTAACACTGTAAGCTGGGAAAGCCCACGCGTTGTTGCTGACGCTAGTCCTGCTATCTTCAGTTCTTTCTCTGGCGACCAATACTCTATCGCAGCTAATGGCAACAACGTTGCTGTTTTCGTTGCTGATAGACATCACGATGCTTTCATCTGGAAGAGTACTGACAATGGTACAACCTTCAATACTATCACTGTAGTTAACACTGCTGTTCCTGATGGCTATGATGACAACTTCATCATCGATACAACAGGTTCTCACGGTATTTATACTTCTGATGGTTCTTGCTCAATCGCTATTGGTAATGATGGCGTTTGCCACGTTGCTTTCGGCATTATGAAATGGGCGAACCCAGAAGCTGGTGACGGTTACATCACTTGGTGGCCTTATACCGATGGTCTCCTTTACTGGAATGAAAATATGGATCCTATCCTCGGTGGTACCGACGACCAACTCAATCCTGACACTTTGATGGCTAACGGTTACCAAGTATTCCAACGCCTTGACCTCGATGGTGATGGTTCTGTTTGGATTTACAATGGTGATTATATGACAGAAAACTATAGCGTTACTATGACATCTACTCCTCAACTTACAGTAGATAATGGAAATGTTTATATGGTATTCACTACTTTCTTGGATGTTCCATTCGCTGATCACGTAAACAGCATGTATTATCGTGGTGTATTCGGTACTAAATCTACAGATAACGGTGCTACTTGGAACAATGGCTTCAGCTGGTTGTCATACAACAACCGTTGCTACTACATCGATGACTGGTCTTCTTATGACACAAGCGACCTCGAAGCAAGTATGGAATTGATCTACAACGAAGGCGAAAGCATGTATCCTACAATTGCCAAGAACATTGTTAACGGTAAGTTGAATATGTGGTGGCAACAAGATTATTTCGCTGATAACAATGGTGGCAACCTTGCAAGCGATCCTGCTGACATTTTCTTCTTCCAATTGGATGCTGATCAACTTGGTGCATACAACAATACTGAAGAAATCCCTCAAGGTCTTTGGATCGACAACACAGGTGTTGCTGACAATACTCTCGAAGGTATGAAACTCTATCCTAACCCAGCATCTGAAAATGTAAACATTTCTTTCACATCTTCAGAAATGGCAAACGCTACACTTACAGTTTGCAATTTGATGGGCCAGGTTGTTTATAGCGAAAATATTGCAGTATCTGAAGGTTCTAACCTCGTTCGCGTAAATACTAAAGCTTTCAGCGCTGGTGTTTACACTGTTAACATTAGAACTAACAAGGGTACATCAACTCAAAAGTTGATTGTTAGATAGTTAATATCCACTATACAACACAACAAAAAAGGCAGACCATTCGGTCTGCCTTTTTCTTTATAATGAAGCCATAAATGCTCTTTTTTGCATCGTGATAGGAAAATAATTTGCCTACTGGATGTCTATAACTTTTACGGTGCGTATGCCTGCGGGAAGTTCAATGTCGAAAAACTCGCCCACGTGATGCCCGAAAAGGGCTTTTGCCATCGGAGATGTGAAAGGAATGTTCCCTTTGGTTGCGTTGGCTTCGTCAACGCCAGTGATGCGTATGGTCATTTCGTTGCCGTTGATTTTTAACGTAACTCTTGACCCGAAGGCTATTTCTCCATTGGATTTGTTAGAGGTTACTTTGGCGGTCTTTATGCGCTGTTCTAATAGCTCTAATTTGGCATTGATAAAGTTGCGTGTGACTCTAGCATCGTTTTCTTGCTCGTCGGTTTTTATACTATCACGCTCGTCAAGTAGTGCTTGCCGCTCATCAAGAAGTTGGGCCATACCTTCCTCGGTGACGTAGTTGATAACTCCGGCCGGCAGAAATGCTCGTGGTGGGACCATTGGGGTGGATTCTTGATCCCCCTCCTTAACAAATCCTCTGCTCATAGGATTACATAAATTTTCTTCTTAACAGGTCGCAGAGTGACAAATAAGCAGTGGATGTGGAATCCCAGAAGAACTTTTTCTTATAGTTTTCTAAACAATTGAATGCATCGTCCAAAGATGTGCATTGGTTAAGTGTGTTGATGGCAGCACTGAACTCTTCCCCACGGTTATTGAAAAGCTCTTTGATAAAGGTGAACTTCTCGTTGATGGAGATCGCTTTTGTCAGGTCGGAAACCTTGGCCTTTTGGAATTGAGCACCAATAGAATTGTCAACTCTATTGTCGGTGAAAAGATCATTCAATGAGCGTTGAATTGGCTTGGTAGGTTCGCTCTGAGGTCTAAATTGCAACAGATCATCTTCGTCATGTACGTGACGTTGTTGCTCTTCCGCCTTTCTTCTTTGTTCTTCTTCAATTCTCAAGCGTTCAGCTTCGGCTTTGCGCTTAG
>JAKSMB010000003.1 GCA_024400875.1 Bacteroidales bacterium
TCTTCTTCAATTCTCAAGCGTTCAGCTTCGGCTTTGCGCTTAGCTTCTTCCTCTTGCAAACGGCGTTGTTCTTCCGCTTTTCTTCTTTGTTCTTCTTCAATTCTCAAGCGTTCAGCTTCGGCTTTGCGCTTAGCATCTTCCTCTTGCATGCGACGTTGCTCTTCCGCCTTTCTTCTTTGCTCTTCTTCGGCTTTCAGGCGCTCTGCTTCTGCATTTGCCTTCTCGTTGGTTTCCTCGCCGGACTCCATAAGTGAATCAACGTTCTCAACAACATCTTGATCTCCTTCAATGTTGCTTGCGTTGGAAATGTTATTTTCTGAAGATTCTGTTGCGGAAACAGCGTAGAGTTGAAGGTATAACTTTCTTAACTTTTCAAGGACAATGTCTTTTTCAATTTGTGTTAATGCTATTTCCTCCTTGAGGATAAGATTAAGACTGTCAAGGCTTTTATTCAATTGTTCAAAAGTATTTTGCATTTTGTAAAAAGTTAAGGTTATTAGCAACGGAAAATAATGTTAATTTTGCCGCTCGTTAAGCCGCAAAAATACAAAATTCTTTAAATCAATATAGCGAATGTTTCTGGAAAGTAAATCGAATAGGAATAGCAAACGTGGATGGATAGAGGTGATCTGTGGGTCAATGTTTTCAGGAAAAACGGAAGAGTTGCTGCGTCGTATTCGCAGAGCGGAATTCGCTAATCAGAGCATAGAGTTGTTTAAGCCAGCCATAGATACTCGATATGATGAAAAAGAGGTGGTTTCGCACGATGAAGCCTCCAGAACGTCGACCCCTGTGCACAATTCCTCTGAGATTTTGCTTTACGTTAATATGGAGTCGGTGCAAGTGGTGGCTATCGATGAAGTGCAGTTTTTTGATGATGGAATCGTTGATGTATGCAACACTTTGGCAAATGCGGGCGTTCGCGTTATCGTGAGTGGCCTGGATATGGACTATTTAGGTGTGCCGTTCGGACCGATGCCGAAGTTGATGGCGGTGGCTGAATATGTGAGCAAACAACACGCAATCTGTACCCGATGCGGCGACTTGGCGCAGTATTCTCATCGAATTGTCGCAAAAGATGGACAGGTGCTGTTAGGGGAAAAGGATTCCTATGAGCCTTTGTGCCGCCATTGCTTCAATGAAGCACTCAAGGAACAAGAATAAGAAATTACTATAACTAAATTAAATAACAAACTAACAACAGTATTATGAATTTGATTGACAAAATAAAACTCAACGCCACTCAGATTAACAAGAGAATCGTCTTGGCTGAAGGTGAAGAAGAAAGAAACTTAAGAGCCGCCGACATCGTACTGGAAAAAGGTTATGCTGGCATTATTTTGTTGGGAAACAAGGCAAAGATTGAAGCACAGGCCGCAGAATGGGGACTGAAAAACATTGCAAAGGCTGAAATCATTGACCCTATGGATAACCCTAAAAAGGATTTCTATGCAGAAATGCTTTGCGAAATTCGTAAGAAAAAAGGTATGACAATGGAAGAAGCACTCAAATTGGTGGAAGATCCATTGTATCTGGCTACATTGTTGATCAAGAATGGTGATGCTGATGGCGAGGTTACGGGTGCTCAACACGCAACTGGCGACGTGCTCCGTCCTGCATTCCAGATCGTGAAAACTCTCCCTGGCATCTCTGTGGTTTCAGGCGCTTTCATTATGTGCTTCCCTGATAAAAAATGGGGCGATGATGGCATTATGGTATTTGCAGACTGTGCAGCAGACCCTAACACTGATGAAAATAAGTTGGCTCAAATTGCCGTGGTTACTGCTCAAACAGCTCGTACTATCGCAGGTATCGAACCAAGAGTGGCTATGCTAAGCTTCTCAACAAAGGGCTCTGCAAAACACGAACTCGTTGACAAAGTGGTAAATGCTACTCGCATTGCTAAGGAAATGGCTCCAGATCTTTTGATCGACGGCGACTTGCAAGCTGATGCTGCAATCATTCCTGAAGTAGCTGCTAAGAAGGCTCCTGGTAGCCCTGTTGCTGGTAAGGCCAATGTTTTGGTGTTCCCTTCATTGGAAACAGGTAACATCGCTTACAAACTCGTTCAACGTATGGCTGGCGCCGACGCTATTGGACCGATTATGCAAGGTATGGCCGCTCCTATCAACGACCTCTCCCGCGGTTGCTCTGTAGAAGATATCGTTAGCCTTGTTGCTATTACTGCTTGCCAAGCAGCTGGTAATAACTTCTAATAATGATGTTTGCCTTACTGAAGGCATAAAATATGGAAGACGTGCCAGCGTTATGTCAGTTGGCACGTCTTTTAAATGTTTTTTATGAAGAGAATAGCTTTCTTTATTTTTGTGGCCTTATTGTCTCTCAACTTGACTGCACAAGTCGATGTTGAGATTCCTCGCTCTTTGAGAGGCGGCTCCAATGCCCGTACAAGCAATGGAAAGGATAATCGTCCTGACTTTTTTGTCGGCGGCAATATCAATTCTAATTTTGGGCAAATGTTGACGTTGAATCTCGAAGTTGGATTGTATGCCACAGATTGGCTTAGGTTTGGCGTTGGACCTCGTTATGAATTATATTATGATGGACAGGTGCGCCACGCATTTGGCGCTTCTGCGTTTTCAGAGTTCATTCTGGCCAATTATATAGTTGGCCATTTCGGTTATGAGTTCCTCAATTATCCAACTTATGAAACGAATGACGCAGGACAGTATATACGAGATGACGCTGGAAATCTAATCCCTTGTCGCAAGAATGTACATGCTTTGGCTTTAGGTGTGGGCTTTCAATCTCAGTTGTCAGAGACATTGGGAATATATGCCCAGTATCTTTTATATCCCTTGCAATCAGAAAATGATCATTATTCCACATTCCTACCTATGTTTGCCCGTGTGGGTGTAACCTATACCTTCTAAACATTATATGGCCCAAGCTTCTTTCCATTTCCAGTTAGCACGACGCATTCTCAGAGATAAAGGAAACCGATTTTCTCGACCGATTATCTCTTTGTCTGTGTTTGGCGTATCTCTCGGTCTCGTCGTGATGATGATTGCAATGGCCATAACCGCTGGCTATCAGCAAGAAATACGCAATAAGGTGATTGCGATGGGCTCCCATATCCGCATCTCTCATTACGATCAAAACTATTCCGTTGAGCAGGTTCCTTTTGATAAGAATCAGTCTTTTGTAAAGGATCTCCAAAACAATGCTCAAATTGTGGGAATGCAGAATTTTGCCACAAAGGTTGGAATTGTGAAAACGGACGATCAGGTGGAAGGCATTGTGTTGAAGGGGGTTGACAACACGTTTGATCAGACATCATTTTTGCCCAATATTGTGGAGGGCGAATTCTTTGATCTGACAGATACTGTGGCAGATGATCATATCGTGATTTCTAAAAGAATGTCGCAGAAACTGAAGCTGAAGGTGGGCGATAAAGTACGCACTTATTTCGTACAGGATCCGCCACGCTCTCGCAGCTTCGTAATATCCGGCATCTATGAAACGGGTCTTCCAGAGTATGATAACGCTTATGCCTTGGTGGATCTTCGTCACGTGCAGAAACTGAACGATTGGACATCCGATCAGGTGAGCGGTGTGGAGATCCTGATTAAAGATTATGATAAAATTGACGAAGTAGGCGACTATGTTCATCATCATATAGGTTATGATCTTAAAGCAGAAACGATTAAACAAATTTATCCGAATATCTTTGAGTGGATTCAGCTCTTTGATACCAATGTGGCTGTTCTGCTGATCATCACTACGTGCGTATGTATGGTGACGATGATGTCGATCTTTTTTATCATTATCTTAGAACAGACGCACACCATAGGCATCCTTAAGTCGTTGGGTATGAAAACTAAGGATGTGGTCCGCGCATTTATCATAGTGGCTGGAAATATACTGTTACGAGGGATGGTAATAGGTGATGCTATCGCGTTGCTGATGGGATGGCTACAGCAGCAATTCCACATTATAAAACTCAATCCAGATACTTATTATGTGGATTTTGTCCCGATCCATTTTGAGATCTTCCCTTTGCTAATGCTCAATGTGGGCGTATTTGTACTTTGTATGCTCGTGCTTACATTGCCGGCTTGGATCGTTGGCAAGAAGATTACACCAGTGAACGCCGTTCGTTGGGAATAATGTTTCGTAGTTTTATTTTTTTGATGTCGCCTTTTGTATGTTGGTGACGGTGAGGATGTTGTCTTTTACATAGAAGGAGACCTCAAATCCTGCGAAGGGAAACCCATAGATGCGCGTGTCGTCGTTGTGGTATGCGGGACGTGGATCCTGTGCAAGCACAGCTCGCAGGGCAGACAATTTGTCTTTGGGCATCCGTTTACCCATCGCCTCAGGTATCTCCACCGGGATAGTATAGTTTGTGTTGGTGGCTGTGAACCCTTTGCTGGCTTCGGGGTGACAGTCGGTGGTGGTAAGATACGGCTTGATGTCGTAAATTGGCGTACCATCAAGCAGGTCGGCACCAGCTACGATAAGCACTGTGCCATATTGGGGATGATGCTCCACGGATTTCAGTATGACGGAAGAAAGACCGATGGCGTTGGGGCGGAATGGCGAACGGGTGGCAAATACCCCCATTCGTTTGTTGCCACCCAATCGGGGAGGACGAACGGTGGGAGACCACTCACTGCGCTCTGCCTCGGAAAAACTCCATATCAGCCAAATGTGTGAGAACTCTTCAATCCCTCGTAAGGCATCCGCATTTCGATATTCTGGCTCAAAGACAATCATCGCGGTCAACTCCTCCACTAAACCACTCTGTCGTGGTATCCCGAACTTGCTTGGAAAATCGCTGTGTATGCGTGCGATAACGTGTATGTTGTGGTCTTCCATATCTATCATTTTCAGGTGGCAAAAATACGATATCCTTCCCAATTGCCCAATCACTGCTGTAATTTCCCTTTTTTCATCCCTACTTTCCTTCTGTAGCCATACGCCTTTCCCTCCTTTTTTTGTATCTTTGCAGATTGAACATTAACTCTATGGTGAAGATAAAGGCGGAGATGAATTTATTGAGAATTAAGAGGGCTTTTCATGCTCTTGTTGGACTGATTATCCTGGCAATGTGTGTGTTGCCTGGAGGTGGATTGCGTGCGCAAGATCAAGCGATGCAGATACTTTCAAAGATGACTTTGGAAGAAAAAATCGCTCAACTTTTGATTGTCAGGGTTTCCTCTACAGGGACAGCTTCCGAGAATCAGAAGATGCTGGACGAGATTGCCACTTATCAACCCGGTGGCGTGTGCTTTTTCAAGGGTGGACCCGCTCGCGAGGCCGCTCTGACTAACCGCATGCAAGCCGTTTCTAAAGTGCCAATGTTTATTTCCATAGATGGTGAGTGGGGACCGGCAATGCGCCTCGATAGCTGCGTGGAGTTTCCTCGACAAATGACGCTGGGCGCACTTACTCCTGATAACGATTCGCTGATTTATAAGATGGGTGTCGAGGTCGCAAAGCAATGCAAGGCCGTGGGGATTAACCTTAATTTTGCCCCTTGTGTGGATATTAACAACAACTCCCAGAATCCGGTCATCAATAGCCGCTCTTTTGGCGAAAGCCGCGAAAAGGTTACCGCCAAAGGGCTCCTTTATATGCGCGGTATGCAAGATGGTGGCATCATTACTTGCATTAAACATTTCCCTGGTCATGGTGACACTCAAACGGATTCTCATCTCGGCTTGCCTACCATCCGCAAAAGTCGCATCGAACTGGATGAACTGGAACTTTATCCTTATCGACAGTTGATCCCTCAAAATCCAGATATGGTTATGGTGGGACATCTCAATATCCCGTCCCTGGATTCTGCAGATAATTCGGTGTCGTCGATATCTTTTCCTATCGTATCAGGACTTCTGAAACGTGAACTGGGCTATTCAGGTATGATCATCACCGATGGACTTGAAATGCAGGGCGTACAGAAGAATAATCGTTTTGATGGCGATGTGGAAATCCAGGCCCTTTTGGCAGGAGTCGACATTTTGCTGCTGCCCGGAAAAACAGAACCGGTTGTGAAGGCTATCAAGACGGCCGTTGATAGCGGCTTGATACCTGTGGAACTGATAGAAGAACGCTGCTTGCGTATTCTTCAGTTCAAGGAGAGCAAAGGTTTGCTGAATACTCAACCCGTAGACTTGAAGAGCATTAATGCACTGATGAATGATCCTTTAGCAAAATGGGTTAACGAGTCTATTGAACAAAAGGCGGTTACGCTTTTGAAGAATGAGGATGTACTGCCACTGAAAATAGAAACGGCAGGCGACTCTCTTGCAGATGCGGTAGCTTTCCTGTGTGTGGGTAGAAGCAATTGGCAGTCGGAATATAAGTCTATAGTGATGAAGTATAATATGCCCTACATATACCAACCAAAATCCTTCACTTCGAAAAAAGAAGAAACGGAAATCAAGCGATTGAAGGATACACTCACCCCATACAATCGTGTGGTAGTGGCTTATGGTGGATCTAACCAGTTGGCAGGGCAGAAATATGGCGCCGACAAAAGGATAATTGAAACGCTGAATCAGATTGCTCAGGAGAAACAGATAGTGCTGATTCATCTGGGAAATCCTTATGTTCTTGATTATTTTGATTCAACTGCCAATTACAAGGCCCTTCTGGTGGCCTATCAAGCAACCCCTAACAGCTTAAAAAGCGCCTTGGAAATCTGCTTTGGTGAACGCCATAGTGAAGGTGTTCTGCCAATCTCTACTCGTGAATATGCTTGCGGTTCAGGTGTTACTGGGAATAAGGCTCCTGCCGAGCTCTCGTTGTTGTCTGATTCAACAACGCGTGCCCTTGATAAAATGCTCCAAGAAGGTATCAACAACAACGTTTATCCGGGCTGTGTGTTGATGGCAATGAAGGATGGACAACCCATCTATTCCAAGGCGTTCGGCTATTACACCTACGATCATCAGAATAAGGTAACTGTACAAACACTATACGATGTGGCTTCAGTTACGAAGACGGCAGCGACAACACTGGCGGTTATGAAGCTGTATGATAATGGCAAGATCAAATTGAACGACCATATCGGAGACTATCTACCATATTTGAAGGGAACGAACAAGGATAAACTTTCTTTGGCTGAGTTGCTGACTCACACTTCTGGATTGCCGGC
The DNA here is from genome assembly GCA_024400875.1 of Bacteroidales bacterium. Classification (GTDB taxonomy): domain Bacteria; phylum Bacteroidota; class Bacteroidia; order Bacteroidales; family WCHB1-69; genus F23-D06. The sequence goes on from JAKSMB010000003.1 coordinate 7,127, forward strand.
TTTTATCCCGTTCTACGCACGTATTCAAGGTGATGAACGTTACCTTCGTTCCTATAAAACTCCTAACTTTCAGATACAGGTTGCGGACGATTTGTATATGCGCAACGATTATTTAGATTCGATCAGAGTGCAGGTGGCTCACTGCTCGTTAGGATCTCACCAGTATGTCTACAGCGATCTCAATTTCTTGCTTTTGAAGGAAATGGTGGAAAACGTGACTCAACAAACACTCGAGCAGTTCCTGGCAGACAGTATTTATGGGCCAATGGGCTTGAAACACATCTGCTTTAATCCTTTGAAAAATGGCTTCACGAAGTCGGATGTTGCTCCTACTGAAAAAGATACGAAATTCAGAAAACAGGTGGTTCAAGGCTATGTCCACGATCAAACGGCTGCACTTTTCAATGGCAATGCTGGAAATGCAGGTCTGTTTGCCACTGCGCAGGATATCGCTAACCTATATCAAATGTTGATGGATGACGGTGTGTTCAATGGACGTCGCTATTTCTCAAAAGAGACGGTGGATCTCTTCACTTCCGCATACGAAGTACACGGATGCCGCGTACGCGGTTTGGGCTTCCATACGCCTAAGAACACTGGCGTTTCCTCTATTGTTCCGGATAAGGCTTCGCGTAAGATATTCGGACACCAGGGCTTTACGGGTACTGTGGTGTGGTGCGATCCAGAGACGAAATTGATATATGTATTCCTTTCCAATCGTGTTTATCCCGATTGCTATCCGAATAAACTTTCAAAAAGCCAAATCCGCTTGAAAGCACACGAATTAATTTATCAAGATATAAAATAGACAATGACAATGGATATTCTGAATCCCATTTTGCTCCATATAGAAACTGCAACGGAGGTGTGCTCCGTGGCTTTAAGCGAAGGTGAAAAGGTTATCGCCCTTTGTGAAACGGATGACGGAAACTCGCATTCGAAGAACCTGCTGCCTTTTATAGATACGGCCTTGCAGAAGGCGGGTCGTCGCTTGCAGGATGTGAATGGCGTGGTGGTAAGTATCGGTCCAGGTTCCTACACGGGACTACGTATCGGCGTGTCTACAGCTAAAAGTATCGCCTATGCTCTCGAGATACCTGTTATTACGGTGAATACGCTCGATAGCATTGCCTGGGGTGCTTATAATGATTGCCAGCTGCAGGATGAGGATTTTTCCGTCGTTCCGATGATTGATGCCCGTCGTATGGAAGTCTTTACCACACGTTTCGACAAATCAATGGATAGAGTGGAAGAGGTTGCTGCGTTGATAGTGGAAGATGGCGCATTCGCAGATATCTTGACTGCACATAAGGTTGTTTTCTGTGGCAATGGTATGCCGAAATGCAAGGAATTGCTTTCCCGATATGAAAACGCATGCTTTGTTGATACAACGATTTCTGCAAAGAATATGCTCCCGGTGGCTTTGAAAAAGTGGCAGTCTAAAGACTTTGCCGATGTTGCCTATTTTGAGCCATTCTATCTGAAGGAGTATGTGGCAGCTAAACCGAATGTGAAAGGCTTACGATAAAACACCTGTTATGGAAATTCACGAACCTATAGACCAGAAGAAAAAACTGAACATCATAGCCATCGCTGATACTACGGAAGTTGGCAAGGCTGCGCTGTGTCATGGTCTGAAGTTGGCGGAGGTGTTCCAAGCCTCCCTAACCGTGATTACCAACTTCGGGTTCGCCTTGGAAAAAAAGAAGCCGAATGAAGCCACGCAGGCACTACTGGAGCCATTGGTTCCTCAGGGCGTGGAACTGCTCTGGAACAACGAGTATTTCTTTCCAGAGTTATTATATGGCTTTGCTGAAAAGAATAATACTATTATGTTCGTCATTGGGGTTGGAACGAGTAAGGATAAGTCCTTTTTTACCAAACAAAAGGCGCTTCGTTTCATCAAGCCGTCTCGTCTGCCCGTAATGACCGTTGGCAAACAAATGCCAGCATCGAATGCTTATCAGCAGGTGATACTTCCCGTTGATATTGAACGCCAGGCAAAAGAGAAAGCACTATGGGCTGGATATTTCAGCCGCTTTTATAAAGCCAATATTCACATCCTTCGCACAAAATATGAGGATGAAGGTTTGCAACTGCAAGTGGATGAAAATGTTGCATTTGTGGAGAAACTCTATAATAATCTTGAAATCCAATACGTGATAGATACGGTTCCGCCGCAAAAGGATATGGATTTATATTCCGTTTCGTATGCAAACCAGGTGCAAGCTTCCTTGACCGTAATTATGATGACCAAATATTACACGCTCGCAGATTTGCTGTTGGGGCCACACGAGCGTAAAGTTATTGGAAATGAACTGGGTCTTCCAGTACTTTGCATCAACCAACGAGATGATTTGTACGTGTTGTGTACATAACCGAAAACAAAATATAGAAGAAAATGACGAATGACATACTGAAAACCTCCATTGAGTTTCTGAAAGGAGTAGGACCAAAACGTGCTGAAGTGCTGAGAAAGGAGTTTGGCATCGAAACATTTGACGACCTGCTTCACTATTATCCCTATCGACATATAGATAAATCACATATCTATCACGTGTCTGATATCGTGGAAGATGGAGGGTATATTCAACTTCGAGGAAAGATCACAAGCATACAAGTGGCTGGGCAGCAGCGCACAAAGCGACTGACCGCTCAGTTTTCTGACAATACGGGAAGCATTGAACTGGTGTGGTTTAATGGCATCAAGTGGGTGCAAGATCTCCTACAATCGAAAAAGGAATTCATTGTTTTCGGAAAGCCGGCGGTCTTCAATGGCCGTTGGAGTATTACCCATCCGGAGATGATAGATCCGTATGCCCAAACGGATTCTTCCGTTCCTATGGCGTTTATGCCTTTGTATAACACCTCCGATGTCGCCAAGAAGAAAACGCTGGACTCAAAGGCATTGGCAAAACTGGTACAGAATCTGATCCCAGTGGTCCAATGTGTGATACAGGAAACGCTTTCCGATTCGATACTGAATACGCTGAAGCTGATGCCGCTGAAACAGGCTTTGTGCCAGATACATTACCCACAGAGTAGTCAGCACCTGGCCAATGCTGCATTCCGCTTGAAGTTCGATGAACTTTTCTTTACTCAGCTGAAGATGCTTCTGCTCAAGCAGATAAATACCAAGCGCATACAGGGTCACGTGTTCGGTAAGGTGGGCGACTATTTCAATCGCTTTTATAAGGAATGTCTGCCCTTTGACTTGACAAACGCACAAAAGCGTGTAATCCGTGAGATTAGAACGGATATGGGTAGTGGCCGCCAGATGAATCGTTTGCTGCAAGGTGATGTGGGTAGCGGGAAAACGATTATTGCTCTCTTTGTGATGCTTCTGGCAAAGGACAATGGCTATCAAGCTTGTCTGATGGCTCCTACGGAAATCCTTGCAACACAGCATTTTGATAAGATAAGCAAGCAGGTGGCTCCATTGGGACTTCGTGTGGAGTTTCTATCAGGTTCGACGAAAACAGCAAAACGACGCCAGATACTGGAGGGACTTCAGAGTGGAGATGTGGATATCCTGATAGGCACGCATGCCTTGATTGAAAACAATGTGCAGTTTGCAAACCTCGGATTGGTGGTGATTGATGAGCAACACCGTTTTGGCGTTGAACAGAGAGCTAAGTTGTGGCGTAAGAACAATGTCCCACCTCATGTGCTCGTGATGACGGCCACTCCTATCCCCAGAACGCTGGCGATGACACTCTATGGAGATCTGGATATTTCGGTGGTGGATGAATTGCCTCAAGGACGAAAACCTATCGTAACGCAGCATTTTTATGAGAAAGATAGATTGCGTCTACTCGGTTTCATGAAACAACAAATTGATGCAGGACGGCAGGTGTTTGTCGTCTATCCCCTGATCCAGGAGTCCGAGAAAATGGATATGCTGAATTTGATGACGGGTTATGAAGCGATGGAACGTGCTTTCCCATTGCCCCAGTATGCATTGGGCATTGTTCACGGAAAGATGAAACCGGAGGAAAAAGATTATGAAATGCAGCGCTTTCTGAAAAAAGAAACACAAATCCTGCTTTCCACTACGGTCATTGAGGTGGGCATTGATGTGCCAAATGCAACGGTGATGGTGATAGAGAATGCGGAACGCTTTGGCTTATCACAGTTGCATCAATTGCGTGGCCGTGTTGGACGTGGCGGAAATCAGTCGTATTGCATCCTGATGTCAAAATATGAACTCAGTGCCGATAGCAAAAAACGACTCAATGCGATGGTGAGCACAAATGATGGATTTGAAATCGCCAACTTTGACCTTCAACTTCGTGGACCTGGCGATATACAAGGTACACAGCAAAGTGGTATGCTCGACTTCAAAATTGCGGATATTGTCAAAGATGAGAAGCTCGTTGCCTATACCCGAAATATGGCTATTCAAATTCTTGAGGCTGATCCTGCGTTGCAAAATCCTGATAATCGTAAACTTAGGGATACTGTGGCAGAGATGATGAAGACGGAAACAAATTGGAGTATCATTGGTTAGGTTTTTTATAAATTTGCCGTCTCGTTCTTGAAATAATAAATAATTAATAATCAATATAATAATTCATTATGAAGCAGTTAATTGAATGCGTTCCTAATTTTAGTGAAGGAAGAAATCCTGAAATCATCAACCAAGTGGCTGATGTAATCAAACAAGCTGAAGGTGTAACATTGTTGGATGTTGATCCAGGTGCAACTACCAACCGCACAGTCGTTACTTTTGTTGGTACTCCAGATGCGGTAGTGGATGCTGCTTTCCAACTCATCGCTAAGTGTCAGGAGTTGATTGATATGCGCGGCCATCACGGCGATCATCCTCGCTTCGGTGCTACAGACGTTTGCCCTCTGGTACCTGTTGCAAACATTACAATGGAAGAGACTGCAGAATATGCACGTAAATTGGCTGAACGCGTTGGTAAAGAGTTGAACATTCCGGTATATTGCTATGAGAATGCAGCTTATGAGGAAAAGAGACGCAACTTGGCAAATTGCCGCCAAGGTGAATACGAAGCTTTGAAAGAACGTATCACTACCAAGGAATGGAAACCTGATTTTGGTCCTAACAAATTCACAGAAAGCGTTGCAAAGAGCGGCGCAACGGCTATTGGCGCTCGCGACTTCCTCATCGCTGTGAACTACAACTTGAATACAACTTCTACTCGTCGTGCGAATGCTATCGCTTTCGACGTTCGTGAAAAAGGTCGTAAAAAACGTGAAGGTAACCCTATCACAGGCAAGATCGTGAAAGACGAAAACGGCAACGCTGTTATGATCCCTGGTACATTGAAAGGTACAAAGGCTATCGGTTGGTATATCGCTGAATATGGCGTGGCTCAGGTTTCAATGAATATCACTAATACAAATGTTACGCCTTTGCACGTGGCTTTTGATGAGGTTACAGCAAAGGCTGCCAAACGTGGTGTACGCGTAACTGGCGCTGAAATCGTTGGCTTGATTCCTAAGAAGGTTTTGATCGAAGCTGGTAACTATTATCTGGCAAAACAACATCGTTCTCTGGGTATCGATGAGGCTGAAAAGATTAAGATTGCGATCAAATCTATGGGCCTTGACGATTTGAAACCTTTCAATCCAGAAGAAAAAGTGATTGAATATCTCTTGGAAAAGGAAAATACGGCAAAGAAACTCGTGGATATGACTTGTACGGGTTTCGCTAATGAAACAGCTTCTGAAAGTCCAGCTCCTGGCGGTGGCTCTATCTCTGCTTATATGGCTGCTTTAGGCGCTTCCCTCGGTACGATGGTTGCAAACCTCTCTTCTCATAAACCAGGTTGGGACGACAAATGGGAGTTCTTCTCCAAATGGGCTGAAAAAGGTCAGGCTTTGAAAGATCAATTGTTGGCACTCGTTGATGAAGATACGAACGCTTTCAATGTCATCATGAATGCATTCGGCATGCCAAAGGGCACGGACGAAGAAAAGGCTGCTCGCAAGGCTGCTATCCAATCTGGTACTAAATATGCTACCGAAGTTCCAATGCGTACCATCGAGACTTCCTTCCAAGTATTCGACGTATGTGCTGCTATGATTAAGAAGGGTAATCCTGCATCTGTTTCTGACGCTGGCGTTGGCGTTCTTTGCGCTCGCGCTGCCATCCATGGCGCTTACTTGAATGTCAAGATCAATGCTTCTTCTCTCGAAGATAAGGAATATGCTGAAATGATGATCAATAAGGCTCACGACTATGTCGTGAAGGCTGATCGTCTGGAAAAATCTTTGATGAAGAAAACAGAACAAGTTATTGAAGCTTAATAATCTATAAATGAAGATACTGGTTGCTCTTTCAAGGTTTCCTTACCCGCTAGAGAAGGGAGATAAACTGCGTGCGTATCATCAGATCAGATGTTTGTCGCAACAACACGACATCTATCTGGTGGCCGTTCACGAGCAATCAGTATCTTTGAATGATTTGGAACAACTGAAACCTTTCTGCAAGGAGATTTTCTTGTTGAAACAAGGCTTTGTAGACAAATGCGTGAACATAACAAGGGCGTTTTTTACAGGTCTACCTCTCCAATGTGGTTATTTCTATAGCCGTAAGAATCAGAAACGTTTTGACGAGATTGTGGCTCAGGTGCGTCCCGACCATATCTATTGCCAATTGATACGTATGGCTGAATACGTGAAGAATTATCCGATAGCGAAGACATTGGACTACCAGGATGTGTTCTCCAAAGGCGCTCTTCGTCGTGCCGAAAAGGCGGTTTGGTTTACGAGACCTTTCTTTATGATGGAGTATCGCCGCGTATCACGTTATGAAAATGAGGTTTTCAATCGTTTCAATCATAAGACAATCATTACGGCGGTTGACCGTGATTTGATTCCAAATGAACATCGAGATGAGATCGCAGTGGTGGCTAACGGTGTGGATTTTGAACATTTCAGTTACCATCAGGAGGAAAAGATCTATGACATTATCTTCTCTGGTAATATGAATTATGCGCCGAATGTGGATGCTGCTGAGTTTCTCGCAAAAGAGATATTTCCTGCACTGAAACGAGAAATGCCGGGCTTGAAACTGGTACTCTGTGGAGCAACACCAGCCCCGAGAGTGAAAGCTCTCCAAAGCGAGGATGTCATCGTTACGGGATGGGTCGATAATATGGCAGAATGGTACGCCAAATCGCGTGTCTTCGTTGCCCCTATGCGTATGGGTACGGGCTTGCAAAATAAACTCCTGGAGGCAATGGCTATGCAACTCCCTTGCGTGACCTCTCCACTGGCTGCCAAGCCTTTGGAAAATGCGGAGGCGAAATATGCAGTGATGCCTTGTAGCACGACTTCGGGCTATGTGGAAGCCGTTCGTGGCTTGTTGCAGGATCCTGAGTTATATGAACGCCTCTCCAACAATGGCTATCAGTATGTACATGAACAGTACGACTGGCAAAATGCTGTGGAGAAATTACAACAGCTCATGAACCAGTAGTTCTTTAGGTCTATTTTGACCTTTTTTCAGGAATAATTGCAAAGGATAGAGATAGAGTGAGTTGGAATCAAAAAAAATTATATATTTGCACCCCCAAAAAATAGCACAATGGAAGAGAAACTTATACGTGAACAATTTAAACTCCGATTGTCTGGTGTTGAGGATGGAACGTACAGTTACTCAGTAGATTGTGATAAATCGTTCTTTGAATTGGCAGAACTTTCCGATATCTTGGATGGTCATTTGAATTTGCAAATTGAAATGATGAAAACTGAGAAATTGGTGAATCTGAAGTTCCATTTCGAGGGTTCAGTGGCAGCAACTTGTGATCGCTGCTTGCTCCCTGTAACCTTGCCAATGGATTTTGATGACCAACTTTTGGTGAAATTGGTTCCAGAGGTTGAGGAAGGCGAAAATGATGATGACGACGATATCTGGGTCTTGGAAGAGAATACATACGAACTTGATGTCTTCCATTTCGTTTACGAATCAATTATGCTGGCGATGCCGCTGAGAGTAGTACACGAGGACGACGAAAACGGTAACTCTACCTGCGATCCAGAAGTTGTGAAGAAGTTGGAAGAATTGTCAGCAAAACAGGACGAAGAGGAAACTGATCCTCGTTGGGATGCGTTAAAGAACTTAAAATTAGAAGATTAATAACAGATAAAATTTATTAATTATGCCAAATCCAAAAAGAAGACACTCTGCAATGAGAAGAGATAAGAGAAGAGCTCACGATTTCATCACCGCTCCTCAACTTACAACCTGCAGCCACTGTGGTGCTCCTATCCTTACACACCGTGTATGCCCAGAATGTGGTTACTATAGAGGTAAACAAGCTATCGAAGTTAGCGGCGCTGCTCAATAGTAGGTTTGTAATTTCTAGAATTATAGTATAGATGACATAAGCGATTATGCCATCTTTTCTTGTTTGTGACTATGGAATTGATATTTGCAACACATAACCAGCATAAAACTCAGGAGGTTCTTGAGATTCTTGGTGGTAAATGGGATGTTAAAAATCTTCACGACCTTGGCTGTGAGGAGGAAATCCCTGAAACGTCAGATACGCTAAAGGGCAATGCCCTGCAGAAAGCTCAATACGTTTACGAAAAGTATGGGGTGGACTGCTTTGCCGATGACACTGGACTTGAAGTAGAAGCTCTGGATGGCCGTCCGGGCGTCTATTCCGCCCGCTATGCTGGCGAGCACTGCTCCTTCGCTGATAATGTTAATAAGATGTTGAAGGAGATGGATGGAAAAAACAATCGCAAGGCTTGCTTTAAAACCGTAATTGCGCTCATCCTTAAGGGGGAAACCTATTTTTTCGAGGGTAGGGTAGATGGCGAGATTCTGACGGCAGCTACCGGTGAAGCGGGCTTTGGATATGATCCAATCTTTAGACCTGATGGCTTTGAAAAATCGTTTGCTGAAATGTCGGCAGATGATAAAAATGCAATCAGCCATCGCGGCAGAGCGATGCAAAAACTGGTTCAGTTCTTGAATGCACTGTAAAATATAAGGGACTTGATTAGTCAAGTCCCTTTTTTATTTTCAATAACATTTCTTTTATATCCGTCAGTGCCTTTATGATGGTGGCATTTTCCCCTTCTTGCGTGAGATTGTTCTTCATCGCCTCTTTGGCGCCTTTTAGGGTGTATCCTTTCACTTTGGTGAGATAATGGATGGTGCGTATCAAGGCGATATCGTTCTTGGAGAAAAAACGATCCCCTTTCCCATTCTTGCGTGGCTTGAGAACGTCAAATTCATTCTCCCAATAGCGAAGCGTGGAGACCGGGATGTCGAACATCTTGGCCGTTTCTCCAATGCTATAGTAGAGCTTGTTCTTGTCGTCAAAATTATCGGGAAGCGGAAGTCCGTTTTCTTCTATGTTGTTCATTCGTCTTCGTGATTTCTTCTACGTTCGTCTTTTTCTTTGATGCTCTCACGCTTGTCGTATAGCTTTTTACCCTTTGCCAAGGAGATGTCAAGCTTCGCATAACCGTTTTCGTTAATCCATAACAGGGTAGGTATGATGGTGAAACCGCGTTCATTCAACTTGATGAGCAGTTTCTTGATTTCTTTTCGATTCAACAGCAGTTTGCGATCGCGTTTGGGCGGATGGTTGTTGTAACTGCCCGCTGCGTACTCGCTGATGTGCATGTTGTGAACCCATAGCTCACCGTTTACAAATGAACAGTAGGCGTCTGTAATATTGGCTTTTCCGGCACGGATAGATTTAATCTCCGTCCCGGTTAGGACGATGCCGGCAGTGTATGACGTGATAAGGAAATACTGGTAATCAGCTTTCCTGTTTTTGATTTCTATGTTAGCGTTAGTCTTATGTTTGCTCATAACTTCATTGAGAGATGCAAAAGTACAAAAAATGAGATATTTTCAGGTGCCATTTTTCCAACTTGTATGTTAAAAAAAACGAAAAAGGTGTGTTGTCCCGTATTTGTTGAATTGTTATCTTTGTGCCTTAAAAAATTAACCCTGTTTGAAAGGGCTTTGACTCTCAAATCAACTCGAATGGTTACCAAAATTGTACTCACAGGCGGGCCTTGCGCTGGTAAATCAACGATACTGAAACGTATCAAGGAAAAGTATGAGAAAATAGGCTGGGCTGTCTATATGCTCCCTGAATCAGCTACACTGTTTATTGAAGCAGGTGCCAACTTTCTCACAAGCGATTCAAAACTTTTGTTTGAAACGGAAAAATCAAAACTGCAATTTCAACTTGCAATGGAAGATTATATGGCCCAGATTGCCAATGCGTCGGGAAAGCCTGCTTTGATCGTTTGCGATCGTGGCGCGATGGATACGGCTGCCTATATGGATCGTTCTGTTTGGCAACGTATTCAGATTGCTATAGGAATGAACGAAACTGCGTTGCGTGACGATCGCTATGCTGCAGTGCTTCATATCTGCACGGCAGCAAAAGGCGCGGAAGATTTCTATACCCTTTTAAACAATAAGTGCCGTTCAGAGTCTCCAGAAGTTGCGCGTGAGGTTGATGATCGCCTGCTTGCCGTTTGGAAGGGGCATCCAAATCTTCACGTGATTCAAGCGGAAATCGATTTCGAAGATAAAATCAAAAATGTGCTTAATACGTTAGATCAAATTATTAAACCTGTAAAAATGAAAAATTTAAGTATGATTGCTGCGGTTGGTCAAAATCTGGAACTGGGATATAAAAACCAATTGCTTTGTCATCTCCCTATAGACCTGAAACATTTTAAAACCATAACTTCTGGACATACTGTCCTTATGGGAGATCGTACTTGGGAATCTCTTCCTAAAAAACCGCTCCCTAATCGCCGCAATATTGTCATAACTCTGGATGATGTTGAATTCCCAGATTGCGAAACGGTACATTCTATTGAAGATGCTCTTAAACTCATCGAGGGAGAAGAGGAAGCTTTCATTATGGGCGGTGCTACAATGTATAAACTCTTTTTGCCGTATGCAAATAAACTTTATTTGACAAGAATCGCGTCTCAGTTTACGGCCGATGTTTATTTCCCAGCCATTAATGATGAAGAATGGACTCTGACGGAAGATGAATTTGTGGCAAAAGATGAAAAGAATGAATATGATTTAAATTTCCAAACCTTAATCAGAAGATAATTATGAAAAAAGTTATGATGTTGTTATGCGTAGTGGCTTTCGTGACTTGCGCATTTGCACAAAAACCATCCAAACAAACGTTGCCTGTTCCGGATCTTCCTATCAGCGAACAAACAAATCTCGTTACCTATCAGGATGTTGTGAAACAAGAGGGAACTCCTCAGGTTCTTTTCGACCGCGCAATGGCTTGGGCGAAGAAGTATTATAAAAATACCAGTGAAGTGATCAAGTCCTCGGATCGCGATAAGGGAATTATCGAAATGCGTTCCAGTGTTCGCATATTCTCTAAACAAAAAGATGGTACAATGCTTCCTAAGAATGTGGTTTATTACAACTTTAAATTGGAATGTCGTGATAATCGCTATCGTTATACGATCACAAACTTTAATGAGAAGGCAACATCTGCTGCGCCTATCGAAAACTGGTTCAAAACAGATAGCCCATATTGGTCACCTTCTCAGTATGAATGGCTGAATCAGATTGATGAACAAGTAAAGAGCCTCATCAATTCATTGGAAGAAGGAATGTTACCTGTAGAAGAAGTGAAAGATGAGTGGTAGAAAATTAGCAGGCTTTACCTTGCTTTTATTGACTATATTGGCTTCTTGCCAAAAACCGGTGGGCACAGTGTGTGCCCACTTTTCATTCTCTGTGGGTGATGAACCTTTGGAGTATGATACGTGTAAATACGTTAATGCTGCAGGTAATACGTATGAGGTTCAGGATGTACAATTTTTTGTGTCTGAGGTGTGGCTGAAGAGAAGCGATGGCCGTAGGTTCAGAATGGGCGAGAACTTTGGGGTTCATTATGTAGATAAAGATATTCCTGAGAGTTTGACGTGGTCGTCAGGAGAAAGTATTCCTGTGGGCCGATATAATGAGGTGTCTTTTGTATTTGGTCTGGATGATGGACATAATGTCTCACAGTTATTTCCGAATGCGCCGGAGAACAATATGAGTTGGCCTGCCAGTTTGGGCGGGGGATATCATTATATGAAGATCAATGGTAAATGGCGGAATGAAAATGGCGAAAAGCAGCCGTTTGCGCTTCATCTGGGTGCAGGAATGGGATTGGATGAAACGGGAACGCTTTGGCAACGTATCGATAATAGTTTCGTTGTCACACTGCCTTTGACCGATTTCTATGTATCAGAAGATTCAAAAACACAGTTGAATCTGAATATGGATTTAAATCAGTGGTTTGAAAATCCTGAAACGTTTGATTTCAATGTATATGGCGGAAGCATAATGCAGAATCATGCCGCTCAGGAATTGCTTCGCTCAAATGGCTGGAATGTCTTTTCTGTGATTCCGTAAAGAAGCTTAGTACAAAAAAAGCGGATGTTTGAAAACATCCGCTTTTTTTTGTTGTATAGTATAGTGTTGTTATCTTGTAGTAATTACATTCTAAATGTAACAGGTACTTGATAGAAGCAGCGAACCGGTTTACCCATGTTCTTACCTGGTTTCCATTTTGGCATTGCCATAACACCACGAACAGCTTCTTTATCACAGTCTGCGAAAAGAGGAACTTTTACTTTAGCGTTACTTACACGACCGTCTTTTTCAACAACGAATTCAACGAGTACTGTACCGGTAATACCATTGTTACGAGCAACCTCAGGATAGTTGATTTCCTTAGAGAGGAAAGCATTTAAAGCTTCAGGACCACCTGGGTATTCTGGCATTTCTTCAGTGAAGTATACTGGAGGTGCAACGTCAGATTCTTCTTCCACAACTTCTACTTCTACTTCGAGTACGTCAGCGATTGCTTCGTTTTCATCAAATTCAGCACCGAAATCGAAATCGGTAGTTACTTTGATGTTATCCTCTACAATGTTAAGGACGATTTCTTGTTGTTGTTGTTGTTGTGGCTCTGGAGGAGGAGGGGTTTGGTCAGTTGCAATTACGTCTTCATCCTTAACTTCGATGAAGTCATCATCTGCAACGGTGAAGGTTGGAGCCTTGTCTTCACTAGCAAATAATTCAAAACTAGCGTAAACCAGACCCAGTACCACGATGAGACCTACAAGGATAAAGATTCCTCTTTTTCCTTCGAGATCGCCTCTGTCAGTTTTCTTTGTGATCATAACTGTGTTTTTTATATGTTAAAATATACTTTTTTCTTTGAACGGCAAAAATAGTAATTTTATTATTTAAATACAATATCTTTTCCAATAATTTTTTAAATCTTCCAAATGCAACCACCACAGCTGTTTACGGTCGCACCAGTGACCGATGCCAAGGTGTTTGTTTGCTCATTTACTCTCAATAGCCCTAAGAATGCAAAAATTATGGCCTCTTTGTAGTTGATGGTTTCTTGGTCGGTAATACACACATTTCCCGTCCAGTTGTTTTTTATTTGGTTAATCAGGAACTTGTTAAAAGCACCACCGCCAGTAACTAACATTGTCTTTACATTGTCAGGTATAGCCTTTGAAATCTGTTGCGCAATGTGAACGACAAATGTTCTTAGGCAATCCTGCGGTTTGTGAAGACGTAGATATTCTTCCAGAATAGGAAGACATTGAATCTCAAACCATTCCTTCCCAAGTGATTTGGGCGCGGCTTGTTGATAATAAGGTAGATTATTCAGCTGCTTAAGCATATTGTCGATTACAATTCCAGTCTGAGCGATCCGACCCTCATCATCGTATGGCTTTCCAAGTATGTTGGCTATATAGTTCAAAGCCATGTTACACGGGGATATGTCGAAAGCGATTCGTCTGCTTTGTTTGTTGAAGGAGATGTTTGAAAAGCCTCCAAGATTGAGGCAGGCATCGTATTGCCCAAAAAGCAACTCGTCACCAATGGGTACAAGAGGCGCGCCTTGTCCTTGTAGGGCAACATCTACCTTCCGGAAGTCGTTGACGGTGGTGATGCCCGTGCGTGCAGCAATGACTGCTCCGTTGCCAATCTGCGTCGTCAACCCCGCTGCTGGTTGATGAAATATGGTGTGCCCGTGCGATGCAATGAAGTCAGGCTTGCCGTCGTTGCCTATGAAATCTTTTATTTTAAGGGCGATGACTTCTCCAAGTTCTATGTCTAGCTGACAATATTCTAAGGCCGACATTTCCGTTGCGCGTTTTAACTTGTCAACGAATTCGGATGTGTATGGGTAGGTTGCTGATTTTAGGACATCGTAATTCCATGTCCCTTCTTTGTCTTGCGAGAATCTGCACCAAGCAAGGTCGATGCCGTCCAACGACGTTCCTGACATTACGCCAATGCCTTGTGTTGTCATTATTGTAAGATTGCAGTTAGTCTGTCGAGATGAATACCATTGGATCCTTTAACCAAAACCATAGCATTTTGAATAGGATGTTGCAACAAGGCCTCGTTGAGCGCTTCTGAACTTGGAAAACAATGCTCTGGTTGATGTTTGCAGAACTCTGTACCAACAAAAATAACATTGATAGATAGCTCTTTACATAAATCAATGATATGAAGATGCTCTTGTTCGCTGATGCTGCCAAGTTCTCTCATCTCTCCTAATATGGCCATTTTATTGGAGTGTTCCAGTTTGGACAAATTGCGTATCGCAGCCTCCATACTGGTAGGGTTTGCGTTGTAGTAATCCGAAATAATAATGTTGCTGCCAATCTTATTGATTTGTGATCGGTGGTTGGATGGAACGTAGCTTTGAAGTGCATCCGCAACAAGAGCGTTGTCAACGCCAAAGAACTGACCGATGGCTGCTGCGGCCAAGAAGTTGTAAATGTTGTAACTCCCAGTGAGATTTGTGTCTATCTCCTGATCCGCAACTTTGATGCGCAAGTATGGGGACATTTTAGTAATGTTGTCTTCTCCTCCTTCTGCATAGAAATGCACCTTGTTGTAGTCCAAGTTATTTTGAAGGATTGTATCATTAACATTCACAAATAGCGTTCCTTGATCTTCGATAATGGATCTATAGAGTGCTTTTTTGGTATGGATGATTTCTTTAACAGAACCGAAACCTTCGATGTGTGCTTTCCCGATATTTGTGATTAATCCGTGTGTGGGACGCGCGATGTTGCAAAGGAATTCAATTTCGCCGGGATGGTTTGCACCCATCTCTACGATTGCGATTTCATCATCTGGTCGGATGGAAAGTAAAGTCAAAGGCACGCCGATGTGGTTGTTGAGATTCCCTTTGGTGAAGGCTGTCTGATATTTCTTGGACAACACGGTGGCAATGAGCTCTTTGGTGGTTGTCTTACCATTCGTTCCTGTTATGCCAATGATTGGAATGTTGAGTTGTTGGCGATGATAGGCTGCCAGCGCCTGCAGGGTTTGTAAACAGTCATCCACGATAATGCATCTGTCGTTGTTGGATAATTTCTTGTCTTCGGTTACAACATAGGCGGCTCCGTTTTCAAGTGCTTGAAGTGCGAAAGTGTTGCCATCAAAACGTTCGCCTTTCAGACATACAAACATGGAATCTGGAATGATGTTGCGTGTGTCGGTGCAAATGGTTGGATGTTCTAAATATTTGGAATATAAGTCTTTCATAATTAAAAAAGAAGACGTGTCATAGACACGTCTTTGTATGATTAGTAAATGAATGGGAAAACACGTTTAAGTTTTTTGGATTCCATTTCTGCGCCAAAGGATTCCTTGTAACGTTTGTACAAGGAGTTTGCACGAGGAACAAGGTTGGCAAATGTCCAGATGAAGAATACCAGACCTGACAATGACCAGGTAAGGATGGCAAATCCTAACCATTCCATTAATTCGCCTAAGTAGTTGGCGCTGGTAACGTAATTGAACATAAAGCCGTTTGGCAGGTAATGGTTGGTGTCGTCATCGCTTTTACGAAGATGGCGGATAAGATAGTCGGAGCGAAGGTTGACGTAAAATCCGAGGAAGAAGAAGATTGTTCCAATGATAAATTGTGGCGACCAAAGCCACGCAACGTCGGTGTAATGGAGACCAAACACTTGATAGTTGCATTTAAAGGATTCAAAGAAAATCCAGTATCCTTGCATCATGGCGTTCAGGATGTTAAAGCAGATTCCCATAAACATTACGGCTAGTGACATTTGGCTTTTCTTTCCTTTCATGATCCATGGGAAAATCAACGAACGTTGGAAGTAATGGATCTCAAAGATGAGCAAGAACACCATAGGTACTAAGGTGAAACGATTGGGAGAATGCAGCCAAAGAAGGATCATGGCAAGGAAGATGGGGAATTCCATCAGGAACCAGGCCAATTTGTTGTTGATACATTTGCCCCATTTGCTGGATGTGAATGCGCCATAGCCTGCAGTTACGAAATACAGTGCTACAAATACTACTGCGGCAACGCCAAGCATGACGTAGAGGTATATGTAAAAAGCGGATGTTAGGAAATCTGCGGTCATAAGAAGTCGGATTTATTGAATGTAAATGTCCATAGGCATACGTGCTTGAATGCCTTCTTGAGATAATACTTGATTAACACCTTGATACATGAAGTAGAACTGACCCAGGCGTGCCTGAATGGCAGCTTCTATTTCATCGTCGTGGTTCAGGAACATATAATACCAAGGCTTTTCAGTTGGATATTCAACAATGCTGTAGTTGGATATTTTAGCCAATGATGCAGCCTTGCTGATGGCGTCGTCAAGAGAGCCTAATTTGTCAACTAAGCCGATAGCTAAAGCGTCTTTACCTGCCCATACGCGACCTTGGCCAATGCTGTCAACGGCAGCAACGGAAAGGTGACGTCCGTCGGATACGCGCTTGAGGAAGGTTCCGTAAACTTGTTCAATGGAGATCTGCATTTTGCTGAGTTCCGTGTCATCCATTGGGCGGAAACCGGTTCCGAAATCTGAATGTTTGTTGGTTTTGACACCATCGATGGTGATGCCCAACTTGTTTTTCAGGAAGTTTTGGAAAGAAGGAATCATTCCAAACACACCGATAGAACCTGTAAGTGTATTAGGTTGTGCAAAGATATAATCAGAGTTGCAGGAAATATAGTAGCCGCCAGAGGCTGCATAGTCGCCCATAGAGGTGACAATGATTTTGCCTGCTTTTTTAGCTGCTTCAATCTCGCGCCAGATGTTTTCGGATGCCAACGCGCTACCACCAGGAGAGTTAACTCTCAGCACGATAGCCTTGACATTCTTGTCATTGTATGCTTTGCGGAATTCTTTGATGAAACTGTAGGAGTAGATGCCTTGAGTAGCGTCGCCCTTTCCATCATAAATGCTTCCGGATGCATATACAATCGCAATCTTATCTTTTGATTTAGAATTGTTTACAAGGGTCTTGGCATATTTGGGAAGGGACACGAAGTTGATAGCTTCGTTATCGCCTACGTTGATTTTTCTTTTTAACCACGTTTCTGCATCGGCAGCATAGCCAACCTTATCAATGAGTCGAAGGGCTAAAGCATCATTGGCAGTTGCGCAAAGCATTTCATCCGCGATGAGGTTGATGCTGTCGGTGGAGATGTTTCTTGCCTTGGAGATGTCGTCGGCAAGCGTGCTCCATAAAGTGTTGGCTAATAGGTTCATCTGCTCTTTGTTAGCCTCGCTCATTTTGTCTAAGATATAAGGTTCCACAGCACTCTTGAACTGTCCGTGGCGAACAATCTGAACGTCTAAATCCAGTTTGTCAATGAGTCCTTTGTAGAACATGATCTGGAAAGCATAACCTCTGAGGTCGATGCCGCCTGCGGGATTTAAGATGATTTTATCAGCAGTGGTTGCCAGATAATAGCCGTTCTGCGTGTAAGAGTCACAGTAGGAAAGGATGAACTTTCCGGATTGCTTGAATTGAACTAAAACGTCGTGAATCTCTTTCAAGGTTGCAGGAGAGGCACCTGCTGTTGTAGAATTGAGATAGATGCCCTTGATGTTAGGGTCGTTGGCGGCTTGTTTGATAGAAGCCAAGATGTCATCCAGACCTATTGCTGTGATTTGGGAACTGAAATTGCTGAGAGGGTTTTCTACTGCACGTTCCTGGATAGGTACGCTCAAGTCAACCTTTAATATGCTGTTCCCTTTTACGGTTACTGTATCTTTATCCATTGCGGAAATTGACGCAACCATACTGATTAGCATGATCATATACAAGATGGATACAATCATGGTAGAAAACAGGAAACCTAACATGGAACCAAATACGACGCGCCAAAATTTGCGGGTGCGGGTTTCTCCTTTAGGTTGAATATTTTGATCTTGAATGTTAGCTTCGCTCATGTCGTGAAGATTTTATTCTGGGTTATGTTTTATTTGCTTTTTTGTGTTAGGGCGTGGAATAATTCTTCCATACCTAAAGCATTGAGCTCAGAGGTGTGCTTCAATCCTAATTTCTCTGCCATATTAGGTAACTCTGCAACGGATGAGTCTGCAACAAGTTGACCTTTGTTGATGATAACCACGTGGTCACACAGAGCTTGAACCTCTTGCATGATGTGCGTGGAAAGAAGCACGGTCTTGTCTTTGCCGTAATTGCGGATCAAGGAACGTATTTCGATAAGCTGGTTTGGATCCAAACCGGTCGTTGGCTCATCGAGGATGAGTACTTCCGGATTGTGTATCAGTGCTTGGGCGATGCCGACACGCTGTTTGTAACCTCTTGAAAGTGCACCGATCTTTTTGTGCTGTTCGGGAGTGAGTCCCGTTTGTTCGATGACTTCGGCAACACGTTCTTTTACATTCTTAAGATGATGAATATTTCCGATGAATTGGAGAAATTCTCGAACGTACATGTCGTAGTACAAAGGATTGGCTTCGGAAAGATAGCCGATTTTTTTGCGTAATTCCAGTGAGTCGTTCCAGATGTCGTATCCACATACCGTTACATTGCCCTCGGTAGGTGGAATCAGACAGGTTATGATTTTCATCATTGTAGTTTTTCCTGCTCCATTGGGGCCTAGAAAGCCCACAATCTCGCCCTTTTTTGCTTCGAAACTTACGTTGTTGAGGGCATATTGGGTGTCAAAAACCTTGGTTACGTTTTTTACAACAATAGACATAATTATACTATAATTTATAGGGCCGCAAAGATAATAAAAAAGGTGTATCTTTGCCGTCCCTATTTTTGGATATGAACAAGATTAGTCAATCTGGTAATAAAAGCAAGGTGAATACCTTCGTTCAACTGGTCATTTTTGTTGGACTGGGTGTGTTTTTCATCTGGTTGTCATTGCACTCTTTGTCGAAAGAAGATGTGCGAATGATCTATCAGTCGATGGCCGTCATCAACAACCCGTATAGCTGGTGTATGTTGTGTTTGACTGCTATTGCGGCGATTATGGCTGATGTGGCGCGGGCGGAACGTATGCGCATTCAGTTGCAATCAATGGGACATAATGTTCGTAGATCAATGGCTTTTTATTCTGTGATGGTTTGCTATTTGGCCAATCTCGCTCTTCCGCGCTTGGGCGAGGTGCTGCGTTGCACTTTCTTGCAACGTTTTGAACGCGTTCCTTTCCAAAAATCATTGGGCGCCGTGCTTACCGAACGTGCCGTTGATGTGCTCTGTTGGGCGGTAATGTTTTTGGTGGCTATTGCAATGAATACGGGGATGCTCAATCAACTTGTGATTGACGACAATACAAATATGACCATAGGTATGTGGATGGAAACGAAGGGACTGTCGGTGTTGGGTAATTATTTTATTTACATCCTATTGGCATTTATTGCATTGATAGTATTGGTAGGCTACCTTACCCGCAAATGGTGGATGAAGTCGAAGTTGATGATGAAGGTCTGGGATTTCATTTTGGGCATTTGGCAGGGATTTATCTCTATAAAGAATCTGCCTAAACCGGGCTTGTATGTCCTGTGGACCGCCTTGATGTGGGTTTTTTATTTGCTGGGTAACTTGTTGTGCCTGTATGCCTTCCCGTTCTTGAATGGCGCAGGTGTGGGTGCTGCTTTCACGGTGTTGACCTTCAGTACGATTGCCTTTATGGTTTCCCAAGCCGGCTTAGGCTCTTATCCGTTGATTGTGGCTGGAATTCTGATGATTTATGGCGCCGATTATACGCAAGGCCTCGCTGCCGGTTGGATTGGCTGGATATTGCAACAAGTGGTGGTGCTTGTCCTCGGTTTTGCATCTTTGATCTTAGCCTCGTTTTATAAGAAACCTGCGGAGATGGTTCCGTCTGAAGATTTGGTGAAGGAATGATGAATTTTATCGAACATATTCAAAATAAAATCGTACCGCCATCTTTTTTTAAGGAACGTGCGGATGAAATTCATAAACAGAAAGTGGTGTTTACCAATGGCTGTTTCGACATCTTGCATCTTGGACATATAACCTATTTGGCACAAGCGCGACAGTTGGGCGATGCGTTGGTGGTCGGTTTGAATAGCGATGCTTCGGTGCGTCGATTAAAAGGTCCTTCGCGTCCAGTCAATGATCAAAATGCCCGTGCAAAAGTGCTTGCAGCTCTGGAATGCGTGGATTATGTGGTCTTCTTTGAGGAAGATACACCCCTTAATATCATAACCCAGGTGGTTCCGGATGTGCTGGTGAAGGGGGGCGATTATTCGATAGATAATATTGTCGGCGCTGACTTCGTTATGCAAAATGGAGGTAAGGTTCTTACCATCCCATTTGTTAACGGTTTTTCAACTACGTCAATTATTGAAAATCTAAAAGCATGATTATGAGAAGACTGATGTTTGTGTTTTTATGTTGTATGAATGTTGCGTTGATGGCCCAATCTATCGATATAACAGCATTCTCTCAAAACAGGGCATTGGTTGATACCCCAAAGGTGGCACTCCTAAGCGAACAAGTGTTGATGTCTTCTTATCCTTCTGTTTCCGAAACATTTCAAATACCATCATATAGCTTGTATGATGAATATTGGGATGTGGAACACCTCAGAAGCCGGATGTTGACAATTCCTTTTACTGAGGATAAGTTGATGCTTATCATGGTTGCAGCATCCAACAATCCTTTTGAGGTTCCGTGTTCTTTTGACGATATATCTTTAAAGTATGGCCCAACCAAGGGTGGAGATTTCCATCCCGGCGTTGATTTGAAGGTGGAACCGCAAACGCTGGTCAAGAGCTCTTTTGACGGCGTGGTGCGCATGGCAAAATACTATGGGGATTATGGTTTGACGGTTGTTATTCGTCATTACAATGGCCTGGAAACTGTTTACGCTCATTTAGACAAGTTGTGCGTGAAACCCGGTCAGATGCTGAATGCCGGTGATGTTATCGGACAAACGGGAAAGACAGGTAACTGCAAAGAACCTCTTTTACATTTCGAGACCCGTTTTATGAACGAGTATTTTGACCCAGAGTTGATTATTGACTTTGAAAACGAGACTTTGGTGAAAAACACCTGTGTACTTACTTCTTCAGATTTGAATGTCACTGATCTTGATATGCTTGGCAAAACAGTAGTGAAACCTTCGAACACAACGGCAAAACCTGTGACTCCAGTGATGAATACAACGACCTCGGTGGAAGAAAAAAATCCACAGCGTGAGGTTATCCAACAGGTGAATGCTCAGTTGAAGCAGGCCTTTGATGGTGAAGAGGTTTATCACGTTATCCAAAAAGGAGAAACCTTGTATCGCATCGCCACGCAGTATAAGACAACAACGACCGAAATTCTTCGTTTAAACAATATTGATGATGCTGATAGGATTGCTGCCGGTCAGCGTATTCGTGTGAAATAATTAATTTTAGAGATATGAAAAATAGAAGTTTTATTTTAATGCTTGCCCTGATGTTGGGCGTATTTACTCTTTCCGCACAACACGATAAGTGTGGTTTTTCTATTCAATTTGGTTGCATCAAACCAGGTTATAACTTCAACGATGTGCCTGAGTTGGTTATTCCGGGTACCAATTCCTTCGGTTCTGCTGGTGGTGCTATGACGGGCGCTTCCATTGGTTTGAAATATACCTACTCTTTTAAAAATACGATCCTTGAAAAGAGTGGTTTGGGTATCTTCTTCGCAGCTGATGGTATGTGGAATGCTATGAATAAGGATTTAAGAACGACTTACGACAACATGAGTTGCACAAAACCAATGTATGTGAATGTGCCAATCCAGGTTGGTTTCAGCTACAAAACTCCTGGTCGAATCTTCAACGCTTGGGCTGAATATAGCTTGGGTGCTGATCTTTTTATGAAAACGCAAGAAGGTTGGAGAAACAGTACCATTAAGTATCAGATGAATACGGAATTTGCTACGCAAGTAGGCTTCGGTATCCTGTTGGCTCGTACGGTTTCTTTGGGCGTACACTACTACTGGTTGGGTACACACGACGTTCGTCCACAAAGCGATAATTTGATCAATGAAGGTTCCCAAATGAAGATGGGTGCTTGGGCGTTCAAGTTGGGCTTCCATATGTAATCGATTTTCACAGAATAGAAATAAAAAGGGAAGACATATGTCTTCCCTTTTTTGTATCTGTTCGTTTCCTCTCAGACAAGCAATCCAAGCAACTCTTCTTTGGTGGCGTTGCTGAAGTATTGTTCGACAGGGAGGTCGTTTAATGTCTCTTGGATGATGGCCTGCTCGTGCGGTAGGCCTACAAGACGTGCTGCAAGCTCGGTAGGATCTTTGGTGGAGAAGAAATCGCCAAAGAACTGCAGTTCCTGGATGCGGCCATTCTTGACATTCATCATCGCTTGGATGGAACCGCCCTGCGTGCGTACCTTTCGGTTGATGCTGTATCGGGGAGATTGCCCGAAGTTCCATTCCCAAGTGCTGTATTTCTCTTTTTCCAGTTGTTGAATGACTGCTATCTCCCTATCGCTTAATTGCTCGATGATGGCGGTTGGGTCCTGACGTTTGATGCAGTTCATGAGATAGTCTTTGAACTCTAACACGGTCATCGGGGTGGCGAGGTGCTCTGAGATGTTGGTGACGCGACTGCGTACGGACTTGACCGCTTTGTCGGCGAACTTTTCGGGGTCAACGTTGAGCGCATTTACCAGGTCGTTGTGCAGGGTGGAGAAAAGCATACACCCGTGCTCCAGAACACGGTTCTCGTGGAAGGCCATCGCATTGCCCGAGATTTTCTTGCCATCTAACAGAATATCATTGCGTCCTGAGAAGGTTGCTGGTAATCCTAAGTCTTTAAGGGCATCCACGATGGGTTGTAAATATCGCACGAAGTTCACCTCTTTATCTTGAGACTGAATGTTTTGGATGAAGGTGAAGTTGAGGTTCCCAAGATCGTGAAAAACAGCGCCACCACCCGTGATTCTGCGGGCTACAGTGATGTGGTGCGATTGCACGTATTCCTGATTGATCTCAGCTACGGTGTTTTGATGTTTGCCGATGATGATGGAGTTGGCATTCTGCCAGAGCATGAAAATGTCATCATTGGTTTGTTTGAGAAGATATTCTTCTGCCGCAAGATTGAAATAGGGCGATTGTGTGGGAAGCCAAAGATATCGCATAGGAACGTTTATTAAAAAAATGTAGAGACGCTTGACGAAACGCCTCTACACGTATTGTTATTCACTTTTGGAGTGAAATTATTTCTTGAAGTATCTGTTGAAGAGGCCTTGGAAACCTTGACCGTGACGAGCTTCGTCTTTAGCCATTTCGTGAACGGTGTCGTGGATAGCATCCCAGTTCATCTCTTTAGCACGCTTTGCAATACGCATTTTGTCGGCGCAAGCACCGCTTTCAGCGAGCATACGTTTTTCAAGATTTGTACGGGTGTCCCAAACAACGTCACCAAGGAGTTCGGCGAATTTAGCGCAGTGTTCAGCTTCTTCGAAAGCATAGCGTTTGAAAGCCTCTGCAACTTCTGGATAGCCTTCGCGATCGGCTTGGCGGCTCATGGCGAGGTACATGCCAACTTCAGTTGCTTCGCCCATGAAGTGTGCGTTGAGGTCTTTGATCATTTCTTCATCGGTGTCTTTTGCTACGCCGATAACGTGTTCAGTAACAAATTGCAATTCGCCTTCTTCTTTTACTTCTTCGAATTTTTCGCGTGGTTGGCGACATTGTGGACATTTTTCTGGAGCGGTATCACCTTCGTGAACGTAACCGCAAACTTTACATACGAATTTTGCCATTTCAAATTTTATTTAAAAGGTTGTTTTACTATTTGGACAAGTTTTCGATGAGCAATTGGCGTAATGTGGAAGAGTTCAAACCTCGAATCAGTTGACCGTCTTTGCATACGGATATCGTTCCGGTTTGCTCGGAAACGATGACGGCAATGGCATCGGTCATTTCTGTGGAACCTAAGGCGGAACGGTGGCGAAGTCCTACTTCTTGCGGAAGGTCCGGATTCTTAGATACCGGCAGAATACAACGTGCAGCTGTGATTCTGTGGTCTTTGATGATGACAGCACCATCGTGCAACGGACTGTTTTTGAAGAAAATGTTCTCCAATAACTCGGAAGAGGGTCTTGCGTCGATTGTTTCGCCGGTGGACAGAAATTCGTCCAACGGGGTTTGACGAGCAAAGATGATTAAAGCACCCGTTTTCGTTTCCGACATGTGTTGGCAGGCAGTCTTCACTGCTTCCACCTCGGTGGTAAATGCGGTGGAATTCTCTTTTTTTACAAGTTTGTCGCTGAAAAAGTGAATCAGTTTGCCGTTACCAATGAAAAGGAGGAACTTGCGGATTTCGGGGGCGAACAAGATGATGATGGCCAAGATGCCCACGTTGATGACTTCTCCAAGCAGTTCGGAAAGCAATGTAGCATGAACGTAGGCTACCATTTTCCAAATGAAGTAGAAAATGGCGACCATCCAGAACAACTTGACCGCTGCGGTTCCTTTGGTGAGCTTGTACAACTCGTAAAGGACAAACGCAAAGATCAGGATGTCCAATGCATCAACAATGCGGAAGGATAAAAAGCTTAGAGCACCTGTCATCGTAGGGTTATTTATTTAGCCATCAAAGCAGCCAATGCGATGGAATACATCTTTGTTTTAGCAGAGTCGCCACGGGAGGACAAAACGCAAGGAACTTTTGCACCCATCAACATAGCGCCGAGTTCAGCGTGGTTGAACTTCGTACAGCATTTGTAGAATACGTTACCCGTTTCAATGTTCGGGAAGAGCAAACAGTCGGCGTCGCCAGCCACTGGACTGTTGAATTTCTTGATGGCAACAGCTTCTGGGTCAATAGCAAGGTCGAGGGAAAGAGGACCTTCAACGTAAGCCTTCATGTTGGTGCGTTCAGCATCCTTGGCGATGATGGCAGCGTCAACACAAGCAGGGATGTTGGTCAACATCTGTTCAGAACAGGTGATGAGGGCAGCTTTAGGTTTCTCGATGCCAAATGCTTGAGCGGTTTGTACCAAATATTTGAGGATGGTTTGTTTTTGTTTCAAGTCTGGAAGTGGGATGACAGCTACATCACCCACGGTGAGCAACTTGTGGTATGCTGGATTTTCAATAACAGTGACGTGTGTCAACGTGGCCTTAGGAGGACAAAGTCCGCGTTCCTTGTTGAGGATGGCACGCATGTACTTGTCGGTAGGGAGCAAACCTTTCATCAGGATGTCGCCTTCGCCATTGTTGATCAGGTCGCAGCTGGCAGCGGCAGCCTTGGTGTCAACGCTTTCGTGAACGATTCTGAATTTGTTGATGTCGATGTTGAGGTTTTTGCAGTTTTCAGCGATGACGGCTTGGTCACCAACGAGGGTTGCATCAACTACGCCCAAATCAACAGCAGCATTAACAGCTTGCAAAGTGTGTTCATCATTAGCATATGCAGCAACAAGTCTTTTTTTAGGTTTTGACTTAACCAGTTCAACTAATTCGTCTAATGTTTTAATATTCATATTATTGTAATTTAATATTGATTTATCTAGAGGAGCCGCAAAAGTACAAAAAAAAGTGTACTTTTGCACTCGTTAAAAATGTAGAGATAGAATATGTTTGATTTTTCCACTGTACGTGTTATTGACGACTTCCCAACACCGGGTATTAAGTTCTATGATATCACAACATTGCTGAACAACGGCGAGGAATTTCGGAAGGCTGTGGACGATATGATTGCCATAGCTCGCGAGGAGAAACCGGATGTCGTTTTGGCGCTGGAATCCCGTGGTTTTTTCTTTGGCCCTGCCATTGCCCACGAGTTGGGTTTGCCGTTCGTGCCTGTACGCAAAAAGGGGAAATTGCCTTCTGATACGTACGAGATGACCTACGCGTTGGAGTATGGCACCGCCACTATCGAGATGCATATCGATGCCATCAAGGAAAATCAACGCGTGATGATTGTGGATGACGTGCTTGCAACGGGTGGTACGATGCAGGCCGCCGTGGAACTGGTGAATAAGTTCCACCCTTCGTTCGTTTCAACCGTATTCCTGATGGAACTGAAGGCATTGGAAGGACGCAAAAAACTATCTAACTGCGAAATACATAGTTTAGTACAATTATAAAATTAACAATAAAAAAATTAACGTAATGAAAAACATTGATTGGAAAAGTTTATCATTCGGTTATGTAAAGACCGACTACAACGTTCGCTGCTATTTCAGAAACGGACAATGGGGTAAGGTTGAAATCTCCTCCGACGAGTACATCCCTATGCACATGGCTGCATCTTGCCTCCACTATGGTCAAGAAGCTTTCGAAGGTATGAAGGCTTTCAGAGGCAAAGACGGTAAAGTTCGTTTGTTCCGTTGGGAAGAAAACTGGAAACGCCTCAACAACTCAGCAGAAGCTATTATGTTGGCTCCTATTCCAAAGGAACTCTTTTTCGAAGAAATGGAAACCGTTATCAAGATGAATGCTGATTTCATCCCTCCATACGGTACAGAAGGTTCTCTCTACCTTCGTCCATTGTTGATAGGTACAGGTGCTACCGTTGGTGTAAAACCAGCTGACGAGTATCTTTTCATTACCTTCGTATGCCCAGTAGGCCCTTACTTCAAAGAAGGCTTCAAACCTACGAATATGCAAATCGCTAAGGATTTCGACCGTGCTGCTCCTATGGGTACAGGTCACGTTAAGGTTGGTGGAAACTACGCTGCTTCTTTGCGCGCAGGTGAAAGAGCTCACCACGAAGGCTTCAGCGCTTCTATCTTCGCTGACGCTAAAACCAAAACTTACATCGATGAAGCTGGCCCTGCTAACTTCTTCGGTATCAAAGACGGCAAATATATCACTCCTGACTCTGGCTCTATTCTTCCTTCTATTACCAATATGAGTTTGCGTCAAATCGCTGAAGACCTCGGCCTCCAAGTTGAAAGACGTCATATCCCATTGACAGAAATCGGTACGTTCGAAGAAGCTGGTGCTTGTGGTACAGCTGCTGTAATCTCTCCTATCAATATGATCCAAGATCGTGAAACAGGTGAAGAATACGTGATCGCAAAAGACGGTAAACCTGGTCCTTGGTGTATCAAGATGCGCGAAACACTTATGGGTATCCAATATGGTGAAATCGAAGATAAACACAACTGGTGTACTATCGTAGAATGCTAATTTGACCCTTAAGGTTAACCTACATAGAAATCCCTGTTGCATTATTGCGACAGGGATTTTTTTATTGTTAAAGTTGGTCATTCACGGCAATTTTTTTACTACATTTGCGACTTGCAATAAGAAAAGATAAATTTATTAATAACTAATTTATAATCAATATGATACTTAAAGACAACTTCGTTACCAGACATAACGGTCCGAGTGAGGAAGAACAACAGAAAATGTTGGCTACCATCGGCGTAAAGTCTTTGGATGAACTTATCGAGAAAACTGTTCCAAGCGCAATCCGTTTGCAACAACCTTTGGATCTTCCAGAAGGTATGACAGAAGGCGAATACTTGAATGCTATTCATGCCGTAATGTCAAAGAACAAAATATACAAATCTTACATCGGTATGGGCCACTACAACACCTATACACCGGCTGTAATCTTGAGAAACATTTTCGAAAATCCAGGTTGGTATACCTCCTACACTCCGTACCAAGCTGAAATTTCCCAAGGTCGTATCGAAGCATTGTTGAACTTCCAAACGATGATCAGCAGTTTGACCGCTATGCCTTTGGCAAATGCTTCTATGTTGGACGACGCTACTTCTGCTGGCGAAATGATGTTGATGTTCTACCGCAGCCGTAGCCGCGAACAACAAAAGAACAATGTCAACAAGTATTTCGTTTCAGAGGATGTTTTCGAACACTGCATTGGCGTTATGAAGACAAACGCTGCTCCTCAAGATATCGAACTCGTTATTGGTAAGGAAGATGAAATCGAATTGGATGAAACCTTCTTCGGTGCTATGATCCAATGTCCTAACCAACACGGTGAGGTTAAGGATCTTCGCGCTTTCGTTGAAAAAGCACACGGCAAGAACATTTTCGTAGGTGTACTTACCGACCTCTTTGCACTTACCTTGATGACTCCTCCGGGCGAATGGGGTGCTGACTGTGTAATTGGTTCAACACAACGCTTCGGCGTTCCAATGGGTTACGGTAGCCCTGCTGCCGGTTTCTATGCTTGCCGCGAGTCTTTCTTGCGCCAGATGCCAGGCCGTGTCATCGGTATCTCTGTTGACGCTCAAGGAAAACGCGCCGTACGTATGGCTCTCCAAACCCGCGAACAACATATCAAACGCGAAAAAGCTACTTCCAACATCTGTACCGCAAGTGCCTTGACCGCTATTATGGCTGGTTTCTATGGTATGTGGCACGGTGCTGAAGGCATCAAGAACAAGGCTGTTAAGATGAACGTTCTCGCTGGCGTTCTCGCTGATGAAGCTAAGAAATATGGTTACGATCCAGAAGAAAACTTCTTCGACACCGTTTGTATGGCTGTGCCTGCTGGCATTACAACTAAGGATGTTGAAAAGATCGCTTTGGCTAAGAAAGTGAACTTCCGTTACTGGTGCGACACTTGCTTGAGCATCGCATTGGATGAAACCGTTAGTCACGATGACCTCAATATGATTCTCGAAATCTTGGCAACCGCTGCTGGTAAACCATTTACCCCACACGTATGCAACTGCAGTTGTCAAATGCCAGAATTGCGCATCCCCGCTGCGTTGAGACGTACAACTCCATTCATGCAACACGACATCTTCAAGAAATATCATTCTGAAACAGAAATGATGCGTTATATGAAGATGCTTGAAGTTAAGGATCTTTCCTTGAACCGTGCTATGATTCCACTGGGCTCTTGTACAATGAAGTTGAACGCTGCTGCTGAAATGCTTCCATTGAGCTGGGCAGAGGCTTGCAATATCCATCCATACGCTCCTGCTGACCAAGCAGAAGGTTATATTGAAATGATCAATGACGTTTGCAACTGGTTGGCTAAGATCACCGGTTTTGCAGCTGTTTCATTGCAACCTAACTCTGGTGCTGCTGGTGAATATGCCGGTATGACCGTTATCCGCAACTATCACGTTAGCCGTGGCGAAGCACACCGTAACATCTGTTTGATCCCTTCATCAGCTCACGGTACCAACCCTGCTTCTTCTGCTAAGGCTGGCAACAAGATCGTGGTGGTTAAGGCAACCGCACAAGGTGAAGTTGACATCGACGATTTGCGCGCTAAGGCTGAACAATATCGCGATAACCTCTCTTGCTTGATGATCACCTATCCTTCAACACACGGCGTATTTGAAGAAGGTATCCTCGAAATCATCAAGATTATCCACGAAAATGGTGGTCTCGTTTACATGGATGGTGCCAATATGAATGCTCAGGTAGGTTTGACCTCTCCGGGTACTATGGGCGCTGACGTATGTCACCTCAACTTGCACAAGACATTCGCTATGCCTCACGGTGGTGGCGGTCCTGGCGTTGGCCCTATCGGCGTTTGCGAAAAGCTCGTTGATTTCTTGCCAAACCACGCTATGACAACCGTTGGTGGTACAAAGGGTAGCCAAGTGGCTTCTGCTCCTTACGGTAGCGCTTACTTGTTGCCAATTACTTACGGTTACTTGAAGATGTTAGGTGGTAAGGGTCTTACCGAAGTTACGAAGATGGCTATCTTGAACGCTAACTATATGCGTGCAAGATTGCAAGATCATTACAAGATCCTCTACACCGGTAGCCAAGGTATGTGCGCTCACGAAATGATTTTGGATTGCAACGAATTCGACCGCAATGCAGGTGTTCAAGTAGGCGATATCGCTAAACGTTTGATGGACTACGGCTTCCACGCTCCAACCGTGGCATTCCCAGTTCACGGCACTTTGATGGTTGAACCAACAGAAAGCGAACCACTGAGCGAAATCGATCGCTTCTGCGATGCTATGATCGCTATCCGCCAAGAAATCAGAGACATTGAAGAAGGCCGTGCTGATCGCGCTAACAATGTTATCAAGAACGCTCCACACCCAATGGAGGTTGTTTGCGCTGACGAATGGACCCGTCCATATTCTCGTCAACAAGCTGCATTCCCAATGCCTCATACCGAAAAGTATTGGCCATCTGTTGCTAAGATTGATGATGCATTTGGCGATCGTAACCTCGTTTGCGTTCTTCCTGAATAATAACCAAGGAAAAGAGGAAGGGGTAAGTCCTTCCTCTTTTCTTTCTCAAAAAACAATCTTATTTATTAATCAAAAATCAACAACAATGAAAAAAGTATTATGTGTATGTGCAGCCGCTTTGATGATCGCTGCTTTGTCAACATCTTGTAACAAGAAATGTGAATGCAAAACCTATGTGAATGGTGCACTTGTAGGTGACGCTACTACATTCGAAGTAGAAAATGGTAAAAAATGTAAGGATTATAACAGTTCAGTTACTCTTCTTGGTCAAACCTCTGAGACAAAGTGTAAAACAACTTTCTAATCTGTTACACGAACAAAATAAAAACAGGGTGTCGGTTTTCCGAGCACCCTGTTTTTTTATATGTTGTTTTGATTATTAAGCTTCTTTCAGACGTTCAGCATTTTCAGCTACCTGTAGTGCTTGGAGAACTTCTTCGATATCGCCATTCATGAAGTTGGCGAGGTTGTACATCGTATAGTTGATACGATGGTCTGTAACGCGGTTTTGAGGATAGTTGTAGGTTCTGATCTTAGCGGAACGGTCGCCGGTGGAAACCATAGTCTTACGTTTGGAAGCGATCTCGTCGAGGTATTTCTTGTATTCCATTTCGAACAAACGGGTACGCAAAACACGCATGGCCTTTTCGAGGTTCTTGATCTGAGACTTTTCATCTTGGATAGAAACCACGATACCGGAAGGAATGTGGGTCAAACGAACGGCAGAGTAGGTGGTGTTTACACATTGTCCGCCAGGACCGGAAGCACAGAAGGTTTCCTTCTTGATGTCGCTTTGCTTGAGCTCAACGTCGAATTCATCAGCTTCAGGAAGTACAACGACAGAGGCGGCAGAGGTGTGAACACGACCTTGGGATTCGGTTTGAGGCACACGTTGTACACGGTGTACACCGGATTCATATTTCATAATACCATAAACGCCTTCACCATTAACGGCGAAGTCGATTTCCTTATATCCACCAACGGTACCTTCTGTCATAGAAAGTACTTCAATCTTCCAACCCTTTTTGTCGCAATAGTGTTGATACATACGGAAAAGGTCACCGGCAAAGATGCTGGCTTCATCACCACCAGAACCGGCACGGATTTCCATCTGTGCATTTTTGCTGTCTTGAGGATCTTGAGGGAGCAGAAGGAGACGGATCTCTTCTTCCAGCGTTTCCTTGGTTTCAAGGAAAGCATCAAGTTCCATTTTTGCCATGTCACGGAATTCTTCGTCTTTTTCGTTTGCAACGATCTCTTTGGCATTGGCAATGTTACCAATAACATCTTTGTATTGCTTGTAGGCATCCACAACCGCCTGGAGGTCTTTATAGTCTTTGCTCAGCTTGATGAATTTTTTCATGTCAGACATAGCATCTGGCTTTGTGATGTCCTCACCAATCTGAAGCCAACGTTCATATATGAGTTGTAATTTTTCTAATAAATCATTCATAAAAATGTGGTTTTCAAAACGGGTGCAAAGATACTCTTTTTTTGTAAATTTGCCGCCTATTTAAACTATCAGATTATGCAACCAAGAGTTACTATTATTATGGGCAGCACTTCAGATCTTCCAGTTATGGAGAGCGCCTTCAAATTCTTAGAAAAATACGAAATCCCATTCGAGGTGTTAGCCCTCTCAGCACACCGTACTCCAGATGAGGTGGCAGAATATGCCAAAACTGCACATGAACGTGGTATAGAGGTGATTATTGCTGCGGCAGGTATGGCCGCACATCTTCCAGGTGTGATAGCCGCAATGACTCCGCTGCCTGTAATTGGCGTGCCAATCAAGTCTTCTTTAGAGGGCGTTGACGCCGCTTTGGCTATGCTTCAGATGCCTCCTGGAATCCCTGTGGCAACCGTTGCCATCAATGGAGCTCAGAATGCGGCTATCCTTGCGATGCAGATTATGGCCAATGGCGATGACACTTTGAAAGCTAAGGTGATTGAACATAAGGAGAGCCTGAAACAGAAAATCGTTAAGGCCAATGCCGACCTTGCTAATATTAAGGATTATAAGTTCAAGACAAATTAATGATCAAGATATTGTTTGTTTGTCACGGTAACATCTGCCGTTCTGTGATGGCGGAAATGGTGCTGCGTGATTTGGCTGAGAAAGCGGGCCGACAGGATATCGTGGTGGATTCGTGCGCAACCTCAACAGAAGAGATTGGCAATGACATCTATCCGCCGGCAAAACGTTGCCTGTCGAGCCACGACGTGCCTTTTACGCGTCACGCTGCCCGACAGATCACCCGTCACGATTTTGAGACGTATGACCATATCTATTGTATGGACCACAACAACTTACGGAACATACGTCGACAACTGGGGAATGCCTACGCGGATAGCGAGAAACTGCAACTGCTGATGACGTTGACGGGCTCCGATCGCGATGTGGCTGATCCGTGGTACACGGGCGATTTTGAGGCAACATATCGCGATGTGGTGGAAGGCTGTGAGCAGATAATGAAATTGTATTAACATTAACATTGAAAAATAAAAACTATGGGTTTAGATCTTAAAAATTTATCAGGAATTGCAAAGACTGTCAAGGATCTTGCAGGCAGCAAAGAGGTGAAGGATGCCATTAACACTATCGCAAAAGATAAGGATGTTAAGGATGCTTTGAATCAATTGAAATCTGATAAAGATATCAAGTCTGCGGTTCAAAAGATTGCGAAAGATAAGGAAGTGAAGGGCGCTGTTAGTCAGTTGACCAGCGCAGTGAAAGGAAAGAAATAGGCTCTTCTTCCATAAGCCCTTTCGACCTTTTTTAATATATTTGCGCCCTAATATTAGAGGCTCAAAATTATACTAATTAGATGGAGGATAATTACTTTGCAGAAGATTCGCTCGTTGTTTCGGGCGCACGTGAGAATAACTTGAAGGATGTGTCAATCACTATTCCTCAACAACAGTTGGTGGTGGTGACTGGCCTCAGCGGGAGTGGAAAGTCCTCGTTGGCATTTGATACTATTTATGCGGAGGGACAACGTCGCTATATGGAGACGTTCTCTGCCTATGCACGGCACTTTATTGGCAATCTGGAACATCCGGATGTGGACAAGATTACAGGACTGAACCCTGTGATTTCCATTGAGCAGAAGACGGTGAACAAGAATCCCCGTTCAACGGTGGGCACAATAACGGAAGTGTATGATTTTCTTCGACTATTGTATGCTCGTGTAGCAGATGCCTATTCCTACAATACGCAGGAAAAAATGGTGCACTATAGCGAAAAGGAACTGATAGATTTGGTTATCAGTCGCTATGATGGTTGCAATATCAGTATTCTGGCGCCTGTAGTCAAGCGTAGAAAAGGTAATTACCGAGAACTGTTTGAGAATATTCGTAAACAGGGCTTTACCCGCGTGCGTGTGGATGGCGCTATGCGTAAGCTGACGCTCAATATGCAACTCGACAGATACAAGATTCACGATATCGAGTTGGCTATCGACACGCTCAACGTGACGGAATTCTCAAAGACTCGCCTTTCCAATAGCATACACATTGCTATGAAGTATGGGAAAGGCGCCATTATGGTGCTTGATAACGACAAGGAGGAGGTTAAGAACTATAGTAAGTTCTTGATGTGTCCCACCACAGGCATCTCCTATCCTGAGCCAGAACCTAATACGTTTTCCTTCAACTCGCCGTACGGAGCTTGTGAACATTGTTCCGGATTAGGTACGGTGTCGGAAATCGATCTGGATAAGATCATCCCCGACAATTCCAAATCCATCAAGAACGGCGGTATTGTGGCCATAGGTCCATATAAGAATACAATGCTTTTCCGTCAGTTGGATGCTCTTGCCGAGAAGTATCATTTTTCATTGTCAGATCCTATCCGTGATCTGTCAGAAGATAACCTCAACAGAGTGTTGTATGGCTCTCCTGAGTTGTTGCACGTGCAACGCGAGTATTCGGGTCTGAGTCCTATGAAGATGACTTTTGAGGGTGTGGTGAGCTTTATCAGTTCGATGAATACGGACAGTATGCCTGCGTCACTGCGCAAATGGGTCTCCCAGTTTGTGAATATGATACCGTGTCCCCATTGCCACGGTGCACGCCTTAGAAAAGAGTCGCTGCATTTCCGTCTGGATGGAAAGAACATCGCAGAGTTGGCAACGATGGATATCGCAGAATTGGCAGAGTGGATAAAGACCCTTCCTAAAAAGCTTACAAAGAGCCAGAATATGATTGCTGCAGAGATACTTCGTGAAATATCCTTCCGGCTGAACTTCCTCTGCAATGTGGGCATCCAATATCTGTCGTTGAACAGAACGTCTGCCTCTTTGTCGGGAGGGGAAGCACAACGTATCCGCTTGGCAACCCAAATCAGTTCTCAGCTGGTGAATGTGATGTACATCCTGGATGAGCCAAGCATCGGTCTTCATCAAAGGGATAACCAATTGCTTATCCAGTCACTGAAGGATCTTCGCGATTTGGGCAATTCTGTGATTGTGGTGGAACACGATCGAGATATGATGGAGGCGGCCGACTACATTGTAGATGTTGGTCCTGCTGCCGGTGAAAATGGTGGCAAGATAGTCGCCTCTGGTACTTACCAGGAGATCCTAAAGGCGTCTTCAATTACGGCAGATTATCTAACGGGAAGAAAGAAGATTCAAGTGCCTAAGAAACGCCGTAAAGGTACTGGCGAGAAGCTGACTCTTATAGGCGCTCGCGGCAATAATTTGAAGAATGTGACCGTGGATTTTCCTCTGGGAACGATGGTTTGCGTCACAGGCGTGTCGGGTAGCGGCAAGTCAACACTTATCAATGAGACGTTGTACCCGATTTTGAATCAGTATGTATATCGTTCAGAAAAGAAGCCTTTGGAATACGATGAGATACTGGGCTTGGAATATGTCGACAAAATCATAGAGATCAATCAACAACCGATAGGCAGAACGCCTCGTTCCAATCCGGTTACGTATGTGGGCGTTTTTGATGATATCCGCAAACTGTTTACCAGTCTTCCGGAATCTAAGATCCGCGGTTACAAGCCAGGACGTTTTTCTTTTAACGTGCCGGGTGGTCGATGCGAAGAGTGCAAGGGTGCTGGTGTGCAAACCATTGAGATGAATTTCTTGCCGGATGTGTATGTGACGTGCGAGAAATGCAATGGCAAACGCTACAATGATGAAACATTGGAGGTTCGTTATAAGGGTAAGTCGATAAATGATGTGCTGGAGATGGATATTACTCAAGCTATTGAGTTTTTTGAGAATATCCCTTCTATCGCTACACCTCTGAAAACGATGGCTGATGTGGGCTTGGGTTATCTGCGCCTCGGACAGTCGTCTACAACCTTGTCGGGTGGGGAAGCGCAACGTGTGAAGTTGGCTTCAGAGTTGGCACGTAAGGAGACGGGTAAGACCGTCTACATTCTTGACGAGCCAACAACAGGATTGCACTTCCACGATATCGCTATCCTGCTTGATGTACTCAATCAACTTGTGGAACGTGGCAACACGGTGATTGTGATTGAACATAATATGGATGTGATCAAGATGGCCGACTGGATTATCGATATGGGTCCGGAAGGTGGCCGTGGAGGTGGTCAGGTGCTGGCAACAGGTACGCCTGAACAGATTGTTAAAAAGAATGTGGGCTATACGGCTCAATTTTTGGAAAAAGAATTGAAACAATGATAAAGAAAATGCAGAATTTTATGGATATGGACGACGAATTCTACCAATTGAAGAACGCTCGCTATGTCCTACTAACGGTTCCGTATGATGGAACTAGTACGTTTGTGAAGGGCGCCGATAAGGGTCCACAAGCTATCTTGAATGCATCGGATAGCCTGGAATTGTATGACGTACAATATGATATGGAGGCTTGCAACGCAGGCATCTATACCGATCACCACGAATATGATTTTAGTACGCCGGAGGCAATGGTGGAATCGGTGTATCAACGCACCAACCATTTTCTGGATATGAAGAAGGAATTCTTGATGGTGGGCGGCGAACATTCCGTTTCTGTGGGTGCTATCAAGGCGATGAGCGAACGCTACGATAATTTCTCCGTGTTGCAGATTGATGCACACGCCGACCTGCGCGATGATTACCACGGCTCTATCTACAACCACGCGTGCGTGATGGCCCGTGCGCAGGAATATGCCAACGTGGTGCAAGTGGGCATCCGCAATGTGTGTACGGAGGAACAACATAATCTCGTCCCTGAGAATGTTTTCTATGCCCATAATATCTACAATGATGAGGCGTGGATGGATCAGGCGGTGAGCCGACTGACCGACAATGTGTATGTGACGTTCGACTTGGATGGCCTCGACCCTTCGATTCTTCCAGCTACAGGTACACCACTGCCCGGTGGTTTGCAATGGTATCCTACCCTGAAATTCTTGGATAAGGTTTTCCGTTCAAAAAATGTAGTGGGTTGTGATGTGGTGGAACTCTGTCCACAAGAGGGTAACTATGTGTCAGATGTGTTGGCGGCTACATTGGTGTACAAACTGATTAATATGAAGGAAAAGTATAGAAAATAGTCCAATGTATAGCAACGCTTATGGAGGCAATGTTTTTTGTGAGATAATTCCGTTTATAAAGCGTAAGTAAAAATATGAATAGAATAGAAGAATCCATCGCTCAGTCAATAGAGGTTAAAAACCAAATTCTGAAAGACGAATCGTTCCAGAAGCGTATTGCAGAAGCTGCCTCGTTGATGGTACAATGCTTGAAAAATGGTGGCAAAGTTCACTTCTGCGGCAATGGTGGCAGCGCGGCGGATGCTCAACATCTGGCGGCGGAACTGTCGGGACGCTTCTACTATGATCGTCCTCCGTTGAATGCCGAGGCCTTGCATTGCAATACGTCGTATGTGACCGCCGTTGGCAACGACTATGGCTATGAACAAATCTATGCCCGAATGATTCAAGGTACGGCCAAGCTGGGCGATGTTTTGGTGGGCATCTCCACATCCGGTAATAGCTTGAATGTGGTTAAAGCGTATGAGGTTTGCCAGAAAATGGACGTGAAGATCGTTTCCCTGACAGGCGAGTCGGGAGGGAAGATGAAGGACTTTTCGGATATCTTGCTGAATGTCCCTTCAACCGATACCCCGCGAATACAGGAATCGCACATTATGATCGGACATATCCTTTGTGAACTGGTGGAGAGCCAGATGTTTCCGAAAGAATAAAAAAAGTGCTGCACCGTTTATCGATGCAGCACTTTGTATATCTCTTGCATTTTATCGTCTTCCGAAAGGGCAATGTCGATCCAGTGAATGTCGAAACTTAATCGTTCCATTCTTCTGAACCATGTCATCTGCCGTTTAGAGAACTGATGAATGGCTGTATTCAGTTGGGTGAACATCTCATCATAACTGATTTCTCCTAGCAAGTAAAGGGTTACAAACTTATACTCCAGTCCATAGCGGATCAGTTTTTCGGCTTCTACGCCTTCGTTGAGCAGGGATTGGATTTCTTCAACCATACCTTCCTGAAGACGGGCTTCCAGCCGTTGGGTGATGCGCGTGCGGATGAGGTCGCGGTCGCCACGTAGTCCAAAAAGTATGGAGTTGACGGGGTCGGAGAAGATCTGCCCTTCGTCCTGGAATTTGAACCTGTAACCTTGCAGTACGGCTTCGATGTACATCCCGCTGCCGCCGCAAAGCACTACCTGTTTGTCGCGTTGTTGAATGTCCTGGATGGCACGGAAGGCCGCCTGCTGGTATTGAAATACGTTGTATTTAACGCCAGGCTCAACAATGTCGATGAGGTGGTAGGGCACGGGCGCGCCGTTGTATTCGTACTCACGAATGTCTTTTCCGGTGCCGATGTCCATACGACGATACACTTGTCGCGAATCCGCACTGACGATTTCGCCGCCAAACTCTGCGGTCAGTCGCACAGCTACGTGGGTTTTGCCTGTGGCAGTAGGTCCCAGAATGGTGATGATGGGTTTGTCTTCGTTCATAGTTTGCGATCGTTATTTGGGTTCGTCGTAGATTTCCAAGTCGAAGATGTTGCTGCCGTCAATCTTAAGGCGCATCATCGTCAGTCGGGTGTGAAAGCCGTATCTTCCTGCTGCACCGGGGTTGAGAAACAGGAGGTTGTGAGTGGCGTCATTCATCACTTTTAAGATGTGTGAGTGGCCGGCAACCACAACAGTGGGCTTTTCTTCTTTTATAAGTTTAAGTGCGGTGGAATCGTATCGTCCGGGATATCCTACAATGTGCCGAAGCATCACCTTATGATCTTCACATTCAAAGAAGAGATTCTCGGTGGTCTCGCCACGAATGCCCCAGTCGTCACAATTGCCATATACGGCACGCAACACTGGAGCAATGGCGCGCAACTGATCCAAGATGAAGTCGTCGAGGATGTCGCCGGCGTGCCATATCTCGTCGCAATCTTTGAAAAACTCGAACGCATTGGGATGCAGGTATCCGTGGGTGTCGGAAAGGATTCCTATCTTTTTCATTATTCCGTTACAGGATGACGTTGTTTAACTACTTCGAAGAGGGTGACGCCGGTGGCAACGGAGACGTTCAGAGAGCGTACGGTGCCCACCATCGGAATGGTGATGGTGTCGTTGCAATGACGCAGATAGTCCCAGGCGATGCCTTCGTACTCGTTGCCCATAATGAGGCAAACCGGACCGGTGAGGTCTTTGTTGTATAACGCGTGGTTGGCCTTCTCAGTGACGCCAATGACCTCGATGCCGGAGTCTTTCATATATTGGATGACTTCCACGAGGTTGGAGTGTCGGCATACTGGAATCTTGTGCAATGCTCCAGCAGAACTCTTCACCGCGTCTTCGTTCAACTGAGCACCGCCGTTCAACGGGATGATGATGGCATCTACGCCAGCACATTCGGCAGAACGTGCAATGGCACCCACGTTGCGAACGTCGGTGATCTTGTCCAACAGTAAGAAGAACGGTACTCGACCTTCTTCAAAAACAGTGGGCACGATGTCGAAAATGCTGCTGTATTCGATGGCCGACAAAAAGGCAACAACGCCTTGGTGGTTGTTGCGGGTCAGACGGTTCAGTTTTTCCAATGGAACATACTGGAATGGGATCTTATGTTGACGAACCACATAGAAAAGTTCTTTGAAGAGCTCGCCTTGCAGTCCTTTTTGGAAAAGGACCTTGTCGATGGTTTTCCCGCTTTCGATGGCTTCAAATATGGGACGCATGCCGTAAATCAAACTGGCATCCGGCTTGTTGGAGTTTCGGTTATTTTGCATGCTTGTTGGTTTTATTGTTTGGGTTTGCGAACGTAGTGGGGCATCTCAAATGGAATCTCCATGGAGAGTTCTATGTAGCCGCTAAATTCGCCGTTTTCATACCAAGGTGCTTGGTAAATGAGCTTCTTAACTCCGTTCTTCTCGATGGTGTAGGCGTTTACGTCGTGATTTTCCAATAAACCCAACAACTTGGTGCGTGCTGGTTCAGGATGACAGTCCAAAAGGTTGTTGCCTACGAGGGATTGACCGTCTTTGCAAAATGTGGAAATGGACTTGTCGTTCATCTCCAAAATCTTACCGTCTTTATCACAGATGGTTACCGAGTACGGAATCTCTTTAAAATATTTTAACATACTGAATTTTTTTAGGGTTTATGTTCGGGTGCAAATCTACTCTTTTATTTGATATGAAAGGAAGACAAATGGCGAGCGCAAACAAAATGCCACTCAGCACATCGGTGGGGTAGTGCGCGCCAACATACATGCGCGAGTAACAAACTACACATACGTAGCCCACCAGAAAGACTGCCAACGCCTTGCGACGCTTGATGAATGGACTTATGAAATGGTAAAACAGTAAACCGATGGAGGTGGTGTTGGCGGCATGCGAGGATAGAAAACCATAGGTGCCTCCGTAGTAATATCCGCCACCCGGCTTTGGAAACATCCGCAACAATCCCTCTAACGTGGGCTCGTGCGTGGGCCGCGGACGAGCAATCAACGGCTTGATGACTCCCGAAGAGAAAATGTCGGCAAAGGTTACAAGGAGAAAAAATAAAAGGAATACCCGCCAGAATTGCTTCCTGTAACAGAGCGCTAACATCGTGATGATGGCGGCGTAGAAGGGTAGCCAAGGCGCCGTTTGCGACACCATCCACATCAGCTTGTCTAAGAACGGCGTGTGCGTTCCGTTGATGGTTAAAATCAACCAACGGTCAAATTGTTCTATGACATTTGCTATTACGTTCATTAGGGTCTCCTTTTATGTTGTTGTGGTCGCAAAACTTCCAAAATGGCGCGGTGATTTGCTGCCTACATTCTTTTATTGTAGGGATGATTATGCCGATGTCATCCTTTTCTTGTCTGTGTCTATACACCTCTTCATATAAAAGCCTATGCGGTACGGGGGTTTTGTGTGGTGTATATAAATAATTGATTGTCAATACGATAATAGGGTTTTGATGGCTCTAGTCGTAGGACTTGCAAATATAGAAAAAAAGTGCATAGGTAAATACAGATGTGGAAATAGTAAACTTTTTTACTATTTGAGTGCGATGTTAATAAATCTTAACTATCTTTGCCGCCGTTTAAAAAATAGTAAAACCTCCAACTAAATTTAGAGAGTAACAAAAAAATTATAATATGAAAAAGACATTTTTACCATTGATGTTGGCGGCTGCCTTTATGAGTTTTGCAACGCTGGGCAATGCGCAAACAGACAAGAAAGAAAAGAAAAAAGAGGACAAGAAGGAACAAACCTCAACCAAGTCCGAAAAACCGGGTGAACGCAAATTACACATCAGCGATTATATCAAGGTGGGCGGTTTCATCAATACCCAATATGAATACACCAACCAAGAACATAACGACGGATCGCTCGCCGAAACCAGCGCTTTCCAAATCCGTCGTGCCCGTTTGGACGTTAAAGGTGATATTACTCCAATGCTTGACTTCCGTTTGCAAGCCGACTTTGCTAACTCTCCAAAGTTGGTGGACGCTTTTGTTCGTGTTAAATTTTGCAAATACATCAATCTCCAAGTAGGTCAATTTAAGATCCCGTTTACGTTGGAAAATCCATATTCTCCACTGGATCTTGAGTTCGCTGACAACGCACAAGTGATTACGGCTCTTTCTGGCTATAAGGATGTTACAGGTATTAGCAGTTATGCAACGGGTCGTGAACTCGGTGCTCAACTGTACGGTACCTTGGCAGAGTTTGAGCGCGGTGGTAAGAAATACCCGTTGTTGTCATACGCAGTTGGCGTTTTCAGCGGCGTGGGCATCAATATGAAAACCGACAACATGGCTAAAGATATCGCCGGACGTATTGAGTTCCGTCCTTTCCTGAAAGATTTAAAACTCACTGGTTCTGCATATTGGGGCAGATATCAAGATGAAAATATGGATAACTTGCTCAGACTCCGTTGTACCGGTGGCGCTGAATATAAAAACGAACATCTGACCGTTCGCGGTGAATATGTTTGGGGTAATACTGGTTTCAGTATGTATAACTTGCCAACATTAAGCTACACAGAAGATCGTATGAAGACTCACGGCTTCTATGTTGTTGCTGGCTATTGGTTGAACTGCGGTTGGGGCAAATACGATAAATTCGGTGTTAGCCAAAAGATCAGACCGGTAATCCGTTACGACTACTATAAGAAAGATCTCGCTGCAGATAACAGTGCATCAACATATTATTCATTGGGCTTGGATTGGTGGCCAGAAAAACACCTTCAATTCCGTGTAAGCTACACCTTGCGTGATGTAGCTAAATACGATAAGTTGGGTCACGGTTTCAACACCATGCTCTCTGTTAAATTCTAATCTCTATTTTGTAATCTTAAGAAATTTTAACAATGGAAAATACAGAAGAAAAGAAAGTCGTTGCTGAAGAAATTCAAACGGCTGGTAAAACACACAAGTCCGATCTTTGGAAGAAAGAAGATTGGCTCGCTTGCTGGATCGGTGCTATCCTGATTGTTATCGCATCGTTGTTTGTACACAACGACTGGCACGCCAACGT
Source organism: Bacteroidales bacterium (assembly GCA_024400875.1). Lineage (GTDB taxonomy): Bacteria > Bacteroidota > Bacteroidia > Bacteroidales > WCHB1-69 > F23-D06. The sequence goes on from JAKSMB010000003.1 coordinate 49,569, forward strand.
GGGCGACGGCAAAATTGACTTCAACGCCTTGAAGTTCTCTACCTACACCTTGTGGGAAAACAATAACCTGGATGCTAAGCGTTCCACCCTTTCCGACAAGAAAGTGGAATCTTTTGCAAAGGAAAATATCGAAGCTGGCTTAGTTGACCCTACCGTTGCTTCCATCAATGAAGATGGTAAGATCGTGGATGGCGAAGGCAACGTGATGAAGGCAAAACAAATAAAGAAAAACAAGGAATTGGTTACCGAAGATCAGGTAAAAGGTAGCAACACAGGTTTGTGTCATCAACTCAATGTTGCCTTCTGGCTTCGCGCCCTTATCACCTTGGTTGTGTTGCTGGTACTCTTCTCCATCGGTGCTCGCTTGATGGGCAAAGACGTTAAAAAGTACATTCCTGCTTTCATCGGCTTGTTTGTGTTGGGTGTTATCGTTCGCGGCATCAGTGCAGAGTTCACGCTGAACCGTTATCTCGAATGGGCATTCTGGGCACTTCTCGTAGGTTTGATCATCTCTAACACCGTAGGAACTCCTAAATGGTTGAAACCTGCTGTTATGACTGAATTCTACATCAAGACTGGTTTGGTAGTGATGGGCTTCTCCGTACTCTTCTCCAATATCGCTAAGTTCGGCCTCTATGGTCTGGGTATCGCTTGGATTGTTACCCCTATCGTCATCATCTTTATGTGGTGGTTGGGTACCAAGATCTTCAAGATGGACAACAAACCTATGGTGATTACCTTGGCAACGGCTACTTCTGTTTGTGGTACATCTGCCGCTATTGCTACTGGTGCTGCTGCAAAGGCAAAGAAAACCGATGTCAGCTTGGCCGTTTCCATCTCTATCATTTTCACCGTGTTGATGATGGTTTTCGAACCGCTCATCATCAAGGCCGTAGGTATGAACCCGGTTGCTGGTGGTTCCCTTATCGGTGGTACTGTTGACTCTACTGGTGCTGTTGCATTGGCTGGTAACGCTCTTGGCGGCGAAGCAGAACAAGCAGCCGTACTCGTTAAATCTATCCAAAATATCCTCATCGGCTTCATCGCCTTCTTCGTGGCTATCTTCTTCGCTACCCGCGTTGAAAAGAGCAGCAATGGCAGCAAGGTGGGCATCGCCGAAATCTGGTACCGCTTCCCGAAATTCATCATCGGCTTCTTCGTAGCAAGCTTGGTGGCAAGTTTCTTGTTGCCAGCGTGTGGCATCGAAACCGCAGAGGTTGGTGCTATCAACAAAGTGCTCGACCAATATAAGAACTGGGCGTTCGTACTCGCATTCACCAGCATTGGTCTCGATACCAACTTTAAGGAAATCAAACAACAAATGCAAGGTGGTAAAGTCCTTTGGCTCTATATCATCGGACAATGTTTCAACATCCTCCTCACTTGGGGCGTTATCGAGTTGCTCTTCGCCATCTTCGGTATCCCAAGCTTGGCAACTTATCTTTAATAGATGAAACTGAAAAAAACATATAAGATATTGACGATCGTAGTTGTGACGGCTACGGTCGTCATTGCTTTATACATTATGGCAAAGGGATTAGGCCTGGCCGATAATCTTGACTTCGGCGCTGGAGCATATTTCTATGCCGATATCCCCAACTATAACGAGGAGATTGCCCCACAAGACCTGAAGCATAATGTGCCAAAGTGGGTGTTCTACCTCCTCTTCTTCGCGTGGGGTGCACTCATGTTCTGGCTGTGGAAACGCATCGACCGTGGCCCAAAAAATAAAGACTGACATCCCCCTTTCTTTCTATCCTTCCTTCCTTCCTTCTTTCCATCTTTCCATCTTTCCATCTTTCCCTCCTTTTTTATTTCAATAACTTTTGTATCTTTGCGCCCTTAGTAATTTGTATACCAAGATGTAGTCGTTTTTTATTATTAATCCATTAGAAGAAAGGAGGTTATATATGGTTGATACCATCAATTTCGGGTCCTTTAAGTGGCACCATATCAACAATCCAACTGTAGAAGATTTAGATTTTCTGCGCGATAACTTCCATTTCCACCCCTTGGATATCGACGACTGTTCCAGTTTTGTGCAGCGTCCTAAGATTGACGAATACGACGACTACTATTTCCTAGTCCTTCATTTTCCATTGATGGAAAAACGTACCCAACTCGTAAAAACCGAGGAGACGAAGGTCTTCTGGGGACAGGATTATTTGATCACGGTGGGTAACTCTCATTACGTAGTTCAGGATCTTTTTGACTATACAAAGTTGCATCCGGAACCGGAAGATGAGGACGACATCTGGGGTACCAGCGACGCGATTCTTTATCACATCCTATATCGTATGATGAAGGAAACCTTCCTCTTGGTAGAACGAATGGGTACGGAGCTCGACTTTATCAACCGCGAGCTTTTCTCCAGCAAGTCGGAGAAGATCATTGAACAGATCTCCCGCTTCCGTAAGAATATCATCCAAATGAATACTATGTTCCGCCCGCAATTGCGACTCTTCAACAAGTTCGAATCGGGTGAAATCAAGGGCTTTGCCGATGAAATGGAAGAATACTGGGGTAATATCCTCGACTTTTACCAAAAGATGTGGGATATGATCGACGACTACGGCGAATTGGTGGATGGTCTGTCTAATACGTTCGATTCGTTGCAGACCAACAAGACCAACGAGATTATGCGTATGCTCACCATCATATCTACCATTGTACTTCCGTTGACCTTCATCAGCGGTCTCTATGGTATGAATGTAGGCTTGCCCTTCGCCGATTCTCCACACGCCTTCCTGATCGTAATGCTGCTGTGTGTGCTGATTACGGTGGTGTTGGTCCTCTTTTTTATCAAGAAACATTGGTTGTAAGTATGGTACGATATAAAGCAAAATTGAATATCGTTGAACTTGAACCTGGGGATTACCATACCCTGGTGAAAGGTTCCGTGGCTGGCGAAAAGATTCGTATCGTTCTGGATACTGGCGCTTCCCATAGTTGTGTGGACTCAACCTTCGTGCGTGAGCATTTTCCAGATCTTGTTACCGCTGAGCACGAGGGCGTTACCGCTGGCATAGGTGGCGACGACTTTGAAGTGCGTATCGCCGATATGCACGATTTTAAGTTGGGACGTTTTCACTTGGATTTCTTCCAGAACATGGCCTTGATCGACTTTTCATACATCAATGTTGCCTACCAACGTCTTCATAAAAAACCTATCCAGATGATCTTGGGTAACGATTTCTTCGTACGCCATAAGGCTGTTATTGATTACAGCAATAATGTGCTCTGTTTTGAAAAATAGTTATGGATCAGGTTAGTTGCAAGATATTAGGCGTTGACCCCGGCACGAATGTGATGGGCTACTCTATCCTCAATACGCATCTCAATAAGTCGGAAGTTGAGGTGATTAGCGTTATACAAATGAAGAAATTGGAGGATCATTACGCCAAATTGAAGTTCATCTTTGAAAAGATTACGGCTTTGGTGGAGCAATACAAACCGGATGTTCTGGCCATTGAAGCTCCTTTCTATGGCAAGAATGTGCAGTCGATGCTGAAGTTGGGACGTGCGCAGGGCGTGGTGATCGCCGTATGCCTACACGCAGGTATGCAGGTGTTTGAGTATGAACCCCGAAAGATCAAGCAGTCTATTACGGGAAATGGTAATGCGGCCAAAGAACAGGTGGCAGCAATGCTTTGCCATATGTATCCGCTGAAGGATAAAATAGAGTACCTCGATGCCACGGATGCCTTGGCAGCTGCCGTTTGTCATCATCTTCAAAATCGTGTTACTTTGGGCGGCGGACAGAAGTTCTCCGACTGGAAGTCGTTCATTGCCAATAATGAAAACCGTATTGTGAAGAAATAATATGCTGCGCGACGTTCTCCGATATTTAGGCTATCCATCGAACATTGAACCAGATGATGAGGTTCGGAATCAGATTCAACAAGCCTTGCAGGAAGTGGCGGCGTGCTCCCAGTTCAACTATCGTTACGCCCAATATCGGGACGCTTTTGATTTTATGCACCACGAAGGATATCAGCAATACCTGTCAGGGGCTGAATCGTTCTTGTTGTGTGCCACAACCTTAGGGACGAGTGTGGACCGTCAGCTGAAGCGTTGGCAGGTTCGCGATATGCGCTATGCCGTCATCTTTGATGCCGCGGCCTCTGTCTATTTGGAGCACCAGGCCGATGATTTTGAAAAGCACTTGCCTTTCGAGCAACTCGGCTTCCGCTTTTGTCCGGGCTATGGCAACACGCCGCTGGAGGATAATCGTATCATCGCCGAGCAGTTGAAGGCGCAAACGATCGGTATTACCTTCTTGGACTCTGGCCTGATGGTGCCAATGAAATCGATGGTTGGCTTGATACGGGTAGGTGGAAACGTGAAAAAGACTTGCGACAACTGCGTTGCCTTGCAGCGATGCGCTTTCCGCAAACGCGGCGAACGATGCTATAGCGAATAATTCACTAAAAAGCATTATCTTTGCACGCTTTATTGTGTAACCAATTTCAATTCATATATTTTTTATGCTGAATAAATTAGGAAAAGAAGTTATGATCTTCGACGGCGCCTTTGGTACCGAACTCGAGAAAAGAGGCATTATGTCTAAAATGCCGGAAATGTTGAATATCACGGCTGCCGACCAGATTGCAGATATTCATAAAAACTATATTGATGCAGGCTGTGACTTTATCACAACCAACACGTTTGGAGCAAACCGCTTCAAAATGCCGAACGAGGATCGTAAGATGGTGATAGAAAGCGCTATTGAACTGGCTAAACGTTACCGCACTTCCCAATATGTGATGATGGATATCGGTCCGCTTGGCAAAATGTTGGCCCCGCTGGGCGAACTTGCTTTCGATGACGCCTATGAGGCTTTCAAGGAGATGGTGGTTAATGCCCGCGACCTGGTGGATGGCTTTATCCTCGAAACGTTCTCTGACTTGTATGAATTGAAATGTGCACTGTTGGCCGTTAAGGAAAACTGCGATAAGCCCGTGTTTACTACGATGACTTTCGACACTACGGGACACACTTTGACGGGCACTTCTCCTCGTATCTTTGCGGAATTGATGTCTAATATGGGAGCGGATGCCATTGGTGTGAACTGTTCTCTCGGCCCCAAAGATTTGAAACCGATCATCGATGAGTTGTTGATGTATTGCGACAAGCCGGTGATTGTACAACCCAACCGCGGTATTCCTACCGTTCGTTGCGGTAGAGCTTTGTACAGTCTTACTACCGAAGATTTTGCAAGTGCAATGGATGAATTCCGCAAGGCCGGTGTGGCAGTCTTAGGAGGTTGCTGCGGTACCAATCCGGAGTTTATTCACGCCGTGGCTCAGCACAAGGGCGAACCTGTTCCGGCACGTCAGGTGAAGAAAGAGACGCTCATCGCCTCTGCAACACAATATGTGACCTTCGATCGCGTACAGATTTGTGGCGAACGTATCAACCCAACCGGGAAAAAGAAACTCAAAGAGGCCATTATCAATGGCGATTTCGATTATATCATCAAAGAGGCTATCAAGCAGGAAGAAGCTGGCGCCACGATTCTCGATGTGAATATGGGCGTGCCCAAAACCGACGACGTGGCCAATATGCGTGCTGCAGTTGTGAAACTCAATGAGATTACCAACCTGCCACTTCAGATCGACTCTTCCAATGTTCAAGCCATTGAGGCGGGTTGTCGCTACTATAATGGTATTCCATTGATCAACTCCGTAAATGGTAATGATGATAATATGGCTGCCATCTTCCCAATAGCACAACGTTATGGCGCGGTGGTTTTGGGACTGGCAATGGACGATAATGGCATCCCCCAAACGGCAGAAGAGCGTGTGGCTATTGCGGAACGTATTCTGCAAGGCGCTGAAAAACACGGTGTCGCACGCCATCGTATGATGATGGATACGCTGACGCTGACGTGCAGTGCGCAGCAACCTCTCGTGAAGGAAACCTTGCGTGCTTTGCGTCTGGTTTCGGAACGTTGGGGTTTGAAGACCGCATTGGGTGTCTCCAATGTTAGCTTCGGTATGCCAAACCGTGAGCTAATCAATAGCACGTTCTTGGCGATGGCCCTCGAAAATGGTCTATCGATGCCTATCATCAACCCGTGTAATGCGATGATGCTGAACACGATCCTGTCGTATAATGCGCTTAAGGGAGAAACCAGCGACTTGGATGCTTTTGTGAACCGTTCGGTGGCACAAGAGGCCGTTGCAACAGCAACTGCTACTACCACGGACGCTGCCGCCGCTCCATCGCTTCAAAATGCCGTACGTAGAGGCCTCAAGGAGGAGAGTGCCGCACTCACGAAGGAGGCGCTGCAAACACAGGCTCCTATGACCATTATTAATGAGATCCTCATCCCAACGCTGAATGCCGTTGGCTCCGACTTTGAGAAGCAAAAGATATTCTTGCCACAGCTGATCTCCGCGTCAGAAGCTTGCAAGGTGGCTTTCGATATCTTGAAATCAGAACTGAAATTGGATGCGGGCACCCAAAAGGGTACCGTAGTGCTTGCTACCGTGAAAGGCGACGTACACGACATCGGTAAGAATATCGTAAAGGTGATCTTTGAGTCTTATGGCTATAAGGTGATCGATTTAGGTAAAGATACTCCGAAGGAAACCATCTTGGAGGCCTTCCACAAATATAACCCGGACATTATCGGTTTGAGTGCGCTGATGACGACCACTGTGCTCTCGATGGAGGAAACGATCAACTATCTGAAAGAACAAGGCGTTACGGCTCCAATATACGTGGGCGGCGCAGTGCTTAACCAAGGACTGGCTGATGAGATTCGCGCGGATGCCTATACGAAGGATGCATTGGAATTTGTGGAAACGGTGGAACGAAAAACTGTCCGCTAAACACGTTCTATTTTTATTAGAAAAGAGATAAATAGATAGAAAAAGGGGAGTTGACTTGGAAACGGGTTAACTCCTTTTTTTCAACTGAATACGCATTGTCGTACCTTGGTCGATGACGGAAGACTTGACAAACAACTTGCCTTTGTGATATTCGTTGATGATGCGCTTGGCGAGGGTTAGACCTAAACCCCAACCGCGACTTTTAGAGGTGTAGCCGGCGTAGAAGATACGCTTGTGCATCTTGGCAGGAATGCCCTTGCCAGTGTCGGTGATGTCGATGTTGACGTGCTTCTTATCTTCCTCAATATCAATGGTGATATGACCTTTGCCATTCATCGCGTCCACGGAGTTCTTGCAGAGGTTCTCTATTACCCATTCAAAGAGATAGCGGTTGATCGGCATTTCCAAGGTTTCTTTGCTCGGCTTGTTGAAGGTGATGCTGACCATCGAAGAGATTCGTGATTGAAGATATTGCGTAAACTCTTCAATGACAGATATGAGGTCGGTGTTTTCCAATACTGGAGCAGAACCGATCTTGGAAAAACGCTGGGCGATGGTTTCCAATCGTTTTACGTCTTTTCCAATCTCCGTTGGTACCGATTGATCTACGTCCATCTCTTTCAGCAACTCAGTCCAGGCCATCAGCGAGGATATCGGTGTCCCCAATTGATGGGCCGTTTCTTTCGACATACCCACCCATACGCGGTTCTGTTCGAATCTGCGAGATACACTGAACAGCAGGTAGGCAATGACGATGAATATGATGACAAAGCCGAGCTCTATGATAGGGAACCAACGCAACTTGGTGAGCACGGTGGATTCTTCGTAGAAAACATAACATACGCCTTTCCCAAGGATGTCTATTTTGATGGGCTTATTGCTGCCTTTCATCTTCTCCAGACGTTGTGCCAAAAGAAGAGGATTTGCGGCAGTAGTGGAGTCTATGTTGCCCATATCTAATACCTTGGATTTTGTACTGTCGGTGATGATGACGGGTACGGAAGCCGAGTTGATAACGGTCTCTTGGAAGAAGGATTGCACTAAATTGTCGATGACAATGTGTAGATCGCTATAGGCGGGTGATTCCTGGTAATAGACCGTCAGGTAACGATTGGCATAATAGGGGAGCGTGATGTCGTTGTAGAGACCTAACTCATCACCCATATCCTTGACATTCTTTAAGTTGGCGATACTATCGGGAACGTTGATGGATGCATCAATGTTCCCATTGTGGGTGGTGATGATCAATGGGACGGTCTTGTTGGAGGAGACAATCTCTTGATAGAAGGTTAGATCTTCGTCTAATGGAGCCTCGATGATGCGCTTGATGGCGGTCGCCAAGATCTTGGCGTGGTTGTCTTCTTCCAGTTTGATGGAGTTGAAGAAGTCTTCGGTTTCATTAACAATTTGTGCCTTGTAGGATATGGCATTCGCCCAGATTTCCACACGTTTGCGTTCCTCCTGAGCGATGTTGTTGATGAGCTTGTTGGAGTAGATGATAATCACTACAAAGACGATGGCTGCTGTAGCAAATAGCAGCCATTTCCAATGGGCCTGATGTAGTGACTCTTTCATTGCTTTATTCGGCAGCTGCAAGCAACTTGTCAATGATCTGTTCGATGGTTATGCCTTCTGCTTCAGCCTTGTAGTTCTTGATGATTCTGTGACGGAGGATGTTGTAAGCTACTGCCTTCACATCTTCAATGTCCGGAGAATATTTGCCACCGAGAACTGCGTGTGTTCTGGCACCGATAATCAAGAATTGAGAAGCACGTGGACCTGCACCCCAAGAGAGGTAGTCGTTAGCCCATTGATGTGCGGTGGCTGTGCCTGGACGTGTGAGCGTAGCCAATTTGACAGCGTATCTATATACGTTTTCTGGTACAGGAATCTTTTGCAGAAGCTTCTGGTAGAAGACGATATCGTCAACGTTCAAAACGCGCTTAGGCTCTTGCATCTGACCGTGAATGGTACTTTTTACGATCTGAACCTCTTCATCCATTGTTGGATAGTCCAATTGGATGTTGAACATAAAACGGTCTTGTTGTGCCTCTGGCAATGGATAAGTACCCTCTTGTTCGATTGGGTTCTGGGTGGCCAATACGAAAAATGGATCTGGCAACGCGTAGGTTGTACCGTTCATACTGACAGAACGTTCCTGCATGGCTTCCAACAAAGCGGATTGCGTTTTCGGCGGCGTACGGTTGATCTCATCGGCCAAGACAATGTTGGCGAAAATAGGACCCTTTACAAATTTGAAGTTACGACTGTCATCCAAAATTTCAGCACCCATAATGTCGGATGGCATCAAGTCGGGCGTGAACTGAATACGGTTGTAACTCATATCCACAGCCTTTGCAATTGTGGTGATCATCAAGGTCTTAGCAAGACCAGGAACACCAATCAGCAGGGCGTGGCTGCGACTGAACATGGCCATTAAGATGTTTTTTACAACGTCGTCTTGGCCAACAATAACTTTTGCGATTTCTTGTTTGAGTTCTTTGTATTTATCAACGAAGGCCTCAATAGCTTCTACGTCAGTTTTAGTGTTTAAGTCCATTCTATATTGGTTTATGGAATCTGCCATTTCGTAACGAAATCACAGTCCCGATATTGTTCATTTAATTTAATACTGGTAACTTTTACTTTATCCACAACCCATTTTTGCATGGCGTTGTATTTCTTTTCTTCCAAGGCAGCATTCTTGATCAGGTCGTAGTCTTCGGCAATATTGGCTTTGTGCTCAACAACCTTTTCTTTCATATAGAGAAGACGATAAGCCATAACACCATCCTCGTTTACGTAAGGTATACATTCGGAATATTCGCCAGGGATGAGCTTGTTCAATGTCATATAGGTGGTCTCATCCAAAGACTGCTTATCAAAGCTGTTGGAGTTGGTGTATGGATTTACGGCTAAACCACCATTGGCTTTGGATGGACCTTCGGAGAAACGTTTAGCTGCTTCGGCAATGTCTAATTTCTCATCCAGGATGATGGCGCGTACGCTGTCAAGATAGGTGATGGCTTTAACTTGTTCATCAGTAGATGGTTTAGGTTGGATGAGGATGTGCGCTACACGTATGGCTTCACCCTTGCGCTCAATCATCTGTATGATGTGATAGCCAGCTTGCGTCTTCACCACCTGGGAGACTTCTCCAGTTTTCAAGTTGAAAGCTGCGGCCTCAAATTCTGGATAAAGCGTGCCGCGCTCCTGAAATCCTAAGTCGCCACCCTTGGAAGCACTACCTGGATCATCGGAGTACAAACGTGCCAGTACAGATATCTTTTCACCACGAAGAATACGTTCGCGATATTCGTTCAATCGCGCCTTCACTTCCTCGATCTCGGTTTCGCTAACGGGTGGTATCTTAACGACTTCACCAAATTGATAGGAGGTGGGAACGGTTGGCATACTGTCGGCCGACATTCGATTGGCGAATTGTTTTACCTCGGATGGGGTGATGGTAATCTTGTCGGTAATCTTGGATTGAACACGGTCGGTGAGCGCCTGCTCGTACATCATCTCCTTCATCTCCCTCTTGATCTGAGACATAGGTTTGTGGAAATAATTCTCAATGTATTTCTCGTCACCGCCCACTTGCTGCAGAAAGTAGGAGATTCTGGCATTTACCATATAATCCACCTCTTCGTCTGAAATCTCAATACTGTCGATCTGTGCCTGGTTGACCATAAGCTTATTATACATCAGAGTCTCAAGAACGTAGCAACGTGTCTCGAAAGGGTCTTCTACCGTCCGGAATTGACCGGTGTAGTCAATGTAGTGCTTCTCCAAGTCGGATTGCATGATGATTTCCTTACCAATGATGGCTACAATGCCGTCGACGGGCACGCCTCCTTGGGAGAAAACCACTAAACTGCAGAAGAAAAACAGTATGCTTATGAGATATTTCTTCATCGAGATGTCGTTTTTAAGGTGTTTTTTTCTTTCAAAATGCGGTGCGAAAATACAAAAAAAAGAAGACAACCGCCTTCTTTTTGATGTAAAAACGCAATAGTTCCCTTGAACTATTTTCTACCGAGACTTTCGTCTGATACAGTCAGTTTCTTTCTGCCTTTAGCTCTACGAGCAGCCAAAACGCGACGACCATTAGCTGTAGACATTCTTTCTCTGAAACCGTGTTTGTTTCTGCGTCTTTCGTTGGAAGGTTGATATGTTCTTTTCATCTTTTTATATGTTTAATTTTAATTCTTTTTTGGGGGCGCAAAAATACAATTTTTTTAATATAAAACACTATCACTAAGTAAAAAAAATATAAACCTTAAAAAACTCAAATCATTTCTTTGTCTGCAAACGATTTTTTTTCTATTATTGCTAATCTTTACACTTAGAATAAAATTCAATATTATGTATAAGAAACTTTCCTTTTTATTTGTTGCCATCTTATTGATAATAGGCAATGTAGCTAAATCTCAAGTGGAAAATCCTTATTTGGATTTCAACCCAGAACAACTTAAGGGTAATGCAAAATATACTCGACAGTTTAGCCCGAATACTTATGATGAGAAAGTCCTCTACAATTGTATGGTGGAAATGATCGACATCGCACGTGCTCAATATTCTTTCCTGATGCCGATGAAACACGACATTAGAATCGACTCTACCGCACAATTCCAAGCCGATTATCAAGCTTCGAAGGATGAAAAAAGCGAAGATAACGTTGCTCCATACCACACTACTTACTACAGACTCCGTAAGTATGGCCTCTCAGGTAATGGCACCGAATTGATTGCAAAGGCTAAGGCTTATCTTGGCGAACAAGAGTATTCTTACTACGACCTCTGCCTCTCTTTAATTCAATCTGTCCTCAAGAATGTTAAAACTGCTGAGGTTCTTCTCAGCAAACAGTATACGTATCTTGGCTTCGGCTTTAATACTGATAAGCTGATGAAAAGTATGTACGTTTCTTACGTTTTGGGCAACGACCGTACCTTCAACAATTACAAACCTGCTATTGGTACAAAGGATTTGCCTTATACCAAAACCCAATCTGGTTTGAAGTTGTATGATGACAAGGTTTGTAAGAAATGTGCTGCTGAGCCGGGTCTGGAGATCCTTTCTGAAATAATCAGCGTAAATAAGGCCGGGGATGTGTATGTTACTTGCGATGATTATAAGGGATTGAAAAAATTGATTGGCAAAGAAGGCGATGCTATTGCTTTGGACTTTGTTCAACATAAACAATATGAATGCGATGATTTTGTTGTCGATTATGATCTTGCACACCGTGGTTTTATTACAAAACCGGTCACTTTTGAAAAGATGATGGAAGCAAACGAGAACTCAAATCTTAAGTCAGGAAAACTGATTGCCAAAATTGCTACTATCCCTCAGGAAATTGACGGCAGTGAAGATTTCGATCTTCATATTCTTGTTCTGAAAGAAGGAAATCGTATTTGTCGTACCATTCTTCCGAAGAATGTGGAAACCAAAAATGCTGCTTATGTTGAAAAAATCAACTTCTTGAAAGATGAAACAGGCATCAAGAGCAAAGGCGAGTGGGTGGCTGCTCAAGAAGATGGCGAGTTTAGTGTTTCCTTTCCTTACGATTTGAAAAAGACGGATTATACAACGGCTGCATATGATTCTCTTTTGGAAAAGATTGATGTTCCTGCCTATAAGTTGAATAAAGTGGAGATTATTGCTCATAACTCCCCAAATTATTATAAGGATAGCAAGTATCAGGTGATTCAACAGAAACGCGCTGATTTCTTGAAGAAAAGCATTCAAGCTAAATATCCAGGTACGGAAGTTACGGTTAGCTATGATTACTGCTGGGAATCTTTTAAGAAAGCTATTGTTAATGATGAGGAATATTATGATATGAGCTTCAAGACTTTGGATGAGGTTGCTGCTCAACTGAAGGCTGAAAGCTGGACCGTTAAATGGTTGGATAGCGCATACCTGAAACCTTGTCGCTACTATGAAATTAAATACTATGTATCATATCCTATCGAGACTAAGGCTGAAGAGGAAACATTCGTGATCTGGAAGTTCAATCAGACTTTGGCTGCTAAAAATAGAGGATTGGCTATGTCAATTGAAAACTATATCATCGACCAGGTTGAAAAAGGTAATTACACAGCTTCTCCTTTGAAAGATCTTACGATCCCATTCAAGAAAGAGAATCAAACATTATTGAACAACAGACTTTATATGCAATACTTGCTCTCTTCAAAATTGACAGAGGGTATGGCAAATGAAATGAACAAGGTTTTCAATTTGAATCCTACTAATGTGCTCCTAACCTTTAATACCGTAGTGGCTGACGTTTTCTACAGCAATATCACTTCATTGGCAGATATCGCTAAAACACAGGCTAATATCGATAAACTTTACGCTATCGCAGGTATGCCAAAAGAACGTGTGAACGCACTTAATATGGAGTATCAGTTGAAGGTGGTAGATTTCCTCGCTACACAACCTGTGAATGCAGAAACAACGGCTCAATCCGTGGCTACTTTCGCCAAGATTAAGGAAATTCGTAACCCGAAGATGGATTCTTGGCAGAATGCTTACAAATTGGCTTCATATTTTGCAAAGCAAGGTGATTACTCATATGCACTCTCTTTGATGGATCCATTCCTTGACGATACCAAGATCTCTGACGATTTTGTGATGTCATATATTTCAATGGCTGCACACCGTCCAGAAACTTACCTCAGCTCATTGTTTAGCAAGGCTGTTAAGTTAGCTTCTGAAAAAGATCCAGCACGTTTGTGTGGCTTGTTCGATAAATTGCCTGTTTGTGTTCTCGAAAATGAAGAAGCAAAGGCTGTTCTCTGTAAAGCTTGTAACCGTTAATATTAAGAATAGATGACAGACGATTTGGAGATTATCGAAAATCAGGAATTAGAAGAGAACAACTCTAAAGATGAACTCTATGAACATTATCGTTTCGTTGTAGATCCTGGCACGGAGCTGCTGCGTATCGATAAGTATCTGTTTAACCTCATTCGACATACTTCCCGCAATAAGGTGCAACAGGCGGCTAAGGCAGGCTGTATCCTTGTGAATGGAAAACCAGAGAAACAGAACTATAAGGTGCACCCAAACGATGTGATCTCGGTGTTGATGCCGAACCCACCTCGCGATACGGAAATCTTGCCAGAAGATATTCCTCTTAATATAGAATATGAAGATGATGATTTGATGATCATCAACAAGGAACCGGGAATGGTGGTCCACCCCGCTTTCGGTAATTTTACAGGAACGATGGTGAACGCACTGTATTATTATCTGAAGGATCAGAAGCTACCGGATGGCTCGCAAATGAAGCCTTTGTTGGTACATCGTATTGATAAGAATACGTCTGGCTTGATTGCCGTTACAAAAAACGAACTCGCACAGATGCGTTTGGCAAAGGTCTTCTTCGATCACGATCTCGAACGTAAATACTGGGCATTGGTATGGGGGGATTTCGAAGAGGATTCAGGGACTATTGTTGGCAATGTTGGCCGTCATCCTAAGGATCGTATGATAATGACTGTTTTCCCAGAGGGCAGCGACCAGGGTAAGCATGCAGTTACACATTGGCGCGTGCTTGAACGTTTTGGCTATGTTACATTGGTGGAATGTCAACTCGAAACGGGTCGAACACACCAAATCCGCGTTCACATGCAGTCCATCGGTCACCCGCTATTCAATGATGAATCTTATGGCGGTCACCGCATTCTTAAAGGTACTACTTTCTCAAAGTATCAACAGTTTATTCGTAACTGTTTTGCTTTGATGCCTCGCCAGGCGCTCCATGCAAAATCTATTGGCTTTGTTCACCCTACAACAGGAAAACAAGTCCTCTTTGAATCTGAACTGCCTGAGGATTTCAAAGCGGTTGTTGAGAAATGGAGAAGCTATACCGCGAATAATGCGAGAGAATAACGAAAGACAATGAAATACTATGCCTGGCGTGTTACTTGTTGGTAGCACGCCAGTATTTTTTTACCGATAACCGCTTGCGCATAGTGCTCAATGGCCTCTTGGCGAATGCGTTCCGCATCATAGTTGTGGCAAGTGTCCAACATCTTGATCATCTGCTCAAGTAGCTGTTTCTCGTCTTGAGAAGCAACTAATATCGAGTTGTTTTCGTTGGCGATCTCCGGAATCCCACCAACCGTGGTGGCAAGTATGGGCTTTCCGCAACAGAAGGATTCTAGCAATACACAAGGCTGATTTTCATAGTTCGAAAACTGCAACATAAAGTCGCTCTGCTGAATGTTTTGCGCAACTTCTAATTCGGTTTTCTTTCCTAACAGGTGAATATAGTCGCCCAACTTTTTGTCTTCAATATATTGTTCTACCGCTTCGTTTCGCAGATCATGGATGATGTTCAATTCGAAGTCGCTGCGAATGTGGGAAAGCTGCTCTACAACACGTAAGATGCCCATGATGTTTTTGGCTTTGTTGTCGAGCGTGGAAACGTGCAGGATCTGTTTTTTCTTATGGTTAGAGGTGGAATCTCCAAGGGTGAAGATTTGGGTGTCGACCACATTGCTGACGCCTGCGTATGGCACTTTTCGTGCAGATCGCACCGTAGCACAGATGGCTTGGTGCAGGTTCTCGGAAACGGTTGTGAGTAGCGAGGCACGACGATAAACTTGCCTGAGTTGTAGCCGCTGCCCCAGTGAAAGTTGACTGCGGTTCTGAGGTTGGTATATGGACCAGTGCTCACTGACAATCAATGGAATGTGATAACGATAGCTTAACCAAAGTGCTACAACTCCCAAAGGGAGGGCGACGTGTAAATGGATAAGGTCAGGCTTGCCGTATTTTTTGATAATCTTCTCCACCTCGTAATCATATGCTCTCAGCATCTGAAACTTGGAGGTCCCTCGCTGGGTGAATATCGGACGAAAAATGATGCGATCATCTATCATTTTTGCACATTCTTGATCAAAAGGCTGCTCGGTGTGATGCACAATGATGGAGGTGGTGTCTGGTGCAACAGTGGCTATTTGTCGAAGAATGAAGTTGCCGTCCAACGGCTTTTCTTCGTGTGGAAACCAGGATGGAAGATGAAGAACTATCATTGTTTTCGCGCTTTTAGGGTTTGTAATTTTTCAGCGATGACCTCCTTGGCGAAACGTATGTCGGCACTGGTGAGCAAGAAGTCGGATAGACGGGCTGTTGTTTGCTTGAGGAAACAAATCAAGGTGTATATCATTGAGGCAAAGTAGGCAGCGGAAGAAATCCATCCGGCGATCTGTAAAGCTAACATTGTGCTGATGGAGGATGCTTTGGGGATAAGTAAGAATCCTAATGCGGCGGTTACAACCAAACCAATGATGGAGCCGATGGCGTTGATCCAATATTTGCCGTAACCCGCAAAGTAGTGCGAAAGGATAGAGTTGCACGCCAAGAAAACGATGCCTGGAAGCAGACTGCAGATGACAGGTTTGGAATTGATGAAGTCGGGCCCGAAAATCCAGGCTATAAATGAGGCGGGCAGCAATAACAGTACCAGAATAGCAATCAGTGAAAAGAGCAATACGACCTTGAACATGCTCAATGTTAGATTCTTGGTGTATTCTTTTTCTTGATTGTTGGCGATTCGAGCATACTGAATCAAGCACATGCTCTTTGGAAAGATCCATACGGCTTCGGAAAGCTTGGAACCTAATTCGTAGATGCCTAAGGGCTTTCTGCCAAGGTATCCGCCAATGAGATAGTAGTTCAATCGGTAGGTGAGCAGCTGGGTGAGGTTGGCAAGTTGTGTCCAAAAACCCAGTTTGAACATTTCTATCAAAAGAGAACCTATGCCTTGGAAGTTTGGCTTGCCCATACGCTTTCCAATGTAGAAACAACTGGCAAACGTGGGAACAGCATAGGAGAATAGGAAAGCGTAGATATAAATGTCGATAGTGGTCGGGAGATGCTGCTTACTACAATAAAAGATGGCACCAGCGAGTGATAAAATCAGCAACAATGCTTGAGATAGCTGGTAACCGTTGAAGAGCTTGATGTCTTCTTTGCCTTGCATGATGCTAATGTGAATGTAGTAAATGCTGTAAACAAAGGTCAATATCAGCAGTTGCCAGGTGTATTCTTCTGGGATAAGGTGCAGTGTTCGTAGTAAAAGCAATCCGCCAATATTGCTGACGATGGCCCAGAGATAGGATAAGAATAGAATCTGGAAGTTGTTCTTCTGAGGGGTGAGAAATACCAAGGTGGAACCGCCTACGAAGTTGGAAAGCACTTGTAAGAGCGTGAGCCCCAAGATGAATAATGCGATAGTACCAGTGCCTTCCGCGCCAAAGGTGTTGGAATTTATGATAACTACAATAAACATCAATATCGCAGTTATCAGCTTGGTGATGAATGTATTTAGGATTTTTCCTAGCACAGTGGAAGAGTAGGGGTTAGCAGATGTAATTCTTCAGGATGGACTTGATAAAGGTGAGCTTTTCCTGGAGTAATGCCTCGTCGCGAGCTTCCATCAATAGTCTCAAATAGGGCTCGGTGTTGGATGGACGGACGTTGAACCACCAGTCGTTGAATTCGATGCGATAGCCGTCAAAACCCATGATTTTCGTTGGCACTTCTTCTGCACAACAAGCCTCTTTGATGGCTTCCATTGCACCTTTCTTATCCTGAATGGTGAAGTTGATTTCGCCGGAGTTGGCGTATTGTTTGATCCGTTTGATGAGTTGCGATACGGAAATGCCCTGCTTTTTCATTTCGCTGCATACGTGCAAGATGACTTGCGCCGCAATCATAGCAGAGTCGGAGTAGAAGAAGTCGCGGAAGTAGTAATGACCGGCAAATTCTCCGCCGAAAGCGCCGTCGATTTCACGGAGCTTGAGCGCTGCGTAGGCTCGACCTACACGCCAGATTTCCATCTCTCGTCCCATCTTCTCGATGTATTCGGCAACGGATTTGGAGGTGCGTATGTCTTGAATGACTTTCCCTTGATATCCTTTTTCTTCAATGAAGTAGTGGCCTAAAACGGCAATCATCAGGTCGGGTGCGATAAAGTCGCCGTTTTCGTCTACGAACATCACGCGGTCGGCATCGCCATCAAAGATGACGCCAATGTCGGCTTTGCACGCTTTGACCTTTTCTTGCAAGGCAACCACATTCTCCGCCTCCAATGGGTTGGCTTCGTGGTTTGGAAAGGTCCCGTCTAGGTTATCAAAGAGGTATATGGGCTGCTCGCCAAAGATCTCCTTAACTAAGATGGATGCCATGCCGTTGCTGCAGTCCATCACAATGTTGAGGTTTGAAATGTCGTGATGATATCGTGATTGGAAGGCAAGATATTCTTCCTTAACGTTGTATTCGATGACTTTCCCTTTGTTGGCAGCGGGAATGATCTGCTCTTCGCGGATACGACGCTCCAATTCTCCTAATCCAGTGTCGAAACCAACCGGAAGAGCATTGGCGCGCGATACCTTCATCCCGTTGTGCTCCTTGGGATTGTGCGACGCCGTGATCATTACGGAGGCATCAAAATGATGTTGTGCCGTGAAATAATAAACCATCGGCGTGGTGGTCATCCCCATATCGTAAACGTCAGCACCCGCGTCGGTGATGCCTTTTGACAAGCTTTCGAACATTTGTGGAGTAGACAAACGCATGTCTCTGCCAACCAATACTTTGTTTGTGTTTAACAAAGATGGAAGAAAGAAACCGAACTTGTAAACGGTGTCTAAATCGAAGTCTCTTCCAAAAATTCCTCTAAAGTCGTAAGCCTTGAAAGCACCCATAGTTGTAAATTTATTTGTTTATATCTGTTTGCGCCTGGTTGGCATCAATCTGGTTTTGCACCATGTTCTCCCAACGGAGAAATGATGCGGATTTGATGTCGTATAGCAGGTTGTAAAAGGTGCGAGCCCAATAGTTGCGAGCACCTAAACCGCTCGGCGACTTCAAGAATTTCTCACATAAGGTCACTTCTCCCGTATCCGTTTTTACAATCACTATCCACAATGCTGCCGTCTTTGTGGAACTGTCAAAGGATTCCACTAAGATGGAAAGCGCATACTTGGTGTTGGTAGGATAGGAGAGCGTGGGCATATACGCACAGATGGTCTCATCTGTGAGAACATCCTTGATGTCAATGTGTTGACAAATTGCCTTTGAGGCGCGAATACTCTTGTTGATTTTAGTTACTTGCGACAGGTCATATTGCATCACCGGCTTTCTGAAACTCATTCGGATGTCATATTTCTTCTGGTCATTGATAATCATCAGATTCCAGTCGTGAAAATAATGTTGAAGTATTTCCTGTGAGAAATCGAAGCCTTGTTTTGTGAACCTGGCCTTTTGAAAATTGATGCCTAACCATAATATCTCCTTACTGTTAAGGAAATCAATAAACAGGTTTTCGTTCATATACATAGCATCAATTTTTTAAAGGTGCAAATTTACATAAAATTCCGCAATCTGAATATGAAAACAGATTGCGGAATTTGAAGTGCTGATTATGGACTATTGACGGATTTTTTCAACGTAGCCGATAAAGGCATCGTTGACCATCTTTATACCGCCTGGAGTTGGATAATCCCCGCTGAAATACCAGTCGCCACCGTGGTTTGGACAAGCACGGTGCAGTCCATCAATGGTTTGATAGATGATTTCAACAGGCACGTGGATGTCTGTATCGGTAACCAATTCCGCTATTTTTTGAGAGATTTCTTCTTCTAAGAATGGTTCATAGATAGACTTCACAAAATTTACAGACGGAACTTCTTTGCTGTTCTGCTGGGCTTTGCAACGTTGATAAACTTCCTCGATGATGTGCGTCATGCCACGTTCTTCCAGTAGGGCAATGGCCGCTTTAAAGGCGATGAACTCGTGCATGCTCGACATATCAATGCCGTAAAAGTCCGGATAGCGCACTTGCGGTGATGAGGATACCAATACGATCTTTTTAGGATTTAAACGCGACAATATCTTGATGATGCTCTGTTTCAGGGTGGTGCCCCTAACGATGCTGTCGTCAATGACAACCAGATTGTCAACACCCGCTTCGATGGTTCCGTAGGTGATGTCATAGACGTGTGCGGCCATGTCGTTGCGGGTCTTGTCTTGTGTGATGAAGGTTCGCAACTTGATGTCTTTGATGGCGACCTTCTCGGATCGAACACGTGTGGATAATATGTTCTCAATTTCCGATACGGAAAGTTCGTTCCCCTTGGCTACGATAGCTTTTGCCTTTTCGTGGTTCAATCGGTCATTCAATCCGTGAAGCATTCCGAAGTATGCCACTTCAGCCGTGTTGGGAATGAAAGAGAATACGCTGTGTTTGAAGTCGTTGTCGCATGATTTCATAATCTGGGGCACTAAATTGTATCCCAGCTGCTTGCGTTCTTGATAGATGTCTTTGTCGCTACCGCGTGAGAAATATATTCTCTCAAAAGAGCACTTGGTGTTGCCCGTATGTTGTGGAAGAATACGTTGTATCTCTACCTTTCCGGCTTTGTTTACCAAAAGGGCTTCTCCAGGTTGCAGTTCTTTAACCTCTTCCACGGGAAGGTTCATTGCCGTTTGTATTACGGGACGTTCGGAGGCAACAATGGCAATTTCGTCATTGATATAATAAAAGGCCGGTCGAATGCCCCATGGATCACGCATGGAAAACATATTGCCACTGCCATTCATGCCGCAGATTACGTAGCCACCGTCCCATAAGGGTGCACATTCTTTCAATACTCTCGTCGTGTCCACTTGGTCTTCGATAGCGTAGGTCAAGTCTAAGCCGGTCTTTCCATTCTTTTCTTCTTGTTGATAAAGTCGCTCCACCTCCCGATCAAGACGGTGACCTAATTGCTCCAACAAGATGAAGGTGTCGGCGTGCTGACGTGGAAATTGCCCCTGTGCGGTTATCTGGTTGAAAATGTCGTTCACGTTGGTCAGGTTGAAGTTGCCGCATAAAACGAGATTCTTGGCGCGATAATTGTCGCGACGCATGAAGGGGTGGACGAAGCTGAGTCCTAATTTTCCCGTGGTGCTGTAACGTAGGTGCCCCATGTAGATGTTGCCGGCGTAGGGCATTTGTTGCAGGGATGCGTGTTCATCACTGGCTTGCGAGATCTTCTTTTCTACATTGCCGAAAATCTTGGTGATGGCATCTTTGCCCTCGGCACGTTCGCGGAAGATGAATTCTTCACCCGGACGGGCACACATCTTCACACAGGCCAGTCCTGCCCCCTCTTGCCCACGGTTGTGCTGCTTCTCCATCATCAGATAGAGCTTGTTCAACCCATAGCGCCAGGTTCCATATTTCTGTTCGTAATAACTGATTGGTTTTAAAAGGCGTATCATCACAACGCCACATTCGTGTTTGAGGGGCTCCATAATGTGAACTTGTTATAAATGAATGAATAAGATCATCTATTGATGTTTGTTTCTATTTTTTTTTAAAGGCTTGCAAATATAAAAAGAAAACAGGTGTCGTATGGCGGTATAAATACATTTGGCTGGAATCATTCCAGCCAAATGAAAACAAGTATATGAAAGAAGTGTTACAACACTTATATTACAAACATCCTTCATCGTAGGCTTGCTCGCCGTGGATGGCAGCATCGATACCTGCCAATTCAACTTTTTCATCTACACGTACCACGGTGATCTTGTTGATGATCCAGAGCATGCCGTAGGTGAAAACGAAAGCATAAGCACTTGCAATGACTACAGATATGGTTTGCTTGAGGAAGAAGCTGCCGTCGCCGAAAAGTAAGCCATCTGCACCATTGGGGTTGATACCTTTGCTTGCGAAAACACCCAAAAGGATGGTACCGATGACACCTCCAATACCATGTACGCCCCATACGTCAAGTGCGTCATCCCATTGATGCTTGTTCTTCCAGGATACAGCCCAGTAACAACCTAAACCGGCCAAAATACCAATGATAGGTGCTGTCCAAATTGGTACGAATCCGGCACAAGGGGTGATCGTTGCCAATCCGGCAATAGAACCTGTTAATACACCAACCAATTTGGGCTTGCTGTCGCGAATCCATTCGATGACCATCCAGGTGATCAGGGCAAAGGAGGCCGCAATGTCGGTGTTTACAAATGCGTTGGCGGTTACACCATCAACTTGCAATTCGCTGCCGGCGTTGAAACCGTACCAACCGAACCACAAAAGTCCGCTGCCGATGGCTACCAATGGAATACTGTTAGGTGTGGAGTTCTTGTCAACACGTGCACCAACAAAGAATACGGATGCCAAAGCAGCAAAACCAGCCGTGGCGTGTACTACAATACCACCAGCGAAGTCAAGCACGCCCCATTCGGCAAGGATACCACCACCCCATACCATGTGGCAGAATGGATAGTAAACCAGGAATTGCCAAACCGTCAGGAAAATGAAATAGGCTTTGAAACTCACACGGTTTACGAAGGCTCCTGTGATCAAGGCGGGGGTTAAAATGGCAAACATCATCTGGAATGCAACGAATACAAACTCTGGCATAGTAGAGTTGCCTGCAAACAGAGAATCTGGCGTGACTCCGTGCAAACAACATTTGTGCAGGTTGCCAAAGATACCTAAGAAATCGGTGCCCTCAGCCATTGAACCGCTGAAACAGAGAGAGTAGCCAATTAAGAACCATAAAACTGTTGACCATCCTAAGGATACGAAACTTTGTATCATAATACCAAGGATGTTTCTCTTGGTGGCCAAACCACCATAAAAACAAGCTAACGCTGGAGTCATCAACATTACAAGACTCGTACAGATTAGCATAAAACCAGTAGAACCTGAATCTAACATAACTAATTATTTTTAAGATTAATATTACTTTAAAGTTTGATGCCTGCGCCAACACTCAAATAGGCTTGGTTGGCAGCCGGGTTGAATATGAGTTTCGTGGTTAAAGGTATTTCAACTTTGTCTTTGATGCTGAATGATTTGGAGGCAGATACGCCTACGTTTACCACGGAGAATCCTTTGTTTCCATAGAATCCTAAAAATTCATCTTCTCCGATGATGTAACTTTGTCCGTTCAATGCGGCACCGCAGAATACGCTGAAATCAACGCCTATTTTTTCGATGGATGGATTATACGATACTTCTGCATACGTGGAGAACAGGTTCTTCCCGTTTGCCTTCTTCGCATCTGCACCGAAGAAATTGGTGTATAAACTGACACCGATGGGCACTTTCTCCGTACCATTAAAGGATACGCCTGCCTCAAATACGTGTGGTGTTGTAGCATTGTGATAATTGAAGTATCGTGTTTCGTAACTTTCACCTGGGAAACAATAGTCGGTGACAATTACGGTGAACATTTCTTTCCAAAAAGTGTAGGAAACGTATAAATCCAATTCCTGTGAGGGGTTTTTAGAGAAGGAATATGCCCCCCAAGCACCTACTTCCAAGCCCTTGTATTCAAATGACATGCTTGGATGAAAACTGGGAACGCTACCCCCTAACGGTTGTCCTCTCCATACGTAGCGACTTTCCACTTCCGCTGATACACTGAAATCTTGTGCGAAGGTGACGATGCTGAGCGCAAACATGCAAAAGGTAAGTAGTAATGTCTTTTTCATAAATTCGTGTTTTTGATTTTTTTGTCGTGATGCAAAACTAATCACTTGCCTTGTTTTTACCAAAATGTTGTTGTCAACATTTGGCAAAAATAGGTTTTGCAATTGTCATTATTTATCACATAGTATATGCGTTGTTGTCATATTTTGCAATATGTAATCTATATAAATATTTGATAAACAGAGGTGTGTATGCAATTTGTATGACTTGTGTGGGTTTGCGTTTTTTCAATTACTTTGCTATCTTTGCCGCTCCTTTTGAAGTATGTTTTACACAATTTTTGACAAAATAAATCGCTTCTTAATAGGAATTGTCGTCCTGCTGATGATTCCTACGGTTGCTTCGGCTATATCAAAACCAACCCGAAACGCATCGCATACTAGAGATAGTTTGTCGGCTGTTTATCGCAATCAAAGTTACGATTTGGAAGAAAAAGGCGACTATGTGGAAGCTTTGCATTACTTGCGAATGTGCGACAGTTTATCGCAAGGTGACGCGTTCCCAGAAACAACGGTGCACTCGGAAGGCAAACAACTTGATGCGAAGGTTTACCGGATGATCGTAGTTCTTGTTATTGTTGATATGGTCGGCTTGATGCTGTTCTTCTACCTTGAGAAGAAACGTGCGTACAAAAAGCTCGTGAAAAAGAATATAGAATGGGCTGGACAGGATCACCCGATTGCCATTACGTCTCTGCTGGATGTGACCGCGAAGATCGACGAATCTGACGATAAGGAAACTATGATGACTCGTCAGTTGATGTTGATGTTTGAGAAGGAAAAGGTGTTCTTGGATGAAAATCTAAGCATCGTTACTATTGCTCAACGTTTGAATACAAATCGAAACGTGGTCTCAAAGATCGTCAATACTCGATTCAAGAAGAATTTTGCAGCCTTGCTGAACGAGTATCGCATAAAGGAAGCCATCCGTATGCTGAATGATGAAACGAATAAGAAATATACGATGCAGGCAATCAGCGAAATGTGTGGCTATAAAAACAGACAGGTCTTCTATGTGGCTTTCAAAAAGGAAACGGGCGTTACTCCTACTGAGTTTGTGAAGATGAAATCCAGCCGGGATTTTGAAGAAGACTAACGCCTTATTTTTGTGGTTTTTCGTATCTTTGCAGCCCAAAATTTCTAACAAATGCAAGGAAAAGTCATCGTCGTATCTGCTCCATCGGGCGCAGGAAAAACCTCTATCGTTCAACAACTTTTAAAGGAAGTTCCAGAATTGAAATTTTCAATCTCAGCTACCACTCGCGCAAAACGCGAATATGAGGTAGATGGGAAAGACTATTATTTTCTTACTCCTGAACAATTTAAGGAAAAATTGGCGCAGGATGATTTCTTGGAATGGCAGGAGGTTTATACGGATCAGTTCTATGGCTCACTGAAGAGTGAAGTGGAACGAATCTGGCAAAATAATCAAACGGTGATTTTCGATGTAGATGTCTTGGGCGGTTTGAATATCAAGAAGTTCTATGGCGATAATGCTATGTCTGTTTTTATCAAAGCTCCCTCGGTTGAGGAATTGGAAAAACGCTTACGTAATCGTGGCACGGAAACGCCTGAAACGTTGAAAAAACGTCTTGATAAGGCAGAATACGAGATGTCATTTTCTAATCAATTTGATAAGATTCTCTTGAATGACGACCTTGCAACCGCTCAAGGTGAGATGATTGAGTTGGTGCGTGACTTTATTGCACGGTAATGAAGAATGTCGCTGTCATCGGTGCCGGTGCGTCTGGCCTTTTTTTGACAAGAAAATTGGCTGGTGATCCAACGCTGCAATTGTATCTGTTCGAACGATCTAGAAATGTAGGTACAAAACTCCGTGCGTCCGGCGGCGGAAGAGCTAACATTTTTAATAAAAATATCTCCCCTCTTTGCTATAATAACCCAGAAACGATAGAACAACTCTTGTCCAAGGTGACTCCCGAGCGCATGCAATCGGAGTTTGAAAACTTGGGCTTACCCGTAATCTCTGATGACGAGGGTAGGGTGTACCCGCTAACGCAATTCTCTCAAACTGTGGTTGATATTCTCTGGAATGAGAATATGTCGAATGTTCACATAGAAACGGAATGTGAGGTGAAACAGCTGACAGCTAACAATGGGACATGGCGTGTAAACGACTATCCCGTCCTATTTGATGCCGTGGTGGTTGCTTCGGGTTCTCCTGCTAATATGATTCAGAAAAACCGCCTGAATTACAATGGCTTCCTTTCTCCTTTAAAGCTGAAGACGAAAGAATGCCAACCCTCCTTAGTGGGTTTCAAAATAAAAGATTATCCTAAAAGACTCTCCGGATGCCGAACAAAAGCTATTGCCTCTTTATATCAGAATGATACGCTGATTCATCGTGAAGCTGGTGAGGTTATCTTTAAAGATGATGGTATCTCCGGCATTGTGATTCTTAACCTGTCTGCCTTTTATAATCGTCTGCCTTCCCAAAAGAATTGCCATATTTCATTGAACCTGATGTACCAAGATGAACAGTTTGATGTGGTATCGTATCAAAAACGCTTTCATTCTATGAAGGGGTTGCTTCATCCTAAGTTGAATGAATGGTATGAAAGAAACCCTTTCAATGTCAAGGATATGCGCTTGGAGATTTTGTCTACATACGAAATGGAACAAGCACAAGTGTGCCACGGTGGTGTGGATGTCTCAGAAATAAATGATGATTTTTCCGCTAAACGTTTCCAGAATCTGTTTTTTACGGGAGAGATATTGGATATAGATGGCGTTTGCGGTGGGTATAATTTGTTCTTTGCATTTGCCTCTGCACTTGTTGTCAGCAATGCAATCAAGAAATCATCGATTGTCTAAGATTTCTTGAATTTTAGCTGCTAATTCAAAATTTTCGCTTTCAATAGCTCCTTCTAAAAGAGTTTCGAGCTCCGATTTGCTCATTTCTGACAATTTTTGCTCAATAAAAATATTTGATTGAATCTCGTCTTTGGAAGGGATAGACTCTTCTGTGTCTTCTGACTCGTTCTCATCTGAGAGTACATCAATTTGACAGTTCTCTTCAAAGATGTCACTGTTCATATAAAATGGAGTGCCGTATTTGAGTGCGAGAGCAATAGCGTCAGAAGGTCTGGAGTCTAGGTGGAAAATTGTGCCATCAGAACGCTTCATTAGCATGTCGGCATAGTAAACTCCATTTTCAAAATGAACGATGTTCACTTCAACTAGTCTGCAGCTTAAGCTGTCGGCCAGCATGGTGAAAAGCTCGTGGGTCAGCGGTCGATGCGTGGGCGACTGGTTCAATTCCACCAATATCGCCCGCGCTTCGCTGATGCCAATGATGATAGGTACATAGCGCTCACCCTCTTTCTCCTTTAGTATCAAAGAGAATGCCTCCGATGGATGCATCGCAGAATGAATGTCTGCTACGGATAACTCTATCTTGGCCATATTGTTGTAGTTGTCTTATGCGTTTACAAAGTAGTCAACAGCATTCTTGAAAAGGTCTTGAACCTTGTCGCCTTCGATGTTCTTGTACAGATTTTCACCTTTACGTTCACTGTGTCCCATCTTTCCTAAAATGAGACCGTCTTGTGAAACGATACCTTCGATAGCATAGAATGAACCATTTGGATTGTCGAGTGGGTTCATTGTAGGTTGACCGTTTTCATCGCAATACTGGAATGCAACTTGACCATTCTCAAACAGTTCCTTGGCCATTTCTTCGCTGACTACAAACTTGCCTTCGCCGTGGCTGACTGCAATGTTGTGAACATCGCCAACTTGGAAAGAGGATAACCAAGGAGAAGCAACGGTGCCGATACGTGTGCGTACCAGACGAGAGATGTGGCGGTTGATGTTGTTACGGTATAAGGTTGGTGATGCAGGCGTGATGTCGCCGAGCTTACCGTATGGTAACAAACCAGACTTAACAAGTGCTTGGAAACCGTTGCAAATACCGATTATCAACCCCTTGCGGGCTAACAAATCGTTGATGGCTGCCTTGATTTCTGCATTGTTTAAAACCGTAGCAATGAATTTACCACTGCCATCTGGCTCGTCGCCAGAACTGAAACCACCACTCAAAGCTAAGATCTGTGACTCGCGGATGGCGGTTGCCAATTCCTTCAAAGAACTGTTGATTTCTTGCTCATTGAGGTTGCGGAATACGAAAATATGTGGTTCAGCACCAGCGTCTTCGAATGCTTTTGCGGTGTCATAGTCGCAGTTTGTTCCAGGGAAAACAGGTAAGATAACCTTTGGCTTGGCAACCTTAGCAGGCGCTTTTGCAACCGGTTGACAATGACTGTTGATTGCAAACTCTTGTCCTACAGATGCGGTCTCGTTTGCCGCCATATCTGGATATAAGTTGAAGTAGTGACCACGCCAAGCTGCTAAACAAGCTTCTTTGTCTAATTGCTCGCCGTTTACACTGAAGATGTCGTCAACAAGACCTAATTCGATAGCAAATTCAGCATCCAATTTTTCTTTAGATTCAACAACGAAGCTGCCATAACCGTAGTCGAACAGGTTGAGATCAGTGTTGATGTTGAAACCAAGGTCGTTACCGAAACTCATTTTTGCTAATGCTTCTGCAATACCACCATATTGAAGTGTGAACGCAGAAACAATGTTGCCATTCAGCGTATTTTCGTGTACATATTCGAAAATCTTCTTTGTCTTTTCAATATTTGGAAGGCAGTTTTCAATCTTGTTTTGAATGAGGTAGATATGATTGCCTTTTTGTTTGAATTCTGGAGAAATAATGTTGTTGGCATTCTCTGTAGTGATGGCAAAGGATACGAATGTTGGAGGCACGTTCATATCTTTGAAAGTACCGCTCATAGAGTCTTTACCACCTAAAGATGCTAAGTCGAACTGTTTCAGCATCCATACAGAACCTAACATCGCTGCACAAGGTTTGCCCCAACGGGTTGGCTCGTGTCCCATCTTTTCGAAATATTCTTGGAAGGTGAAACGGATCTTCTTATAGTCGGTACCGGAAGCAACCAACTTAGACATAGATTCTAAGATGGCGAATACGGCAGCGTGGAATGGAGAGCGCAATGCGATATATGGATTGTAACCGAAGGCCATGACACTCGTGGTATTGGTGTGGCCGTGCAAAATCGGCAACTTTTGTGCAGATGCTTGAGCTTCCGTAAGTTGGCGTTTTCCACCAAATGGCATCAATACCGTGGTGGCACCGATCGTTGCATCGAACATCTCGATGAGCCCCTTCTGTGAGGCTACATTCGGATTGGTGAGGCAGTTCACGAACTTCTCCTGCATGGTGTTGCCTTCCACAACTTGTGATTCCAAAACGTTGTCAGGAATAGCGTTGACAATAGCTTCTGTCTTTTGACGAACACCATTGGTGTTGATGAAATCACGACTGAGGTCAACGATTGTTTTTCCTCTCCAAGTCATTGTCAGACGGTTGTTGTCCGTAACGTGAGCGATAATGTTTGCCTCGATATTTTCCTGACGGCAATATTCGAAGAATGTCTCAACGTCTTTTTTATCAACAACAACACTCATACGTTCTTGTGATTCGCTGATGGCAACTTCTGTACCGTTAAGACCTTTGTATTTTGTTCTAACAGAGTCAAGATTGATTTCCAATCCGTCGGCAAGTTCGCCAATAGCAACGCTGACACCACCAGCACCAAAGTCGTTGGATTTTTTCACCAGACGGGTGACTTCAGGACGGCGGAACAAATGTTGAATCTTACGTTCTTCAGGAGCGTTACCTTTTTGAACTTCTGCAGCGCAGGTGTCCAGTGATTTTTCGTTATGTTCTTTGGATGAGCCAGTTGCACCTCCAATACCATCACGACCGGTGCGGCCGCCAAACATAATGATGACGTCGCCAGGAGCTGGACTGTCTCTGCGTACGTGGTCAACAGGAGCAGCACCTACTACAGCACCGATTTCCAATCGTTTTGCACGATAATCGTTGTGATAGATTTCACGAACGTGTGTGGTTGCCAAACCGATTTGGTTGCCGTAGGATGAGTAGCCGTGAGCAGCACTTTTGGAAATGACGGATTGTGGTAATTTGCCTTCCAATGTTTCACTCATTGGAGCGTTTACATCACCCGCACCCGTAACGCGCAGCGCTTGGTATACGTAGCTACGTCCACTCAGCGGGTCGCGGATAGCACCGCCTACGCAGGTTGCGGCACCACCAAATGGCTCGATTTCAGTGGGGTGGTTGTGCGTTTCATTCTTGAACATCAACAACCAAGGCTCTGTCTTTCCATCAATGTCTACATTTATATATATGCTACATGCATTGTTCTCTTCAGAAACTTCCATGTCGTCGAGATGTCCAGCCTTACGCTCGTATTTGCCGTTGATGCTGGCCATGTCCATAAGTGTCTGTGGTTTCTCTTTCTTTCCATCGTACACACTTTTTCTCATTTCAATGTAGGTGTTGTAGGCCTCTTGCAATTGATATTGCAAGTTGGATGGGGTGAAAACGATGTTTGTCAACTCCGTTTCGAAGGTGGTGTGACGACAGTGGTCACTCCAATAGGTGTCTAATAACTTGATTTCTGTATCAGATGGCTCTCTCTTTTCTTCATTTTTGAAATAGTCCTGAATGAAAGCCAAGTCTTCCAACGACATTGCCAAGCCCATGTTGCAGCGGAACTCTTCCAATTGTTCTCTGCTCCATTTCGTGAAGTCTTGATAAATAGGAACATCTTGTACTTCTGGGTTCTCTGTGAGCTCTAAAACAGACATGTCTTTTTCGCGAGCTTCTACTTCGTTGATACAATATTTCTTGATCTGTGCATATTGTGCAGGGGTGATGTCACCTTCAAAAACGTATACCTTGGCGCTTTTGATAATGACTTCTGTCTTTGGATCAAGAAGAGAGAAACACTGCATCGCGCTGTCGGCACGCTGGTCAAATTGCCCAGGCAAATATTCAACTGCAAGATAAGTAAGACCTTCTAATGAAAAGTTTTCGAAAATATTGTCAACAACTGGTTCTGCCAAGACGCCTTCTTTTGCGCGTTCTAACAGTACTTCGTCCACGTTGAAGATGTCGTAAACATTCAACAAGCGGAGTTCTTTGATGTTGAGGTTAAAGTTGTGATTGAGTGTTTCTTTCAAGCTGATGGCCTCTACATTGAAGCCTTGTTTTTTTTCAACGAATATTCGAGCATTACGCATAATTGAAATGATTTTATGAGGGTGCAAAGGTAAGAAAAAATAAAAGAAATTTGAACGTAAAATGTATATTGTTGAAAGGAAATTCAAGAATAAAAAAACGGAACCAATGGCTGTGCCGTTGGTTCCGTTTCTTATATTGTTTATGCTGTTGTTTATTCCTCCTTTGGAAGCGCCTTGAAACCAAGGCCCATAATCTCGGAACTGTCGATGACGTTCACAAAGGCTTGTGGGTCGAGACGGCGCAGGTTGGAACGGAGTTTTACAAAGTCGGCACGCTCCATGGTAACGTAAATCATCTTGCGTTCGGTGCCGTTGTAAAGACCTTCGCCGGTAAGACAGGTGCCGCCACGCTTCAAATCGTTCAGGATGTAGTCGCGCACTGTATCAAGTTGATCGGTGACGATGAATGCCGTTTTGTAGCTCTTGGTGCCATCAACAACCAAGTCGATGACTTTTCCTTCGATGAAGATGATGATGATAGAGTAGATTGGCAAACGGAAGTCGCCAAATGCGATCAAGGTGGTCAAAGTGATGCAGCTGTCAACAATCATGACGAGCGTACCCAAGGAAATCTTTGTGTATTTGTGCAAAATCATGGAAATGATGTCGCTACCGCCAGAAGTAGCACCGGAACGGAAAATCATACCAATAGCGATACCATAGATGAGGCCAGCAACCACCGTGTTCAGGAAATAGTCGGGCGTGAAGAAACCGCCATTGTTGACGATCTGTACCATGGAATCGGTAATCTGTTCGGGCATGATAGCACCATCGTGGATGACGGGAGCATAACCCCATGCTGTTTCTAATATTCTGGTAAACAAGAAAATGAGAATCGTAGATATGATGGTTTTAACGCCAAATTTCGGTCCAAGAATGAGTGTACCAATAATCAACAGTGGAATGTCCATGCAAATAGCATAGTAGGAAATACGCCAAGGCCATAAGGTGTTGAAAACGTTTGACAAACCGTATGTTCCACCAGGAGCCAGCAAATAAGGGTTAACAAACATTACGTCGCCAACGGCGAAAAGCAAACTTCCAAGTATGAGCAGGAAATATGCAAAAATCTCTTCTTTTAATTTGTTCTTACTCAGCATTTTATATGTTTTTAATTTAGGGGTGCAAAAGTAAGAAAAATATTTGACATTATTCTTCGTACGAGATAACTATTTTGCGGTCTTTGGCAGCCTGAATGCCATATACGGTTTCTCGTTTGTTGTCGGATGAGAAGCCGTGTTCGATGGCACCCTCCGCTTTCAGACGTAGTTGAATCCCATCCCTTTCTCCTCGAAGATAGGGTTCCAAAATATGATTATCTGCTTGATATAGATAGTTTAATAGACTTACAATACGTCGCCTGGATAGGTGCTTGTTGTAGTCGCTATGATGCAATGGGGAAGCGAATCCACTGATGGTCAACGTGATGTTTTCGTTGTTTGCAACCGCCTCAATAAGAAGTTTTCGCAATGTTGACAATTTCTCAAATCCTGAAGCAACAGAGTCTCGCATGAATTGCGCCATCTCGTCTTGCGTGGACAAAATAGAGTCTGTGATTCCAATACCAGACTCCTTGGTGTAGAGATTGTGCACACGAAGATATTGCTCGCATAGCGTCTTGTAGCTTGTAGTGGTGCTGTCAGCGGTGCTGCGCGCATCCGGTTGGTCGTTTTCAAAGTAAAGTGTGATGGGTAAGAGTGCTTGTATCTTTTCTGCAACGGAGGGTTGCTCTTTCATTATGGTGTCGTTCGGCATTTTCGGAATGTGTTGGAAATGAAATAGATCGTTACAACAAGTGTCCGATTCGCTCATATCGTCATGCGGACGATTGGATGAAAGGTAACCGCTGACGCCATCTTGATTCAGTATGAAATAGTAATCGTTGTATTCCGAGTTGTAGGGAACGCCCATATTGCAGACTTCTCCCCACTGACTTAAAGCCCCTTGACTGTAAAATATATCGTAGTCGCCTATCCCTAAGTGCTCGTCAGAGCTGAAGTAGAGTGTTTGACTGACGGTGTCGTAAAACGGGGTTACTTCGTTCCCTTCCGTGTTTATCGTTGTCCCAAGATTGATGGGACTTTCATATTTCCCATCCTTTACGATGGAATACCAAATGTCGTATCCACCAACGCCCTTTTTCCTGTTTGATACAAAATAGAGAACCTGATGCTGATCGCAATCTAAAAGAAATGGTTGCATGTTGGAACTTCCAACTTCGTTGATGTTGCTGGGCAGCTTCTTGGGCTTCTCCCATCCTTGTTTTCCTAATGTAGCTTGCCAAAGTGAACATTGCAGGTCGCCTTCATCTCCACGCTTGCAACGCGAGTAGATGAGCATATCCTGTTTTTTGTTGAAGCAAAAATTAGTGTTAAAGGTGTTTAGCGTATTGATAGTGTTGGGCAACGCTTCGGTATTGATATAATGGTTGTCGGATGAATAATTTGACTTGTAAAGATAACAATACCAGCTGGTTTCAAAGAAATGATCGTTGTCTTCTTCAACATCTGCACGCATAGAGGTGAAATAGAAGGTGGAGTCGTTGCTCAAAAATCCAGCATATTCAGAGAAGGGCGTGTTGACGGTAGATGGAAGCGCTTCTATCGTTACAGGTAGGGTGTCTTGTCGTATGAATTGAATCTGCTCGTTACGTTGTGCGTCTGTTAGCTTCTGCTGCGCACGGCCGGAGCAAACAATTCCTATTAATATGATTGTAAAACACCAAAATCTCTTCATTACATAATGTTATAAGGACATGGCTCTTTGCCAAGTCGTGTGATGGTTTTTCTTTTTAATGTGTATAGAAGAGATATTTCAAAACCTCCGCGAGCGTGTGTGGCTACTACAAAGGGCGATATGTTGATATCGTAACTGATGCCTAACCGAACATTTTGCCAGTCGAAAAAGATGTCGGCAACCAAAGCGTCATTCCAACGGTAAACTAAGCCACCCCCAAAGGAGAATAGGGTGGTGTAGCTGTTCTTTTTTTGGAAATATTCAAGGTTTGCCCCGAAGGTGTATTCCGAGAAATTGCGTTGCCATGAGGTGTAAAACAGTGGCGATATTGCTAGATTTGATGATATCCCTATACGAGAAATGAAGTGCGCGGAATATCGAACGGGAAGTCGAGATGACGCATTGCCAAAGGCATCGGCCGGATGGTTGATGTGCGATGCACTGGCCCCTAACAGAAATGAGTTGCTACGGTTGGGCGAGAAACTCCAAAAGAGCCCCGCCCCGCAGTCAAAAAAATACTGCTTTGTGGTAGCGAAGACTTCAGAGGATGGCGCCGTGGGTGTGAAAGCACCACCTGTGAACTGCTCGTCCCAGTGGGCTGCAAAGTAGTCAAAGGTATTGTTGATGATTCCTCCGTATGCCCCAAACCCGATTTTGTGTTGCCCGTGCCGACCAACATATTTGATGTAGGATGCTGTAGCAATGGCTTGCAGCGAAGTATAACTCACGTCACCACACTTGTCTACATTTAATGAGGCCCCTAACGCGATGAGCTCTTGCCGACGGTTGTTCTTGTAAATTGCACCATCAACGTTTAATCCGAATGTCTGAAAGGGCGTAGTGACGGACGACCACTGAGAACGGTAGTCGGTGGAGGCCCTGAACATACCATCAAAAGCGCCAGAAAGTGCAGGGTTCAAGCTGATGGCTTGCGTGTAGAACTGCGAAAAATGGTAGTTCTGCGCTATGACGGTGTGGAAAAAACAACCTAGAGCAATGAGCAACAAAAGGATGTATTTGTATTTGTCTCTCCAACAGCTGCGTAGATATTCACGCAGCTTGTTTTCGTGAATATTGTTCTGTGGTTCATAAATTTTAAAACCACATAACGGTTCAGGCATGAATTCCTGGTCCACAAAGTTGTTCTTATAATTGTGCGCATATTGATACTCTTTACCATAGCCCAGCTCTTTCATCAGCTTGGTTGGAGCATTCCTAATATGAAGTGGCACAGGAAGATCGCCCGTTTGCTTTATAGCTCCGTATGCCATGTCGATGGCCATTACAGAAGCATTGCTCTTGGGAGAAGAAGCTAAGTATATGGCTGTTTGAGCCAGGGTGATTCGAGCCTCGGGCATGCCAATGGCGTTCACGGCCTGAAAACAGCTGTTGGCAAGTAACAGCGCGTTTGGGTTCGCATTGCCGATGTCTTCAGATGCCAGAATGACCAAGCGACGAGCAATGAACAAAGGGTCTTCTCCGGCAATCAGCATACGAGCCATCCAATATACGGCTGCATTCGGATCACTGCCCCGCACAGACTTGATGAAGGCGGAGATGATGTCGTAATGCTGCTCGCCATTTTTATCGTACATCGCCAAGTTTTGCTGGATGATTTGTACAACGGCCTCGTGGGTGATTCGTATGATTCCGTCAACAGGCTGCGTCATCCAGGTTACAAGCTCAATGGCATTCAACAATTTACGCGCGTCACCACCTGAAATGCGCAATAAAGCTTCCGTGTCTGCTAACTCGATTTTGCAGTGCGTCTGCGATTCCAAATAGGTTACGGCCGTGGATAAAATGGTCTCTAAGTGTTGACGGTTCAAACTCTTTAGCACGTAAACCTGACATCGCGATAACAACGGCGATATTACTTCAAAAGATGGATTTTCTGTGGTGGCACCGATGAGTGTAACAATCCCTTGCTCTACGGCTCCTAATAGCGAGTCTTGTTGCGCTTTGGAAAAGCGATGGATTTCATCAATGAACAAAAGACAACGATGCTCCGTTTTTTTGGCTTTGTCGATGACGTCACGAATATCTTTGACACCACTGCTGATAGCACTTAACATGAAAAACTCCGAATGGGTGAGCTCTGCTATGAGTAAAGCTAAAGTTGTTTTGCCAACGCCGGGTGGCCCCCAGAAGATCATCGATTGAATGTTGTCTTGCTCAATAGCATTGCGCAATACCGCACCTTTTCCCATAAGGTGATCCTGCCCGACATAACTGTCAAGCGTACGTGGACGTAGTATTTCTGCTAATGGCTTTTGCACAATCTTTCTTTTGTTAAGCCCGCAAAAATACAAAAAGGATATTTATGTCGATGTTAAGAATTTAGGTCAAAGTCCTTTTTTTTTATGAAATAAGCTTGCATTTTGTTTTTTTAGTATTTTTGTACTCTCAATTCTTTCTAATTCTAGATATCATGAACATTCAAGAAAACAACAGCACATTCTTCAGATTTGAGGATCTGAGAATCTATGCCAAGGCGCTTGATTACATTACTTGGCTTTATGGAAGTACTAATGAAGGATTAACTGATTTTAATGAAAACACTACCTTTCTTAGGGAATCATTGTTGCGGTCGGCGCAAGCTATTGCGTTCAATACAGCAGAAGGTTCTTCCAGAAACAAGACACAATTTCTTTATTATCTAAAGATGGCTAAGAGCTCTGTTCGCGAATGTGTTGTCCTTACCGATTTGGCGTGTCGCGTAAAGGTTTTATCCGAAGAATCCCGTGAGTACTCCAGAAATCAGTTAATGGAACTGACGAAGATGATTGGCTCTCTCATCGTGTCTCTGCAGAAAAGTATCCATTCTTCAAAAGAGGAAATTGTGGAAGATTTTGATAATCCTTATAGTATTTAATTTATCTGTAATTAGTTGTATTTTAGACATATATAAAAGAATATCGGAACGATATTCTTTTTTTTGTACCTTTGCGCCCTTAATTTTTTAAAATGCATAAAAGTTCAAAACTAGTTCTCCTCCTCTCAATTGTGTCGTTCTTGGCGCCGATGTTGACACAAGCTTCTCCTATTTCTAAAACGAAAATGATGGAATATGCGAAGGAGGCATATCGACAAAAGGTTCTCATTGGTTGTGGTGTCTCTCAGGCCTCAGATCCTAAAGATTATTATTTCATTGGCCCGGAACATGCCCCGCTGATGTTGGTTGTGAATTATCCGCAAGGATTTGTGATGCTGGCTGCCGATGATGCCGTGAATCCTATATTGGCCTACTCATCTACAAGTAATTTGTACTTGGAAAAAGTGGCCCCGGCAACGCTCCTTTTTGTTGAACAATATAAAAAGGAAATTTCTTATGTTAAGGAAAATGACATAAAGACATCAGAAGATGTGAAAGAACAATGGGAGTCTCTTCGCAATAAGGTGATTCGCACGTCAAAATCAGTTGTTGTTTCCCCTTTGCTCACCGCAAGATGGAATCAGACAAAATACTATAACCAATATTCTCCGACCGACTATGAGTCTCCTGCTGGTTACGACAATAAAACTCCGAATGGATGTGTGGCAGTGGCTATGTCTCAGATTATGTACTATTATCGCTATCCTCTTCAAGGTGCTGGATCGCATACGAACCATTGTGATTATGGTAGTTTTACTGTGAACTTTTCACAACAACATTATTGTTATGAGGCGATGTCAGATGAAATCGAATTTTATAACAATGAAGTCGCAAAATTGATTTTTCATGCGGCCACCTCTGTAGATATGATGTATGGCTCTGATGGTTCTGGAGCTTACTCTGGAAATGTTCCTCATGCCATGTCCACGTACTTCGGTTATAGCGATGATGCAGTTTTTAAAAATAAAAGTGAATATAGTGGTTCAGCATGGCGAAATATGTTGAAAACAGAATTGGATGCAGGACGTCCTGTTTATTACAGTGGCTATACGGACGAGGGCGGTGGACACGCTTTTGTTTGCGACGGATACGATAGCGACAATCGTTTCAATTTCAATTTTGGTTGGGGTGGTGTTGGCAATGGCTTCTATTCCACGAGCAGCTCAAGCTCAAATCCAGTAAATGGTTACAGCAACTGGCAAGGCGCTGTCTTTGAGCTGTATCCTGCAAGCCCAGATTATCCGTATTATTGCAATGAACAAATCGTTACGGCCGTAAGCGGTACAATCGAAGATGGCAGCAATAGCTTACCTTATCAGAATAATGCTAATTGTACATATGTGATTGCACCGTCCAATATGGAGAGTATATCTGTCCATATCCAAAGTTTTGATACGGAAGATGGTCACGATTCGTTAAGCTTCTGGAATGGAAATCCCCAAAATGGAGATCTGTTACTGACACTCACTGGCGGCATGCCATCTCAAACTACCTACACGTTTGAAGTGGATACGTTGTATGTCACCTTTATGACTGACGAACAGGGTGTAGCAGCAGGATGGCGTTTGGACTTCGAAGCTAACACGCAGATTATGCCGTGCTATTCGGGCTCTTACACTGCACCTTCAGGTCTCCTCAGCGATGGCAGTGAGGATGAACCTTATCGTCATAATGCCTATTGCCTTTGGAGAATAAGAGTGTCTCAGGCTACATATATTGGATTGTCTTTCTCGGAATTGGATCTTAGTCCGGAAGATGGTTTGTATGTGTACGATTTGAGTACAAGTCCGGCAGAGTTGCTTGATGTTTACACGGGAAATACACTTCCTGCCGACAAAAGATATTATACCAATGGATTGTCGCTCCGTTTTATTTCAGACAATGACTTGAATGGTCAAGGCTTTAGTCTGGCTTGGTTTTCTGATTTGTCAGACGGAATAACGGAAAATCTGAACGAAGACATAACGGTCTATCCTAATCCTTCTTCTTCAGTCATTAATGTTAAACTAAATGAGCAATTTCAGAACCCTGTTATTCGTGTGATAGATGTTACGGGGCGTGAAGTTTATCATATTGCAAGTTGCAATACTGATGTCGTTACGTTGGATGTAAAGAGCTTAAGTGCAGGTGTGTACACGTTAATCTGTACCGAAAATGGAAGATCTGTCAAGAAGAAATTAATTGTTAATCATAGATAGTGTTAAACATTTACGATGACGGCACGTCTTATGGTCGTTTTTCGTAACCAAAAAATCCTAAAACAATGAAAAAATTAATGATGTTGTTCAGCATCCTTTTTGTTATCGGACTGGCAACGGATGCAATGGCACAAACTCCTGCCACAAGAACAAATGCAAGCAAAACACAGTCCGCTGGTAACTCTTCCAATAGCACTGTGAATCGCGAGTTGAAAAAAGCAGACTCTCAATTATCTAAAGCAAACAATAGCTATCAGAGAGCACAGACTACACAAACATCTTCAAGCACAAATAAGATTCAGACAACTGCTGGAAACAATCGTCCTACTACGACTAAGCCAGCTACATCAACTACTACAAGGCCAACGACGACAACTACTACTTCTCAGGCAACTACAACTCGTCCTGCAACAAGTACGACTACTACAACGCAAGGTAGCAACGCAAATCGTCAGCCTGTAAGTAATACGACCAACACAGGCGCTGTTAAACCAACAACTACTACTGCTGTTAAGCCAACAACTTCTACAACTACTACATCTTCAACCGCTGCAACTAGACCTACTACTAGCAGCACAAGCTCTACCGTAGATAAAAAAACTACTGGTGCAAATCTGCAAAGTAGTGCTGTTACAGAAAGAGATATTACGGCAAGCAATACAAGACGTGGTTATAACAACGAAGGTACGCCAACCCCTCAAGCTGCTCCTGGTGCAGGCTCTGGTTACAATCCTGGTACTCACGATAGCAAGCACCCAGATCCATATATGCATCCAAATCATCACGGATATGGTAGCCATATGAACATTCATGATCGTTATCTTCCTCGTCCAGTTTACTACGGTGGTGTTCCTTACTACTTCTACAACAGTGTATTCTGCCGCCATATCAATGGTGTATACGTAATCTGCCGTCCACCTATCGGAGCTGTAATTGCATACGCAATCTTCCGCACTTGGAATCCTGTAGTTATTACACATAGAAGTGTTAGATATTATTACGATGATGGTACATATTATCTTCCTCACAACAACAACTATATCGTTGTGACTCCTCCAGTAGGAGCTTGTGTTCCAGAATTGCCAAGCAGCTACGAAGTAATCGTACTTGATAATAGATTGTACTTCAAAGTTGACAATGTTTATTACAAAGAAGTAGTTATCGATGGCTATATCTGGTATCAAGTAGAGTTCATTGGTAGAGGCTAAAAAAAAATAATCAAAAGGGCGCGCATAAAAGAAAAAAATGTATTTTTGCGTGCTCTTAAAATTGCCTTGTGGTGTAATGGTAGCACACCGGATTCTGGTTCCGTTTGTATGGGTTCGAGTCCTATCAGGGCAACAGAATTGAAGTCACGCATTGCGTGACTTTTTTTTGTATGTTTGCCAACATTTAATAAATAAGCGATATGTTAGTGATAGGAATTGCCGGTGGATCCGGCTCTGGAAAAACATCTGTAGTCAAGAAAATCATTCAAAGCATTCCTCGTGAGAAAGTGAGTGTGCTTTCACAAGATTCCTATTATAAGGATAATGGGGATCTTACGCAGGAAGAGAAGGAACGTATCAATTTTGACCATCCGGATGCTATCGAGTGGTCGCTGATAGCTAAACACGTGGAGGAACTTCGACAAGGACAGACGATCCAAATGCCGACCTATTCATACGTGACCTGTGCCCGTGGCAAGGATACTGTTCCAGTAAAACCTTGTGATGTACTTATCGTTGAAGGTATCCTGATCTTCACTGATCCAGAACTCTGCAAGGTCTTGGATTTGAAAGTTTTTGTGGATACGGATGCCGATGAGCGCTTGATACGTATCATTCAACGAGATGTGAATGAACGAGGTCGTGGTCTGGATAAGTCTATCATACATTATCAGAATTTTGTGAAACCAATGCATGAACTCTTCATTGAGCCATCTAAACGCTTGGCAGATATCATTATTCCTGTCGGAGGTGAAAACGAAAAGGGGATTGATATATTAACTTCTAAGATACGGCAAACTGTAGGTATTATCTAATATAAAAGGGATGTTCCACTGAACATCCCTTTATTGTTTGTTAGGTTTTCTGTTGCTGTTTTTTTGCTGCAGGAAACAGCACATTGTTTAATATCAACCGATATCCTGCAGAGTTTGGAAAGAGATCTAGATTGGTCGGCTCGTCATGCACCAGATGCTGATAATCTTCAGGATCGTGACCAGAATAAAAGGTCCAGGTGCCTTTGCCATATTCTCCGTGTATGTATCGCGCTTCGTTAAAGAATTGCGATTCTCCCAATATGGTTACGGTTGGCTTAATGACTTCTTTTCGGAAAGCTGTGGTTTGCCCCATAAATCCAGGAATAACATTCATATGGTTTTGACACAACATAGTAGGAACAGGGTCCCATTTTGCTGAGAAATCAAATAAGGTGAAATAATCGTTGTTCTTATTAGTTAAATGTGTTGTCGGATTGACATCAATATTTGAAACTTCATAAACGTAAGGATTGGTTTCAATCTTAAAGTCTGTGAAGGCGAAGCAGTTGTCAAAGTTGAGTTTGCTTTGGGCTTGTGGGTCCATAGGATCTCCGTCAAACATCGCATCACAGATGTCAACACCTTCAGCAGCCAATGCAATGTCGTAGCTGTCAGGACCTGAACACATTGCAAATAGATAACCACCGCCGGCCACAAAGTCTCTGATGCCTTTTGCAACGGCCAACTTCATAAGCGAAACTTTAGAAAACCCTAATTTGGCTGCACGTTCTTCGTTCGATTTGACATCTTCTTGATACCATTGAGCATTTCTATAGTTAGCCCAAAACTTACCGTATTGGCCTGTGAAATCTTCGTGATGAAGGTGGAGCCAATCATATTTGGGTAATTCACCATTGATGACTTCCTCGTCGTAAATTACTGTGTAAGGGATCTCTGCGTATGTGAGCACCAAGGTGACGGCATCATCCCAGGGAAGTTTTGATTTGGGTGAGTATACTGCAATTTTGGGTTCCTTGGTAAGCCTGATTTCATTCATGTTGTTTTCTACAGCACCAATCTCATTCAAAATACCTTGGGCTTGTATGTCGGCAATTACTTGGAAAGAGACGCCACGCACGGTGCATTCTGTTTCAATAGCACTGTTGTATACGCACATGAAACTGCCTCCTCTATAGTTTAAAAGCCAACTCATATCTATGTTGTGACTTACGGCAAAATAGGCAACCCCATACGCCTTTAGGTGATTGCTCTGCTCGGTGTCCATAGGGATGAGCAGATAGGAACAAAATGCTTGGAATGTGATGAATACCAAGGCCACTGTCCAAAGGGTTCGTTTTAGTATCTTCATTTTAGTCAATGATAAATGTTTTGCTTGTTATACGTCCAGAAGGGTCAAGATAAAATAGTTGACTTTTCCCTATCCGAAATTGAGATGTTTTTTGATTGATGTCGATTCTTTGCAGTTCCATCGATGGAAATGTGTAGGCGAAGAGTTCATTTTCCTTCAGAAGAAGGAGCGTGTTGCC
Source organism: Bacteroidales bacterium (assembly GCA_024400875.1). Taxonomy (GTDB): domain Bacteria; phylum Bacteroidota; class Bacteroidia; order Bacteroidales; family WCHB1-69; genus F23-D06. Next base: position 91,403 of record JAKSMB010000003.1, read on the forward strand.
GTAGTATTGCATCTGGGAGATGTTTGGCATTGCGATTCTCTTATCGTATGTGCCATATTTGTCAAAAAGGAATATCCCACAGGATGAATCTGCAAGAAGTATACTTTTGTCAAGCTGTGTTTCAATTACCGTGGGCCTGAATTCGGGCCCGAAATCACAAAATGTTTTGGTAAGAATGTTTAAATTTAGATCTGTGATGATCAGATTTTGGTTTACTTCGTCATATAAAGCCAATTGATTGGTGCCGGTCATGGCAACAAGAGAGATGGTGAATAAATTGTGCTCAAAAAGATTTAAAGGATTGCCAATTGGAGCCAACTTGTTGTCAAGTAGTAGGATTATTCCAGATTCTTTGTAGAAAACGACAGTTTTTGAGGCGATGGATGCGCAAACAGAGGTGATTTCCCCATACTGCAATTGACTGAAGTGATAGGCAAGCTTGCCTGCGTTTGAATATTTGTCGAGTGATGATCCTTTCCAGCAGTATAGGTTTTCTTGAACGTCAGTGGTGAAATGATCGTAGGTGGTGCTATTAAAAGAAGGTCGCTCTTGTGCGGAAACCGTACAAAGAGCGACAATACTTATGAATAACAGTAGGTGCTTCTTCATTGATTATTAGAACTTACAACCAATGGTGGCAGCTACACGATGTGTTTCGTTTTTGATCATGTATGGATAACTTCCTTGATATAAGGTGTAGTTATCAGAGGAGAATCTTAAAGCGTATGCCAGGTTGCAGAAGAAATATTTGCTTCTATAACCTATGCCAACGGAGGCTGTATGCGCAGAGGCATTGTATTCGTTGTCAACTAATTTATAAGGAGATGTTCTATAGTTGTAACCTAAGCGTACAAGGAATTTAGGATTTAGTGCAATTTCACCTCCTATCTTGATGGTGTGACAAGCAGCAAAAGTGTTCACAACATCTTGGTTGGCTTCATCAAAATAGAGCCAGTTGTTGTCGTTTATGTCGTTATTTGAGGCAATCAAGCGTGACATTCTATAGTCAATGAAATCATATTCAACAGCGATGAATGCACGTTGTTTGATGATAAATGAGGATGCAAGGTTGAATCTCAATGGAGTGCTCAGTCCGAATCGGTTGTAATTGATGTATTCATCGCTTGCATCGCTGCCAATGACCCATTGAGAAGCCATGTATCGATTGTAGGTGTCTTTGATTCTGAAGAAGTAAGATGGGGTTTGCAGTGAAGCACCTAGACGTAAGAAATTGACTGGCTGATAAATGATGCCTAACTTGGCGTTGATACCAGCACCGCTGTTCTTTTGAATGGTCTGAACTGTGTATGAGGTGCATCCTTGTATGTTGTTGTCATAGGTAGGAGATTCTTTGTAGCTCGTTTTTTCTGTGTAGTCAAGCACAGGAACTCCGATGCTACCACCAATGTAGAGTTGGTCGTTATAATTACCACCAAAGGTAAATGACATCTCGTCCATAGCTCCAGAAGTGGTGATAATTGCATTTTGATCAAGCCATTCGCCACTCAATGGTGAGAAATATTGATTTGTAGTGCCTGGGATAGTGTCAATTAACCAGGTTTCCCAAGCCAAGTAAGCATCACCTTGCAAGTTGGTGAAAGGTGTGCCATTTGCTCTATCTAAAATAGGGTCAATCATGGATATGGTACCAGACGTTGCCGCACGGAAAGAGTTGTTATAGTCCATGATACGGTTGTACCCGAATCCAAATTGCCAGGTTTTCCAAGAGGAGTTGTTGATAGGTGTTGCAATGACTAATCCACATTCAGGAACAGTGTATTTAGGAGAATGGCTACCTGTAAGAGTCCCATTGCTGCCCAGTGTTGTGTTGTTTGAAAATGAAAGGGCAAGGGGTGTGAATGTCACCTCGCTTCTTTTAAAAAGGCCGATGGCAGCCGGGTTTATACTTAGTGCGGAGAACTCGCCACCTGTGGCGCTGAAAGCACCGCCGGCACCCAAAAAACGTGCGGTACCTTGATAATCAATCTGTGAGAATCGAAATGCTTCGTATGAACCTTGTCCAAACGCAAGGCAGATTGCAATGGTCAATATGATGGTTGATAGTATCTTTTTCATTGTATTTTTTTTTATTTTATGATTTGTTATTCAAAGGTTTACTATCTTCTGCTGTTGCCTCCGCTATGAGAGGAGGAACTGCTGTGTGAGTATGAGCTAGAGCCAGAATGAGAAGAACTAGAAGAACTTGGTCTTGAGTAAGAACTTGAACTGGAAGAACTCGGTCTAGAGTAAGAGCTTGAACTAGAAGAGCTTGGTCTTGAATATGAACTACTTGAAGAACTCGGTCTGGAATAAGAGCTTGAACTGGAAGAGCTTGGTCTTGAATAAGAGCTTGAACTGGACTGAGATGAACTTGTAGAACTTGGTCTAGAATAGCTGCTTGAATTTGAGCTTGAAGAAGTTGGTCTATTGTAGTTGTTTGAATTGGTTCTTGCTGGAGTGGTTGTCGTCGTCGTTGGACGGCTTGTTGTCGTTGTAGGACGATTGGCGTTAGTGTTGGCAGTAGGACGAGTTGTTGTCGTAGTTGTTGTAGGACGTGTGGTACTGTTTCCGTTTGTCGGACGAACCACGGTCGTCGTTGTAGCTGGACGGGTTGCCGTTGATGGATTTGTTGTTACTTGACGAGAAATTACAGTAGGCGTGTTGTTCTCTCGTGAAGTTGTGGTTATTGGCTTTGTCGTTGTCGTTGTGCTCGTTTGTCTCTGAGCCTGAGATGTTTGTCCGTTGACAAGTGTTGTGTTTGTTGGTTTTACAGTGGTACTTGTCGGAGGAACGGAAGAACTTGTGGTGAGATTTCCCGTTTGTGGTTTATGGTTCTCAATTTTATTCATTGGCTTTGAGGTTTGCGCATTGGTGGCGGTAGCGGAGGTGGTATGATTTGTTACACCCGTGCTGGTTCCTGCATAGTTTGAAGCTAATGAATTGTATTGTTGATTGAATGAACTTGCAGCGGAAGATGTTGAAACAGAGTAACGGTTGTTGTTTTCGTTGTTTCCGTAGGTGTTGTTGCTATAGTCAACTGGACGATCTGCACGACCACCGTTTGTGGCATTTCCTACAGATGGTCCTAAGTTGTTTCTGTGACCATAATAGTAGGTGGAGTTGTGGTCATAGTTGTTGTGATAATAGTGTGCGGCATAGTCGTAGTCATGCCAGTGGTGATGATGGCCGTATGGATAGTCCCAACCATATCCGTAATGCCAATGATGTGGGTGGTGGTATGCCCAACCCCAGCCATAATGGAAACCATAGTCGTAGTAACCACATCCATAATAATATGGACGATAATAGTAGCTTGGCCACATCCAGTTGTATCCCATGTAAATACTTAAACCCCAGGAGTTTGGATTGTAATCATACCAGTACATGTTGGTGTAGTATGGGTCGTAGTAACTCCATCCTGTATAGTAGTTGGTGTGAAAACGACGCAAACGTGAGGTGTAATAGTAGTCGTAATAATCGTCGTTGTCATAGTAGTTATTATAGTTGATGACGGTGGAACCTTCTCCATTAACCACCTCGTTTGAGTTGTAGTTGGAAGCGTTTGCATATTCGATAACGGGTTCGCTAACGCCTGGATAATATGTTTTCGTGTCAATTAAATTGCCAGATTCGTCATATTCGTATACGATTGAGTCTGCCTGAAGTTGAGCTTGGTTGTTGCTGGAATTGCTGGCTTTGACTTGGTTGTTTGGTCTGGAATATTGTGCGCTTTGAGAAGACACGTAAATGTCATCATAATAAGCAAATGAGCCGGTGGAACAAGCGGCGAATAACAAGCTGGTTGCGGCTAAAAGGATTGGAAATAGTTTTTTCATAATAAACCTCCTTATATCTTTTATTTTCGTACTTTTGCAAAACAATTTAATGACGGCAAAAATAGTAAAAAGTTAAGTCTTTCAAGTAAAAAAAAGTTAATAATAAAATATAATAGAAACAATGGCTAAGAATTTTACTACTCGTGAAGAGAGTTACTCCCAATGGTACAATGATATTGTAAAGAAGGCTGACCTTGCTGAAAATTCTTCAGTAAGAGGTTGTATGGTGATCAAACCCTACGGCTATGCGATCTGGGAAAAGGTGCAATCAACTTTGGATAAGATGTTTAAGGATACGGGACACGTTAATGCGTACTTCCCGATTTTTATCCCAAAATCATTCTTCAGTAGAGAAGCAAGTCACGTAGAGGGTTTTGCTAAGGAATGTGCTGTTGTTACTCACTATAGATTAAAGAATGATCCTAATGGTGGCGGCGTCGTTGTTGATCCAGAAGCTAAATTGGAAGAAGAACTGATTGTTCGTCCTACTTCTGAAACCATTATTTGGGATACCTATAAGAAATGGATCCAATCTTATCGCGATCTTCCTATCCTTTGTAATCAATGGGCAAACGTGGTAAGATGGGAAATGCGTACACGTTTGTTCCTCCGTACTGCTGAGTTCTTGTGGCAAGAAGGTCACACGGCTCACGCTACCAGAGAAGAGGCTGTCGCAGAAACAGAAAGAATGTTGCACGTATATGCAGACTTCGTAGAAAACTTCATGGCAATACCTGTTGTTCAAGGTGTTAAGTCTCCAAATGAACGCTTTGCTGGTGCTTTGGATACCTATTGTATTGAAGCATTGATGCAAGACGGTAAGGCTCTTCAAGCTGGTACATCCCACTTCTTAGGTCAGAACTTTGCAAAAGCTTTTGACGTGAAGTTCTTGAACAAGGAAAATCAACAGGAGTATGTTTGGGCTACTTCATGGGGCGTTTCTACACGTTTGATTGGTGCGCTCATTATGACGCATTCAGATGATAATGGTTTGGTCCTTCCTCCAAATCTTGCTCCTATTCAAGTAGTTATCGTTCCTATTTACAAGAGCGAAGAACAACGTCAAGCTATTGCTGAAAAGGTTCAGCCTCTCGTTGAGCAATTGAAGGCAATGAATATCTCAGTTAAGTTTGATGATGATGATAGCAAACGTTCTGGTTGGAAATTTAATGAATATGAATTGAAGGGCGTTCCTGTTCGCGTGGCTATTGGTCCTCGCGATTTGGAAAACAATAACGCAGAGGTTGCTCGCCGAGATACCCTTGAAAAAGAGGTGGTTTCATTCGACGGTATTGCTGAATACATTCAAAATCTTTTGAAAGATATTCAACAAAATCTGTTTAATAAAGCATTGAAATTCAGAGAAGAAAACACTCGTAAAGCGGACACTTGGGAGGAATTTGTTGACTTGCTTGATAACCATCCTGGTTTCGTTTATGCGCACTGGGACGGCACTGCTGAAACGGAAGACAAGATTAAAGAGCTGACAAAAGCAACTATTCGTTGTATTCCTTTTAATAATCCGTTAGAAGAAGGTAAATGTATTTTGACAGGCAAACCTTCTAAACAACGTGTTCTCTTTGCAAGAGCTTATTAATATATAACTATGGATTCTCGTTTAGTAGCGTTCCAGCGCCTTCTGGATATCATGGACGAATTGCGTGCAAAGTGTCCATGGGATAGTGTGCAAACCTTTGAAACCCTCCGTTGTTTGACGATAGAGGAGACCTTTGAGTTGTCGGAAGCAATAGTTGAAAAGGATTATCAAGATATGTGTAAAGAGCTGGGTGACATTATGTTGCACCTTGTCTTCTATTCAAAGATTGCATCAGAACAGAAGCTCTTCGACATAGAGGAGGTCCTTAATCAGATATGTGAAAAACTGATTCGTCGTCATCCTCACATCTATGGGGAGTGTGAAGCACAGAATGCGCAGGAAGTTCATGAGAATTGGGAAAAGATAAAATTACAGAAGGAGGGCAATAGATCTGTACTGGGCGGCGTTCCTAAAAGCGCACCATCTATGATAAAGGCTTTCCGTATTCAGGAAAAGGCTAACGGTGTTGGTTTTGATTGGGCAAATGCGGAGGATGTATGGGCTAAGGTGCAGGAGGAAATCGCAGAACTGAAGGCAGAGGTTGATCAAAAGTCGGATAAGGTTGAAGATGAATTCGGTGATGTTCTTTTCTCATTAATAAACTATGCAAGATTTGTAAATGTGAATCCGGATGATGCTCTTGAGAAAACGAATAAGAAGTTCATCAAACGTTTTCAATATATTGAGGAAAAGGCTAAGATGTCTGGTCGTAAGTTGACAGATTTATCTTTAGACGAAATGGAACAGTACTGGCAAGAAGCAAAAGGGTTGTAAGCAGAGTGAAAATTGAATAATAATATGTATAATTATAAAATAGTATATATAATATTAATGTCAATATTTATCTCCTTTACGGGGATGGCTCAGAAATCTTCAAAAGCTGCTGCTATTTGTCAGAAAGCAGAGCAATGTATCAATGCCCGCGACTTTGATAAGGCATTAACTCTGCTTCGTCAAGCTAAGTTGAAAGACCCTTCTTATGCAGATACCTATGTTTTGATGGGCGATGTCTTCAATTTCACTTTGATGTCTGACTCTGCGTTGAAATGTTATAATCGTGCAATTGATTTGATAGGAAATCCTGATCCAATGCTCTATTTTATAGCTGCAGGAGAGGGAGTGAAATGTGGGCAATATGAAAATGCACTGAAAAACTACGAGAATTTCATGCTTAAGGGTTTACAGTATACGGATGTTTTGGCCGATGCACAAAAGGCAATTGCGAATTGTAAATTCGCAATTGAGGCAATGAAACATCCCGTTACATTCCAGATGGAGAACTTAGGCCCGAATGTCAATTCAGAGTGGGATGAATCATTAGCAGCTATCACTGCCGATGACGAACAACTGGTTTTCACGGTGAATCGTCCCAAAGACAATAAAACCATTTGCGCATTCTGCCTCAATGAGGAAGATTTGTATTACTCTACAAAGAAAAATGGTGAATGGATGAGTCGACAAGCCATAGGCTCTCCTATTAAAACCGGCTATAACGAGGGTGCTCAATGTCTGTCTCCTGATGGCACCTACTTGCTTTATACTATGTGCAATGCTGATTTTGGAATGGGTAGTTGCGATCTTTATTGGTCAAAACGAATGGGTGACAAGTGGTCCCGACCACGAAATTTTGGCGCACCAGTTAATACTGCAGCCTGGGAATCTCAACCTACAATGGCAGCTGATGGCAAAACTATCTATTTTGTTTCTTCTCGCCCGGGTGGGTTTGGAGGAATGGATATTTGGAAAACGACGATGACTGCAGAGGGTGCATTTACGGCCCCTGAAAATCTGGGTGCATCAATCAATACTCCAGGTGATGATGCGGCTCCGTTTATTCATAGCGATGGTCGTACCTTGTATTTTGCTTCCAATGGACGCGTAGGAATGGGAGGTTATGATCTCTACTATGCTACATTGCAAGATGATGGAACTTGGAGCGAACCAAAGAATCTGGGTTATCCAATAAACACCTCTGCTGATGAAATTAACATTTTTATTAATGCAGCTGGTACCACGGCCTATATGGCATCCGATAAGTCTGGGGGCTATGGTGGCTTGGATTTGTATAGCTTTGAATTGGCAGAAGAACTTAGACCAAACCCTGTTACGTATATTAAGGGTAGAGTGGTGGATGCCGAAAGTGGTTTGCCATTGGCCTCAACAATAGAGATGCTCGATCTTGAAAGTAAAGAATTACTTACCAAGACCAATTCAGATGCAACTACAGGTGAGTACTTGGCGTGCATACATACAGGTAGTAATGTTATGCTTAACGTATCTAATCCTGGATACCCGTTCTACTCGGAGAATTTCCAATTAGAGAAATCATACACAGAACTATCCCCGTATCGTAAAGATATTCGATTGAAGCCAGCGGAGGTTGGAACAGCTTTCATCTTGAAGAATATCTTCTTCGATTTCAATCAAAGCCAGTTGAAAGAAGAGTCCTTCTTGGAGTTGGACCGTCTTGTTGAATATCTGAAGCACAACAATGTGAAGATTGAGATCGGAGGACATACCGATGATCAGGGTACGGACGATTATAATGATAAGTTGTCACATAATCGTGCGAAGGCAGTTTACGATTACATTATCCAGAAAGGTATCCCAGTTGATCGACTGAGTTATAAAGGTTATGGAAAACGCAAGCCTATTGCCGATAATTCAACAGAGGTTGGACGAGCCGCTAACCGCCGGACTGAATTTATAATAGTAAAGTAATAATAAAATCCCTTCGTTTCGAAGGGATTTTTTGTTATAAAAGAATTAGGTGTTTTTTTAAGACTATTTTGTTGATAAAGTAGACGACCATATATAATATAACGTGCTGATTTAAAATAATATGAAATAAAGTTTCACACCGATAAAGCGAAGAAAATGAAAGAAATCCGCTGATTTGAAGGTCTGTTGGTTGAAAAAAAACCAAAAAAAAGTAAAATGGGAAATAATTGTAAAAAAAAAATGTATTTTTGCAAGTTGTTTATTTAGTATAGTGTATTATAATGTATAATCTTAAAAAACAAACTGTTATAGGAAAAAACGAATAAAATAATTTATAACAAACTAAAAATTAAAGTATGAAAAAACTATTATCAATTTGCTTGCTCAGCATGTTGATGCTCTTTGCGGCGTTTAGCGCGTCTGCACAGGCAACAACAAAATGCTGCTTCTGGCTGGAAAACATGCAGCCAGATCAGGTGACTGATGTGGCCAACATCCCTGGTGGAGGCCCTGCTGCAACCGTTGGCAATGGTGGCTCCATGTACTTGAATAACTCCCTTAACTGGGTTGGTGGTCCAAGTACGTATGGCGTGAATACTGCTGCCTACGGTATTGTATCAAGTACTGCTTATCCTTTCAGTGCTACTGAGGGACAGACAGACTGGTACAGAATCCATTTTACTAACAATTGCAACCTTCCTGAAGGAACACAAGTTGCTTTGGAATGGAAATTGTACCGTGATGGTCAACGTATTCCTGATGATCAAATCAGCCAATATGCTGACATCTATTTCTACACTAAGTTTGACGAGTTGTCAAATACAAACAATGTGAACTCTACTTGCGGTCATATTGGTTGGTTAGGTGGTAGAGTGTATGGTCCTGGCGTATGTCAAGATCTTCACAATGATTGTGTAGGTGGTTATCCTGGCGCCGCTGAAGTTGATGGTTCAGAACAACTCCCTTATGCTGCATTCGGTTGGAGCGCTCAAGGTTATGTTAACTTGGCTGCTTCTTATCATTATGATTACTTCAATTTGCCTTTCTTCTCAACAACAGAACATAGAATGGCTATCCACTGGAAACAAATTGGTAACTATTCTGTAGTAGTTGGTCTTCGTGCTCGTACCGGTGGTACAGATTTCGACATCGCTCAAGTTGGTAACATTGGTGGTCACCAAAGTTGCTGTGGAGATCTCCTCGCTCAAGACTCATTGCATTATCCAGTACTCACTGAACACTATCATGGTGTTTGTGAAAATGCTCCTCATACTCTCTATGGTCAACCTGAAGCTGACTTCTCAGTTGAAGGCGACTATCGCGTAGTATTCGGTTATGATGACTGCGGTCATTTCGTATTGAACAATCTTGATTACTATCACTATCGTGTACGTATCAATCCTGATATCGTAGGTACTGATCTTTCTCTCTGCAAAAACGAAGCTTTCACTCAAGCTCAAATGTTGGCTCTCGCTCCTGCAGTAAATACAAATGCTCCTGGTATTACAGGTTATCAAGTTTATTGGTGCAAGGTTGGTACTACCAACTGGACAACCAACCCTACAGTTCAAAGCACTGCTGTTCCTGGCACTTACAAATGGGCTGTTAAACAAGTAAACAATTATGACTCTGAAACTGGTGAAACTTTCGATTGCGAAGGTGACATTGATACCTTGACAATTACTATCCTCCCAGTTATCGATCCTTCTTTGGATGGAACTAATCCTTCTTACGAATTCTGTAATGAAACTATCGATGCAAACTCTAGCTTATTAATTAAGGCTAAGTTGAACAACACTGCTGAAAACGACTGCGCTGATGAGATTCATTGGTTTAGAGGTACAACTCACAATGGTACTCCTGCATTCGTAGGTGCTGGTTATACTCTCAACTTGCATGATTTGTATGATAACAATAATAATAAAGATGTAACATTCACTGCATGGTCATATGATGTTCACACTAATACTTATTCTGATAATGGTGTTAGCGTTAATCTTCATTTCTATGCAACACCAGAGTTGACAGCTAACGCAACTACTGAAAGCTTCGTTAAGTGTCCTCACACTCCTGGTATTGAATTGAAGAGTAACTTTGCTGTTACCAACGGTTCAAAAGTTAACCCTGTAACTTGGGCATACTCTTGGAAGAAGAACAATGTTGCAATGACAGCTACAACAAACAATATTACTGTTGTTGCTCCTGGTTGTGACCAAACAGATACATACGTAGTTACTGCTACTGTTACTTCAAACCATGGTTGTGTTGCTACGATTACTCGTACTTTCACTGTAAAGGGCGAAGATCTTGCTGCTCCTTCCATCGCTTGGAGAAATGCTGCAACTGCTAATGTTACTATCCACGGTTGTGATACGACATCCGCAGAATGGACTGCTCCTTATACAATGAGCGACGTTGCTTATGCAACTGGTACTTCTGTTATCAAGGCTACGGATGGTTGTAGCAATGTTGATAGAATTTATTACTATGCTGAAATCGTTTCTTCTACTCCTTGTACAACTGTAGTAAGAAGAAATTACTATGTAAAAGATGAATGTGGTAACCAATCCAACACTATTTCTCAAACTGTTACCATCATTAACAACGCTCTTCCAGTAGTTACTCCGAGCGTTCTTGATGTAACTGTTTCTAACACTCAAGATACTGCTATCCACAATGATCCTTTCAACAACTGGTACAGATATTCTTGGAACCAAGATATCTTCACAGCTTCTGAAATCGGTGGCGCCGGCGTTATCAACTCAGTTTCTTATAACTGTGTCAATGTTGGTACTGGTGTTAACATGACGGATGTAAGAATTTATGTTGCTGAAACTACTAACGATCTTCATACATCAAATACACAATGGATCCCAGCTGATCAATTGACTCTTGTTTATGAAGGTTCTCGTAATATCAGACAAACTGGTGAAATCAAGTTTGATTTCAACCAACCTTATCTCTATGATGGTACAAAGAATTTGGTTGTAGTTGTTGCTAAGAAAACTGCAAATTACAATTCTGCTGTTCGTTTCGCTGCTACACACTTAGCAAAAGCAAGTTTGTATCGCGTTTCCGATTCTTATGATACATATGCAAATCATCCTGGTACAACTACAGGTACATATGGTGTTAATCGTGCTAATGCAAGATTTGTCATCAGCAACCCTGTTACTGTTGCTCCAGTTTGGTCTAACACAAACGATTGTACTCTGGATGCTCCTGCATACAGCGTTTTCAAAACCGCTTTCGATGCAAACTACAATGTATCCACATCTTGCAATGCTGAAGTAGAACACGTTTATTTCTACAATCATGGTACTCAAGTTTCTGCAGCAAACTTCCACAATTTGTTTGCTACAAACGATGATTTCTATGTAGATGCTGTTGTTGTTGACCAATGTGGTAACACTACTACTGTTCCTAGCGCTTTCGTTCTTCATCGTCCAGAAAGAATGTCTATCGATCACAATGCATACGCAGTTCCTACAGAAATCTGTTTGAACGAAACTTCTATGTTGCATTTCGACTATACAAAGGTTAACAATGCACAACTTCCTTACACATTCAGCTGGACAGGTGATCCTAACAATGGTCACATCCTTCGTAACCACGATGCTGATGGTGCTGAGGCTATTCCTTACTTGCCAAATACTGATTATAGATATTACATCACTGTAACTGACGCTTACGGTTGTCAAGCAGTTGACTCAACAGGTCTTGTACACGTTAACGGTCTCCCAGCTGCTTACATTACTGAAAATCCTATCAATGATGACTATGCACACGCTGGTACTATCCCTACCGTATGTCCTAACTTCGGTAACTTCTTGGTAGAAGCTGTTGCAGTTAACGGTTTAGGTGACGCTACTCCAGTTTCTTATAAGTGGACTGGTGAATCTTGCGATACCAACTCTACAAACCAATACTCTTCAATCCACGTTATTCCTACTGAATGTAACCGCGATTATACTATCCGTTTGCATGTGACTAACGTTAAGGGTTGTTCTGTAGATACTCTCTACACAATTCACGCTGAAGATACTCAGGCTCCAGTAATCACTGGCGTAATCACTTCTGAAGTTCTCCCAGTTTCAACTGGTAGCAGCTGCGAAACTTACGTTCCTGATTATACTACTCTCTTGAACAACACTAATACATCTGATAACTGCTGGAGCTTTGGTACCCTCCAAATTACTCAATCACCTGTTCCAGGTACAGTAGTTGATGCAGACTCTATGGTTGTTTCCCTTTATGTAAAAGACGTTTGTGGTAATCAAGCCATTCACAACATTATGGTTCGCCGTCCAGGTAACTTGCTTCAAGTTGCTCTTACTACAGATAATAACAATTTCTGCTACGGTGAAACTGCTCATATCACTTCTACTGTTGCTAACAATGTAGGTACTGTAGTTTATACTTGGACTCCTGCATTCGGTAACGTTGCTGCTATTGATTACACCCCAGCTATTGTAAATGTTGATTCTATGATTTATCCTGTAACCGTTAATGTACTTGATCAAGCTAACGGTTGTACTGCATCTTCAACATTGAACTTGGTAGTTTACCACGTTCCTACAGCTGCTGACGTTAATATCACAACTACTCCAAACAATTACTGTGACAATGCTTCTAACATTAGCAATGGTACTATTTCAGTTTCTGTTCTTCAAAATAACATTACTGAATACAAACTTTCTACCGACGCTACTTGGCATCCAATTGATTATGTTTACACTGGTTTACACCAAGGTACATATTATATTGATTTGAAAACTGCTCACGGTTGTGTTGAATACGGTTTCCGTACCAATGTATTGTTCGACACATTGCCAGACACTTTCACATTGTTAACATCTGCTAACTCTTATTGTACTGCTCCTTTCGATGGTACAATTACTGTTGAAAATGGTAAAGCTAATTATTCTTACTCACTTGAACGTACAGCTTATACTCCTCTCAGAGTTATCAACCCAACAACTGCTGGTCCTGTATTGTTCGACGAATTAGAAAATGGTCTTTACACAATGCACATCACAACTGACAAATTCTGTGTTTACGAAATGAGAGACATCGAAGTTGCTGACGCTCGCGTATTCCCAGTTTTGGCTGCTGCTGATTATACTACAACTCCACGTACAATCTGTGGTAACAACAATGGTACTATCACCATTAACAATATCAATCCTGATTATACTTACACTCTTGGTGCTGTTTCATTCGACGGTGCTACTGCATCTACAATCTCATTCGTAGGTTTGGCTGCTGGTACACAAAACTTGACCATCACAACTAACAAGGGTTGTTCTATGACCTTCGGTTTGATCGTTGACGATGCTACTGAAGCTCCTGTTGCTCCACGTACAAACATCGTAGCTAACACAAATTGTACAGGAACACCTAACGGTAGCATTACTGTTATTGCTCCTATCATGGGTTACACCTATACAATCGGTACTGAAACTATCGTTTATGACGGCACAAACGCTGTTGTATTCAACAACCTTGCTGCTGGTACATATACAATGACAGTTATTTCAGATCTGAACTGCGATAACGTATTCGTTTTTGAAGTTACAAACAACTTCACAAACCCACAAATCCCTGCATCTTCAATCAACATTACTCATCGTACAGACTGTATCAATCCTAACGGTGCTATCACTTTGAGCGCAGTTGGTCTTGAACCTTCATTCACATACGATGTTGTAAGCGCTACTGGCGTTAATGCTAACACTGGTCTCGCTGAAGGTACTTACACCATCACTAAGACTTATGTTGCTACAGGTTGTTCTTCTACAGCTACTGCAACAGTAGAAATGGTTGCTCCTGCATACAGAATGAACATCACTGCTACTCCTGATGAGGATTGTTCTACTATCGGTACAGGTTCTCTTACTGTAACAAATAGCGATGCTGCTGACTACACCTTCATTTTGAACCACGGTTCTGCTGATGCTGTAACTGCTGCTGCTAATACTTTCACAGGTCTTGAACCAGGTACTTATACAATTCGTGCTATCAACAATGCTACTCATTGTTATACAGATAAGACTGTTGAAGTTGGTAATCACTATACAATGCCAGCTCTTACCGTTGTTTCTACATCTGCTAATAACAACTGTTCTGAAAATAAGGACGGTCGCGTAGTTGTTGCTACTACAAACATTACTTCTGGTATGACTTACACTCTCGGTTCTGTAACTAATACTACTGGTTTCTTCACCAACTTGAATAGCGGTAATTATACAATCGAAGCAATCTCTGCTCTCCATTGTGCTGCTACTATCAATGTTACAGTTGCTGATAACGCTTTCATTCCATGCTTAGCTGTTACAACAAATCCTAACACTGCATGTATTGAAACTCCTTCTAAACCAGGTAATGGTCAAATTATCGTAAACTGCCCACGTGGTGATCAATATGATTACTCATTCTACTATGCAAACACTGGTTCTACAACAGATGAAGCTATTCCTCACTTCGAACCAATCGCTTACATGAAGTATACATTGCATGATGGTGACTATCGTGTACACATCACTGACCAAATCACTGGTTGTGTTAAGGATACTATCGTTCACGTTGACTTCGCTCCTGCTACTTTGAATATTACTACTTCAGCTGTTGCTAACACTGCTTGTGCTGCTCCATATAATGGCACACTTACAGTTAACGCTGCTTACGGTGTTTATTCATTAGACGCTGACGCTGTATTCACATACAGTATTGATAATGGTCTTCACTTCACATTAGACAACGTATTTACTGGTTTGAATGCTGGCAACTATGATGTTATCGTTAAAGATACTGTAACAGGTTGTACATACAATCTCGCTGCTGCTAATGTTCCTGCAGGTTCTAATGATATTACTATTATCCAACCTCGCGACACTGTATTCTGTTTGCATTCTGAAGCTATCTTGACAGCTGCTGCTATCAGTACAATCCCTGGTGATACTAATTTCATCTACACTTGGAATAGCATTTGCCAAGGTCAATATGTTGGCAACCCATATCGTTGGAACACTAACAACCCTGATACTTGTGATGTTTATTTGACCGCTACCAGCACATTGACTGGCTGTTCAGAATCTATCATCTTCAAGGTAATGGTTAAGGCTGATCCTACCGTTAAGTTCTTCGCTGATGGTATTGAAACTGGTCATGAATTCGCTGCTTGTGGTAACACATTCCCTCACACTATTTCTGCTACTGGTGCTGATGTAGTATCTCACAGCTGGTCAAATGGTGTTACAGAAGCTTCCTTCGTACTTGATACCATGGCTGAAGGTTATACCTGTATGTTCGTTGACAACTTCGTTGACAAATACGGTTGTGCTTCTTCTGACTCTATCCGCGTAAGATCATTGCCACGTCCTCGTACAACTGTTGAATTGAACATCTGTGCTTCTATTCCTGTTGATACACTTGGTACAACTTTGACTTACATCGCTGGTGATGACGCTAACAACAATCAAACTATCGTAAGAACATACGCTAATGCTGCTGTTAACGGTTGCGATAGCATCGTTACTTACAATGTACATTTGATGGCTAAACCAGAAGTTACTATCAACGCTGACTTCACTACTGAATACTGTGCCGGTAATGCTTTGGCTCCAGCTCCAGTGATGAACATTAACTGGAACAACAATACTGGTTCTTATCGTTGGATGAATGGTACTACACTCGTAAGCAATGCTTCTATTAACGCTCTTCCATTCTCATTGGATGGCGCTGATCTCTATGTTATTGCTCAAAACGCTTGTGGTACTACTGAAAGCGCTCACAATACAATTAAGGTTAACGACAAACCTGCTGTTGCTGATCTCGCTTCAGCATTGACCGTTTGCGTTGGCGATTGTGTTGCTGATAAGATTGGTGCTCCTGCTCATACATGTAATCATCATAATGGTTGTACAACTCAATGGATGATGAACGGTGTTGAAATGGCTGCAACTACTCTTGCTACCAACGACATGAATGGTGCACAAATCACCTACGTTGTAACAAATGATTGTGGTTCTACAACAGTTGGTCCTTTGACCCTCACTGTTAAGGATTCTGCAATGTTGGCATTCACAACTCCTGCTGTTGATACACTTTGCGCTGGCAATACTCTTACAATCAATGTAACGACTAAGGCTACCAACGTATTCACAGCTACTGCTGACAATGATAACTTCACTATCAACACTACAGGTTCTAATGGCAACTATGTTGTTAAGTTGACTCCTCGCAGCATTGCTACTGCTGGTGCAACAACATTCACCTTCACATCCGCTTCTGATTGTGGTTCTAAGGATAGAACATTCGCTATCGTTGCTGCTTACCCAGCAAATGTTGGCAATGTTGAAGCAATTGCTCCTGTATGTTACAATGATGTTCTTTCATTGACAACTCCTTCTGTACAAAATAACAATTCTGCTATCTATGCTGAAGGTTGGGAAATCAATATGCCTGGTACTACTACTTGGACTTCATTTGATCCAGCTACACACATGACAATGGCTCACAATGGTGCATCTATCCGTTATTTCGTAACTACAAGATGTCAAACCAGCTATTCTCCTGCACGTACTGTTGTAGTGGATACTCTCCCAGTTGCTACTCTTACCAACTCTGTAGCTGAATACTGCGCTGGTGATGTTCTCTCTGCTAGCACATTCACATACACTCAAACGAATGCTACTGCTACTCAAGGTACTGTTACCGCTGAATTCTACTTCGATGGTGCTGCTTATACAAACGCTCCACTCGCAGTTACTGACAACGGTAAGGAAGCATATTACATGCTCACCAACAGATGTGGTTCAAACGCTTCTGAAAAGGTTGCTATCGTAGTTAACGATACCGCTATCATTTCTTACAATGCTGCTGACCTTACTGTTAAGGTTTGTTCAGGTTCTTCTATCGAAATCCCATTCACATCTAATAAGCCTGTTGTATTCACACCGAATAACTTCAATTTCGAATATGATGCAACTGCTCACAAGATCGTTTCTGGTGCTATCACAGGTGCTGCTTGCAACAACTTCTCAGTTGTAGCTACTGCTACTGATGGTAAGTGTACTGACAAAGATAAGAGCGTAACACTCAACATTACTGTTAAGACTGCTCCTTTCGTTGCTCTTACAGTTGATTCAATCTGTGAAGGTAACACATTCGCAAGTGTTAAACATGTAACAATTCAAAATCAATGTTCAGATGGTATTAGTTCTACTATCTCATTGAGACGAGTTGATAACTCAGTAGAAGCTCCTCTTGCTGATGCATACGTATTCACAGCTGCTGATACCAATGCTATCATCACGTTGTCTGCTTCTAATGATTGTGGTGTTTCTAACATTTCAGCTGTTGCTCTTGTTTCACTTCCTGTACAAGTTGCTGACATCGCTACTGTTGATACATGTAAGGGTCAACCTCTCGCTGACTTCGTAACCGTTCCTGCTCTCACTGTTAAGGGTAACACCACAGTAACTGCTCAAGGTTGGCAAGTTAAGAATGGTTCTGAATGGACCAACGTTGAAGATTCTTACGTTGTAAACGCTGACGCAACTGTTCGTTACTATGCTACTACACGTTGCAACAGCTACTACTCTGCTGAAGCTACTATCCGCATCCACGAAGCTCCTACATTCAATGCTGAAATCGCTAACATTGAAATCTGCTCTAACGAAGCTATTACTGAGCCTACTATCGATGTTAATATGCATGGTGCTACTCCAGTTGATACAACTTGGACAATCCAAAGAACTTCTGATGCTACTGCACAACCATTCACATTCGGTCAAATCGACCTCTATGATGTAACTTACAACAACGCTACTATCACCTGTACGGTTAAGAATACTTGTGGCGAAGCTTCTTCTACTGCAAGATTGATCGTTGACACATTGCCTGTTCCTACAATTACGAAGGATACAGTAGTATGTCAAGGTGGTGTTGCTAACTTGTCTGCTACTGCAGGTTATGCTTCATATCAATGGTCTATGGATGGCGCTGAAATCGCTGGTGCTACTGCTGCTACTTATGCTTACCCAGCTCCTACAACGGATGGTTTCCATACCTTCACAGTAGAAGTTGTTGATGGCAATGGTTGTAAGTCTGTAACCAACATCAATGGTACATTCGATCCTATCGCTGATGATGCTGTAACTGTTGAAGTAACTAACAAACCTCGTTTCATCTTTACAGATGCTGATGGTAATGTAACACGTCATACAACTGCTACTACTGCAGATCCTATGAATGTTCACACTTGGATGATCAATAATCCATGTTACAACCCAGATACTTTGGTTTACGTTGAAATGAGATACTTCTACAATGGTGAACTCATCCCAGAAGATAGCATCACATCTTACCTCACCGAAATGACAACATCTCAAAACGGTGCTAATGTTCAATACACAACATCTGAGTACATGTCTTGGTTGTCAGGTGATAACAGTAACCGTGATTATACGAACTACTACTTCTCAGCTGCTCCAGCTAATGGTACATCTATTGAAGGTACACACTTCCCACACAACGGTCTTGGCTTAGGTGGTACTACATATGTATATGACTGCTTGTACCTCCACTTCTTGGGTAACAGACCTGTAACTGAAACTATCAACCAGTTCCGTCGTCCAGGTAAGTACACTGTAGAATATAAGCTCTATTCTGTAAGTGGTGCTGCTATCAATGGTCAGTTGTATTATAATGAAGAAGATACAACAACCTATAAACTTGGTGGTCAGGATGCTTTGATTTCTACATACTCTCGTGCCCTCCTCGCTACTGATACCTTCGTAATTGAAGTTTCTGGTAATGCTCTTGCTAATCCAGTAGCTGATGTGGTCGTTCCTGAATTGGCTCCTGTAGCAACAAATACTGCTTCTGCATCTATGAACGTTTATCCTAACCCAGCTACTGATAACATCAACGTTAACATTAGCGGTATCACAGGTGAAACTACTATCAGAATTGCTAACCTTGCTGGTGTAACAGTTGTTGCTCCTGTAACAGTTAACATTCCTGCTGATGCAGAATACATCTACAGAACTTCTATCAACGGTCTTGCTTCTGGTATCTACTTCATCCACGTTCAAGGTGAAAATGCTACCCTCTCAAGAAAACTCGTTGTAACGAAATAATTCTAAACTACGATAAACTCAAGGGAGTTGTGGACTCACAACTCCCTTTTTTATTATTAAAATGAAAAGTCACAAAATCTCACATCTGGTTTTTAAGCGCTATGTAGGTAAACTTAGTTTAGTTTTCCTACTGAATATGTGTTCAGTGCTTCTTACCATTTCTGTTTTTGTGATGATTGAACCGTTTTGCAAATTGCTCTTCCGTGGTTCACTGGATGAATTGAGCCCTATATCTTCGTTCATCATTTCTTTCATTGAGCCAGTAATAGACCTTCGCACCACTCAGATCTCTATTGTTGTCTTACTCGTGGTGGCCTTGGTGTTGTATTTCCTTAAATCGCTTTTTGCCTATGCCTCACAATGGGTAATGGCCTCCATGCGAAGCGACCTGCTATATAAGCTGCGAAATGATTTGTATCGTAAGATACTTGTTCTCCCTATTGGCTATTTCAGTGGACAAAAGAGAGGTGATGTTATCTCACGTGCCGTTGCCGACACTCAGGAGGTACAGAATACTATTCTAAGCGCAATCCGTTCTTTCCTGACTGAACCTATTACGGTGGTCTTTTACGTTTTCTTCCTCTTTTATCTTAATGTAAAACTTTCTCTGTATGCCATCTTAATCTTCCCAGTAACCTTCTTGGTGATCGGACGTCTTTCCAATGTCTTAAAAAAGGATGTCCGTACTTCAAAGAAACGTTTGGGTTCTCTACTTGCTCACGTAGAAGAATGCATTTCTGGTGTTAGGGTGGTGAAGGGACTGAATGCACAAGTTCCCGCGGAAACAACGTTCAGACGCTTGAACGACGAGTTTACCAGATCACAGACGATAATTTACCGTAGAGCGGATCTTGCCTCGCCATTGAGTGAGTTTCTTGGAGTCTCTATAGTAATGGTGATTTTAGTGATTGGTGGTACGATGACCTTTAAATCACCTGGGCAATTTCCCGCTGAAATATTCATTACCTATATTGCTCTTTTTTCTCAGTTGATAACACCATTGAAAAACATCTCTACGGCTATTGCCGGTTATAAACGCGGCGTTGCTGCCATGGACCGCATTAATGAAATAATGGATGCAGAAGAGGTGATACTTCAGCCTCAACATCCAGTTCTGTTGTCAGATTTCACTGATAAAATCTCGTTCAACCATATAGATTTCTCATATACAACGACACCAGTACTTACCGACTTTAATCTTGAAATACATAAAGGACAAATGGTGGCACTGGTTGGCCCATCCGGTTCGGGAAAAACCACCGTCATGGACATGGTAGAACGGTTTTATGATCCAATAAAAGGTACGATCACTTTAGATGGAACAGATATCCGCGATTTTGATATTCCGTCATACCGTTCGCTCTTTTCTTTGGTTTCACAGGATATCGTTCTTTTCAACGATACATTATATAACAATATAACTATGGGTAAAGATGCCTCTGAGGAAGAGGTGCTGGAAGCTATTCGTATTGCTAATCTCGAAAATTTTGTTGCTACACTTGAGAATGGGGTGTATCATCAGCTCAGTGATCGAGGATTGAATTTGTCGGGTGGACAGCGTCAGCGTATCAGTATTGCGCGAGCCGTATTGCGCAATTCTCCCATTCTATTATTGGATGAGGCAACATCTGCCATGGATACGCAATCGGAACGTTTTGTTCAGATGGCCCTCGATAATGTTATGAAAAACCGTACGGTGATTGTGGTTGCACACCGTTTGTCCACTATTCAACATGCCGATAATATCGTCGTTTTGGAAAATGGAAAGATAGTAGAACAAGGCTCCCATAATGAACTCCTGGCTATTGAGGGGGCATATAAAAAATTAGTAAACATACAACAATTTAATTAATGGCTAAACATAAATTACAAAGATTTGCTGAGAACGAAACCTTTAAGAATCTGTTTCAACGTTCTCATTTTGACTGTCAGAATGAACCTTTCCCGTTGAGAGGTCGTTGGCACCAAGATTATTTCAAGAATGATAATCCAATAGTTTTGGAGCTTGGTTGCGGCAAAGGTGAATACACAATAGCAATGGCGCAACGCAATCCGAACAAGAACTTTATTGGCATCGACCGTAAAGGTGCACGCCTGTGGAGAGGATGTAAGGATGCGCTGGAACAAGAGATGGACAATGTGGCATTTTTGCGTATAACCATTGACAAGATCGCCTATTATTTCGCACCCGGAGAGGTTTCGGAGATATGGGTTACATTCCCGGATCCTCAGTTGAGTTCTGAACGCAAAAGACTCGTTTCCCCTCGCTTTGTAGGATACTATAGAAATGTGTTGCCAGAAACGGGCGGCGTGCTGAATCTGAAGACGGATAGTGAAGAGCTGTACGAATACGTGTTGGAGGTAGCGCCTGAGTATGGATGGGGGATGTTGGAAAACGTAAAGGATGTTTATGCACAGGATTGTGATCCGATTTTAAAAGAGGTGCAGACCTTTTATGAGAAGATGTGGTTGGCACAAGGGAAGACCATATCATACGTGAAAATCAAAATTTAAAGGTGCGAAAGAGGCCTGCAGTAACAAAAATTGTGCCTAAAAACTTTTTTTTGAGGGGCAATGTGTTTCGTATGAAAAAAATACTATATTTGCCAACTTGTAAAAAAATCGGGAAAAAGTGTGCGGTTTAGTGATGCGGATTTTTTGTAAAAAACTGATTTACAAATGATTGATCTCGATATTTTTTAACAATGTTGGGTTTGTATTGTGGGTTGAATTTTGTAAAAACAAACGAAAAAGTTTCGGAAAAGTAATAAAGAATAAATAAAATACAAGAAAATGAAGATAGTTAATTATTTTAAAGAAATGTATGAAGAGTTGGTTCGTAAGACGAGCTGGCCAACCATGCAGGAACTTGGAAATAGTGTTGTGGTAGTATCCATTGCTTCCCTAATTATCGCGCTTATCGTGTTTTTGATGGATGCTATTTTCAATCTGGGAATGGATTTAGTGTTCCCTGCTATTTAGTTTTCTTAATCGTTGTTGTTATATCGAAAATAACAGATCATGGCAGAAGTCGAACGCAAGTGGTATGTGATCAAGGCGGTTACGGGAACTGAAAAGAAGGTTAAGCTCAATATCGAGAATGAGATTGAGATGTCTAGCTTGAAGGATTCCATAACAAAGGTTTTGATTCCAACCGAAAAAGTTTTCCATAGTACAAAAAGTGGAAAGAAGGTGGTGACCGAGCGCAATTATTTCCCTAGTTACATCTTTGTTGAGGCAGTGATGAACGGTGAAGTGCAAGGTACGTTGCTGGAAGTTCCTGGTGTGCTTGGATTTGTAGGATGTAAGCACAAAAGTGATCCTCCGGTGCCGTTGCGTCCGGCTGAAGTTGCTCGCTTATTGGGTAAGGTTGACGAATTGCTCACACAAGATGAGTCGTTGTTGCAACCATACGTAGTAGGGGAGGAGATCAAAGTTATCGACGGTCCTTTCAACACATTCAATGGTATTATCGAAGAGATTGATACTGAGAAGAAGAAGTTGAAGATTATGGTGAAAATCTTCGGCCGTAAGACTCCGCTCGAGTTGGGTTTTATGCAAGTTGAAAAAATATAACGCAACATAGTTACAAACACTAAAATTAATTTAAAAAATGGCAAAAGAAGTAGCTGGATTAATTAAGTTACAAATTAAGGGAGGTGCCGCCAATCCGTCACCGCCAGTAGGACCTGCGTTGGGTTCAAAGGGCGTGAACATCATGGAGTTCTGCAAGCAGTTCAATTCTCGTACACAAGATCTTGCTGGCAAGGTTATTCCTGTAGTGATTACTGTCTATAAGGATAAATCTTTTGACTTCATCACCAAGACGCCACCTGTAGCTGTACAAATTAGAGAAGCAGCAAAACTTCAAAAAGGTTCCGGCGAACCTAACCGTGCAAAGGTTGGTACCATTACTTGGGACCAAGTACGTAGCATTGCCGAAATTAAGTTGCCAGACTTGAACTGTTTCGAAATCGAATCAGCTATGTCAATGGTAGCAGGCACAGCACGTAGTATGGGTGTCAATGTAAAAGGTGGTCAGAATCCTTTTGAACAGAATTAATTAACAAGTAAAATTTAAAACAATCACATGGCTAAAATATCAAAAAAACGCAAAGAGGCCCTTGCTAAATTTGATAAGAGTAAAGTATACGCTTTGCCAGAAGCTATCCAAGTGGTGAAAGATCTTACATATACCAAGTTTGATGCATCTTTCGACATCGACGTTCGTTTGGGCGTTGACCCTCGTAAGGCTAATCAAATGGTACGTGGTATTGTAACCTTGCCACACGGTACAGGTAAAGTCGTTCGCGTACTCGCTCTTTGTACTCCAGACAAAGAGGAAGAAGCAAAAGCAGCAGGCGCTGATTATGTTGGCTTGGATGAATATGTTGACAAGATCAAACAAGGTTGGACCGACGTTGACGTTATCATCACTATGCCGAGCGTGATGCCAAAGATCGGTGCCCTTGGTCGTATCCTCGGTCCCCGTGGCTTGATGCCGAACCCTAAATCTGGCACTGTGACTATGGAAGTTGGCAAAGCCGTTTCCGAAGTTAAGGCTGGTAAGATCGACTTCAAGGTTGACAAGTATGGTATCATCCATACCTCAGTTGGCAAAAACCGTTTCTCAGCAGAACAGTTGGCAGACAATGTTCGTGAAATGATGGGTACCATTCTTAAGTTGAAACCAACATCAGCAAAAGGTACATACGTTAAGAGCATTTATCTTTCAACAACAATGAGCCCTGGCGTACAAGTTGATCCAAAGACCGTTACATTATAATCATAAAGTTTAGTTAGTATGAATAAAGAACAAAAAAGTCAAATCATTGAAGAAATTTCACAAGACTTAGCTAACTATGCCCACGTATATGTAACAGATATCTCTGGCTTCAAAGTTAGTACAGTCAACCAGTTGCGCAGACTCTGTTTCAAACGCGACGTTAAGTTGAAAGTGGTTAAGAACACTTTGCTGAAACGCGCTATGGATCAAGCTGAAGCAGATTATTCCGAATTGTATCCAGTACTCAATGGCGCTACCGCTATCATGTTTAGCAACACCGGTAACGTTCCAGCTAAAATGATCAAGGAATTCCGTGCTAAGAACGCAAAACCTATCGTTAAGGCTGCCTTCATTGAGGAAACCGCATACATCGGAGATGAAAATCTCGACGCATTGTGCAACATTAAGTCTCGCGAAGAATTGATTGGCGATATCGTAGCATTACTTCAATCACCTGCTAAGAATGTGGTATCCGCATTGCAATCCGGTGGTGGTAAGTTGGCTGGTATTGTTAAGACATTATCTGAAAGAGCATAACAAAACAATTTTAGTAAAAAATAAACAAGTAAAAACATTTAAAAAAATACAATTATGGCAGATTTGAAAGCATTTGCAGAACAATTAGTTAATTTGACCGTTAAAGAAGTTAACGAATTAGCTCAAATTTTGAAAGATGAATACGGTATTGAACCAGCTGCTGCAGCTGTTGCAGTTGCTGCTGGTCCTGCAGCTGGTGGTGCAGCCGCTGCTGAAGAAAAGACCGAATTCGACGTTATCCTCAAATCAGCTGGCGCTCAAAAACTTCAAGTTGTAAAGACTGTTAAAGAACAAACTGGTCTCGGCTTGAAAGAAGCTAAGGAATTAGTTGACGGTGCTCCTAAGGCTGTTAAGGAAGGCGTTTCTAAAGAAGAAGCTGAATCTTTGAAGAAAACTCTCGAAGAAGCTGGTGCTGAAGTAGAAATTAAATAATTTTCTTCATAACCTTTTCAATAGTACAACACTTCCACTACGGTGGAAGTATTGTACTTATTGTTGTATTTAATACCCACTGATTGGTATTCATTTAGTCAGTAAATTTTTATTCAATAAAAAATCAAAGCCTTGGCAACCAATAACAATCAAAGAATAAGTTTTGCATCCACAAGACCAGTTCCATATCCAGACTTCTTGGATATCCAACTTAAGTCTTTTCAGGAGTTCTTCCAAATCGATACTGATGCTGAAAACCGCCACAACGAAGGCCTTTATAAAGCATTCTCAGAGAACTTCCCTATTACGGATCAGAGAGGCAACTTTATCCTGGAGTTTTTAGATTACTACATCGACGCACCGCGTTACTCTATGGATGAATGTCTTGAAAGAGGTTTGACTTATAGCGTCCCATTGAGAGCTAAGTTGAAACTCTCTTGCAATGATGTTGAACACGAAGATTTTGAAACTGTAATCCAAGACGTATACTTGGGCATGATTCCTTACATGACCCCAAGCGGTACCTTTATCATCAATGGTGCTGAACGTGTTGTTGTATCACAGTTGCACCGTTCTCCTGGTGTGTTCTTCGGATTCTCATACCATACGAATGGTACTCCATTGTACTCTGCTCGTATCATTCCTTTCAAGGGATCATGGATGGAATTCACTACCGATATCAACAACATCATGTATGCTTATATCGATAGAAAGAAGAAATTGCCTGTTACTACATTGCTCCGCGCTATTGGTTACGAAAACGATAGCGATATCTTGAGTATCTTCGACATCACTCAAGAAGTAAAGGCAACCAAGGCTAACTTGAAGAGATATCTCGGTCAGAAACTCGCCGCTTCAGTTACAAAATCTAGATATGAGGATTTCGTAGATAGCGAAACCGGTGAGGTTGTGAACCTTGAACGTACCGAGATCATTATCGATCGTGAGACCGTTTTGGAAAAAGCTCATATCGATAAGATTACTGAAGCGAACATCAAGACTGTTCTCTTCCACAAACAAGACGATAAACAGATCGACCACTCTGTTATCTTCAACACCTTGCAGAAAGACCCAACGCACTCCGGTAAAGAGGCTATCGAATATATCTATCTGCAACTCAAGAGTACTGCAGCTCCTGATGAAGAAACTGCACGTGCTACCTTGGATAAACTGTTTTTCTCAGACAAACGTTACGATCTCGGCGAAGTAGGCCGTTATCGTATCAACAAGAAATTGAATCTTAACATCCCGATGGAAACGGGTGTGCTGACCAAGGATGACATCATCTCCATTATCCGTTATTTGATTGAGCTTATCAACTCAAAGACCGAAGTGGATGATATCGACCACTTGAGCAACCGTCGTATCCGTACCGTCGGCGAGCAATTATATAACCAATTCAGTTTAGGTTTGAACCGTATGGCACGCACGATGCGTGAAAAGATGAACGTTCGCGACCACGAATTGTTCTCACCTACAGATTTGATCAATGCCAAGACGCTCTCTTCTGTAGTGAACTCTTTCTTCGGTACAAACCAACTGTCACAGTTCATGGATCAAACCAACCCATTGTCAGAGATTACGCATAAGCGTAGAATTTCTGCTCTTGGTCCTGGTGGTTTGTCCCGTGACCGTGCAGGTTTCGAAGTACGTGACGTACACTATACCCACTATGGCCGTCTGTGTACGATCGAGACCCCTGAAGGTCCGAACATCGGTTTGATTTCATCTTTGTGTGTATTCGCAAAGATCAACCGCCTTGGTTTCATCTCTACTCCATATCGTCGAGTTGTGGATGGCCAAGTACAATTCAATGAAGAACCGGTATTCTTGACCGCAGAAGAAGAAGATAATATGCGTATTGCTCAAGCCAATACCCCAATGGATGAAAACGGCGTTCTCGGTGAGAAGGTTAAAGCTCGTCGTTTGGCCGACTACCCAATTCTTCCAAAAGAAGATATTGACTTGATCGACATCGCTCCTAACCAGATTGCATCTATCGCTGCATCTTTGATTCCATTCTTGGAAAACGACGATGCTAACCGTGCCTTGATGGGTTCTAACATGATGCGTCAGGCCGTACCATTGTTACGTCCTGAAGCTCCTGTCGTTGGTACTGGTTTGGAACACCAGGTTGCTGTTGACTCCCGCGTGGTTCTCGTTGCTGAAGGTACTGGTGTTGTGAAGTCAGTAGATGCTCTCCATATTGAAATCGAATACGAACGTACTGATACAGAAGCGTTGGTAAGCTTCGACTCCAATGTTAAGAATTACCAGTTGCTCAAGTTCAGAAGAACGAACCAAAGTTCTTGCTTCAACCAACGTCCAATCGTTGTGAAAGGACAACACGTGAAGAAAGGCGATGTACTTACCGAAGGTTATGCAACCGAAAACGGTGAACTTGCACTTGGTCGTAACTTGATGGTAGCATTCATGCCTTGGAAGGGTTACAACTTCGAGGATGCTGTCGTTATTTCTGAAAAGGCTGTAACAGACGACTTATATACTTCTATCCACATCGAATCATTCACAATGGATGTTCGTGACACAAAACGTGGATTCGAAGAATTTACCAATGATATTCCAAACGTATCAGCTGAAACCACCAAGGATTTGAATTCAGACGGTTTGATCCGCGTTGGTGCAGAGGTTAACGAAGGCGACATTCTGATTGGTAAGATCACTCCTAAGGGTGAGACTTATCCTACTCCAGAAGAGAAGTTGCTTCGTGCCATCTTCGGTGACAAGGCAGGCGACGTTAAGGACGCTTCCCTCAAGGCACCTCCATCCATGAAGGGTGTTGTTATCGGCTCTAAGTTGATGTCTCGTTTGGTTAAGGATAGAAAATCCAAAGCTAAAGATAAGGATATTGTAAAAGAAATCGAAGACAGATATGCAGTTGAATACAACAAGTTGCATGATGTTGCCGTTTCTAAGCTCTATAAGATCTTGGAAGGTAAGATTGCCCACAATATCCACGACAACGCAAAGAACATCGTTATCGCTAAGGGTGCTAAGTTCTCCCAGAAGTTGTTGAACACTGTAGATTTCACTTCTATCGCAGTTTCAAAATGGACAAACGATGCTAAGATTAATGCGTTGGTGTCTGAAATTATTCGCAATTATCTTGTCAAAGAGCGTGATATTACAGCACGTAAGACTCGTGAAATCTTTGACGCTACCATTGGTACCGAGTTGCCTTCTGGCATTGTTCAAATGGCAAAGGTTTACATTGCTAACAAGCGTAAACTCCGCATCGGTGATAAGATGGCAGGTCGTCATGGTAACAAGGGTTGTGTGGCTAAGATTGTTAAGCAAGAAGACTTACCATTCTTGGCAGACGGTCGTCCTGTAGACGTGGTATTGAACCCGCTGGGTGTGCCTTCACGTATGAACTTGGGCCAGATCTATGAAACCATCTTGGCTTGGGCTGGTAAGAAACAGGGTTGTAAGTTTGCAACGCCTATCTTCGATGGCGCATCTCTCGATCAAATCAATGAGTACCTCCGTGAAGCAGGTCTTCCTGAAAACGGTAGCACTCAGTTGTATGATGGTGAAACTGGTGAACCATTCCACCAAAAAGCAACCGTGGGTTACATCTACTATCTGAAGTTGCACCACATGGTTGACGATAAGATGCACGCACGTTCAATCGGACCTTATTCAATGATTACGCAACAACCGCTTGGTGGTAAGGCACAATTCGGTGGTCAGCGTTTCGGTGAAATGGAGGTCTGGGCAATTGAAGCATACGGTGCTTCTAATGTGCTCCAAGAAATCCTTACCGTTAAGTCTGATGACGTGGTAGGTAGAGCTAAGGCTTATGAAGCCATTGTCAAGGGTGACAATATGCCGGTAGCCGGTATCCCTGAATCCTTCAATGTGCTTGTTAACGAGCTCCGTGGCCTCGCATTGGATATTAAATTTGAATAAGAAGACAATTAAAAATCATATTGTACATTATGGCTCTTAGAAAAGACAATAATACAAGAAAGGAATTTCAAAGAATTACCATCAGCTTGGCTTCTCCTGAAACCATTCTGGACCAGTCCCACGGTGAGGTTATCAAACCGGAAACCATCAACTATAGGACCTACAAACCAGAACGTGATGGTCTTTTCTGTGAAAAGATTTTCGGACCAACCAAAGACTGGGAATGCCATTGCGGTAAGTATAAGAGAATCCGCTACAAAGGCGTTACTTGCGACCGTTGCGGTGTAGAAGTTACAGAACGCAAGGTTCGTCGCGAAAGAATGGGACACATCCAATTGGTGGTTCCAGTTGCCCACATTTGGTTCTTCAAATCTTTGCCTAATAAGATTGGCGCATTGCTCGGTTTGGCATCCAAAGAAATTGATGCAATCGTCTATTATGAAAAATATGTAGTCATCCAACCGGGTGTTGCAGAAAGCGACAAGATTAAATATAAAACGCTGTTGACAGAGGAAGAATATTTCCAAGTTGTGGACAATCTTGCTCCTGACAATAGATTGTTGGATGATACCGATCCTAACAAGTTCATCGCAAAGATGGGTGCTGAAGCATTGTATGACCTTCTTTGCAAGGTTGACTTGGATGGTGAATCATACGAGTTGCGTGCTAAAGCAAATGTTGAAACTTCTCAACAACGTAAGAAAGATCTTCTCAAACGCTTGCGCGTATTTGAAGCTTTCCGCGACAGCCGCAAACGTGCGGAGAACAGACCAGAATGGATGATCGTGAAGATCGTTCCTGTTACTCCTCCAGAACTTCGTCCTTTGGTTCCATTGGATGGTGGACGTTTCGCTACGTCCGACTTGAATGACCTCTATCGTAGAGTTATCATTCGTAACAATCGTCTGAAACGACTCATCGAAATCAAGGCTCCAGATGTGATTATGCGTAATGAAAAACGTATGTTGCAAGAGGCTGTTGACTCATTGTTCGACAACTCTAAGAAGTCTGGCGCTCAAAAGAATGACTCTAATCGTCCTTTGAAATCCCTTTCTGATAGTTTGAAAGGTAAACAAGGTCGTTTCCGTCAAAACTTGTTGGGTAAGCGTGTTGACTATTCAGGCCGTTCCGTAATCGTTGTAGGTCCAGATTTGCACCTCAATGAATGCGGTCTGCCAAAAGATATGGCAGCTGAGCTGTTCAAACCATTTATCATTCGCAAGATTCTCGAAAGAGGTATCGTAAAGACTGTTAAATCTGCTAAGAAGATTGTTGATCGTAAGGATCCTGTTGTATGGGAAATCCTCGAAAACATCATGAAGGGTCACCCAGTTATGCTGAACCGTGCTCCGACTTTGCACCGTCTGGGTATCCAGGCATTCCAACCAAGATTGGTTGAAGGTAAGGCTATCCGTTTGCACCCTCTCTGTTGTACCGCTTTCAACGCCGACTTTGACGGTGACCAGATGGCTGTACACGTACCTCTTGGCAATGCTGCCGTTATGGAAGCTCAGATGCTGATGATGGCATCCCATAACATTTTGAACCCAGCCAACGGTGCTCCTGTAACCGTACCTTCTCAGGATATGGTCTTGGGTTTGTACTACATCACTAAAGAATTACCATCTACACCAGATCACCACGTTAAGGGTGAGGGCGGTATCTTCTATGGTCCAGAAGAAGTAATGATTGCTTACAATGAGAAGAAGGTACACCTCAATGCTAAAATCAAATGTCGTGTAGACCTCAAGGGTGATGGTGAAATGAAGATCATCGATACTACAGTAGGTCGTGTTATGTTCAACCAGGTTGTTCCGAAAGGCTATGGCTTTATCAATATGTTGTTGACAAAGAAAGCCTTGAGAGATATCATTGGTGAAGTATTGAACAAATGTGGTAACAAAGTTTGTACCGACTTCCTTGATAACATCATGACCTTGGGTTATCGCATGGCTTACGAAGGTGGTCTTTCATTTAACTTGGGTGATGTTATCATTCCTGATGCTAAGCCAGAATTGATTGCTGAAGCTAATGCACAGGTTGATGAAATTACGATGAACTATAATATGGGTTTCATCACAAATACAGAACGTTACAACCAGGTCGTTGACGTGTGGTCACAGTGCAATGCTCGTTTGTCTAAGATTTTGATGAAGGAAATTGAAGAAGACCGTCAAGGTTTCAACCCTGTACACATGATGCGTGACTCTGGTGCCCGTGGTTCTGCTGAACAGATCCGTCAGTTGTCTGGTATGCGTGGTTTGATGGCAAAACCTTCTAAGGCTGGTTCTTCCGGTGGTGAAATTATCGAAAACCCGATTTTGTCAAACTTCAAGGAAGGTTTGTCAGTACAAGAGTACTTTATTTCTACTCACGGTGCTCGTAAGGGTTTGGCTGATACCGCTTTGAAAACTGCCGACGCTGGTTACCTTACCCGTCGTTTGGTTGACGTTTCTCACGATGTGATTATCAATGAGGAAGACTGCGGTACACTTCGTGGTATGACCGTTGGTGCAATGAAGAAAAATGATGAAGTTGTTGAAACTTTGTACGACCGTCTGTTAGGTCGTGTTACCTTGCACGATGTATATCATCCACAAACAGGTGAACTTATTGTTAAAGCAGGTGAACTGCTTACTGAAGAATATTGTCAAGCTATTGAAGATTCTCCAATCGAAGAAGTTGAAATCCGTTCAGTACCAACTTGCGAATCTAAACACGGTATCTGTCAGAAGTGTTACGGTCGCAACTTGGCAACCGGCAAGATGGTTCAAATCGGTGAGGCTGTCGGCGTAATCGCTGCTCAATCTATCGGTGAACCTGGTACACAGTTGACATTGCGTACATTCCACGTCGGTGGTGTTGCTGGTAACGTGGCTTCCAACAGCTCTATCCAAGCTGCATACGATGGTGTCTTGAGTATCGATGAACTCCGTGCTCTTGAAAAGACTGATGCTCTTGGCA
Source organism: Bacteroidales bacterium (assembly GCA_024400875.1). GTDB lineage: Bacteria > Bacteroidota > Bacteroidia > Bacteroidales > WCHB1-69 > F23-D06. The sequence goes on from JAKSMB010000003.1 coordinate 123,353, forward strand.
AGACTTATTATAAGGTTATTGGTCGTACCGCTGAAATTAAGATTATTGATGTGAAGACCGGTATCGCATTGGCAACCGCTAACGTACCTTACGGTTCTAACCTCTATTTCAAACACGGCGACTCTTTGAAGAAGGGTGATTTGATTGCTGATTGGGATCCATTCAACGCTGTAATTCTTACTGACGTAGCTGGTAAGGTTAAATTCAACGATATCTTGGAAGGTATTACATACCGCGTAGAAACCGATGAACAAACCAATATCCACGATAAGGTGATTATCGAAAGCCGTCAGAAGACAAAGAACCCAAGTATCTCTATCGTTGACGAATACGATAACGAATTGAAGAGATTTGACGTTCCTGTAGGTGCTCGTTTGGCAGTTGAAGAAGGCGATGAAATTGATTCAGGTGAAATCCTCGTTAAGATCCTTCGCTCATTCGGTAAGTCAGGCGATATTACCGGTGGTCTTCCACGTGTAACCGAGCTCTTTGAAGCACGTAACCCGTCAGACCCTGCAGTCGTTTCTGAAATCGATGGTGTTGTATCATTCGAACCTAAACTCAAACGTGGTAACCGTGTTGTAAAAGTTACTCCACGTAACGATGATGGTACTGGCGTTAAGACATATCTCATCCCAACTTCTAAACAAGTTTTGGCTCAGGCAAATGACTTTGTAAAGGCTGGTACTCCACTTTCTGAAGGTTCTCTTACTCCAGTTGACATCTTGAACATCAAGGGTGCTCAAAAGGTACAAGAATATATCATCAATGAAATCCAGGAAGTATACCGTCTCCAAGGTGTAAAGATCAGCGACAAACACTTCGAGGTTATCGTACGTCAAATGATGCGTAAGATGGAAATCGAAGATCCAGGTGATACCAAGTTCCTCCAAGGTGAGTTGATTAACAAGATCGACTTCCAAGAAGAAAATGATCAAATCTGGGATAAGAAGGTTGTTGAAGATCCAGGTGATTCTGATGAAGTTAGAACTGGCCAGATCATTACAGCTAAGAAGTTGCGTGACGTTAACTCAATCTTGAAACGTCGTGATCAGAAGTTGGTAACTGTACGCGATGCTAACCCTGCAACCGGTAAGCCAATCCTTCAAGGTATCACACGTGCTTCCTTGCAAACCCGCAGCTTTATCTCTGCTGCTTCCTTCCAGGAAACGACGAAGGTGCTTACAGAAGCTGCTATCAATGCAAAGAGCGACGATTTGATGGGTATGAAGGAAAATGTTATCGTAGGCCAAAAGATCCCTGCAGGTACGGGTATCCGCGCTTATCAACACACTATCGTGGGCTCAAGAGAAGAGTACGAGTCTATGATGGCTGCAAGAGAAGCTATTGAATTAAACGATTAAAACATAGAATATGCCAGAACAGAAAATTGACATAAACTTGAATGAAGAGGTGGCTCAGGGTATCTATTCAAACCTGGCGATCATCTCCCACTCCAATACTGAGTTCGTTCTTGATTTCGTATCGATACTCCCAGGTATGCAAAAGGGTAATGTACGTTCTCGTATCATTATGACTCCTCAAAATGCAAAACGCTTGCTCCAAGCATTGGCTGACAATGTTACCAAGTTTGAGCAACAAAGTGGTGTCATCGAAGACAATCAACAACGCGGAGGCGAAATCCCTCCAATCATTAATGGCGGTGGATTTGCTTAATAGAACGTTCAAATTTAGCTATAACAAATGATGCTGGGGCGGCTTTCGAGTCGCCCCTTTTTTTCGTATTTTTGCGCCTCAATTTCGAAATAGATAAATGATTCAACTCAATAAACTCTCTGTAAATTTTACTGGCGACTTCTTGTTTCACGATATCTCCTTTGTGGCAGGTGACCGCGACCGAATCGGTCTGGTTGGCCATAACGGAGCCGGAAAGTCCACCTTGCTGAAGATTATCCATAAGGATATGGAGCCAACCTCTGGAACAATGGTGGTAACAACGGGCTACAAGATCGGCTATCTGCCTCAGGAACTGGCCGAAACATCTTACAAAACCGTATGGGAAGAGACTATGTCTGCTTTCGTAGAAGTGAAACAACTGGAAGCGAAGATGCAGCGTCTCACCAATGAACTTTCGGAACGTACCGACTACGAAACGGAAGAGTATGCCTTGCTCGCGCAACAACTGTCGGATACGAACGACCGTTACAACCATTTGGGAGGTAATATGATAGAAGGCGAAGCCGAAAAGGTGCTGGCCGGTATGGGTTTCAAACGTACCGACTTTGCTCGCCCGATGGCTGAGTTTAGCAATGGCTGGCAAATGCGTGTCTGCTTGTCGAAAATCCTGCTGCAAAAACCGGAAATTATTCTCTTGGATGAGCCCACCAACCATCTGGATATTGAGTCTATTCAATGGTTGGAGGACTACCTTGCCAATTATGACGGATGCGTTATCTTGGTGTCACACGACCGTGCTTTTCTGGATAGAGTGACCAACCGTACGGTGGAGATTACTTGTGGAACCATCCAAGACTATAAGTGTAGCTATTCGCAATATGTAGAACAACGCTTGGAACGCATTGAACATCAGCAGGCAGCATACGAAAATCAACAACAGCAGATTGCCCAGATTGAGCGTTTCATTGAGCGTTTTAGATATAAGGCAACCAAGGCCCGTCAGGTGCAGAGTCGATTGAAGATGCTGGAGAAGATGGATAGGGTGGAGATCGATGAATACGATAGCTCTTCCATTACGTTTAAGTTCCCGCCTGCCCCGCATTCGGGACGCGCCGTGGTGGATGCCAAGAATCTGACACTGGCCTACGAACCTACCACGAATGTGTTGGACAGCATTGACTTCCATATCGAGCGCGGCGAACGTGTCGCCTTCGTGGGGAGAAATGGTGAGGGTAAGTCCACAATGGTGAAGGCTATCGTGGGCGAACTTGCCCCGATGTCGGGTGCCTTGGAATTGGGGCATCAGGTGGTCATTGGCTACTATGCCCAAAACCAGGCGAAATTGTTGGATCCCGAAAAGACCGTTTTCGAAACCATCGACGACGTGGCAGTAGGTGACATCAGACCGAAGATACGCACGATCTTAGGTAGCTTCCTTTTTGATACGGAGGCTACGGAGAAGAAGGTAAAGGTGCTGTCGGGTGGCGAGAAGGCTCGATTGGCATTGGCAAAACTGCTGCTTTCTCCATTCAACTTGCTGATACTGGACGAGCCAACCAACCACTTGGATATGCCGTCCAAGGATGTGCTGAAGAATGCACTGCTGCAATACGAGGGAAGCTTGATCTTGGTATCGCACGATCGTGATTTCTTGCAGGGGCTTTCTACAAAAACATACGAATTTAAGGATAAGCAACTGCGTGGCTATACGGGCGATGTGTATGATTTCTTGAATCAGCGTAAGCTTGAAACACTGAATGAGTTGCAGCGTGCGACAGCAACGGCGACGGCGACAGGTGGTAAGCCGGTTTCTTCCAATAAGGAAAACTACGAACGCCGCAAAGAGCAGGAGGCCGCCGACCGTAAGAAGAAAAACCGTATGCGTAAACTCGAGGACGAAATGGAACAACTGAAACAGCAGATTGCTGAAATCGAAGATAAACTCTCTCAGCCGGATAAGTACGCTGCAGAAATCAATTCGGGTGAGCTGTACAAGGCATACGAAGCAACGAAGGAACAACTGGAGGAGAAAGAGTTGGAATGGCTGGAGTTGAGCGAATAGTTTAGGTTAGAGTAATAGAAGAAGATATATGGCGCAAAAATTAGAAGAAGTTCCACAAGAACAAGCCGTACTTTTGGCGGTATCAACGCCTTCGGTGACAGAAGAGAAGACGAAAGAGTATCTGGATGAGTTGGCGTTCCTGGTGGATACGGCAGGTGGTCAGGCGGTGAAGTATTTCACCCAGAATCTGCAGCACCCGGACTCCAGAACATATATGGGCTCTGGAAAAATCAAGGAAGTGGCAGAGTATGTACACGAAAATGGCATCGACTTGGTGGTGGTGGACGACGAATTGTCACCATCTCAGCAACGTAATGTTGAGGCTATCTTAGGATGCAAGGTGATGGACCGCACACACCTTATCTTGGATATCTTTGCCAAAAGAGCACAAACGGCGCACGCAAAAGTGCAAGTGGAGCTGGCTCAGTATAAGTACTTGTTGCCACGCTTGACCGGTATGTGGACGCACTTGGAGAAACAACGCGGTGGTATTGGTATGCGTGGTCCTGGTGAAAAGGAAATCGAAACCGACCGCCGTATCATCCGCAACCGTATCTCTTTGTTGGAACAAAAGTTGAGAGATATCGATCGACAGAAACAGACGCAACGCGGACATCGCGACAAGTTCGTGCGTGTGGCGCTGGTGGGCTATACCAATGTGGGAAAGTCAACCATAATGAATATGCTCTCCAATGCGGAGGTGTTTGCGGAAAACAAACTTTTCGCCACCTTGGATACAACCGTGCGCAAGGTCGTTTTCGGCAACCTGCCGTTCTTGCTTTCCGATACGGTCGGCTTTATCCGTAAGCTGCCCCATAGCTTGGTGGAGTCTTTCAAATCTACGCTCGATGAGATTCGTGAAACGGACCTGCTGCTACACGTGGTGGATATTAGCCACCCTGATTTTGAAGAACAGATCGCCGTGGTGAACCAAACCCTCTCCGAAATCAATGCGGGCAGTAAACCGATGATCATCATTTTCAACAAGATAGATCAATACACCTGGGTGGAAAAGGAAGAAGATGACTTGACTCCTAAAACGAAGGAGAACATTACCTTGGAGGAACTGAAGGCTACCTGGATGGCAAAAAGCAATCACAAAACGTTCTTCATCTCTGCTAAAACAAAGGAGAATGTGAACGAAATGAAGGAAATGTTGTATGAAGAAATAAAGAAACTGCACATCCAAATCTATCCGTATAACAACTTCTTATACTAAGAAGTTGCCCCGATGGAAATCTATTGAAAGGATATGTCTTTCGTTAATGAAAAACTTATTAACAATGATATCCTAAAATCGTTCCAAGTGGACTAATATTAGCATCTTTGTGTGTGGATAACTAATACCGTAAAGATGCCTTCTTTTTTTGTAGAAATTCTATATTTGCAACCGGATTCAGGTTCCGAGGAAAAATAGGGAATCCTGTGAAAATCAGGAGCTATGCCCGTAGCTGTGAGTTTCAAAAAAAGGTGCAAGCAGTACGCCACTGACAAACGTTGGGAAGGCGCTTGCACTGAAACAAGCCAGAAGACCTGCCTGGGTTCAGATGATGTAGCTTTCGGGAATAAAAGCAGAATGTCTTAGGATATGCTTCTTCTCCTATAAGTTACCTGTTTATTAACCATTAACAACCAACTTATGATTGAAGATCTATACATTATCAAACGAAACGGAAAGCGCGAACCTTTCTCAATGGATAAGATTCGCACGGCTATTACAAAGGCCTTTGTGTCGGTAGGTTTGTTTCCGTCTCACGAGAATTTAGTGAACATCTTGGGCCGCTTGTCCATATTTGACGGCATTGCGGTGGAAGATGTGCAAAACCAGGTGGAGAAGTCACTGATGGCTGAACGCTATTATGATGTTGCCAAGGCTTACATCCTTTACCGTCAACGCCATTATGAAGATCGTGAGGTGAAGGATAAACTGGACTTCCTCATCAACTATTGCAACGCATCCAATGCGGCTACCGGCAGTAAGTATGATGCTAACGCTAACGTGGAACGCAAGAATGTGGCTACCCTGATTGGTGAACTTCCCAAATCAAACTTCATACGTCTCAATCGCCGTATGTTGTGCGACCGTATCAAGGAGATGTATGGCAAGGAATTGGCAGACAAATATACGTACTTGCTGAACCACCATTTCATCTATAAGAACGATGAAACAAGCATCGCCAACTATTGCGCCAGCATTACGATGTATCCTTGGCTATTGAACGGTACCAAGAGCATCGGTGGCAACGCCACACAACCTACCAACTTGAAGTCTTTCTGCGGTGGGTTTATTAATATGGTGTTTATGGTCTCCAGTATGCTGAGCGGCGCGTGCGCTACTCCGGAGTTCCTGATGTACCTCGACCATTTCTTGGCATTGGAATACGGCGCCGACTACTATGAAAACTATAGCAAAGTGGTGGATCTGTCGGCAAAACAACGTACCATCGACAAAGTGGTGACGGATTGCTTCCAACAGGTGGTCTATTCCATCAACCAACCATCAGGCGCTCGTAACTTCCAATCTGTATTCTGGAATATCTCTTATTACGATAAATATTATTTCCAAAGCCTTTTCGGCGAATTCTACTTCCCAGATGGCACACAACCGAATTGGGATTCAGTGAATTGGTTGCAAAAACGCTTTATGCGCTGGTTCAACCAAGAACGTACCAAGGCTGTTCTTACCTTCCCGGTGGAGACAATGGCATTGCTTTCCAACGATGAGGGTGAGTTTATGGATGAAGAATACGCCGACTTCACCGCAGAGATGTACGCAGCCGGACATTCATTCTTTACCTACGTGAGCGATAATGCCGACTCTTTGAGTAGCTGCTGCCGCTTGCGTAACGAGATTCAAGACAATGGCTTCAGCTATACCTTGGGCGCAGGTGGGGTTTCCACGGGCTCTAAGAGTGTGCTTACTATCAACTTGAATCGTTGTGTCCAGCAGGCACGCCGCGAAAATCGTCCATATATGGAATACTTAGCTGAGGTGGTGGATCTTACCCACAAGGTGCAGACTGCCTACAACGAAAACCTCAAGTATTTGATGGAGAAAGGTATGCTTCCACTGTTCGATGCTGGATTTATCGCCATCAATCGCCAATATCTCACCATCGGTATCAACGGTTTGGTAGAGGCTGCAGAATTTATGGGCATTGAAATCAATGACAATCCAAGATATCAAGCTTTTGTAGAAGAAATTCTTGGCCTGATTGAAAAATATAACAAACAATACCGCACGAAGGAACTGATGTTCAACTGTGAAATGATTCCTGCTGAAAATGTGGGCGTAAAACACGCAAAATGGGATTCTGAAGATGGATACGAGGTTCCTCGCGACTGTTACAACAGCTATTTCTACATCGTGGAAGATGAGTCGCTGAATGTGTTGGACAAGTTCAAGTTGCACGGCAGAAGATATATCACACATCTTACAGGTGGCTCGGCACTGCATATGAATTTGGAAGAACATTTGAGCAAGGCACAATATCGTCAACTCTTGCGTACGGCGGCAATAGAAGGATGTAACTACTTTACATTCAATATTCCTAATACGATCTGTAACGATTGCGGTCATATTGATAAACGTTATCTGAAAACTTGTCCACATTGCCAGAGTACGAATGTGGACTACCTCACCCGCGTGATTGGCTATATGAAACGTATCAGCAACTTCTCCGCTCCACGCCAGGAAGAAGCTGCCCGTCGTCACTATAACAAGGTGAACAAGGATGAAGTATTATAATTACGACATTGTCTTTCAGGAGATTCCTGATGAGGTAACGTTGGCTATCAACTTGACGGGTTGTCCGAATCGTTGTGTGGGTTGTCATAGCCCGCATCTTCGTGAGGATATCGGAGTGGAACTTACCCCTTCGATAATGGATGACTTGCTGGCAAAATACAAATCTTCCGTCTCCTGTGTGTGCTTTATGGGTGGCGATGCTCATAGGGTTGACTTGTCGCAGATGGCACAACACCTGCGGGCGCACTCAAAGGTGAAGATTGGATGGTATTCGGGACAAAATCAAATGCCACAGCATAGCGACCTGTTCGACTACGTGAAGTTAGGCCCATATATCCCGGAGAAGGGCAGCTTGAAATCCAATACCACCAACCAGCGACTCTATCGCAACCAGCAGGGTAGGTGGGAGGACATTACCCACAGATTTTGGAAACACTAAACCATAGATAAAAAGGCGATCCTCAAGGGTCGCCTTAATTTTATCTATATCTCAGTTCACTCTACTTTCAATTTAAGTTTTTGTTTTTGTACAACTAGGGCGGCCCGGCTCCTTACGTCGCCGTCGGGCTATCCGCACTAACTTCGGGCTCTATTCTGCTTCGTCTCCTCCTGCTTTCTACCTTCCGCCTACTGCCTCTTAGCTTACTGCATACCAACTTTCGCCGCCCTCGTAAATGTGCTACTATCCCTGCCGCAACGCTCGCGGGGCTGCTCCGTCCGATCGTCGGCGAGGACGTTATCACCGCCGTGGCACACCTCTACCGCGCCGCCGTTTGGGAATGGAAACACGCCATCCGCGCTACAAAATTCAACCCCTAACGGGGTTTGTAGACCATTAACCTTGACCATTGGCCATTGACCTTGCTTGCGCACGAAAACATAAACTATCCATTAAGGTACAGGCGAAATCCTGCGCACACACTTAATCCCCTTCTACTAGAAGGGGTGGCCGTAGCCGGGGTAGTGAACAACGCGACGATCAAATACGAATAATCTCCCTCCCTCCACCTTTCGTTCTTTCAACCTTTCGTCCTTAGAATCTCCTCCTCACTCAATCCCGTAACGGCGACGATGGTGGGGATGTCTATGCCCAAGGAAAGAAGTTTTTGAGCAGTCTGGATTTTTTCTTCCTCTCTGCCTTTTTCAATGCCTTCGTTTATGCCTTCAGCAAGCCCCTGGTTATAGCCGTTCTCTTGCCCCTTTTCGCGGGCGTATTCGATGGCGTCCTTGATGCCTGCGTATTCCAGAATCTCCTTGTTGTAAGTCTCTTGTTCCATACTGTTGAGTTTTGAATAGGTACATTGTTCCAGCAACTGCCTGAAGATGGGATCCTGCTCGTCGCGAAAGTCCTGCTCGTCCATATTCTGCAGGTTCTTCAAATAGTAGAACCACTTCTCCATCTGGTTTTTAAAGGATTTCCGTTTCTCAGGCGATTGCGCCGCAAAATTAGACAATTTGAAGAAATACAGGACGATCTTGTTTGAAAAAATCCTGTTGTCATCATCTTTCAGCATCATCTTCCACATATATTTATCCTTCTCAGGAAACATGTCGGGCTGAAAGTCCAACAGGTTGACGGAATAGACCGTAGGAATATCGTAGATTGGGTCGCCGCGACGCAAGCTGCTGCTGACAGCCCTACTCACGTATGCGATGGTGCGGTTGGCGAAGAAATGCTGCATGCTACGCTGCATCTCTATGATGAAGCGGTCGCCGTTCTTGTTGGTGCAGAAGATGTCGAAGATCACGTTCTTTTCGTTTTCAAATATGCCGACTTGTTCCTGTGGTAGATACTGGAGGTCGGTGATGATGCCGGTATCGTCGGAGATGGTGGTGTTGAGGAAGGCCATCAGGAGGTTCTTATTGTTTTCGGTTCCGAAGAGACGCTTGAACGTGAAGTCCACGAGCGGACAGATGAAATAAGTATTTTGTCTTGCCATATTAATTTTGTTTAAAGATTTACAGGGCAAATTTACGACACCGGAACTCAAAAATCAATAGCCAAAAAGTGAAAAATTGAAGTGCAACAAAGTTATCGAAAAATGCAGTTTTCTGATCAAAACTGGTAAAAAACATAGCAGAAGACGCATTTTTTTATTTTGGCATTTTTTGGCCCGAAAAGGAATTCGGTGTTGAATTTCGGAGAAAATCAGGATGCCAATCACAAAACCATTAATCTAGACCATTGGCCATTGCTTACGCACAAAAACTTAAACAAAAACATAAACTTTGACAAACAGATTATCAATTATCAATTGTCAATTATCAATTCTTTCGCCCATGCCTACCATCAGAAAAGTGCAAAAAAAAAGGACGATCCTATAGGGTCGTCCTTTTTCTACATCATTACGAAAGATTGTTATTTAGATTCGTGGAGGTCGATGGTATAGTCTTCTTGTTTGATTGTGATTTGTTTGTTTTTCTTGTCGTAGGTGAAGGGGATGGAGAATTGTTCATCTTCTTCCAGATCAAGGTTGTAGAGAGAACCGGAACTTTCGCCGTCAAAGGTGTAGGAGAAAGATTCGTCGAAAGAGTGATTCATGTAGGGGGTGCCATCGATGGCAATCATGTTTGCAGCCGAGAGGCGGCCGGTGGCGTCGGTGGTGAAGTCAACCGTCATTGTCATGCTGAATTCAGCAGGGGTACCGTCAATCATCACGGTATCTTTTTTAATGCTTCCTTCCCATGTGGTGCCGGTGAGGTCAACGTTTTTGTTGCAGGATGCCAGTGTGAAGACACTGAGGATGGCTACGAAAGCCAAAACGATTGTTTTTTTCATAGTAGGTATGTTTTAATAAGTTTATAGTGTACTAAGAGCGGCGGCGCCCAAGATGGCGGCATCATTGCCGTTGAGTTTGGATAGCTGAACGTTGATTTTATCTTTGTATAGGAACAGCAGATGTTGGTCGAAATACTGACGAAGGGGAGCCATAAGGGCTTCTCCAGCGCGGGTAGGCCCACCCATCAGGAAGATGGCTTCCGGTTCGGAGAAGGCCGCTGCATTGGCTAATGCCAATCCCACCCAGTAGGCTGTGCGTTGATAGGTGCGGATGGCTATCTCATCGCCTTGGTTGGCGCCTTCACCCACAAACTTGCAGGTGAGGTTGGCGCGTTCCTCGTCGCTCAGCGGCTTCCCGGCGAGGGCGGCTTCTTCTATGTAGGTTTGACAGATGCCTCGTGCGGAAGCGTAGGTTTCGATGCAACCTTTGCGACCGCAACTGCAAGCGCGCCCGTTGGGCTCAACGATGGCGTGGCCAATCTCGCCGGCAGCACCATGCGCTCCGTGCAACAATCGACCGTCGATGACGATACCGCTGCCCACACCCGTGCCTAAGGTGAGCATAATGAAGTGCTTCATTCCTTTGGCGCCACCGTAAACCAATTCACCTAACGCGGCAGCATTGGCATCGTTGTCCAACTTCACGGGCACGTTGAATTGCTCACTCAACATTTGTCCTAATGGAATTTGTGTCTTGATACGCAGGTTGGCGGTGTTCTCCTCAATGCATCCTGTTTGGTAATTGCCGTTAGGAGCACCAATGCCGATGCCTGTGATACTTTCTATATTGTTATCGGACATTAACTTACGAATGCCGTTGGCGATGTCCGTCATATACGGTGCTGCCTGATCATAACTTTGAGAAGATAGGATGACGTGGCTGAGAACTTGTCCGTCGCTGCGTACGAGTCCGATGTCTGTGTTGGTAGCACCAATGTCGATTCCGATAGCGTAGGTTTGCATATATGTTGAAAATTTAGAGGTTAAAGGGACTAAAGGTAAGTGTCTAGTGTTTGATATTGCGTTTGTTGAGGGCGGCTCGGTAGCGGGCAGCGTTTTGTGCGTGCTGTCCGGCACTTGCCGTGAAGTTGTGATAACCAGAGAAGTCTTCTTTGGCACACATAAAGAGGTAGTCGTGATGTGTATAGTTCAAGACAGCATCTAAGGTTGAACCATCCGGAATACGGATAGGGCCCGGCGGCAGTCCTGGATATTTGTAGGTATTGTACGGAGAGTCGATCTGCAAATCGCTATTCAGGATGCGCTTGCGGGCGAAGTCTCCAATGGCGAATTTTACGGTCGGGTCGGCTTGCAAAAGCATACCCTTGTGCAGACGGTTGATGTAGAGGCCTGCAATGATGGGCTTTTCATCACTACGGAAGTTTTCCTCCTCCACGATGGAGGCAAGCGTGGCAACTTCGATAGGAGAGAGTCCGATCTCCTGAGCCTTGGCTTTGCGCTTTTCATTCCAGAAGTTTTGATAGATGCTGTACATCTTATCCAGAAACCCTTCGGCGGAAATATCATAGTAGAACTCGTAACTGTTGGGGATGAACATGGCTGGGATGGTAGCGGCATTGAAGCCGTATTTCGCCATTACGGTTGAATCGCTCAACAATGTACGTAGCTCTTCGGGTTCAAAGAAGAAGTGGTGGCCGACTTTGCTAACAAACTGGTCGATGGTGCGGGCGTTGTTGAAAGCGAACTTGACGGGATAGTGTTGCCCGGCACGCAAGAGACGCACCAAGTCAAAATTGCTCATCTTGGGCGAGATCGTGTAGTGGCCACAACGCATAGTCTTGAACTTCATAGCTTTGACCACGGCATCAAAAGTTTTTCCGTTTTGGAGCAGGTCGTGCGCACGAAGGGTGTCTTTAACTTGCGCGTAGGTAGCATCACGTGGAACGGTGATCTGCACTTCTTTCGTATTCTTGGTGTTAGGACCAAAAATAGAAAAAGCTGCCACACCAAGGATTGCCAAGGCGATGGCAACGATGGCGGCAGCGATGAGGAGTGTTTTTTTCTTCATAATCTACAATATCCGTTTGATGATGCGGAGTTTGTGAGTGTATTTCTTCGTGTATTGGTTGAAGATGCCTGTGTCGTCGAGTACATTCACTTGCACATGGCCGGAGGCGTGGATGATTTGTCGTTCGCCGCAAACCATGCCAACGTGTACGACGCGACCTTCTTCATTCTCGAAGAAGGCGAGATCACCTACGCGGGCTTCATCTACGAAGTCAACATTCTCGCCAAGCTCAACCTGTTGGGAGGCGTCGCGGGGTAGGGTGATGCCAATGTTCTTGAACAATAGTTGCACGAAGCCGGAGCAATCGATGCCGGCAGGCGTGCGTCCACCCCACAAATACGGCGTGTTCAGCAGCTGAAATCCGCAGTGTAGCAGTGCGTCCTGTTTGTCGGCAGGATTTAAAGTGTTAAGGGGAGTGAGGATGTCGCGATCTTCCACGGAGTACTCTATGCCGGCCAGGACGAAGTTGCCGTCCGCATCTGGCGTCGGGAATTGTGATCCGATAAAGATCGGAAATGCAGCATAGTCGGTGGTGTTGTATGTGCGGGTGATAAGGTTGTGTACGACAACCTTGTCGGTCGCAACATATGCCTCAAACTCTTCATCGGATAACGGCGTGTGCTGTTTGCTGCTAATCCATCCCTCGTATTGGCAATCGGTGGTACAAATCTTTGTCCACTCGGTTGCAGATTCTAATACGGAATAGGTTTCTCCAAACAGAAGTTGAGAAACCATTTCGGAGCAGTGGCTGGCCTCAGCGCGTAGAGCAACCGAAGACCAAAGGCAAATCCCCTGGTTCATAGCAAGAATTGTTTAAGATTGATGTTAATTAGAAGGGCAGGTCGCTGCTATCGTCGTTGGAAAAGGTATCCATTGGCGTACTTGCAGGATACTCCGGCATTGTTTGTGCGGCAGGAGCTGTGTAGGCGGTGTGCTGAGGTTGAACGGCTGCAGGATTGAAGGTTGCGGGACCTGGAACAGGTGTGCCGCCAGCAGGTGCAGCTTCGATTCTCCAAGCTCTTACGTCGGTATACCATTTTCCATTGAACTCTCTTGAACTCAGATCGAAGGATACTTTGATGAGATCGCCAATGTTGAACTGGTTGAGCTGGTCGGTTTTGTCACCCCAAAGGTTACTGCATATCTTTTGTGGATATTGATCCAATGTTTCGATGACAAATTCCTGTTTTTGCCAGTTGTTGCCGGTTTTGCTGGTGCCGGATTGCATATCTAATTTAGCGATGAGTTTACCTGTGATTTCTAAAGCCATAGTTGTTTTGTATAGTTAGTTTTTATTTTTTTTACCAAAGACTGTTACGTTGATATATTTGGATGGATTAGCTTTCAAATCTTTAAGTAGATTGTCTAAGCTTTCCACCGTTTTGTTAACATTGGAATAGAGAGAATCGTTCTTCATCAGCAGACCGGCACTACCTTCGCCACGTTCGATGCTGGCGGTAAGACTGTTGATGTTGGCAACGGCTTCTTGAGCGTCGGTAACCAAAGTGCGAATATTGCTTTGAGCTACGGAGTCGGAGATGTTGTTGATGTTGCTGATGATGGCTTCCAGTTGAGGAGCTGCATTGCTCAAGGTTGAACTCAACTTGTCGAGCTTGTGAACAATATTACCTACGCTTTGCTCATTGTTGGCGAGCATCTTGTTGAGATGTTGAGTGGAAGCCTCCAAGTTGATAAGTGTGTTCTTCAGCATGAGTGCTCCATTGTTAGGATCATTCAGAAGGAAGGCACTCTTAATAGACATGCCAATGGTGTCTACCGATGCCAATACACTGGATAATTGCGCTTTGAGGTCGTCGATGCCGTCAAACATGCCGGGTTGCAAACCGCAGGCGAGCGTGTCTTTACTGTGGGCCATACGGGAAGATTTACCCATAATGACATTGACGATCATTCCTCCGAGAACGTCTTTTTGAGCAACCTCAAAGTAACTGTCTTCGGGGATATCTACCTTTTCGGTAACCAATATTTCAGCACAAATGCGCACGGGGTCGCTGCTGAGCATGGATATCTTGCTTACTTTGCCGATAGGAAAACCGTTGATGGCCACTGTTGTGCTTTCGTGAAGTGCACCAACGTCGTCAAAGACTGCATAATAGTATGTTTTCTTTCCAAAAATGTTTAATCCTTTGAGAAAACTACATCCAAAATAAAAGATCACGATGGCAGCGATGCAAAAGATCGCTACCTTCATGCTTTTGATGTTTTTTTCGGAGTATTGTTTTTTATCTTTTTCTGTTGACATCCGCTTGGTTCTTGAAGGTTGCAAAAGTATTATTTTTTGAGCATTTTTCGAGCCTCTGGAACAGATATTTTTTCAGATCCGTTGAAAGCAATAAGGAATGCATCAGGGTGTTTCTCTTTCACAGCACTAAGTGTTTCAAGAGCAGCGCTGTAGTCCGTTTCAATGCCGGCGGTGTATTTCCATAACCCGTTTTCCTGATAAAAGTCGACTTTGGGAAGACCTTGCAAACGCTTGTCGTTGGATGCTAACTTTACAGGAGAGGCAAGAAATTGAACTTTGAAGCAAACAGAAGATTGAATAACAGTGTTTGCGATGGCGGCTAGGGTCGTGTCGTTGCTGCGATGAATGGTGGGTGCCGCGGTGGTGTCTGTTTTTGCGGCGACTGCGGGCTGTACCGTTTCTTGAGGAGCAGCTTTCCCAACAGGAATGTGCTTGTGCGTGGAACCATTAACAACGGTCAGGTAATCCACGAAGGCATTGTAGATGGCGATGGCTTCACGATCTTGGTTGGCCAATTTGGCCAAATATTCCTCGTCTTTGGGGTTGGATAGAAAGCCCAATTCCACTAAAATACTCGGCATCGCTACTTTGTAAAGCACCCAGTAGCCAGCCTGCTTCACGCCGCGGTCGGTGAGGTTGGAGGCTGCAAGTAGGTTCTTCTGAACCTTCTCGGCCAAAGTGATAGATTTGCTAAGATATGCGGAAGAGTAGAGTGAAAATATGATGTTGGATTCGGGAGAAGTAGGGTTGAAACCATCATAGTTGTTCTGATAGTTCTTCTCCATCAACATCGCAGCATTTTCTTTACGGGCAACTGCCTGGTTGGCTTCGCTCTTTGCCAAACCCATCACGAAGGTTTCTACTCCGTTGCCAGCGTGGTTCTCCGACGCATTGCAGTGTATGGATATGAAAAGGTTGGCGTGGTTGCTGTTCGCAATCTCAGCACGTCGGTATAACTCTACAAAAACGTCGGTCTTTCGAGTGTAAATGACCTGCACTTCTGGACAATTCTCACTGATCAGCTTGCCTAATTTCAAAGCAGTGTAGAGGTTGACGTCCTTCTCCTTTGTGATCGAACCTAAACATCCAGAGTCGCCACCACCGTGACCGGCGTCAATCACTACTTTGAAGGTCTTTGCATCGTTTTGGCCAATGACCGAAAAGCCGAAGAAGACCATCGTAATACACAATAATATATGTTTTTTCAAGTTCATAAATACCAAACTTTTTTTATATTTTTGCCGTTTTATTAAATCTGCAAAGGTAAAGTTATTGTTCATACTTTGATAGTGTTGTTAAAAAACTTATACACAACTCGTTTTTCATATTTTCAGAGACTGAATTTGATATTGTTCTTCAGCCTCGTTGCCGTTGTGTGTAATGCTCAGCGACCGTGGAATGGTAAAACCGTCAATGCGCAGGGCGACACAGTGTCGATACCTATGCCAGTACAAGTGCCCGACTCCCTTCGAAACAATCCACTGTTGGAAGATTCTCTTTCCAATAACGAAAAGAAAGGTAAGGTTATTTCACCCAACGCCATTACATCTATCGTTACTTATAGCGCCAAGGATTCTACCGTTAACGATATGGAACACCGTCTGACCTATCTTTTTGGTGACGCAGTCGTTCATTACGAAGATATGGAGTTGCACGCAGACTATATCGTTATCGATTTTAAAAACAATGAGTTGTATGCCTCTGGTGTGGCCGACTCCAATGGTCGTGTTCATGGAGACCCTGTGTTTGTGCAGGGCGAGGATAACTATCGCGCCCAAGAGATAAAGTATAACTTTACAACGCAGAAGGGGAAGATTACAAACGTGATCACAACGCAGGACGAAGGCTTTATTCATGGTGAACAGGTGAAGAAGATGGGCGATAACGTGGCTTTCCTGAAAAACGGTAAATATACTACGTGCGAACTGGATGATCCTCATTATCAGATCTCTTTTACAAAAGCAAAACTCATTCAACACGATAAGATTGTGATTGGTCCGGCGTGCTTGAGTTTCTCCGGCGTACCTACACCGCTGGTGCTGCCCTTTGGCTTCTTCCCGCTGGAAAAGGGTAGGACGTCTGGATTGGTGATGCCCTCTTTTGGCGAAAACTCACGCTTAGGTTTCTATTTCCAAGACTTTGGATACTATTTCGCAATCAACGATAACCTCGATCTGCTGCTGGGCGCTGATCTCTACACCCGTGGCAGCTGGGCGGTGAAGGCGAAGTCCAACTACGTCTATCGATATAAATGCAAGGGTAATGTTGAACTGGGCTTCCATCAGACGAGAATGGGCGAACGCCTCGACTCATCTTACCGAGTGACAAACGATTATAAGATCTTCTGGGACCATAAGCAGGATATGAAATCACATCCTACTACACGCTTCAATGCACACGTCGACATTGTGAGTGCCAACTATTCTCGCAATAACCTTACCAATGCAAATGATTACCTCTCCAATCAGTTTACATCCACGGTGAATGTGTCGACCTCGGCTAAAGATTTCTTTTATGTAGATGCAACTTTGTCATATTCTCAAAACACTGGTTTGCACACCGTTGACTTTAAGTTGCCAGATGTGAGTATGTCCGTCATTCAGTTCTATCCTTTCAGAAAGAAAAACAAGGTAGGACGCCTGAGGTGGTATGATAATATCTCGATGAAATGGAGTTCGCAGCTGACCGGTCGTGTCAGCACGATGGACTCTTTATTCCTGAAACCACAAACCTGGGAAAACATCGATTATGGTATGATGCATACTATCCCGTTGACGATCCCTATAAAGATTGCAAAGCTAATCAACTGGAATACAGCAGTTACATTGGTGGAGAAATGGTACTTGCAATCCTATACCCGCGATATGACTATTCCGGATCCGGAGGCGGGAACTGCGCAGCTGAATCAATATTTCCATCGGGGATTTAATGCTCTGCACGATTTGAGCCTGTCCTCCTCCTTGACAACTAAGGTGTATGTGATGTATGCGTTCAAAAAAGGCGGTCTGCAGGCTTTGCGTCACGTAATAACTCCCAATTTGAATTTTACCTATCGTCCTAATATATCGGGTGTTACAAGAGATACATATTTCAATCCGATTACAGGACAGGAAGTGGAATATTCTAGATATGATAATGCTATCTTTGGTACGGTTTCCTCGAATACGCAGGCGTTGGCGCAGTTGACGTTCGGCAACAATGTGGAAATCAAGGTGCGCTCAAAAAGAGATACACTGACGGGTGTTAAGAAGATACCCATCATTGATAATCTTAATGTGTCAATGAATTACAACTTTGCCGCCGATTCGTTGAATCTTTCTAAACTTACTTTGTCGGGTAGAAGTACGCTGTTTAAACAACTTTACATTACATATAATTTTGCGTTCGATCCTTACGTGATAGGACCGTCGGGTAAGTCTATCAATAAGTTTGAATGGAACGAAAATCATCGCCTCTTCCGTTTGTCATCCACAGGAGTGAGTCTGGCTTTGAACCTGCGCCTGGATCAGAACACTTTCAAGAATATGAAGAAGAATGTAGGTAGGACAGAGGAAAGGAAGTCGAAGGAAACACAGCCGTGGTCGGTTACGTTGAACTACACGTTCTCTTATGGTATAAATGATAATATATACTATTATATGTTACTAGATACTGCAAAGTATACCAACAATATGGTGCATACGGTCAATTTCATAGGAGATGTGTATGTGACGAAGAAGTGGAAAGTGGGCGTTACAACAGGTTATGACTTTGTACAGAAAGACTTTTCTTACACCTCTATAGATATCTATAGAGATATGCACTGCTGGGAAATGAGTTTCAATTGGATACCGTTTGGGTATCGTAAAGGCTGGAGTTTCACCATCAATGTGAAGGCAAGTGTGCTCAAGGATGTGCTCAAGTATAACAAGATAAACGATTACCGTGATAATTGGTAAACGTTGCTGAATTATATGTATGGGCGTCAAAAACGACTGTTAGAAAAAAACTTACATTTGTTTTTGCGTCATACGACAATTTTTTTATATTTGCAACCTTGAAATTTTTATGCAGAAAATTATATAAATATTTAAAAATCAAATAATTAAAAAGATGAAAAACAAAGGACTTATTTTATTTTTCACCGTACTCTTAGCATTGGTGTGCCTTTATTGTTTGTCTTTTTCATTCGCTACTTGGCGTGTGGAGAAAAAGGCTGCACAATTTGCTAATGATCCAACCGCTTTGGAAGAGGTGAGAAAAGAAGCTCACGGTGACGTTATGTTGGAGAAGCATCTTGTTGATTCAATGATTGATGCAAGAACGCTTCAATATCTTACCAACATGAATGACTCCACAGTTTTCTTGGGTAGCACTTACAAGAAATGTAAGTACAAAGAATTGAACTTAGGTTTGGACTTGAAGGGTGGTATGAACGTAACCCTCGAAATCTCAATGCCTGATGTTGTTCAAAGTTTGGCTACCAACAAGGAAGATAACTTGTTCAAGACTACATTCGAAAAATCAGAAAAAGAATATGCGAATGCCACTAATGGCGATTTCATTGATATTTTCGTAAAGAACTTCAACAGCCAAAAGAGCGCTTTGAAGTTGAACAACGCAAACTTGCGTACTTATTTCGGCGAACGTTCCGGTATCAAGAATGCTTCTGATCAACAAATCATCTCTTGGATGAAGAAAGAATCTGGCGAGATCGTTGATCGTACTTTCAAGATTCTCCGTACTCGTATCGACCGTTTCGGCGTTGCTCAACCTAACTTGCAAATGTTGCAAGGTGGTCGTATCCTCGTTGAACTTCCTGGTATTAAGGAACCAGAACGTGTTACTGACCTTTTGAAGAGCACTGCTAAATTGGAATTCTGGGAAGTATACGGTGATGTTGTAGGTGGTAAATTCATCCAACAACGTTTCATCGAAGCTGATGCACAATTGGCTGAACAATTGAAGAATAAGAAAACTGTTGAAGAAACTGAAGCTCCTAAGGCTGATTCTACTTTGGTAACTAACGACAGCACTGCAGTTGACGCTTTGGCTGCTGCTGATGCAAAGGCTGCCATCGATGAAGATGAAGACGAAGAAGAAGCAGAAGTTGATGCTACTGCTGGCGCTATTATGAGCAAGGCTGTAGCTATCCCTGGCGGTTATGTGATCGGTTACTTTAAAGAAGCTGACATGCCAGCCATCAACAAGATGCTCCCTGAACTTCAACGCATCTTGGGTGACAATAGCGTAGTATTCTATTGGGGTGCTGCTGAAAAAGAATTCGGCAACGCTTTCCCATTGTATCCATTGAAAAAGAAAAATGATCGCATTGGACCATTGTTGAGCTCTGAAACAATCGGTGGCGCACGCGTTGTACGTAGCGCACGTCAAGACGTTGACCAAAACAACCGCGTTGTTGTTAACATGTCAATGGAAGACCAAGCTGCTGATGAATGGCGTAAACTTACCAAGGAAGCTGCAGAAAAGGGTGCCGCTAACGGCCGTCCTACTTGCGTTGCTATCGTTCTTGATGAATTCGTTTACTCAGCTCCTACAGTTAAAAATGAAATCCCTAACGGTAACTCCGAAATTTCTGGTAGCTTCACTATCGAAGAAGCTAAGGACTTGGCAACCGTTTTGAACTCTGGTAACCTCGAAGCTCGCGTGAATATCGTTCAATCTGAAGTTGTAGGTCCTACATTGGGTAAGGAATCTATTCGTTCAGGTTTGCTTTCATTCCTCGCTGCGTTCATCATCGTTATCCTTTATATGTTCTTCTACTACAGCCGTGCTGGTCTCGTTGCTGACCTCGCATTGTTGTCAAACGTATTCTTCATCGTAGGTGTTCTTTCATCTATGGGCGCAGTTCTTACATTGCCTGGTATCGCTGGTATCGTACTTACATTGGGTATGGCTGTCGATGCTAACGTAATTATTTACGAACGTGTTCGCGAAGAAGTTCGCGCAGGTAAAGGTATCCGCGTGGCTATCGACGAAGGTTTCAAACATTCTTACTCCGCTATCATCGACGGTAACGTAACTACTTTGATTACCGCTATCGTTCTTTATATCTTCGGTTCCGGTCCTATCCAAGGTTTCGCTACTACATTGATCATCGGTATTCTTTCTTCTCTCTTTACTGCTATTCTTCTCTCTCGTCTTATCATTGAAAGACGTCTTAAGAAAGGTAAAACTATCGAAGTCGGTACCGCTGTTACTCTTCACGCTTTCGAAAACACTGCTATCAACTTCCTCGGAAAGAGAAAAGTGTTCTATACCATCTCTTGCGCTTTGATCGTTATCTCTGCAATTTCTTTCTGCACATTGAAACTGCAACCAGGTATCGACTTTACAGGTGGTCGTTGCTATGTAGTACGTTTCGATAAGGATGTTACAACTAAGGAAGTTCGTTCTGCTGTTGCTAAAGAATTCGGTGGCAACCCTGAAGTAAAGACCTTCGGTGGTAACGACCAAATCCGTATCATCACCAACTATAAGATCGACAGCAATGATCCTGCTGATGATGCAGAATGTCAAGCTAAGTTGTACAAATCCTTGAAGGGATTCTACAACAAACAAGACCTCTCTGAATACGACTTTACTCATTTGACCAACGATGTTCGTGGTATCCAATCATCACAAAAGATTCAACCTACCATCGCAAGAGAATTGCTCAGAAATGCTGTATGGGCTGTACTCGCTTCCTTGGTATTGATCTTCATCTACATCGCTCTCCGATTCAGAAACTGGCAATTCGGTATCGCTGGTGTTGCTGCTTTGTTCCACGACTCCTTCTTGACAATCGGTATGTTCTCCTTGTTCTACAAGTTTATGCCGTTCTCAATGGAAATCGACCAGAACTTCATCGCAGCTATCCTGACGGTGATCGGTTACTCTATCAACAACGTTGTGGTTATTATGGACCGTGTTCGTGAGAACTTGGCTCTCTATCCAAAACGCGACAATTACGAAAACTTCAATACCGCTATCAATAGCACAATGGGTCGTAGCGTTAACACCGCCTTGACCACCATCGTTACCTTGTTGGTGATCTTCATCTTCGGTGGCGAAGTTATCCGCGGTTTCGTATTCGCAATGTTGATCGGTATCATCTTCGGTACTTACTCCGGTATCTTGGTTGCTAACCCATTGGCATACGACCTCTTCCGCATCAGAGGTGGTAAAGTTACCCGCGTAAAAACTGACGTTAAGAAATAGTTATCAACACTATATAAAAAATGAAATGGGGTAGTGAAAACTATCCCATTTTTTTATTATTTTAGCGCTCTCGTTTTTATAAGGTAAAATATTTCTAATTATGAAGTTATATAAACTAGTTTTAGTTCTTGTATCTGTTTTAATTACAGCATCTTATAGCTTGAATGCACAGATATTGCGCGAAGCTGACAACCTTTTTAGAGATTGCCAATATGAGAAAGCTTTGGATGCGTATAAGAAAGGTATCAAGAAACTTTCTTCAAACCGTGTTGAAATTCAACGTGCCACATTCCAAATCGCAGAGTGCTATCGTATTATGGGCGACCTTAAGAAGGCTGAACAACAATACCTGCGTTTGGAAAAGAAAAACTACCAAAAGGATAACCCTATGATCCTTTTCCATTTGGGTAGCATCTATAACTTGCGTGGTGATTATGATTTGGCTTTGAAGTATTATCAAAACTTCAAAAAACGTGCCCCAGAAGATTCTCGTGCTGATGTGCGCATCGAGGGCTGTAAGAACTCAAAAATGTGGACGGAAAACCCTACTCGCTATGAGGTAGAGAACTTGAAAAAGTTCAATACCCGCGATGATGAATGGGCTCCACGTTGGGGTAACGACGAAAAAAGAAACTCCATTATCTTCACTTCTAACCGTGAAGGTTCAACGGGTAAAGGTACCGACCAATGGACCGGTGTTGCCTTCTCCGATATTTACATCTCCAACAAACCTAAAAGTAAAAATACAGAGTGGCCGGGTGAATGGTCTCCTGTTACTACACTTGACGAAGGTGGTGTCCTTAACTCTGGCGTGAATGAAGGTGAAGCATCCTCTAATAGAAAAGGTACGGTATACTACTTCACAAAATGTCCTCAAGATAAAAAGAAAGTTCAAGGTTGTTATATCTACAAATCCATGAAGAAAGGTAAAGCTTGGGGCGAACCAGAATTGGTAGTCCTTGGCGACTCTTCCTTCAACTACGTACACCCAATCATCTCTGGTGATGAATTGACAATCTACTTTGCTTCAAATATGGCAGGCGGTTTCGGTGGCTATGATATCTATATGGCTACCCGCGCAAAGAAATCTGGCAAGTTTACAAATGTTACCAACTTGGGTCCGAACGTGAATACTGCCGGTCAGGAAGTATTCCCAGCTTTGCGTAACGACGAAGAGCTCTATTTCTCTTCCGATGGTTGGCCAGGTATGGGTGGCCTCGACCTCTTCGTAAGCCATAAGAAAAATGGCGAATGGCAAACTCCAGAAAATTTGATGGTACCTATCAACTCCTCTTACGATGAAATTGGTATCATCTTTGATGAAAATGAAGCTATCGATCCTAAATCCAAATCTCCATATTTGTCAAAAGGTTATTTCTCCTCCAACCGTCCTGGCGGTCGTGGCGGCGACGATATCTATTACTTCCTCCTTCGTCCGTTGGTATATACCCTCTCTGGTTATATCCGCGACAAAAACAATGGTCAATATATGGACGGCGTAGAAGTTGAAATCGTTGGCTCTGATGGTACTTCTTATAAAACAACTACGGATGTTAAGGGTTACTATCACTTCGACAAAACTAAGATCTTAGGTGCTACTACTTATGATATCAAGGTTGCTAAGAAGGGCTATTGGGAAAATGGTAATACTGCTAAGGCTACAACCGTTGGCTTGGAAGAAAATACTGATCTCAAACAAGACTTCGCATTGGAACCAATCCCAAAGGATCCTATCGTATTGCCTGAAATCCTTTACGATCTGGCAAAATGGGACCTCAAACCTCAGTATGAAGACTCTTTGATGTACCTCTATAACATTATGGTAAAGAACCCAACCATCGTAGTTGAGTTGCGTTCCCACACTGATGCTCGTGACACCGAAGAAAAGAACGAAGTCTTGTCACAAAAGCGTGCTCAATCTTGCGTCGACTTCCTCGTAAACAGAAAGGGTATTGCTGCTGATCGTATCGTTCCTAAAGGTTATGGTGAATATCGTCCACGTCGCCTTGAAAAAGATATGTACTCTTTCTATAAAGGTAAGAAGTTCTTCTTCGCAAAAGGTACTTATTTGACGGAAGACTATATCGCTACGTTGTCATCTAAAGATGAACAGGAAGCTGCTCACGCTTTGAACCGTCGTACCGAGTTCATCATCTTGCGCGATGACTATGTTCCTTCCAATGATAAGATTGATAGCGTACGTCCAGGTGCTGGCATCGCCGTTATCCAACAAAGAACATTGCCTGTTACTATCGTAGGTGACGATGTTAAGGGTGCTTGCTTCGCTAATTCAAAATCTATGGAATTCATTATTGGCAACAATAGCGAAGAAATCTATATGAACTACGCAGACGCTACTCGTTTCTTGAAAGAATCAATCATCAGCTTGAATGACTTTGAAGAAAAAGAAGGCGCTATCAAGCAAGAAGACGGTAGCATTATCGAAGGCGCTGTTCTCTATCTTGAAGAACTCCGTGTGGGTGATGATTACAGCGAAAACGTTAAGGTTATCGTTAAGAAGAAACTCCCTGCAGCCTTCGTGATCGGCTCAAGCTACATTGAAAGCGAATGGGGTGCATACACCATCGATAAAGAAAAGAGTATGCTTAAGTTTAACAGATAATAGTTAGATTATCATATTGAGAGGGTCGACGTTTAGTCGACCCTTTTTGTTGGTAACGATATACAAGTTGGCATAACCTGCGATGTATTTGGCTTGGGCTTTTCCAGAAATCAGCAGAAATTATATTCAGAAATTAACCTATGCGTTGCGTGCGAAGAGCGTAAATGCGGCGTGAATTTGCGGTTGCGGGGGGCAATCCGTAACGCTGCGCTCTCCCGCACACACGTTCCCATCCCGCAAGCGACAGCGCAGCGGAATCTCCATCCCCTATAAGAGGGAAGAATTGAAAGATGGAAGGTGGATTAACGACGGAGCTCGAAGTTGCTGCCGAGATATACTTTCTTAACTACTGGGTCGGCGGCGAGTTCCTCGGCCGTGCCCGACTTGAGCACTTTGCCCTCGAAAAGCAGATAGGCGCGGTCGGTGATGGAAAGCGTCTCGTGCACGTTGTGGTCGGTGATGACAATGCCGATGTTCTTGTCCTTGAGCTTGGCGACGATGCCTTGGATGTCTTCAACAGCAATGGGGTCAACGCCGGCGAAGGGCTCGTCGAGGAGGATGAACTTCGGGTCGGAGGCTAAGCAACGGGCAATCTCTACGCGGCGACGCTCACCACCCGACAGGTTGTTGCCTTTGTTGTGGCGCACCTTCTCGATGTTGAACTCGGAGATGAGATTTTCCAGTTGATCGCGTTGCTCCTGCTTGCTCTTCCCACTGAATTCAAGAATGGCCTTGATGTTTTCTTCAACGGTCAGGTTGCGGAAAACGGACGCCTCCTGCGGTAGATAAGCCAAACCCATCTGTGCACGCTTGTACATAGGCATCTCGGTGATGTCGGTGTCGTTCAGGAAGATCTTGCCTGCAAATGGCTTGATCAAGCCCACGATCATATAGAACGAGGTGGTCTTGCCAGCACCGTTAGGACCTAAAAGCCCTACGATCTCGCCTTGTGTGAAGTTGATGGAAACCTCGTTAACAACCGTCCTGCTCTTGTATTTCTTTACTAACCCCTCTGTGCGAATCTTGTATTCCATAGATTAGCTCCTTTCTGCAAGTTCTTTGATCTTAGCAAGACCTTTGTTGATGGCTTGGGTGAGAGGCCCTTTGATCATCGGCTGCATGAAGACGGGCACGTCGGCGTCAATCTCGATTTGGATGGAACAGCCCGCGCCGGTCTCTTGGATGATACCTTTGGCTTGCGCTTCCATGCCTTTGTCGGTGCTAATGGTGTAGCCTACGCGACTGAAGGGCTGCTGGTCGGTAAGACGCATGGCACAGGTAATCATGTTCATGATGGTGAAACTGCAACCATCGTCAAGCTTTGTCCAATTGCTCACTTGAGGTATCTCCGGAATCTGGTCGATGTTGAGAAAATTGACCAGCACGTTGTACAGACGCTCGGGCGTGGTTGCAATGGTCTCTTTGTCACTGTTTATTTTCATATTATCTTTTTAAAGCGTGCAAAGATAGTGCTTTTTTTACTATTTTTGCATAAATAAATACAACTAACTTAAACACACTAATTATGAAGAAATTTTTACAAGAATTCAAGGAATTCGCCATGAAGGGTAATGTCGTTGACATGGCAATCGGTGTTATCATTGGTGGTGCTTTTGGTAAAATTGTTTCATCTGTAGTTGGCGACCTTATTATGCCGCTTATCGCTGCTATAGGTGGCGTGAATACATCAGATCTTAAAATCACACTTAAGGAAGGCGTTCCTGCAGTGCTCGACCAAGCTGGTGCTGAAATTACAGCTGCTGTTGATCCTGTAACTTGGAATTATGGCGCTTTCATCCAAAATGTAGTTGATTTCCTTATCATCGCTATCTGCCTTTTCATCATCATCAAAGCTATCGCTAAGGTGACCGCAATGACAAAGAAGAAAGAAGAAGAAGCTCCAGCAGAACCAGAAGCTGAACCAGCTCCAACTAAGGAAGAAGTTCTTCTTACTGAAATCCGCGATCTTCTGAAGACTAAATAATATTGTTTTAAACAGAACATATTGGTAAACCGATGGCTGCCCGTCATCGGTTTACTTTGTTAAAATGGCAGTGACGTTGACGCTTGCTGCCGACCCCCAACGCATTAAACGTCATATTATGGAAACCCCACGAGAGACCTTTCAAGATCATCCCATATATTCGCTGTCGGAGATTACGATGAGCCTGCATAGGGTGGTGGAGAGAACCTATCCCCAGCCCTATTACATCAAGGCTGAAATCCTGAAACTGAACTACTACCCGCATAGCGGCCACTGCTATCCGGAGCTGGTGGAAAAAGAGGGCAACTCTATCAAGGCGGAGATGCGCGCGGTGATATGGTCGGCCAATTACCAACGCATCAATCAGCGGTTTTTGGATATTACGGGCAATCCTCTCAAAGAAAACATCAGCATCCTTTGCCTGGCGTCCATCGAGTTTAGTCCGAAGCACGGCTTGGCCCTGCATATTCAGGACGTTGAGCCTAACTATACGCTAGGGGAGATGATGAAGAATCGCAAGGCCGTGATTGAACGCTTGCAGAAAGAGGGCGTTTTTATGCAGAATAAAAACCTCAAAATGCCCGTGCTGCCGAAACGCATTGCGGTGATCTCCGTGGAAACCAGCAAGGGCTTCAGCGATTTTATCTCTACGTTGAACAATAACCGTTACGGCTATTGCTTTCAAACGGAACTGTTTACCTCCATCTTGCAGGGCGATAAGGCAATCGTGGGCATTACAACTCGCCTGGATGAAATCGAAAAGCGCCAGCAGGATTTCGACTGCGTGGTGATCGTGCGCGGTGGCGGTGGCGACGTGGGCCTTAGCTGCTACGACGACTACCGGATGGCTCACCGCGTGGCAACCTTCCCGTTGCCGGTGCTTACGGGCATCGGACACTCTACAAACCTGAGTGTTACGGATATGGTTGCCCACATCTATAACATCACCCCCACGGATGTGGCTTTTCAGTTGATAGGGGCATTCCAGAAGTTTGACGAGAAGGTAAACCAACTGTCGCAAGACCTGGCATTGAAATCGAAGGGCGTGCTGATGCAACATCAAGCAAGG
Source organism: Bacteroidales bacterium (assembly GCA_024400875.1). GTDB lineage: Bacteria > Bacteroidota > Bacteroidia > Bacteroidales > WCHB1-69 > F23-D06. The sequence continues at coordinate 150,748 of JAKSMB010000003.1, forward strand.
TTGATCAACTTTCAGGATGCCTTGACGCGCACGGCCAAATATCGACTGGAACGTTCGGCAGCGGAGGTGACCAACATAGCAGACAATCTGGGCAATATGGCAGCGCATCTGATGCAACGCCAACAAGATGTCCTGTCAACGCTTGAAGATAAGGTGAAACTGCTGCATCCCGACCATATCCTCAAACGCGGGTTCAGCATCACCCGCCTCAATGGCAAGGCGGTGGTGGATGCTTCCACCATGAAAAGTGGCGACGAACTGGTGACACAGGTCTATCAAGGTGAAGTGAAGAGTGTTGTTAAATAAAAAAATCATGTTGAATCGTTTCTGTTTTGTAGCGCTTGCGCTGTTGGGCTGCGTCTGCTTGTATGCCCAGAACCCGGTTATGGTGATGGAATCGTCGTTTAAGGTGAAAGCCAACGACACCGTCTCCTATTACTTCAGCTTTGCCGCTGGCGACCAGATTGTACTCGACTTTAGCGAGAACAACGGTCTTACCCTCAAACAAGTGGAGGTGATTGAGCTGCCCAACGTGGTGAAATACAACGAACACCGCGTGGGCGATATTGAAAATAAGGTCATCGCCGTACCGAAAACGGCGGTTTACGAGTTCCGATTCTCCAATCCTACCTTGGTCGGGCACTCGTGCGACGTGCGCATACAACGCATCCCCAAGAACAGAAGCACCCAGGACTTCAACACGAGCTGGAAATGGCGCACGATGTACGACACTACCTATGTGTACCAAACCGAAGACTCCATCGTGGGCTACGACTCCATCCCCTATGTGGAGGTGCAACGCGAACTGGTGTCCGACGAACTGTCGGAACAGATGCTTGCCGACAACGTGGTGGAGGTCAAGGCCGTGGGTATCGTGAAGAAAGACAACCCGCGCGACTACGTGAAGTTTTCGTTGCCCGTAAACCGGGAGGATGAGAACAAGACCACCGAGGTGGTGGCGTGGGCCTATTGGGTAGCCGTGGGCAAGAACGCCGCATCGGTGTGGAGCAAGAACAAGTCGCTCACCAAGTCGGCGGTGAAACAGGTGGCCAAATGGGTGGGGGTGGCCTCTCCGTTGGCGGCGTTGGCGTTGGGCGTGGGCGTGGACCTGCTCATCCCCGACGAGAACAAGGTGGATAACGTGCAATATGCGCTGATGTCGAGCGCCAACGACTGCAATGCCTTCATGAAGGGTGGCGAGTACCGTGCATACCAGAAGGGCTTTGGCACGGGTGGCTACGGCCGCATCGACAAAGCCAACATGCTGCAAGGCACGCACTACATCGGGCTCTACAACGACAACTACCACTCCAGCATCCGCGTGAACGTCAAGGTGAGTGCCATCGTGGAAACCAAAACCTACCAGGACGTGCGCTACGAGCGCATACGGGTGAAACCACGCTACGTGCCCGTAAACCGTACCAAAATGCAGGTGCGCAGCTGGCAAGAACGCGTACCCGAAGGATATTAGCCATTAGCTATTAGCCATTAGCCATTAGCTTTTAGCTTTTTGCCTCCTGCCTTCCGCCTTCAGCTTCCCGCTTACTGCTTACTGCTTACTGCCTTCCGCCAGTGGTATGCAGAATTGTACTTTTGTACGTTCATAAACAATGCGCAGACGCTGCCGATGTTGTAGAACCTTGTTGTGATTTGCTTTCAAAATTGTACTTTTGCACGCTCATGAACAATGGGGTAGTACGGGCTTGAATGGGAATGGTGTTGTGATTTGCTTTCAAAATTGTACTTTTGCACGCTCATGAACAATCATATCATCAGTAAATATTAGCAAACTTCTGTTGTGATTTGCTTTCAAAATTGTACTTTTGCACGCTCATGAACAATGGGGTAGTACGGGCTTGAATGGGAATGGTGTTGTGATTTGCTTTCAAAATTGTACTTTTGCACGCTCATGAACAATAGGCAATACACACGTCATCACAGCGAGTCGGTTGTGATTTGCTTTCAAAATTGTACTTTTGCACGCTCATGAACAATAGGAAATACACACGTCATCACATCGAGCCGGTTGTGATTTGCTTTCAAAATTGTACTTTTGCACGCTCATGAACAATAGTTTAGCATTTACTATGACGGACCAGTTGGTTGTGATTTGCTTTCAAAATTGTACTTTTGCACGCTCATGAACAATTATGCGTGGAAAATCAACTTTTGCAACTTGGTTGTGATTTGCTTTCAAAATTGTACTTTTGCACGCTCATGAACAAT